>DATFBS010000082.1:0-61089 GCA_035253695.1 Gemmatimonadaceae bacterium
ATCGTTGAGCGCGAGCCAGCTGCGCCGCTCCTCGCCCCGGATGGTCTGCGAGTGAGCTTCCAGCTGCATGCGAATCTCGGCGCGGTAGTCGCCGTGCGCGAACCGGTCCAGCGCGTCGTCGAGCTGGTCACGTCCGCACGACGTCAGAAAGCCCAGCCGTCCGAGGTTCACGCCAAGAATGGGGACCTCGCGTCCGCCGAGGAGGCGGGCGCCGCGAAGCATCGTTCCGTCGCCCCCCAGGGTGATCAACCCATCGACCGTGCTCCCGTCCTCGATGAGCTCCCCTTCTCCGGCGATCTCGGCCAGCCCGCGCTCGAACGCAATCGTTAGGCCGAGCTTGGGGCCGCGACGCGCGATGCGACGCAGGATCTCGGGAAGGCCCTCGTAGCGCCGGTTGCCGACGACGCCAAGTCGCGTCACCCGGCGAGCGCCTCGCTCTCGAGCTCCGTCCGAACGCGCCGTGCAATGCCCGCGGCGTCGAGGCCCACGGCGGCCAGCTGCGATTTGCGGGGCGCTTGCTCGATGAAACAATCGGGAACACCGTGCGTGCCGACGCGGACGCTGTGATCGAGCTGCTGGATGACGCGCGCCATGAGAGCGCCGAACCCGTTGACGACGGTTCCCTCCTCGACCACCAGCACCTGCTTGTGGTCGGCGATGATCCCAGCGAGCGTGAGCGAATCGTAGGGCTTGAGGAAGCGACAGTTCACGACCGTCACATCGATGCCCGAAGGCGCGAGAGAATTGGCCGCCTCGATGCATGGCAAGACCATCGTGCCGGTCGCGAGAATGGCGAGGTCGGTTCCTTTTCGCACGACCTCCCACGTCCCGTACGGGACCGGGTCGATTTCGCCGATTGTGGGAACGGTGTCGGGCGTGGCGTCGCGCGGGTAGCGCAGCGAGAACGGGCCATCGTGGGCGACCGCGGTGCGCAACAGGCCGAGCATCTCGCGTCCGTTCATCGGAGCGGTGACCGTCATGCCGGGCACCGCAAGCATGTAGGCGATGTCGTACAGCCCCATGTGCGTCGGCCCGTCCTCGCCCACGAGGCCCGCGCGGTCCATGCAGAAGACGACCGGAAGACTTTGAATCGCGACGTCGTGGATGATGTTGTCGTAGGCGCGCTGGAGGAACGTCGAGTAAATCGCGACGACGGGTTTGACCCCACGCGTCGCGAGACCGGCGGCGAACGTCACGGCGTGTCCCTCGGCGATACCGACGTCGAAGAATCGTTCGGGATGCGTGCGCGCGAAGACGCTCGTGCCCGTGCCGGTCGGCATGGCGGCCGTGATCGCTACCACGTCGCGGTGTTCCGTCGCGAGCTCGGTCAGACCCTTGCCGAACACGGTGGTGTACGGTGCGTTCGCCGATGACTGCTTGAGCTGTTTGCCCGTGGCCGGGTCATGCCCGGGGGGGAGCGCATGCCATTTCTCATCGTGAGCTCCCGCCGGAAATCCCTTCCCCTTCTGTGTGATGACGTGCACGAGTCGCGGTGTCTCGAGGTCACGCACCGCCGCCAGCGTATCGACAAGGGCATCGATGTCATGGCCGTCGATCGGACCGAAGTAGCGAAAGCCCAGCTCTTCGAACAGCACACCGGGCGTCAGGAACGTCTTGACCGACTCTTCCCACTTCCGCACCAGCGAGCCGACCGCCGAGAGTGGTCCGGGCAGATCGTCGACGATATTGCCGATCGCGCTGCGCACTCGGTTGTAAATCGGGTTTCGCTGCACGGAACCGAGGTATCGCGAGATGGCTCCGACGTTCGGGGCGATCGACATTTCGTTGTCGTTGAGCACGACGAGAATGTCGCGATCGGATGCCCCCGCATTGTTGAGCCCTTCGTACGACAGTCCACAGGTGAGCGCGCCGTCACCCACGACGGCGACGACCTTGAACCTTTCACCGCGAATGTCCCGGGCCGTAGCCATCCCCAACGCTGCCGAAATCGCGGTCGCGGCATGGCCCGCCCCAAAGGTGTCGTATTCGCTCTCCGCTCGCTTGAGGAAGCCCGAGATTCCGCCTTCCTGGCGCAGCGTCTCCATCCGCTCGCGACGTCCGGTGAGAAGCTTGTGGGGATAGCCCTGGTGTCCGACATCCCAGACGAGCTGATCGAACGGCGTATCGAACACATGGTGGAGCGCCACGGCGAGCTCGACCACGCCGAGTCCCGCGCCGATATGACCGCCAGTGCGGGAGCAGGTGTCGATGAGCTGCTCGCGAATCTCGGACGCGAGTGTTCGAAGCTCGTCGCGCGAGAGCGACTTGAGCGCAGCGGTGGATTCCAGGCGAGCAAGGATGGACATCGGTGACTTCGTGTTAGTCGTGCTCGAAATCTAGTGTGGAACTGCGAGCTGCGAGCTGCGAACTGCGAGCTAGGTGATGGCACGCCACGGGTCTCGCAGCTCGAGCGCTCGCAGTCCGCAGTTCGCAGTCGGCAGTCAATTCCAGCCGTAGTTCCACCAACCCTCAACTACGCCGTGAGACGGAGAACCGCGCGAGGTGCTCCAGCTCCGGCGTCAACAGATTCACGGGCTCCAGCGCCCGACAGGCCTCGTCCGCGAGCTCGCTCGCGCGAGCGATGGCGCCGTCGACGCCGAGCACGGCCGGGTACGTGACCTTCCCGAGCGCGGCGTCGCGGCCGGCCGTTTTGCCGAGCTGCTCGGAGGTCGCGGTGGCGTCGAGGACGTCGTCGGCAATCTGAAACGCCAGGCCAACAGATTCACCATAGCGATCGAGCGCATGAGCGCGGGACCCGGTCGCTCCGGCGGCGATGGCGCCGATACGGACCGAGGCGGCGATCAAGGCGCCGGTCTTCGCGCGGTGAATGCGCTCGAGATCGGCTAGCGTCAGCGCCTTCCCCTCGCCCTCGAGATCCAGCAGCTGGCCACCCACCATACCTCCGGCGCCCGATGCCCGCATCAGCTGTCGAACGATGCTGCCGCACGCCGCGAGAGGCAACCCGAGCGCATGCGCTCCCTCGAGTGCCGTACGAGCGGCGAAGGGAACCATCGTCACGCCGGCGATCGTGGCGACGGTCACTCCATAGACGCGATGCAGTGTCGGCCGGCCTCGGCGCACGCTGTCGTTGTCCATACACGGCAGGTCATCATGGACCAGGGAGTATGCGTGGACGATCTCGACCGACGCGGCGAGGCGGCTTGGATCCCCAGTTCCTCCCGCCGCTCGATACACCGCCAACACCAGCTGCGGCCGCAGTCGCTTGCCCCCGCCCAGCATGCTGTAGCGTACGGCATCGGCGATCGGCGCGGGGACGCCGGCGAGGCCTCGATCACATACCTCGACGAGCGCATCCTCGATGGTGCGTTGCGCCTCCGCGAGCGATGCGGGAACGTCGTCAGCCGCCAAGCGGATCGAGTCGGAACGTCCCGTCCGGTTGCTCGAGGAGCTGCTGCACCTGTGCTTCAGCCAGTGACAGCTGGTCCGACGCGCTTCGAACGCGCGCCACTCCTTCCTCGAAGAGCTTGAGCGCCCGATCGAGCGGAAGGTCGCTGTGCTCCAGCTCAGCGACGATCGCCTCGAGGCGCCTGAGATCGGAATCGAAGGTCATACTGAAGGGTGCTCAGGGTCGTCAGCGTCGTCAGGGTCGTCAGGGTCGTCAGCGTCTTCAGGGGAAGGCCACGCGAGCTCCTCCACCCGTGCCGTTATCTCACCATCTAGCAATAACAGCGTGAACGGGTCGCCGATCTCGAAGTCGCGCACCGACGACAGCGTGTTGCCTTCGGCGTCGCGCGCCACGGTGTAGCCTCGCGCGAGCGTCGACAGCGGGCTCAGCGCATGGAGGCGCGCGGAGAGAAGCTGGAGACTGGCCCGACGGCGCTCGACGGCCCTCTGCGACGTTCGACCGACCTCTCGCGTGACGCGCGTGAGTCGCGTCCGGGCATCGAGCAACGTGCGCTCGAGCGTGGCACGCAGCGCCAGCGTCGCGTTTGTCAGCGCGGCGCGCATGTCCTCGAGCACCGGCACCGCGGCTTCGGCAGCCGCGGACGGAGTCGGCGCTCGGAGGTCCGCGACGAGATCGCACAACGTGATGTCTACCTCGTGACCGACTGCCGAGATGGTCGGAACGGGGCATGCGGCAAGCGCCCGGGCCACCCGTTCATCGTTGAAGGCCCACAAATCATCGCGGGCGCCCCCACCCCGTCCCACGATGAGCGTGTCGCACTCGGTCCATCGGGCAGCGCGCTCGATGGCTGCTACCAGCTCCTCGGCGGCGCCGTCGCCTTGCACCTTTGCCGGCACGACGATGAGCTGCACCGACGCGCAGCGCCGTCGAACGACGGCAATGATGTCGCGGAGCGCTGCTCCATCCGGGCTCGTGACGACCGCCACCCGCCGGGGATAGCGCGCGAGCGGGCGCTTCCGCTCGGGGGCGAGGAGACCCTCAGCCTGGAGACGCGCGATCGCGATGTCGAGCGCCTTACGCCGCAATCCATCGCCTTCCGCTGAGAGCTTCGACACGACAAACCGCATGTCTCCCCGCGAGGGGTAAACGGTGAGCCGGCCGAAGGCGAGCACCTGCATCCCATCGTCAGGCGGCGCGGGGATGTGGTATTGCTGCGTGTTCCACACGACGCACCGCACCTGGGCGGCGGCGTCACGGAGGCAGAAGTACCAATGTCCGTTGCGGTGCGCTTTGAAGTCGGTCACCTCACCGCGAATCCAGAGCGGCAGAAACGCCCCTTCGACGACCTCCCGCGCCAGGTTCGTCAGTGCGCTGACGCTGATGGCGGCATGCTCCGCTTCTCGCTGCAATCGCCCTGCGCTGCGGCGCGTGCGCGTGGCCGCGCGCGGTGCCCCAGCGGCCGCATCGCCAAACAACGACGGCTCCGAGGCCAGCTCGGCGACGCGCGCGGGGACGCGACGGCGCCGCGGCTTCACGCGTGTACCCGTTCCGCCGCGCGGAGCGTGTTGGATAACAGCATCGCGATCGTCATTGGACCGACGCCGCCCGGCACCGGAGTGATCTTGGACGCCACTCGGCTGACGGCGTCGAAATCCACGTCTCCCACGAGGGAATATCCCTTCTTCGCAGCGGGGTTGTCCACGCGATTGACCCCGACATCGATGACTACTGCACCAGGCTTGACCATGTCCGCGGTCACCATGCGCGGTCGGCCGATGGCGACGATCAGTATGTCGGCCCGCTTCGCGTGCTCGGCGAGATCACGCGTGTGCGAATGGCACACGGTCACCGTCGCATTGCCGCCTGGCGCATTCTGCACCATGAGCGATGCCATCGGCTTTCCGACGATGTTGCTGCGCCCGATGATGACGCAGTGTTTCCCGCCGGTGTCGACCGAGCTGCGGAGAAGCAGCTGTTGCACCCCGGCCGGCGTCGCGGGAGAGAATCCATCGCGCTCACCGATGAACACCTTGCCCACGTTGATCGGATGGAAACCGTCAACGTCCTTCTCGGGGCGAATCCGACGGACGACCGCATCGGCATCGATTTGCCTGGGCACCGGCATCTGCACGAGGATGCCGTGCACGAGCGGGTCGGCATTGAGCGCGTCGATCTCGGAGAGCAGCTCTTCCTGCGACGTCGAACCATCGAGGCGCATGGTGACGGAGTGCATCCCCGCTTCCTCGCAGGCCTTCCCCTTCATGCGCACGTAGACCTGGCTTGCCGGGTCGTCGCCGACCAGGATCACCGCGAGCCCTGGTCGCACGCCCCGCCCACGTAACGCCTTGACCTTTCGCCCGACCTCGGCGCGAATCGAGGCCGCGATCGCGGCGCCGTCGATGATCTCAGCGGGCAAAATCCACCGCCCGCGTCTCGCGGATGACGACGACCTTGATCTGACCCGGATACTGCAGCTCCGACTCGATCCGCCGAGCGATCTCCTCGGATAGCGAGTTCATGCGGACGTCATCGACCTCGTCCGGGCGGACCACGACGCGCACCTCACGACCCGCCTGGATGGCGAAGACCTTCTCCACGCCGCGATAGCTCCCGGCGATCTTCTCGATCCCCTCGAGGCGCTTCACGTACGTCTCGAACGCCTCGCGGCGGGCGCCGGGCCGGGAGCCCGAGATGGCGTCGGCGGCCTGGACGAGCACGGAGATCTCGCTCTCGTGAGGCACATCGTCATGGTGCGCGGCGATGCAGTTCACCACGAGCGGGTTCTCGCCGTATTTCGTTGCCACCTCGACGCCGAGCTGGACGTGCGTTCCCTCATGCTCGTGGGTGAGGACTTTCCCGATGTCGTGCAGGAGTGCGCCGCGCCTCGCCATGACGGCGTCGAGCGACAGCTCCTGAGCCATGATTCCCGCCAGGTGCGCGACTTCCTTGGAGTGAAGCAGGATGTTCTGTCCGTAGCTGGTGCGATAGTGCATGCGTCCGACGAGCTTGACGAGCTCGGGATGGAGGCCATTCACCCCCGATTCATACGCGGCCTGCTCACCCATCTCCTGAATCGACTGCTCCACTTCCTTGCGCGACTTCGCGACGACCTCCTCGATGCGGCCCGGATGGATCCGGCCATCGGCGACCAGCTTCTGGAGCGATAGTCGGGCGATCTCGCGGCGCACGGGATCGAACCCCGACACCACCACGGTATCCGGCGTATCATCGATGATCACGTCGACCCCGGTCGCCAGCTCGAACGCCCGAATGTTGCGGCCTTCCCGGCCGATGATGCGGCCCTTCATTTCGTCGTTCGGCAACGCAACGGACGACACCGTGATCTCGGCGGTGTGATCGGCCGCGACCCGCTGCACGGCGAGCGCCACGATCTTCTTCGCTTCACGCTCGGCATTCCGGCGGGCACTTTCGCGAATCTCGCGTAGACTGTTGGCGGCGTCGGCACGGGCTTGCTCCTCCATGCGCCCAATGAGCTCCGCCTTCGCCTGGTCGGCGGACATTCCGGCGAGCGCCTCGAGACGGCGGCGTTCGTCGGCCAGCATGCGGTCCAGCTCGGCGTCTCGTTCCGAGACGCTCTTCTCTTTCCGGCCCAGCTCGCTGGCTCGCCGGCCGATTTCCTTGTCGCGCTGCTCGAGGATGTCGAACTTCCGGTCGAGGGCGGTCTCGCGCTCCTGCACGCGCTTTTCGGCCCGCTCGATCTCCTCGCGGCGGCGGGCAGCTTCCCCCTCCCATGATTCGCGAAGCTTGATCGTCTCCTCTTTACCGGCCACCACCGCCGATTTGCGGAGCGTATCGGCTTCACGCTGCGCCTCGTCGAGGATTCGCTTCGCCGTCTCCTCCGCGCCCGCCCGGGCTGCCGCTTGCGCTTTGCGCTCGGCGCTTCGTCCGGCCGCTCTCCCCACAAAGAAAAAGGCCGCGGAGGCGAGGATGACGAGCACGCCCAACGCGGCATAGATCGCGGTATCGGTCATGTATTTATGCTCCAACGCGGCAGTTGCCCGCCGCGGAGTCAGGAAGAACACCGTTGGGCCGACCCCGTCCCCCGGAAGTGCGCCGCTCGATCGAGCGCCGGCGAAGGGCGCGTGATGGAACGGCTAACTACAAAGGGCGCTTGGGTCTACGCCAAACGCGGTGACTGCGAAGAAACTACGTTCCGGCGGGACAAAAGGCAACGCGCGTCATCGTTCCGCGGTTTCCCCGCTCACGCGCTTCGCCGGCGGGAGCCGGCGACGGATCTCGGAGCTGAGCTGCTGCATGCCCTCGGCGATCTCCTCCGACTGGGCGCGAGCGCGAAACAGGTCGTCGGTGATCTGAAGGGCGGCAAGGATAGCCGCCTTCCGCGTCTCGGCCACCGCGCCACTGTTCATGATCTCCCGGATCGCGCGGTCGACGTGCTCGGCCACGGCGCGTGTGTGCTCGGGCGATGAGTCGCTCCGAATCGTGTATTCCTCGCCGACGATCGTCACGCGGACGCTGCTCTTCCGGCCGTTCATCGGGCCGCCCCCTTCTCTCCCTGCTGCCGCAGGAATCGAGTGCGGTCGATGAGGTGCTTCACGCGATCGCGGGCCGCGTCGAGCCGGGCGCGGAGCTCGGCGTTCTCCTTCTCGAGGGATGCGGCGTGCCGCGACCCCTTCGTCTGGGGAGTCGCGCTCTCGAGCTCCTTCACTCGCGCTTCCGCCGTTTGGGCACGGCGTCGCCACCCCGCCATCTCTTCCCCAAGCTGCCCGATCAGGTGAGCGAGCTCGCGAAACGCGACAAGGTCATGCCGTTCGCTGTCGGACACCGATCTCCTCCTCGAGCGCACGCAGGAGCTTCTCCCTGCGACCGGAGACTTCCTTGTCGCGAAGGGTGCGCTCCGGATGACGGAACGTCAACCGCCAGGCGACGCTGCGCATTCCGGGCGGTAGTCCCGCGCCACGGAATTCGTCGAAGAGCACGAGCCGCTCGAGGAGCTCTCCCGCGTTCTTTCGCATGACGTTCTCGACCTGGGCCGCGGGCATGTCGTTCGGCACGAGCAGGGCGAGATCGAACTCGGCGGCGGGCGTGACGGGCAACGCGCGGAACGGAGCAACGGGGGCAGGCCCGCGAGTCGCCGCGCCGCGCGCGTAGTTGGCGCGCCCCGGCGGAGCGACGTCCGCCGACACCACCTGTTCCAGCGTCAACTCGACGCCAAACGCCGGCGATGCCCAGACGGGTGCATCGAGGCGCACGCGGGAGACTTCACCGACGCGGGCGCCATCGACGTGCACCTCCCAGAGGACATCCGCCTGCGACGGAACGAGCGCAACAGCATGTCCGTGGAACGCCGTCTCGGCAATGAGCTCGGCGACCGCCTTGGCATCCCATTCATCGAATGCCGGAGGCTTCGGCTCGGTGAAGTGTGGCGGCCGGCGCGCTCCCATGAGCAACGCACCGACGCGCACCTCCTCGTGAGGCAGCCGCCCGTCGGAGGGCGAGAAGACGTTGCCAACCTCGAACAGGCGAACGTTGCCCTGCATGTGCGCGAGATTGTGTTCGGCTCGCCTGGCCAGCGATTCCAGAATCGCGCCGCGAAGAAACGCTTCGTTCTCGGCGAGCGGGTTGCGCACGCGCACGTGCCTCTCTCCGCCGGTCACGAAGGGCATCGGACGCACCTCGAAAAAACCGGCATTCGCGAGGGTGGTGCGGAGCCGGCTCGCGAGCAGCTCGATCGGCGCATCGGGTACAGTGCCGATCCGAAATGGCCGCAGCTCACTCGAAAACTTGTCGTACCCGTGAAGCCGAGCTACTTCCTCGATGAGATCGACCTCCTGAAGAATGTCGACGCGCCACGACGGGGGAATGACGTGAAGCTCCTGATCCCCGTGGAGCATCTCCGTGCCCGGCACCCACTCGACGATGAAGCCAATCGATCGGAGCAGCGCGATCGCCTCGTGCGCCGTGATCGGCGCCCCCAGGAGGCGCGCGATGCGAGCCACCCGCAAGCGCAGCGGCGTCGGTGTGCGCGGCTCCGGATACAGGTCGACGTCATCCTCCGCCGTTCCGCCCGCCACACTCGTGATGAGAGCAACGGCGTGTGACAGCCAGAACGGTGTCCATTCGATGTCGACACCGCGCTCGAATCGGTAACTGGCGTCGGTGGACATGCCCAGCGCGCGACGGGACGCACGGGTGGCGCGTGGGTCGAAGTTGGCGACCTCGAGGAAAATGTCGGTCGTGGCGTTCGTGACTTCGCTGTCACGGCCACCCATGATGCCGGCAAGCGCCTGCGCCCGCTCCCCGTCGGCGATAACGGTGATCCCGGGATTCAGCGTGCGCTCGACGCCATCCAGCGTCACCAGCCGCTCGCCTGCGCGGGCGCGACGTACGATCACGGCGTTTCCGGCGAGCTTTGCGACGTCGAACGCGTGCATGGGCTGCCCGAAGCCGTGCAGCATGAAGTTGGTGGCGTCGACCACGTTGTTGATCGGACGACCGCCGACCGCCGTGATGCGATCGATGAGCCACTGCGGGCTCGGCGCGATCTTTACGTCTCTGATGACGACGCCACAGTAGCGTGGTGCACCGTGCGCATCCTCGAGAACGACGCGCAAGTCGCCGCTCTTTCCTTCGGTCGCGCCCTGGTGGCGTGGTCGATCGGGCATGCTCCGCACGGCGTGGATGAGCGACGCGACGTCTTCGCTCTCTCGAGCGACCACGGTCGTGACCGCCTCTGCGATAGCGCTGGCATCGAGACGCTCGCCGGCGATGGCCGTCGGCAGCTCATCGAGGAGGCGGCGCGTCATCGTCTCCTGCTCAGGCGACGGTGCGCCGAGGAAATCGCGCGCGCCCGTCCAGATCAGCGGGCGAATATCCTTGCCCAACGTGGCCGCGAGCTCGCGTGCGACGCCGAGGTGGGAGAGGAGATCGGGGCGAGTTGGCGAGACGTCGAGCACCAGTCGTGTGTCTCCGACGGGAAAGGCATCGAGAAAGCGCGTCCCAGGCGCCGCGCCGATGTCGAGCTCCATGATGCCTTCATGCTCGTCGCCAAGCCCGAGCTCGCGTGCGGAGCACAACATGCCCGCGCTCACCGCGCCGCGAATCTTCCGTCGCTCGATCTTCATCCCATTTGGCATCGTCGTGCCGACCGGCGCAAACGGATAGATCTTTCCTGCCCTGACGTTAGGCGCGCCACACACCACGTCGAGAAGCTCGCCCGTCCCGGCGTCCACCTTCGTCACGCTGAGGTGATCGGAGTCGGGGTGACGCGCGCATTCGACCACGCGCCCGATCACGATGGGCTCGAGATCCGGCCGGAGGGGGAGCACCTCATCGACGGTCACGACACGCTGCGTCAGCAGATCGCGAAGCTGCGCCGGGCCGAGGTCGAAATCGACGAACGTTTTCAGCCAGCCGTAGGAGACGTTCATTGCGCCAGCTGCTCCAGAAAGCGGACGTCCGAGTCGTAGAGCAGCCGAATGTCGGGGATTCCCCACCGGCTGAGCGCGACACGAGCGGGGCCCATGCCGAACGCCCAGCCCGTGTACTTCTCACTATCGACGCCGCATGCATCGAGCACGGCGGGGTGCACCATGCCGGAGCCGAGGATCTCGATCCAGCCCGTCTGCTTGCACGTGGGGCATCCGGCGCCTCCACAGACGCCGCACTGCACATCGAGCTCGGCCGATGGCTCGGTGAACGGGAAGTAGCTGGGGCGGAAGCGCGTCGGACGCTTACCGAAGAAGCGGTTGGCGAAGTTCACGAGGGTCGCCTTGAGATCGACGAACCCGATTCCCTCGTCGACCGCGAGTCCCTCGATCTGCGCGAACATCGGGGCATGCGATGGATCGAAGAAATCGCGGCGATACACATTCCCGGGCGCGAGGATGCGGATGGGCGGCGGATACGACTGCAGCGTACGCGCCTGCACGGGCGACGTGTGCGTGCGAAGGAGCGTGTTGTCGCTCAGATACAGCGTGTCGTGCATGTCCATCGCCGGATGGTCGGCGGGAAAATTCAGCGCGCCGAAATTGTACCAATCGGTCTCGGCCTCCGGACCCACGGCGACCGTGAAGCCGAGCTCGCGAAAGATGTCGCGGATCTCGTCGATGACGACGGTGACGGGGTGCACGGCGCCGCGCCACGTCCGTCGGGCCGGCATGGTGAGGTCGAGCCCCGGACCGGCCGTCACGCGCTGACCCAGCTCACCCTCACGCGACTCGAGGGCCACCTCGATCGCCTGCTTGGCGCGGTTGACCGCGGCGCCGGCCTCACGACGCGCCTCGGCGGGGAGAGATGGGAGCGTTTTCATCAGCTCGGTCAAGCGACCGCTCTTGCGGCCAACGAGTGCGGTCCGCGCGGCGGCAAGCTCGTCGGGGGACGACGCGCGCGCGATGAGATCGCGGGCGTCGCGCTCGAGAGAACCGGCTGCCTCCAGCAATTCGTCCAGCGTCACGTGCGCGTGGGGATGGGAGTGAAATCAGACGGGCGACGGCTGCGCCTGGTGGAGAGGTCGCGGCCGTCGCCCGTGTCGAGCATCGCCCCGAAGGGGCGGCGACTCAAGCCGCGTTCAGCGCGGACCGCGCCTTGTCGGCGAGCTCGCCAAACGCCTGCGGATCGCGCACGGCGATGTCGGCCAGAATCTTCCGGTCGACCTCGATGCCCGCCTTCCGCAACCCGCTGATCAGCGCGTTGTAGCTCATCTCGTGCTGGCGCGCCGCGGCGTTGATCCGGATGATCCAGAGACGCCGGAAATCACGCTTCTTGTTCTTGCGATCGCGGTAGGCGTAGCGCCATCCGCGCTCGACGGTTTCCTTGGCGGCCTTCCACAGCTTGCTCCGGCCCCCGAAGGCACCGCGAGCGGCTTTCATCACCTGCTTTTTGCGCTTCAGGCGCGCGACGTTCGATCTGACGCGAGGCATGGGAGATCTCCTTACGCCGAGAGCAGGCGCTTGATGTTCTTCGCTTCGCCACGGGTGTTGACCGTGCCGGGGCGGCGCAGGCGGCGCTTCCGCTTCGCGCTTTTCTTCGTGAGGATGTGACTCTTGTTGGCCTTGAACCGCTTCACCTTGCCGGAGCCGGTGATCTTGAAGCGCTTCACGGCGCCGCGGTGGGTTTTCATCTTCGGCATGCGATTACACTCGTTATGGTCGAGCCGTTATTTCGGCGCGAGGATCATGGTCATGTTCTTCCCTTCCAGCTTCGCGTCCGTCTCGATCTTTCCGATCTCGGCGAGCTCGTTGGCGACGCGGTCGAGCACTTCCTTGCCCAATTCAGGGTGGGCGACCTGCCGGCCACGAAACATCATCGTGACCTTCACCTTGTTGCCTTCCTCGAGGAAGCGACGGGCATGGCGCGTCTTGGTGTCGAAGTCATGGTCATCGATGCCGGGACGATACTTCACTTCCTTGAGCAGGATGACGTGCTGCTTCTTCTTGGCGAGGCGCGCCTGCTTGGCCTGCTCGAACTTGAATTTCCCGTAATCCATGATGCGAACCACGGGCGGACGCGCTGTCGGAGCCACTTCGACGAGATCCAACCCTTCTTCCTGAGCCCTGGCGAGCGCGACATCCACTTCGAGAATGCCGAGCTGCGAGCCGTCTGGAGCGATCACGCGCACCGGGCTGATGCGAATTTGCCGATTGACGCGGACTCGCTTGGTACTGTCCTGAATAGTTGGTGCTCCTCCGAGAAGGAAAACGAAAAACGCGGACCCCTCTGGAGTCCGCGATGGGAACACGCGCCCCACTGGTGGGCTCGCGTCGCACAGGAACTCCTACAGCACGCCCGCGCGAGCGGGGCCGAAGGGTGAGGGCTCTTGGCCCTTCTTACTAGTTGTCGCGGCGAAAGTTAGCGGAGCAGTGAGGGTTGGTCAACGCTTGGAGAGTGGGTCAGGGGCCAAGGGCCAAGGGCCATGGGGCGGGTCGAGGGTACGTAGCTCCCGTGACCCTTCACCCTCCCCCTGGCCCTTGGCCCTTGGCCCCTGACCCACTCTCCAGCCCGTACGACTTCCCCTCGCGCACGATTCTCCCCCATGCGACAGAGGCGTCGTGCTCGAAGATGAGAAGCCAGTGCTCCTCCGCCGCCCGCCGCAGGTACTTCCGCTTCGTCTCGAGCGTCACCAGCGGCTCGACGTCGTAACCCATGATCCAGGGCAACGGCAGGTGCGCGGCGGTCGGCACAAGGTCGCCGAGGTAGAAGGCGACCTCCCCTTTCGACTCGATGCGTACGCTCTGGTGGTATGGTGTGTGGCCAGGAGTGTGAATCACACTGATTCCCGGCACGATCTCTCGGTCGCCCTCGACGAGGTCGAGAAGCCCGGCCTCCCGCACCGGCTCGAAGTTGGATGGAAAATAGCTGGCCGCCGTGCGCTCGTTCGTTTGCGTTGCCCACGCATACTCGCCGCGCTGCACGACATACCGGGCTCTGGGGAACGCAGGCGCGATACGACCATCGGCATCGCGAAACGTGTTCCCGCCGGCGTGATCGAAGTGCAGGTGCGTATCGATCATCAGGGTGACATCCTCCGGCCGATGGCCTAACGACCGCAGCCCGTCCTCGAGCAGCGTCCGGCCGTCCGCGCCGGCGTTTTCGATCCCGTAGATGTCGAGAAACTTCGCCGTGTCCTTGTTCCCGGCACCGTTGTCGATCAGCACGAGCCCCACGTCGTGCTCGATCAGCAGACACCGCATGCCGAGCGGGATGCGATTGCGCGCATCGGCGGGGATGCGGCGCTCCCAGAGCGGCTTGGGCACGACTCCGAACATCGCGCCCCCGTCGAGCGCCTGACCGCCGGCCTGGATGGCGTGCACCGTCCAGGCACCCAGCGTCATCGTGCTGACGAGCGGTTGCGGAATGCTCACGCCGTCGTGTCTCGATCGACCGGACGGGGCATCGCGCTCCGCCGGCGCTTGCGCGACCGCACGATCATGCGGCCGAGGAGCGTTTCGAGATCGGGCCAACAGCGGCATTCGCGGGAACGCGCATCGCGCAGCAGCCTGACGAGGATCTCGGCTGTCGCCACCGCGTCCCCACCCGCACGATGCCGCGCCTTGATGTGCACGCCATAGTGCATGGCGAGATAGTCCAGGCGACGCGATCGCAGCTGAGGCAGCAGCTTGCGGGCCAGACGAACCGTGCAGAGGCGCCGTCCCTCGAGCTGGCGACCGGTCGCGCGCTCGATCTCGGTCGTCACGAACCGCCAATCGAACTGCGCGTTATGCGCGACGAAGATCGCGCCGTCCATGGCGCGCACGACGTCATCGCAAATGTCACGGAAGCGCGGCGCATTTTTCACCATGTCCCACGAGATGTGCGTCAGACGGCTGACCCACGGCGGAATCGGGCGCTCGGGATTGACCAACGTCTCGAACGTCTCGGCGACGACGCCACCGCGCACGGCCACGACGGCAATTTCCGTAATCCGGTCCCCCGCCCAGCACCGTGTTCCCGTTGTCTCGACATCGACGACGGCGTAATCGAGCGACAGCAGATCGGGGTGCGCGACGACAGCCGGCTCGCGCCGCGGGGCAACGAGGACTGAATAGGGCGCCGCCACACGGTCGACGAGACGCCATCTGCCGTCGACATCCCGCGCGAACTCCGTGCGCTCGCCGAGCAGCGCTTGCGCCATGTGCTCGGCGACGACGCGCGGGGCGCCAGGGATCTGACACACGTGCTCGATGAGCGGAACGACATCCGCGGGACCAGCCGTCAGAAAATCCCGCGCGCGCGAGGCGAGGAAGCTTTCCGCGGGCCGCAGGATTACGCCACCGTCCCGCCGAAAGGGCGCTGGAGCGGTCACGTCAGCTCCATGGGTCATCGCGCGCGATCGGGAGAGTCATGCATCGCGGCCCGCCACCACCGCGTACCAGCTCGCCTCCCTCGAAGGTGATTGCCGCGCGCTCCCCTTCCCGCACGAGCCCGTCCCCGGCCAGGAAGTCGTTCGCGCCAATGATTCGAAATCCCATCTTTTCCAATTCTCTGAGCGTCGCGTCGTTGCGACCGTAGGACGTCACCACGCCCGGTCGCATCGCGCAGAAGTTGCATCCCGACGACCACTGCTCGCGCTCCTGATAGACCCGGCGTTCTCCGCCGCAGAAAATCGGCTCGAGCGGGAGGCTCACCGCCTGCAATGCCGCAAATACGTTCGGCATCTCCCGCATCTGCGACTGCCCTTTCCGACGATGCAGCACGGCGAGTCGCTCGGGCCCGACGAAGTGCGGCGGGTACACGACGCAGAGCTCGTGGTCGACCTGGGTGAAGATCATGTCGAGATGAATCGCCGTGTTCTCCTTCGGCATCACGACGATGATGACATCTTCGATCGGGGTGTGAGCGAACAGCAGTGACGTGAGGTGGTCGATCGCCGCCGGGCTCGAGCGCTCACTGAACCCGATCATGATCAGATCGCGGCGCAGCGGGTGAACGTCCCCGCCCTCCAGCGTGTAGTTGAGGCGCCGTTCCACGGAACCGTCATAGAGCAATCCTTCGTTGGCGAGCTCCGGATGATGAAGGAAGAGCGCCTTCATGATCAGCTCCTCCGACCAGCGCGCCCCATAGCGCATCGATCCGATCATGATGTGCTTGCCGATGGCCATCGCGACGTCGCGCGTGAAGTAGAGGTTCGGCAGCGGGGGCAGCTCGTACCCCCACTCATTGAGGGTGAGCGCGAGCGGGCCTTGTTGCTCTTCTTTCCCCTCGATGAGCATCCGCACGATGGTCTCGGGCGGCTCTTCACCCAGACTGCGCGCCAGCGGCGTGGATGGGACGATGTCCATCGTCTCCTGGATGAGGAGCTTCCGCACGGCATCGCTCTGTACGACCTCGCCCAGCAGGTCGCGGACGTAGTGCACCTGCGCGAAGCGCTCGAGGATGGCGACGAACCGCCGGTGCTCGCGCTGCGCGATCTCGACGTCGATGATGTCGTCGTAGAGGTAGTCTTCGCGCGTGGACGGGGTGACGGCGAGGAGCTCGGGTCCGGGCGTGTGCACCAGAACGGAGCGCAGCCGGCCGATTTCGGAGGTGACGTGAACCGGCATGATCCCGAAAGGTGCTCGAGGTCGTTGGGGCCTTCAAGGCGCGAAGTGCGCCTTATGTCCCCTCGGCGCCCTGGGCGCTCCCGGCGCCCTTAGCGCCCTTAGCGCCCTTCCATTAGCATTGTGAAGGAATTCACAAGCTTCTACCAACCGTGAAACGGATCGCCGAATCCACCGTTCGCCGCCTGTCGCTCTACCTCCGGTTCCTCGAGGATTTCGAGGAGCGCGGGCTCGCCACGATCTCGAGCGATGAGCTTGCCGCGCGCGGAGGGACGACTTCCGCGCAGGTGCGAAAGGACCTGTCGTTCTTCGGCTCGTTCGGAAAGCGCGGCCTCGGGTACGCCGTCCCCGAGCTCGCCGCGCGTCTTCGCGACATCCTCGGCCTCGGGCGCGAGTGGAAGGTGATCATCATCGGCGCCGGAAAAATCGGCAGCGCCCTCGCGCAGTACCGTGGCTTTACGCAGCGGGGCTTTCACGTGGTCGGCGTATACGACAGCGACCCGACCAAAGTGGGCAAACGCATCGATGGCTTCACCATCCGCGACCTCGCCACTCTCGAGAAGGACGTCGCGCGGGATGAGGTCGACATCGCGGTGCTGACCGTGCCGGCCGATGCGGCGCAGCAGGTCGTCACTCGCGTGGTCAAGTCCGGCATCGGAGCGGTGATGAACTTCGCGCCGGTGCAGCTGCAGGTGCCCGACCACATCGCGCTCAAGAACGTGAACATGGCGATGGAGCTGGAGGGGCTGTCGTTTGCCTTGGCGAACAGAACGGGACTCGACGAATAGGATCTAGGAGTCAGTGGTCGGGGATCAGGGGGATCGGGAGTGGGTTTCAGGAGAGAACGGCGCCCGCTCCCTGACACCTTCACCCGGACACCCCCTGATCCCTGATCCCTGACCTCTGACTCCTAAGTAGGGTCGCAAACTGCTGTGCCGTCAGCGTCTCCGGGCGTGCCTCGGGATCGATTCCAGCCGCCGCCAAAAGCTCATCGGCACGCGAGGCGGAGACGGACAACAGGGCGCGGACGACGCGCCGCATCTGCTTGCGTCGCATCCCGAATGCCTGCTGGACGAACAGCCTGAACGGCTCTTCCTCGTCAGGCGAAACGGCCGGGCTCGTACGCGGAGTGATGCGCACGACCGCCGAGTCGACGGAGGGAGGCGGCGAGAACGCGCCGGGCGCGACGCGAAAGAGGGTCTCGGCCGAAGCGAGCGCGCTCACATTCACCGTCAGGGCGCCGTAGGCCTTCGTGCCCGGGGCCGCAGATAGCCGGTCGGCCACTTCCCTCTGTACCAGGTACACCGCCCTCGTCGGCCTCGGGGGCCGGAGCGCATGGAAGAGGATCGGCGTCGTGATGTAGTACGGAACGTTGCCCACGAGCGCGAAGTCCTCGCCGGCCAGCACCCCGAGGTTGGTTTCCAGAACATCGCGTTCGATGACGTCGAGTCGGGAGTTCTCGGCATATCGCTCGCGGAGTCTCGCGGCGAGCATCCGATCGATCTCGATCGCGATCACGCGCCGGGCCCGCGCGAGAAGCTGTTCCGTGAGCGCGCCCCGTCCTGGGCCGATCTCGACCACCGTCTCATCGGGCGAAAGCGCCAGTGCGTCGGCGATGCGCGCGAGGATGCGCGGATCACTCAGAAAATGCTGCCCCAGGCTCTTCCGCACCGGAGGAAAGGCACGGGCATTGCCCTTCCTGGACCCGCTCATTCCCGAGTCCGGAGCTCCTGCGTGCGTCTTCCCTGGCAACCCAAACAACCGCCGCTCGCCGTCCGCGTCGCGCGAACGCTGGAGCGTCGCGGCGTCGGGATCCAGGGGCTGGCCGTCGAAACGCATGGGGGCCGGGCCACGCTCCGGGGGGTGGTAACAAGCGACCTCGTGCACGATCGCGCCGTGGAG
Source organism: Gemmatimonadaceae bacterium (assembly GCA_035253695.1). GTDB lineage: Bacteria > Gemmatimonadota > Gemmatimonadetes > Gemmatimonadales > Gemmatimonadaceae > JAICNG01. The sequence goes on from DATFBS010000082.1 coordinate 18,286, forward strand.
ATCGCGCGAACGGTCGATGGCGTCGAGAGCATCGACGATCTGCTGTCGGTCATCGATCCGCAATCCGTTCGGCCACGCCGCGTGATTCGCAACGAGGATTGCACCGCGGTCTATATCACCCGCGCCGGTGACACAGTGCCTCGGATCGCGGAGCGCGTGCTCGGGGACCGGAAACGCTGGCGAGAGATTCGGGACATGAATCGAGGAGTCGTGGGACGCGGGGTGCTCGCGCCGGGATTACGAGTGAGGCTGCCCAAAAGCGATTGACCGAACGAGGAAGCAGGAACGAGCAAGCATTGATGATCGCGAAGGCGTTTCCTCGTTCCTCGTTCCTCGTTCCTTCAGCTTCGAACCAAAACAATAGTGAGATCGTCCCTTCGGACAGCGCCGGCCGTGTGCTGTTCGACTGTCGCGATCACCCGCTCCAGAATCGCGGGCGGATCGTCCTTCCGGTGTTGCAGGATCACGTCGATGATGCGCTGTTCGCCGAGCCTTGCGTCGCGGTGGTCGCGGGCATCGCTCACACCGTCCGTGAAGAGCACGAGCAGATCGTTATTGCGCGTCCACCGGACCGTGCGCGCCGCTGGCGGCTCATCGACCATGCCGAGGGGCGGGTCGAGCGCGGCGAGTCGCTTCATCACCCCTTCGTGGGTGATGACGTACGCGTGCGGATGACCCGTATTCGCGTATCGGAGCGTTCCCTTCTCGCGATCGATTACGCCGTAGAACGCCGAGATGAACATCTCGGTCGACTCGAGCTCCTCCGTCAGCGACGCGAGGAGCGCGTTGAGCACTTCCCCGGGGTCGTTCGAGGTTTGCGCGTGAATCGCGGTGGCGCTCATGGCCAGCGCCATGATGAGCGCCGCGCGATACCCATGGCTCGAGACGTCGGCGATCATCACGCCGGTTCGGCCGGCTCCCAATCGAAAGAGATTGTAGAAATCTCCTCCCACGCTCTCCGCCGGTACCACCCGAGCGGCCACGATCGCGTCGGGCGCGACGATTTCTGCGCGTGGCAGGAGCCGCATTTGCAGGTCATGCGCGAGCTCCATCTCGTGGACCAGCCGCTGCTGGGTCAGCGAGTCGCGGACGAGCCGCGCGTTCTGAATGGCCGAGCCGATCTGCGTGGCGATCGCGGTGATCAGCTTTTGATCCCCGGCGGTGAAGGGCTGTCTGGAGGCGCGGTCCGACAAATTGACGACGCCTAACGGCTGCATGCCCCCGCCGGGAGGTGTCCACATGATGGGCACCGAGAGCATGGTGCCGCGCCGATACAGCTCTTCCTCCCGACAGGGGCTGACGCCATCCTCAACGATCATGGCTCGGCGCTCTCGGTACACTTGCGCCGAGACGCTGCACTGATCGCCCACGGCGATCGCGGGCACCGCCGCCGCATCCACGCCGAGCGAGGCGACCGGCTGCAGCACGTCGCGTTCGGGATCGTTCACGAGGATGGAGGCGCGTCGCGCACCCACCGTCTCGGAAATCTCCTTGAGGATGAGCCCGGCCGCGGCCTCCATCGACACGGTGCGGCCGAGAATCTCGCTGATCGTGTAGAGGAGATTGATCTCCTCGTACCGCTCCGCCAGCTCACTGGCCGCGTGCTCGACCTCGAGCGACGCCTGGAGCGAGTGAGTAACGACGGGAAGCAGAAACTTGAGAAAAATCTCGAGTGGCGGATCGGGTCGCGTACATGGACCGACGATGAGCCAGGCGCGACGGGTGCCGGCGATGGGCTGCACGATGACCGGGCCGCCGGGAGATGCGGCGCGCCCCGGTGGGTCGTCCAGCGGGGGCGTCCACGAGGAGAGCACCGAGTCGTCACGCGACACCGTATCGAGGATTGGCGGCGCGCTACCCTCGCGTGTCCAGAGACCCGCGTCGCATCCCGTGGCTGTTGTAAATGCCCGAAAGACCTCGAGCAGCTCGCTCACGTGCGTCGCAGCGTCATCCGGATGACGTTGCCCCGGTCATCGAACCGCTCAACCGAGTCCATGAGGCGGCGCATCAGAAACAAGCCTCGGCCGTCCTCGCGCAACAGATTTTCCGGGCTCGTGGGGTCGATCTCCGCCGTTTCCAGATCGAACCCCGAGCCTTCATCCGACACTTCGACGACCAGCCGCTCGCGATCCACCTCCGCCTTCACGCGCACGTGCCGATCAGGGCGCTCGCGGTTGCCGTACAGGATCGCGTTGGAGAGCGCCTCGGTGAGCGCGACGGGGACGTTCAGCGCGAGCTGGCGGGGCGCATAGGACAGCTGCGCACATTGCCGCGTGACCATGGCGACAATGTCTTCGATGTACCGGACGTCGCTGGGGATGTCGAGCTCCACGGCGAGGCGCACGTGCTCGACGGTGAGTGTTTCTTCGCCCGGAATCGGGACGCTGGCGTCTTCTTCGACGCGCTGCACGCGCGCGGGAGTCGAGGCGACCGCGTTCCGACGGCGCGCTGCGCCGCCACGCCCGCCACGCGCCTCACCGCGCACGCTAGAAACTCTCGAGAGCGCGCTCGCGCGTATCCGCGATCTGGAAGAGCGTGTCGAGCTTCGTCAGCTCGAAGAGCGTTTTCAGATCGTCGTTGAGATTGGCAAGGCGAAGCTCCCCACCCTGCTCGCGAATCTTCTTGGAGAGCGAGACGAGGACACCGAGACCCGAGCTGTCGATGTACCCGGTCTGGCTGAAGTCGATCAGGAACTTGCGCTCCCCTCGCTCCAGCTCGTCGAGCACCTTCTGCTTCAACTCCTGCCGGTTGCCGACGATGAGCTGCCCCTCCACATCCACCACGACGATATCGGCCTGCTTCCTGATCGAGAAGCTCATGTGTGGTTCTCCAGAAAGATCACGTCTACGCCAGCCATCATGCCGCCGCTGCCTGTAACGCGGTGATGGCGGCGACATTGATAATGTCATCGGCGGACGCGCCGCGCGAGAGATCGGAGCAGGGTCGCGCCAGGCCTTGGAGGATCGGCCCGACGGCGCTCGCGCCAGCGAGGCGCTCGACGAGCTTGTAGCCGATGTTGCCGGCGTCCAACGAGGGGAAAATGAGGACGTTCGCGTGCCCAGCGACGGAGCTGCCCGGAGCCTTGCGCATACCCACCGCTGCGATGAGCGCAGCATCACTCTGCAATTCTCCGTCCACCGCCAGAGCAGGATCGCGCCGGCGGACCTCGTCAAGCGCCTCCCGCATTTTATCCACAGAGGGGCCTCTTCCACTCCCCTTCGTGCTGAACGAGAGCAGCGCCACGCGCGGCTCATCCCCGACAATACGCCGACGGTCGCGCGCAGCCGCCAGCGCGATGTCGGCGATCTGCGTTACCGTCGGCTCGGGAATTACCGCACAATCGGCGAAGGTGAGCACCTCGGGCTCGGCGCCGCGGAACGGCGGGATCGTCATGTAAAACGCGCTCGAGACCGTGCTCACCCCCGCCGCCGGTCCAACTGTCCAGAGCGCTGCGCGGAGGACATCGGCGGTCGTGGTGGCCGCTCCCGCGACGCACGCATCCGCTTCCCCCAGCGCAAGCAGTCCGTCGGCGAAATAGAGCGGCTCTGTCGCGAGCGATGACGCGCGTGCCGGCTCCAGACCCTTCGTCCGGCGCCTGACGAGCAGATGCTCCGCCACACGCTCGGTGCGCAGATCGTTCGCCGGGTCGAGCACGGGGACGCCGGTCGCCTGCGCCGCATCGTACGACTCGGGGCGCCTCGGATCGAGGATGAGGACCGGGTTCGCGATGCGCTCGCGATCGAGAACGCGAACCGCTTCGAGCGTGCGCGCGTCCCACGATTCCGGAAACACAATGCGCGCCGGCGTCGCGGCGGCCCGGCGCCGCACGCCTTCGAGAAAGGTCACTTCCGAGAGAATCGCGCCCGAAGCGCGGCCTCGACCGTCGGATGCACCAGATCCGACGTCGCCCCGCCGAATCGCGCCACCTCGCGTACGAGACTCGAGCTCACGAACGTGAGATCGATGGATGGCACCATGAAGAGGGTTTCCAGCTGAGGATGCAGATGGCGATTCATGAGCGCCATCTGGTACTCATACTCGAAGTCGCTCACCGCGCGCAGGCCGCGAATCGCGACCGTGGCGCTGACGCTGCGCGCGAAATCCACCAGCAGCCCGTCGAATTCGCGAATCTCGATACGCGGGTCGTCGCCAACGGCGGCGCGAATGAACTGCTTGCGCTCCTCGAGGCTAAAGAGCGGCTGCTTGGCGACATTGATCGCGAGAGCCACGATGAGCCGGTCGACGAAGCCGAGACTGCGGCGGATGAGATCCTCGTGACCGCGAGTGATCGGATCGAAGGAGCCGGCGTAGAGCGCGATTCGCGGCATGGTGCGGGAGTTTGGGGGACCCGATGGCACGGCGCAAGTAAGCCGCGCGCCGTCATGGGATGCGCCGATAGAAGGTGATCGCCGTGTCCCCGTACTTCCTCGTATCACCGTCAGGCATTGGCTCCTTCACGCCATGCTCGACGCCGAGCACGGAGGCAAACGGAATCGCAAGCCAGCGCTCGGCGATGCGAGCGCCAAGGTTCAACCCATACGGAGGATCGGCGAACGCGATATCGTACGCGTGGGGCTCGAGACGATCGACGAATTTGATGGCATCGCCGCGGATGATGTGCGCCGCATCGTCGGCCCCGAGCTTGTCGATGTTCGCACGCACCGCGGCGAGACTTCGCGCGGCGATCTCGACGAAATCGCAATGGATCGCCCCACGCGAGAGCGCCTCGAGCCCGAGCGCACCTGAGCCGGCGAACAAATCGAGCGCACGCGCCCCGGGAAGGTCCGGCTGAATGATGCTCATCCAGGCTTCGCGCACGCGATCGGCCGTAGGGCGAACGCGGTCGTCGGCGGGCGCCTTGATCGTGTGGCCTCGCCACCGTCCCGCCACGATCCTCACGAGTTATGGGGAAGAGGTGCTCGAGATGCTTGGCCGGTCCCTCGTTCAGACGTGCCGACGCACATCGGCCAGCTTGGCCTGAAGTCTCGGCTGACCATTCCACTCGTCTCGCTCCAGGCGAAATGCGACGTCGAGCGATGGCCAGTTCTCGAGCTCGGGAATGAGCGATCCCATCCCCCAGCCGATCGCGTCGATATGGGTGTCATCGTGACTGAGCCACAGCTTCAGGTGCCCCTGACCGACCAGTCGCGGGGCCGTTCCGAGGCGGGCGCCGAGAATCGCGAAGACGGGCGATGCGTTGCCGACGCCGTGCGGCTCGAAGTGACGAAGCAGCGTCTCGAGATCGCCATTGAGCGCGCTCAACGGAACGACGACGTCCACCTTCACTTCCGGAACCAGGTCATCGATCGTTAGGCGCTCATGGGCGACCGCGTTGAAGCGCTGCTCGAATTCTTCCAGTCGCGCGCGGTCGATCGTGAGGCCCGCGGCCGTGCGGTGTCCACCAAAGCGAACAAACAGGTCTCGACATGCCACGAGACCGGCGTGCAGGTCGAACGCCGGAATGGAGCGGCCAGAGCCCTTTCCTTCGTTCCCGTCGAGCGAGATCATCACCACGGGCCGCCACGTCTCCTCGACGATACGTGAGGCGACGATACCGATCACGCCGGGGTGCCACCCTTCCTGAGAGAGCACGAGCCCCCAGCGTGCATCGAGGTCGGTCTGCTCCAGCTTCTTCCGGGCGTCGGCGAGTGTGGCGCGGTCGACTTGCTGGCGCTGCTGGTTCAGCTCCTCCAGCTCCCGTGCAATGACGTTGGCCTCGTGCTCGTCCTCGGTCGTCAGCAGCTGCACGCCCCGCAATGCATGGCCCAGCCGTCCCGCCGCGTTCAACCGGGGAGCGAGCGTGAAGCCGACCCGGCCCGCCGTCAACGGTTTTCCCGCCAGCCCGGCAGCGCGAATGAGCGCGCGCAGACCGAGGGTGGGAGAATTCATCATGAGACGAAGGCCATACCGCGCAAAGACGCGATTTTCCCCGCGAAGCGGCGCGACGTCGGCGATCGTCGCCATGGCGACGAGATCGAGCATGTTGTTCACGACATTCGGATCGCCGCCTAACCGCTTCATCAGCGCCAGGGCGATCTTGTACGCGATGCCGGCCGCGGCGAGATCCTTGTCTGGATAGTCGCATCCCGTCTGCTTCGGATTGATGACCGCGAGGCAATCGGGGAGCGGGCCCCCAGGCAGGTGGTGGTCGCTCACGATGACGTCGATGCCGGCCGCGCACGCCGCGGAGACAGGCTCGCGGGCACTGGTCCCGCAGTCGCACGTAATGATGACGCTCGCGCTTTCAGCGATGGCGGCGCGCACCCCCGCCATCGTCAGGTCATACCCGTCCTCCAGGCGTCGTGGAATGAACGGCACGACGCGGCCGCCGAGCGCTCGGATGGTCCGAACGAGAACCGTGGTCGAGCAAATGCCGTCGACGTCGTAGTCCCCGTGAACCATGATGGTCTCACCATCGTGGACCGCGCGCGCGAGACGCTCGACGGCGACGGGGAGCCCGAGCAGCCGCTCCGGATCGTGGAGCTGCTCGAGACGGGGACGGAGGTAGCGTTTGGCCGGGTCGACGTCGAGATAGCCGCGGCGACAGAGCAGCTCGCAGACGATCGGTGGAAGACGCAGCTCCGCCGCGAGGGCAGCGATGACGGCGGGATCGACGGGGGTGGGCATGACCCACCGCGCCTGCGGGCGCGCGCGTGCTACGGGTGCGGTCACGCCTGAAAGTTACGGGCGTGGGATCGTGCCAACAAGCATCATCCTGGTGCGTATAGGAGCACTCCACACCCCTCGCACGCGTCGATGGTCGTTCCCGACATGATCTGGTTCCGACGCTGCATGGGAATCGCCGTGTTGCAGGCACTGCACGAGGCGCCTCGAATCTCCGCCAGCGGAGCTCCCCGCCCCCGTCGCCGCAGCCGATCGTAGGCCGTGAGCAGGCGCGGAGTGACGTCACGCGCCGACGATTCACGCTTGTCGCGAGCCACTGCAATGTTGCGCTCGACGATCTCTCGCTCGCCGGCGGTCGCCGCACGCGTATCGCGTATCCGTTCATCCACCTCCATGAGGACAAGCTCGCGAGCGACTACCTGATCGCGTAACGATCGCGCCCGCTGCTCGGCTGTCTGGAGGTCGCTTTCGTCCTGCATCAACGCGCGCCGCGTGATGTCGATCTGCGACATGGCGGCGGTCGCTTCCCGCGCCTTTTTCACGGCGTCGAGCTGGGCGAGGTTCTTTTCCTGTAGCTGCTTGTGCTCGGAGAACTTCGATTGCAGCTCCCGCTGGCGCTTTTCCTCGGCCGCCAGGTCGGCCCGCGCCTTGTCGAGATTCGTCGCCGCCTCGGCACGCTCCCGCTCGAGCGCGCGCACTCCCGCATCCAGATCGTGTAATCGACGGTAGAGCCCGTCGAGCTCCGCATCGTCGCGCTGCAATGTCAACAACCGTTCAATGTCCGGGTTCACTCATCCTCCCTGTCACGATCGCGATTTACCGAAGTGTCGGAATCCCTTGCCGCCGAGCGCCTGTACATCGCGCCGGAGCTTGATCTTCTCGACGATGAGCACGTCCTTCTCCTCCCCGGCCGCCAGCGGCAGCAGCCGGTCGATCTCCGCCAGTCTTGACTCCATCTCCCGCACGCGAAGCGCCGCCAGTGAGTCGTCGATGGTGCGGCGCATGTCCACGAGCGCATCGGGCTCTTCCAGCAGCTCCTGCATCTCCTCTACGGCGGCCGGTGTGAGAGCGCTGGACAATTCCTCGATGGTTACGCCCTCACCGAGGTGAACGAGCACCTGAAAGATCTCCCGCAACTCGGCATTGCGAAACTCCGCAGGGTCGACTCGCTCGGCCAACCCGTCGACTTCCCCGCGTTCGTGGAGCATCACTCGCACCAGCTCACGCTCGGCGCTCTCGCCGCGCGCACGGTTGCGCCGGTCGCGAGTGCGACGATCGCGCGTGCGTGCTCGGCTTGGCTCGTCGACCGAGGGTGGGGCCTCGCGCTCCTCACGGCCTGGCGGAGGGCCGGAGTAGCGCGTCCGTCCCCTCGCGCCTGCGGCGGTAGCCTCGACTTCGCGAGCGAGCAGATCCTTCGCCACCCCGGCTGCCTCACTGGCGCGAGTGAGATACATGTCTCGTGTGAGCGCGTCGGCGGTCGCGCGGATGGTAGGCAGCAAGCGGTCGAGCGCCCGTCGCTTCCGGCTCAAATCGGCGAACCAGCCGGCGCGATCGAGCAGCTGCACCTTTCGCTCGAAGACGTCCACGGACCGATCGATCTGCTCTCGCAGCGCTTCGGCACCGTGCGTGTCGACGAAGCTGTCGGGATCTTCCCCCTCAGGAAGGGTCACCACCTGCACGGCGAAGCTATGGCGCAGGAGCTCGTCACCGGCTCGGAACGTCGCCTTCAGGCCTGCGCGATCGCTGTCGTAGAGCAGGAACGCCGTTCTGGTGTATCGCGCGAGCAGTGCCGCCTGCTGCTCGGTCAGCGCGGTTCCCAATGGCGCCACGACAGGTTCGAGTCCCGCCGACCAGAGGCGTACCGCGTCGAAGTACCCCTCGACCAGCACCACCCGATCCTCCCGGCGAACCGAGTGCTTCGCCCAATTGAGCCCGTAAAGGACGCGCGATTTCGAGAAGATGGGCGAATCCGCCGAGTTGAGGTACTTCGGCTCGCCCGGCCCGAGCAGTCGGCCTCCGAACCCGACGTGGTGGCCGGACGCATCGTGGATCGGAAAGATCAACCGGTTCCGAAAGCGCGGACGCTGCTCGTTCGTCTCCTCGCGAGTCACGAGCAGCCCCGCTTCCGCAAGGCGAGCGTCACCGTAGCCTAACGCGTTGAGGTGCTCCCGCATCGCATCGAGGTCCCGAGGGGCGAAGCCGAGCCCGAAGCGATCGGCGATCTCGCGCGACACGCGGCGCAGAGCGAGGTAGTCGCGGGCGGGCTTGCCGGCTTCCTCATCCCAGAGCATGTCGCGGAAATACGCCGCGGCCGCCGCGTTCAGCTCCCAGAACGGCTCGCGCGCGTCCTTTTCGTGCGTGCGTGTCTCGACCTCACGGACTTCGATGCCCACGCGGTCGGCGACGAGCCGCACCGCCGCCGGCCATTCCATGCCTAACCGCTTCTGCAGAAAGGTGAAGACGTCACCGCCTTCGTGGCAGACGAAGCAGTAGTAGATCCCTTTCTTCGGCGAGACCGAGAAGTTGCGGTGGGTCCCCTGGTGAAACGGGCATGGGCCGCGAAAATCCGCGCCCGAGCGCTTGAGATTCACGTGCTCGCCGATGATCTGCACGATGTCGGCGGCCTCGCGGACGCGCTCGATGGTCTCGTCGCTGATCATCGCATCACTCGAGGACCGCGACCGTCACGCCCGTGCCGCCTTCATTCCAGGCACCGAGGCGGAACTCGCGCACACGTCCGTCGGACTTGAGCATCTCCGCCACCCGCTGACGCAATGCCCCCGTGCCCTTGCCGTGAATGATCCGGAGCTGCTTCAGCTCCGCTCGGACTGCGCTATCGAGCGCCGGAAGGAGCACCGCGTCGATTTCATCGGCCCGCATTCCGCGGAGATCGACCTCGCTCGCCGCCTCCACCTCAGGCAGGTCTCCGCGAATCGGGATGACCACTTCGGGCGTCGGATCTCTGCGCGCCGATCGACGAAGCGATGCGAGCTTTACCGTCAGCTTCATCGCGCCCACGGTCACGACGCCTTCGTCGCCGCGCACATCGAGAAGACGCCCGAGACGGCCGCCAAGCGTCTCGACCTCGACCACGTCGCCTTCGACGAGCGGGGCCGGCGACGCTCCGCCGTTCTCGCGCGCTTCCTCGGCTTCAATGGCGGCGAGCGCTTCGGCCTGATCCTGGGCAAGCGCTTCGACCCGGCGACGTGCATCGCGCGCCGCCTCCCCGGGATCGGCCGCTTCCTGACGCAACGCCTTGATCGTCTCCTCGATGTCGGAGCGGGCATCGAGCAGAAAGCGCCTCGCCTCCTGACGCGCGCGCTTCTCCTGGGTTCGCTCGGCTTCTCGCATGGCGCGCTCGCGCGTTTCGATCGACTCGCGCCGCGCATCGAGGTTCTCGCGATCCAGCTCCGCCTGCCGCTCGCGCTGCGTGAGCTCCGCCTCACGGCGCTCGATCTCGGCGAGCAACACCGCGAGGTCACGCTCCTGTTTCGGTACTCGGTCTTCCGCGCGCGCGAGGACGTGCTCCGGCAAACGGAGCCGCCGTGCGATGCCAAGTCCATACGAGCGGCCCGGGATGCCCTTGATCAGACGATACGTCGGCGCCAGCGCGATGGCGTCGAACTGGAGCGATGCATTGACGATCGCCGGATTCTCGGTCGATAGCTGCTTCAGCGCACCCAGGTGCGTCGTGGCGACGGTGAGACCCCCGCGCCGCGTCAGCTCCTCGAGGATGGCTCCGCCTAACGCGGCGCCCTCACTGGGATCGGTGCCGGCACCGAGCTCGTCCATCAGGACGAGCGAGTCGCTCGTCGCCCGCTCCAGAATCTCGCCGAGATTCCTGAGATGCGCACTGAAGGTCGAGAGGCTGGCCTCGATGGACTGCTCGTCCCCGATGTCGGCGAAGATGTCATCGAAGAGTGCGACGCGACTCTCGGGCCCCACCGGCGCGGGAATGCCGCACTGCGTCATCGCGGCGATGAGGCCAAGGGCTTTGAGAAGCACCGTTTTTCCACCCGTGTTCGGGCCGGAGATGAGGAGCGTCCGCTCGTCTCCTCCGAGCTCGAGATCGAATGGAACGACAGTGCCGCCACGCGCGAGGAGCAGCGGGTGACGGCCGTCCTTGAGGGCGAATCCTTCACGTGCGCTCGCGAGCGTGGCCGGCGCACAGCGGAACTCATCGGCGAACCTCGCTCGTGCGTACAGCGCATCGAGCTCGATCAGGGCCTCGAGGGCGGCGGCCATCGGCTCGCGGAGCGGACGCACAGCGTCGGTGAGCTCGCGGAGCACTCGCAACACCTCGCGTGCTTCCTCCGCCTCGAGCTCGCGAATGCGATTCCCAAACTCGATGGCCGCCGGCGGCTCGACGAAGAGTGTGTTCTTGGTCGCCGACTCGTCGTGGACGATGCCGCCAATCGCGCCGCGCGCTTCGCGTCGAATCGGAATGACGTATCGTCCGTTGCGCACGGTGACCGACATGTCGGGCACGCGATGATGGGCGTCGAGACGAGCCATATGACGTTCCAGCAGCGCCACCAGCTCCCCCTCCGCGCCGCGCAGGTCGCGTCGAATACGCCGGAGTGCTGAGGACGCTTCGTCCTTGACATTGCCCTCGTCGTCGACGGCGCGCTCGATCGCCGATTCCTGCGGCCGTGCCACGACCATGCGTTGCACCAGGGGATCGAGAACAGCGGTGGCCACGGTGCGACGTTCCGCGCTCGTGAGCTCCTCGTGCGTGCGCCGCGAGGAGCGCAATAGCGTGCAGCCAGCCAGCAGCTCGCCCGCCGTCCAGACCGTTCCCTCGACGCGCAGCTTGGCAAGCGAGTCGCCCATCTCGGGAATGGGTTCGGGGCGAAACCCGTCGTTGCCCGCGCTCACTGCGCGCATGGCGGACACGCGCATGAGCTCGCGCTCGATCCAGCCACGATCGGTAGTCGGGGTGAGCGCGCGTACGCGCCCTGCGCCGGGGGCGGTCGCGGCGCGCCCGGCGACGAGGGCCAGGACCTCGGGGAGCTCGAGGACGCGGAGGGCGTGGGTGTTCATAAAAGCGGAGGCGCTGAAGGCGCTGGAAGCGCTGGAAGCGCTGCAAAAAAACTAAGGGCGCTGAACGGCATCGTGGTTCAGCGCCCCCAGCGCCCTCAGCGCCCTCAGCGCCCTCAGCGCCTTCAGCGCCTTCAGCGCCTCAGCCTTAGGCACGCGCCGACAACTCTTCCCGAGCGATGGCGTTGATCGTCCCGCCCTCGGCCCGTCCCTTGAACTGCGGAAGCACCTTGCCCATCACCGCACCAATGTTCCCTGCGCCCGCCGCAATCGCCGCGCGCACGGCGGCGCGGATCTCCTCACTGCTCACCTGAGCGGGGAGATACTGCTCGAGGGCGGTGACCTCGGCGCGCTCCTTGTCCGACAGATCCGCGCGACCACCCTTGTCGTACGCCTCGATCGATTCGCGTCGTCGCTTGATGCCTTTTCGCAGAACGTCGACGACATCCTCATCGGTGGGATCGCGCCGAAGCTCGATCTTCCGGTTTTTGATGTCGGCCAGAATCGTCCCGAGAAGCAGCGTTCTCGGTTTGTCCTGGGCCTTGCGAGCGGTTGTGAGGTCGGCCTGAAGGCGGGCGAGAAGCGCAGACACGTCTTGAACCTAGAAATGGCGACGAAGGAGGGCAAGCACGGCGCTTTGCATCATCCTGGTGGCCACCCCATCCCACGCCCTCCCAGGAGATGCATATGGATGTGGAACACCGTCTGGCCGGCGTCGGCGTTCGTATTGATCACGGTGCGGTACCCGCTGTCGGCGATCCCTTCCTGCTTGGCGATCTCGGCAGCGAGAATCGCCATGCGTCCAACGACCTCGGGATCGCGGAGCTGATTCAGCGATGGCACGTGCTCGCGAGGGATGATGAGCACGTGCGAGGGCGCCTGCGGGTTGATGTCGCGAAAGGCGAGGCAATCGTCGGTTTTCGCGACGATCTTCGCCGGGATCTCGCTGCGGATGATCCGGCAGAAAAGACAATCGTCAGCCACGCGCGCTCTCCACGTTAGCGGCGAAAGCGGCACGCGCGATCGCGAGCGCCGCCGTACCGGCGGTTTCGAAGCGTAAGGTAGTGACGCCGAGCGAAACGGGCATCCAGCCGGCCAGTGCGAGTCGCTCACGTTCGTCGTCCTCGAGGCCGCCCTCCGGTCCCATCGCGATGGTGAGCGGAGCACTCACTGGCACGCTCAAGATCGGCTCCCCGGTAACGTCGAGGAGGAAATGCACGCCGGGGATAGCTCCCTGGATGACCTCGTCCGCTGTGGCGTCGGGCAAGATGGTTGGCAGCCACGCGCCACCGGATTGCGTGAGCGCGGCGACCATCCGTGCCCGCACCTTGGCGCGGAACACCTCGCCTTCACCCCGCGGCGACACGCCGCGCGATCGCTGCCACAGCACCGCTCGCCAGCTCGTTAGGCCGAGCTCGGTGGCCTTCTCCGCGAGCCACAACATGCGGTCGCGGTCGGCGACTGGAGCGAGCAGGTGAACGGGCTGAGGCGGCGCGACATACGATACTGACTCGAGCTCGACGGAGGCGCCCGTCTTGGTCAAGCGGGTCAGCGTCCCGAACGCCGTGGCACCGGCACCATCGATCAGTCGCACGGGGTCACCAGTGGTCATCCGACGGACGCGTGCGTGGTGCACCTCGTTCTCACCGAGGTCCGCCGGGCGGCCCACCTCGAGCCGCTCCTCGGAAAAAAAGGTTGCTAGGCCGGACGAGCGACCGCTGTCCACCACACGTCCTCTACGTCCTCCTGCTCCACTCGCCATCCGCCGCCGGCCAGGGCGGTTACAAACGCCTCTCGCTCATCACGAAGGATTCCGGAAAAGACTGCCACGCCGTCCACGTCGAGCGTTGCCCGAATCGTCGGAAGGAGGGAGATCAGAACGGACGAGATGATGTTGGCGAGCACCACCCGGAGGGGGGCGACGTGCGGCAAAAGCGCCTCCGCATCACCCTCGATCACCACCACGCGATCGGCAACGTCATTCGCGCGCACGTTCGCTTCGGCATTGCCGATCGCATCTGGATCCATCTCGATGGCAGCCACGCGTGATGCACCCAGCATCGCCGCGGCGATCGCGAGAACCGCGCTGCCTGCGCCGAGATCGGCAACTCGATCGCCCGGCCGCACGACGTTAGGCATGAGGCGGAGAACGCCTCTCGTCGTCGGATGCTCGCCGGTTCCGAACGCCATCGCGGGGTCGATGACAATCGTGAGCTCACCCGCGAGACCACTCGTCGCAAGCCACGGCGGTGCGACGACGAAGGGACCGGCCCGCGACACCCCCACCGTCGACGGCCACGGTCTACCCACCTCGCTTTCGGGAGCCTCGCGCAACTGGAGCACCGCGTGATCGTCCTGGGCGACCGCCCCGCGCACTGCGTCGAGACGAGCATCGTCGGGCAGGTAGGTGAGGAGATCGCCGCGCTCCTCCTGCACACCGGCAGCACCCGCTTCGATGAGCGCGGCCGCGATCGCATCGCGAGTCGAGTCGCTCGCGCCGGCCACGCGCACCGCCAGCCAGGACATCAGGCGCCGAGGGCTTCCTTCACCTTGGACCAGAAGCCCTTCTCACGTGATGCAGGCGGCTTCGCGCCCTGCTCCGCCAACTGCCGCACCAATGCCAGCTCGTCCGACGACATCTCTTGTGGGGTCCACAGCTGCACGCGGACGTTCAGGTCGCCGATCCCCGAGGCGTTCACGCGGGGAAGACCGCGGCCCCGCAGCTTGAATACCTGACCGCTTTGCGTACCCGCGGGAAGCCGCAGGGTCACGGCGCCCGTCACCGTCGGAACCTGGACATCGGCGCCGAGCACGAGCTGGGGATACGAGACCAGCGCCTCGGTGAAGAGATCCTCGCCGTCGCGCTCGAAACGCGCATCCTCTTCGACATCGAACACGACGAGAATATCGCCCCGTGCACCGCCGCGTGGCCCGACACTGCCCGCGCCTCGCAACGTCATGTACTGCCCCGTCGAGACCCCCGCGGGCACGTTCACCGGGATGCTGTGCTCCCCGCGGACGCGGCCTTCGCCCTTGCACTTCTTGCACGGTTGCGCAATGACCTTTCCCTGCCCGGCGCACGTTGGACAGGGCGCCACGCTCACGAACTGCCCAAAGAAAGACTGCTGCGCGCGTCGCACCTCGCCACTGCCATGACAGGTCGGGCAGCGTGCTGGCGTGGTCCCCGGTTCTGCACCACTTCCGCGGCACTTGTCGCACGGATCGAGCAGCTTCGCGACGATCGTCTTCTCGACGCCTGTGGCCACCTCGGCGAGCGTGAGCGAGATGGTCACCTTGACGTCGGCGCCCGTGCGTGACGTTCCGCGACCGCGTCCTCCCCCAAACAGCTCCTCGAATCCGCCAAGCCCGCCGATGTCGCGCATGAAGATGCTGAGCGCCTCGGACAGGTCGACGTGATGGAACCCGCCCATGCCACCGCCGCGGAGCCCGGCCTCACCGTAGCGGTCGTACGTGGCGCGCTTCTCGGGATTCCGGAGCACGTCGTACGCTTCGGTGATCTCCTTGAACTTCTCCTCGGCGTCCTTGGACCCGTTGTTCCGATCCGGATGGTACGTCATCGCCAGCTTCCGATACGCCTTCTTGATCTCCTCATCGGAGGCCGTGCGCGCGACGCCTAGCGTCTGATAGAAATCAGCCATGTGGTAGGTTCAACTTGCGGGGTCGCAGAGAGTGGGCCAGGGGCCAAGGGCCAGGTTGGGTCACGGGCAACGGGACCCCTGGCCCGCCCCGTGGCCCGTCTCAATCTAGAAGCTCAGTCAACATTCGCGACGTGTGGTTCACCAGCGAGACGATCTTGTCGTAAGGCATGCGCGTCGGTCCGATCACGCCGATCACTCCCGAGAGGGCGCCCGCATGATACTCCGATGTCACGACCGTAAACGAAGCCAGCGCCGGATCGTTGTGCTCGTTGCCGATGGTGATCGTTAGGCCCGGCGTCTCACCCCGCCCGCGCAGGAGCGTGGCGAGCTCACCGGGCATGTCCGTCAGCTGAAGGAGCCGGCGCATGTTCTCGCCGCTCGCGAACTCCGGCTGCTCGACGAGCTTCGACGTTCCGCTGAGAAGGACGCTCTCGGGGCCGGAAGTCCCGGCGACGTCGAAGAGATGATCGCCCTCCTGCACGAAGATGTTGAGGAGCTCGCGCGCCTCCGTTGGCGTCGGCGCATCGCGAAGTCGATCGGGGATCGTTTGACGGATCTGTCGCAGCGTGAGCCCGCCCAACCGCTCGTTCAAGACCAACGCGACCGCGGCGAGAGCGGTTTCGGCCATCTCCGAGCGCACCTCGACAAAGATGCTATGTACGGCCCCGCCACGCAGGCGCAGCACCAGCAGCATGCGCTCCGACGAAACCCGAATCAGCTCGAGGCGCTCGAGCACCGCCTCTTCGATCCTCGGCCCGACCGCGACACCCAGCTCCTGGGTGAGGACGCCGAGCATCTGCGCGGCGCGCCGCAGGATCGATTCGATCGCCGTCCCGCCCGACGCAACGTGCTCGTACAGCCGATCTTTCTCCTGCGTCGACACCGGCGACACACGCATCAACGAATCGACGTAGACGCGATACGCCATGTCCGTCGGAACTCGGCCGGCCGATGTGTGCGGATGGAAGAGATAGCCCTTCTCTTCCAGGTCGCTCATCGTGTTTCTGATGGTCGCCGGCGACACGCCGAGCCCAAACCGCCGCGAGATCGTGCGCGAGCCCGCCGGCTCGGCCGTCTCGACGTACGACTGAATCACCGCCTCGAGGACGCGGCGCTCCCGTTCGGTCAGCGGTTGTGGTGTCATAAGTCCAAATATTGTAATAACTTGCCGTCAGGTCAAGGCGGCGGCGAGGGCGTCCAGACGGAGCCAACCCTCGGGCGTGAGCCGGAGTGTCTCCCCGTCGAGGAAAGCCCAACCCGCCTCTACCCACCGTCGCGCGATGGCCCGCTCGCGCGCGGAGGTCAACAGCCCCGAAGACGTTCTCAGACCGAGATACACTCGCTCTGCCTCTCGGTTCTCCGACGAAAGGACTTCCTCCCCTTCGATGGGGTCTCGCCGCGCGCGGACGAGCTGAACCCACTGCGCGTAGGGTCCGACGTTCCATCGACGGCGGGCCCCGTCGAACTCATGGGCGGCCGGTCCGACACCGGCCCAGTGCTCGCCCGACCAGTAGCTGGCGTTGTGTCGAGACCGCGCGCCCGGCCGCGCGTAGCTCGACACCTCATAGTGCTCGAACCCCGCGCCCGACAGAATCTCGTGCGCGATCAGGAACTCGGTTGCATAGGTCTCGTCGGGCGCCTCGGTGATATCACCGCGATCGCGCCACCGCGCGAGCGGAGTACGCTCATGGACGGTCAAGCCATAGAGTGAGACGTGCGACGGCGCCAGGTCGATGGCGCGCTGAAGGTCATGGCTCCAGTCGCGACCGAGTGCGGGCGGAAGCGCGAAGATGAGATCGATGGAAATGTTGTCGATCCCTGCGGCCCGAGCGGCGTCCACCGCCATCGCGATCTGATCGCTCGCATGCGCACGATGCATCCACGCGAGAACGCCCGGGTCGAAGGACTGAGCTCCCAGTGACAGGCGATTGATTCCGGCTTGTCGCCATGCGCGGGTCGCCTCGTGGGACACGTCGTCCGGATTTGCTTCGATGGTGACCTCCGCGTCGTGGCCCAGGCGGAGGTGTTTCCGGAGTGCATCCATGAGCGCTGCAACTCCCCGCGCTCCGAGTCGCGAGGGCGTACCCCCGCCCAAGTACAGCGTGTCGAGGCCCCACCGCTCAGGATCAACCCCGGGGAAGCGCAGGTCGACTTCTGCCTCGACGGCCTCGATGAATTCGTCGACCGGCACGTCACGTCGAACAGCGATCGAGAAATCGCAGTACGAGCACCGCCGCGCACAGAAGGGAACGTGAACGTACATGTGGCGCGGAAAAGTCTGCGTCATCCGAGGCGGCGCCTGATCTCGCCGGTGAGCGCGCATTCGATCGCACCGCTGAGCTCGAGCGTCGTCACTGCCGCAAGACACTCGCGTGCCGGCAGCCCCGATCGCGCCGTGAGGGTATCGACGTCGAGCGCGCCGTCGCCCAGGGCCTTCCACACGGCCCGCTCGGCAGGGCTGGACGCCTCTGGATCGGGACGCCGCCCGCGTGGTGTCAGCCCCGCGAGCTGTAAGACATCGGCGATATCGGCAATGACCGTCGCCCCGTCCCGCAACAGC
The DNA here is from genome assembly GCA_035253695.1 of Gemmatimonadaceae bacterium. Taxonomy (GTDB): domain Bacteria; phylum Gemmatimonadota; class Gemmatimonadetes; order Gemmatimonadales; family Gemmatimonadaceae; genus JAICNG01. Next base: position 36,169 of record DATFBS010000082.1, read on the forward strand.
CGATTGCTGCCGACGCTCTGAGGCGAGTCGATGGGGCCCGGCACGGCGGCGACGGTGCGACCGAGCTCCAGCGCCTGCCCAGCGGTATTGAGCGCGCCACTCTTCTCCCCGGCCTCGACGACGATCGTAATCGACGCGATCGCTGCAATGAGGCGATTTCTCCGCGGAAAGGATCCAGGACCGGCGTGCGCGCCGGGAGGCGCTTCCGACAGCAGCAGACCGTGCGCGCGGATGCGCGCATGCAGGGGACGATGGCCGACCGGGTAAGGGACGTCGACGCCAGTACCGAGCACCGCTACCGTGCGCCCGCGCTCCTCGAGTGCAGCAACATGAGCGGTGCCGTCGATCCCACGAGCCATCCCGCTGGCCACGCATGCACCGGCTCGCGCGAGGGCACCAGCGATCTCACGAGTCGCGCGGAGCCCGTACGGTGTCGCCTTACGAGTGCCGACGATCGCGACCACTGGGGCTCGGAGAGCTGCGAGGTCGCCAATCGCCCACAGCACGCGCGGAGGGGACCGGAGGTCCAGCAGCGCAGCGGGATAATTCTCCTCGCCGATCTCGATGCGACGCATCGGTGGTGTCCGTCACGGGAGCGGCGCCTCAGCCGCCTTGCGCCGCTCCTCCTTCTTCATTTCGAGCAGACGCCCCCACAGTCCCGCTTTGAGCTCATCCAGCCCTTCACGATTCGCCGCGCTGATCGCGAACGTGCCGAAGGCGTCGGGCGCCTCCATCGGTGGAGCTTCGAGATCACCCATCAGGTCCATCTTCGTGAATACCACGGCATGCGGCTTTCCCGCCAACTCCTCGGAGTAGCTCCGCACTTCGCCCCGAAGCGTGTCGTACTCGGTCTGCCAATCCATGGAATCGATGGGGATCAGAAAGGCGAGGATGCGTGTCCGCTCGATGTGCCGCAGAAACTGCAAACCCAATCCGCGACCCTCGTGCGCGCCCTCAATGATTCCGGGAATGTCGGCGACGACGAACGTGCGGTGATCGCTGAGCTGCACGACGCCGAGGTTGGGAGCGAGGGTCGTGAAGGGATAGTCGGCGATTTTCGGACGTGCCGCGGAAATGACGGACAGGAGCGTCGACTTCCCAGCGTTAGGCTGCCCCACCAGCCCAACATCGGCGATGAGCTTGAGGACGAGCTCGAGGTTGCGCCGCTGCCCCTCCTCGCCCGGTTGCCACTCCCGGGGGGCCTGATGGGTAGAGGACACGAAGGCCGCGTTGCCCCGCCCCCCTCGCCCGCCACGCGCGACGAGAAGCTCCTCGCCATTCTCGAGAATCTCCCCGATGAACTCACCGGTATCGGCATCCCGAACGACGGTACCGGGAGGCACGGGCAGGACTACGCCCTGTCCCGAGCGCCCCGTCTTGTTCGATCCCATCCCATGCTCGCCGCGCTCGGCCTGCCAGAAGTCGCGGTACGTGAAATCGAGGAGGGTCGAGAGGTTGGAGTCGCCGCGGACGACCACGTCGCCGCCGCGTCCCCCATCGCCCCCATCGGGCCCGCCCATGGGAACGAACTTCTCGCGCCGAAACGACGATGCGCCGGAACCGCCCGTGCCTGCTTCGACCTTTACGACGACGCGATCAATGAACATTCATGACCCTCAAGGCAGGTGATCGAGGTCGTCGAGGTCGGAACGCCCTCGCCTACCTAGGCTTTCCCACTCGCGCCCAGAGATGTCTGACGCGGTCACGCGCGCCTCTCGGCAGCAGATCATCGACCGCGGCGAGCGTGTCATCGATCTCCTCCGACGTCGCACCGGCATTCAGCGCGCCATGGAGATGGGAGTGCAACTGGCGCTCCTGCTCGAGCACCGCACACGCGGCGACGATGCACAGCTCCCGGCGCTTCAAGTCCAGCCCCGGCCGCGATAGCACTTTCCCGTACCCCTCCACGATCATCCACGCGTCGAGTGCGGGATGAAGCGCGCGAATGTTGACGCGCAAACGATCGTACATCTCGCCATACACCGTATGACACGTTTTCTCGCCTAGCTGCGCCCACCGCTCGGTGGCATCGAGTCGCTCCCCCTCGTCCCGTTCCGGTGCCGCCTGGCCCGATGCTCGCCGCCACTCACGCATCGCGTTGAGTCCGCGCGGAAATCCGGCGAACAGGTAGGTCTGGAGAATGAGCTCCTCGATCCAACCCGACGGTATACCGCCTTCCGCGGCGCGGGCCATCGCCCCTCGAATCTCTCCTTCGGTACCAGACGCGACGATTGCGGCGAGCCGCACGAGATCACGCGTGGCCTCATCGAGCACCGGTACGCTACTCGTGAGGCGCGCTCGCTTCGCCATCATCGCCTTGCGAGAAAGGTCGGCGCGTTGCGGCTCACGCCAGCGGCGCAAGCTCGCCGACCGTCTCCCCCCGGGTGTTCACGACCGGAGTTCTGGCGAAGGCGGCAAGTCGCGACGGCAGATCGCTGGAGAGCACGCCGAGCAACTGCAGCAGGCGAATCACGGCGACGTGCTGTGCGCGCTGTCCCCCGTCCTCGACCTTGATCGCCATCCCAAGGCCCTGCGCAGGGACGGCCACGGAGTGTATTCCCTCGGCCCCGACCTTCGCGATGACTTGTCCGTCGGTTTCCTCGAGCATCACCGTGTCGAATCGGTCGGTCCCTCCGATCAAAAACGGACGGCTTCGCATCGCACCGAGGATGCGGCGGGGAACATTCTCCCCCCGGTCAGCGGCGGCAGCGAATCCCGCGAACGCTTTCGCCATCGCGTCGAGCGGGAGTCCAAACGTGGTCACTCCACATCCGTCCACCGCGACAAGCACCCGGTGTGACGGAATGCCCGTCCACCGCGACACCATGGCCAGTGCCGAGCGTTGGACGGCGTGCTCGGCCCGCTGGTAGCCCAGCGCGCCCCCGCTGCAGCGGACCGCGTACGCGAGCATCGCGGCGTGCTTCCCCGAGCAGTTGTTGTGAAGCCGCGTGGGGTGCAGCCCGGAATCGCGCAGGAGCTTCGAGCCGCGCTTGGAGAGGGGCTCATGCGGCCCGCACGCGAGGTCGCCTTCCTCCAGCCCGATCGAGGTGAGCATGTGCGACGCGATGGCGACATGCTCGGGCTCTCCCGCGTGGGACGCGCACGAGAGCGCGAGCTCATCGTCACCCCAGCCCACCGCGTCGGGGATCCCCGCCTCGACGAAAGAGGCTGCCTGCATCGGCTTCGCGCAGGAGCGCCAGGCCGTCACGAGGGAGGAATCGCCCGCGACTCCGATCAGCTCACCGTAACTGTCGACAACCGCCGCATGCACGCGATGCCGGGATTCGAGAATGCCACCTCGCGTGACCGCCACGTCGAGCTCGTATCTCACGGAGCGGCGCGCAGCCGAAGGACTTCTCGTGGGGGCCGACATGCTTCAACGCTAACTAGGTAGCTCGCGGCGCGGCAGCGCCATGAGGATGCCAAGGATGACGACTGACCCCGCCGCCAACACGCCCATGCTCGGAACTTCCTGAATTCCCGGGAGTAGCGCGGCAAGAAGAATCGCCCCGACAGGCTCGCCGAGCACCGCAATGTTGACGACATACGCCGGGAGATGTCGCAGCGCCCAATTCATGCCGGTGTGTCCAAGGAGCATCGGGCCGAGCGCGAGACCGGCGAAGATCGCCCATTCACGCCGAGGCTGCGGGAGGAGCGGCGCGTCCACAGCGAGCGCGATACCGAGCAACGCAACGAGGCAGGCACCGTACACCAGCGAGACGTACGGCACGAGATCGAGCTTGGCGCGGAGACGACGTCCGCTGAGGTAATACAGAGCGGCCGCAATTGCGCCGACGAGCGCAAGCGCGTTTCCACGCAGGGGGGCGGACCCTGGCTGCGCACTCTCGGGCGTGCTCGCAAACGCCACTCCCGCCGCCCCCGCAATCGCGATCGCGATGCCGGTCCACTGCCGGCGTGTGGGCGTCTCTCGAAGCCACAGCGATGACAGTACCGCCACGAGCGCCGGCTGCAGATTCACGAGAATGACGGACGCGGCGATACTCGTGTACAGCAACGAGGTGTTCCACGACCAGAAATGGATGGCGAGCATGGCCCCGGCGCCGAGGGCAATCGCGACATCGCGACCGGAAAGGCTGCCCCACGCGCGCCACCCGCGCGTCCCAGCGAACCCCACTCCCAGAATTCCGAGCGAGATGACGAGACGCCAGACCGCGATCGCGACCGGATGCGCACTCGATAGGCGGATGAGGGGCGCGGCAACGGAGATGCCGACGATTGCGAGCAGCAGGACGAGGGCTGGCCGCGACCGCATCTCGAGAGTTCAGCGCCCCCAGCGCCCCCAGCGCCCCCAGCGCCTCTTAGAAGACCTTGATCATCCCCTTCGTGTATTTCCCGGGATCGGCGCGGACGTCCTCGAGAATGGCCGACAGGTCGGTGAGGGTCTTGTTGAGGCGGTCGTACAGCGCCTGGTCGTTGAGCATGCGGGCAGCAAACCCCTGTCCCTGCGTCATGAGCCGCAGGGCGGAGTCGGCGCTCGCGGCAATGCTCGTCAGGCGGACATACAGCGAGTCATCCCGCATGAGCTTGCCGAGCGTCCCCTCCGACGACGCCATGGTTCGCGTGAGCGTGTCGAGTGAACCGGTGAGCCGCACCATGCGCTCGTAGAGCGCTGGGTCATCGAGCAGCCGACCGAAGGTCCCGTTCGGCTGTTGCAGGCGCGTGAGGAGCGAGTTCGTCTGGGTGAGCGTTCCGGCGAGCTCGTCATACAACGTACGATTGGAGAGAAGTTGGCCCATCGTGCCCTCGCCCCGCACGAGGCCCCCCGTGATCGCGCGGAGGTCGGCGGTGAGCTGCACCATGTCGCCAACGGCACCAGCCGCCTGGGCGAGCACCTGCTCGTAGTCGAGCGACGGCTCGACCTCCAGCGTGTCCCCAGGCTCGAGAATCGCATTCGGCACCGTCCCGGGGGTAATGTCGAGTGTTTTGTCGCCGAGCAGCCCCATCGTGCGCACCTTCACGCGTGAATCGGAACGGATCTGCTCCCGAATGTGCTCATCGACCTTCATGGTGACTTTCAGATTCTGCGTCGTGTCACCGTCGGCCGGGAGGAAATCGATCTTCTCGACGATCCCCGAGAGCTGACCGGCCACCATCACCGATCCCCCTTCACGGAGGCCGCCGGCGTTGGGGAGCAAGGCGACGAGCTCGTACCGCTCGGTAAAGAGGTTCGCGGCCTGACCGAGCTTCACGGCGGCCACGCCGAGCACCACGAACGCGAGCAGGATCAACAGCCCGACCTTGAGCTGGTCCCACGTGATGAACGTCGAACGTTTCATAGGCAAGCCCCCATCGGCCGCACGTCAGAACCCACCGAGAAAATCGCGAATGTACTCGTTGTCGCTGCCCGTCATCTCCTCCGGCGTGCCGAAGAACACGATGTGGCGGTCGTAGAGCAAAGCCACTCTCGTGGCCATGCGAAAGGCAGATCGAATATCGTGCGATACGACGACGCTCGTCACGCCCAGCTCGCGCTGGAGCTTCATGATCAGGCGCGTAATCGTGCCGGTCGTGAGCGGATCGAGTCCCGACGTCGGCTCATCGTAGAGCATGAGCTCGGGATTGTTCGCCATCCCACGCGCGATGCCGACACGCTTCCGCATTCCGCCCGACAGCTCGGCGGGCATTTGCTGCATCACCTTGTCGGGCTCGAGGTCCACGAACTCGAGCTTCTCGCGCACTCGTGCCTCGATCTCATCCTCGTTCAGGTCCGTGTGCTCACGCAACGGGTAGGCGACATTCTCGAATACCGTCATCGAATCGAACAGGGCCGCGCCCTGGAAGACCATCCCCATCTTCTGACGAACCTTGAGGGCTTCCTCGAACGACAGATGCGTGATGTCCTCGCCATCCACGAGCACGCGACCGCGATCGGGCACGAGCAGCCGCAGGATGAGCTTCAGAATCGTGGATTTTCCGGTGCCCGACTCTCCGACGACGACGACCGTCTCGCCTTCGTTGGCCACGAACGAGATCTCCTCCAGCACTGGATCGTCGAAGGCGAGTGAGACGTGATCGAGCTCGATCACGGGACTCATCCCGGCATCTTCGCGGCGGGCGCGCTGTTCCAGCGCGGCCGGCGCGTCGCTGGCGAGCTCGGAGCGAATGGCTTCGCGCACCGCCGTGCGCGTGGTGATGCGATCGCCCGCGCGACGCGGTGCCCCCCGGCGATCCGTCGTGTCGTCGTTCGTCATTCCGCGAATACCGCCAGCATCACCTGGGTCATGAAGTAGTCGATGATCAGGATGAGGATGCTCGCCGTCACCACCGTCCGTGTCGTGGATTGGCCGACGCCCTCGGTTCCTCCGGTCGTCTTGAGGCCGTAGTGGCAGGCGGTCACGGCGATGATCCCTCCGAAGACGAACGGCTTCGCGACGCCCTGAATGAAGTCGTTCGGGATGTAGCGGAAGGTGAATCCACCCGCCGCGATCTGCTCCCATACAGTACGCCAGTACAGCGAGGTCGGCAGCCCGACGTACGCGCTGGCGATCACGTTGCCGCCGATGATGCCCACCAGGTCGTTAATGATCGTCAGCACCGGCAACATGATGAGTGCCGCCAGCACACGCGGCGTCACCAGCTTCTTGATCGGATCCGTGCCCAACGTGTTGAGCGCATCGATCTGCTCGGTGACCTTCATGGAGCCAAGCTGTGCCGCGATGCCGGATCCCACGCGTCCCGCCACCATCAGTCCCGCCAGCACCGGCCCGAGCTCACGGATCATGGACGCCGAGACCAGGCGGCCGATGTAGATCGTCGCGCCAAAGGTCTTGAGCTGCACCGACGACTGCAGCGCCAGCACCATCCCGGTGAAGAACCCGGTGAGCAGCACGATGCCGAGCGACTGGACACCGATGGCATCCATTTGCTGAACCAGATCGGACCCATAGAACGGGCGGGCGAAAATGAAACGGATCGCTTTCCAGGCGAGTGTGAAATACTCCTGGATGGCCAGGACGACGCCCTTAGCCCAGTCGTTCAACCGCTGGAAAACGTTCGCCAATCGGATTGGGGTGGAGAGATCGTCGGGGGCCGGTGAAACAACCGAAAGGGCAAGGCTTATGCCTCGAACGGCGCTGCGAACGCGAACGCGAGCCGCGTTGACCCCTGCGGATGGGGTCCATAGCTTCCCGCTCCGCATGCCGAGCACCCTCTCCCGCGAGCGTCTCGTCGAGATTCTGGATGCGGCGCGCGGCACGCGCGTCGTAATCGTAGGCGACGCCATGCTCGACGTCTACCTGCGCGGCGAGGTCGAGCGCATTTCGCCGGAGGCTCCCGTCCCCGTGGTGCGCGTGCGCGAGCGGCGTGAGGCGCTCGGGGGCGCGGCAAACGTCGCGCAGAACGTGGCGGTGTTGGGGGCAGTCCCGCGCCTCGTGGCCGCCGTCGGGAATGATCTTGCGGGCTCGCGGCTGCGTGCGATGCTCCGGGAGCTCGGTGACGGGAGCGACCGCCTCGTGGAGGTCGACCGCCCGACGACGACCAAGACGCGAATCCTGGCGCGCGTGCAGCAGGTGGTGCGGGTGGACGAGGAGGAGGACGCTGATCTCGCGCCATCGGAGGCGGCCGGGATTGCACGGGAGGTCGAGCAAGCGCTAGACGACGCGGACGCCCTCGTTCTCGAGGACTACAACAAGGGCGTGTTGACACCACCGGTCATCGCGCGAGCGATCTCGCGAGCACGGGCGCGGCAGCTGCCGGTGGTGGTGGACCCGAAGTATCGGAATTTTTTTTCGTATCAGGGTGCCACCGTTTTCAAGCCCAACCGGCGCGAGCTCGAAGCGGCGCTCGGCGCGGCGATGGATCTCGAGCACCCGGAAACGTTACCGGCGACCGTCGCCCGCCTCGACGTCGAGCACCTGCTGCTGACGTTAGGCGAACAGGGCATGGTGCTGATTCCGGCGCGCGGCGAGGTCACCCGTGTGCCGACGACGGCGCGGGAAGTCTACGACGTCGTCGGTGCCGGGGATACCGTTACGGCCTATCTGGCGGCGACCCTGGCGGCCGGCGCGAGCGCTCGTGAGGCGGCCGTCATCGCGAACTTCGCGGCGGGCGTCGAGGTCGGGAAGCTCGGAGCGGCGACGGTGCGCGCATCGGAGGTCATCGAGGCATTCGATCAGCTGCACGGGACGAGCAAGGACGCTTGAGCCTTGGCAGCCATTGGGGTGGTGCGCGGCCTCCACAAACGGCTGTTGCGCCCCCTCGACGCGCCTCGCGGTGGAGGCATGAGCGGCTGAGCTACGAGCCCCCGCAAGGGTGTCAACGCACGATATGCAGAGGCGGCGAAGCGACCACACGGGGCATGAGACCTGCGCGTCGCATGTTTGTTCCCGAACTCATAACGGGGAGAGGCCACGTGCGTCTCTGCCCTGCCCCGCTCACGCATTTCGTGCCGGTGAGGTACCCATGACCAGTCGCGTCGGTTTCGCCGCATTCGCACTCACAGTCTCGCTCGTCATGAGTGCCTGCTCGGACCCAACCGCTCCACGCCCGGATGAGGATCCGTCGTTCCGCCGGAATGGCGGGAGCGGCGGGACGATTACCATGACTCAGTGCACGGGCGTGCTGCCGCCGGGGACGTACGATCACGTCATCGTCCCGCCCGGAGCCTCCTGCACGGTCAATGGCTCGCTGATTCGGGGCAATGTGCTCGCCTTGGCGGACTCGAGGCTGTTCATGTCGGCCGACGAGGTGCTGGGCTTCATCAAGGGCGATGGCGCAGACATCGTGCACATCCTCGGCACGACCGTGGCGGATCAGATCTTCATCCACAATGGATCGCTGTCCGGGGCTGGCGGCGTGCTCAACGTGTGGATCGCGGGTGGCACGGTGGTGACCGGTGGCAACATCCACGTCGAGAACATGCAGGCCGACATTATCTCCATCGTGAACACGACGGTGGCGAACGGAAGCATTGAGCTGTTCGACAACGCGACCGAGACGTTCCTCCAAAGCGAATTCAACACCGTTTCAGCGAACGTCGACGTCTTCAGAAACGGCGGGGCGGGCGGCAAGTTCATCACGAACAACACGGCCGGCGTCGCTGTTCGATGCTTCGACAATACCGGCGCCTTCGTGATCGGCGGACCCAACGTCGCGCCTTCGCGCGAGGGCCAGTGTTTCTGACGCTCTAGTCAGCCCTTCCGAGGCGTGACCCACAAACGGGCCGGCAACGCCGGCCCGTTTGCGTAGGAGGCGCAGCGTGTGGCGCCGCACTTTGTGTCCCGACGCGCCGGTGATAGCTTGGAGAGCATCGGGGCCCTTAGCTCAGCCGGTTAGAGCAGCGGACTCATAATCCGACGGTCGCAGGTTCGAGCCCTGCAGGGCCCATGCGTGAATTCCCCCGATGGCGCCTGTGACAAGCAGCGACCTAACGGGGCCTGCTGGCAACTCGGCGGCACTCGGCACGATCGCCACACGCAGATTCGCGGACCGCCGGCGGACTCCGGCCAACCACTTCCGTGCGCATCTCCGGACGCTTAGACTTACACTGCGAACGCACTCCTTCGGAGCGCGTTTTCGGGGTCGCGTAGCTCAGCTGGTTAGAGCGCTGGTCTCACATACCAGAGGTCCGGGGTTCGAGTCCCTGCGCGACCATGCGGGAACGCCACTTTGAGTGGCGTTTTTTTTTCTGCCACACCGGTTGGAGCGGCCGTGGACGTTCGCCTCGCGTCGACGTGATCTACGATAAGCTTTTCCCGCGTCTATCGCGGAAGACCACCTCCGGGCGTTTCATCGCAGAGATCGATGGGCTGCGATTCATCGCCATTGCGCTGGTGGTGATTTTCCACATCCGCGGTTACGTCGCCGCCAAATCGCCCGCGGTGTGGAGTATCCCGCCGGAGACGCATCTCGCCGCGCGACTGACCGAAGTGGGCCATTTCGGCGTCCAGCTGTTCTTCATCATCAGTGGCTTCGTGCTCGCGCTACCGTTCGCAACACGCTATCTGGCCGGGGGGCCGGTCGTATCGTTGCGGGCCTACTTGCTTCGACGCCTGACGCGCCTGGAGCCGCCGTACATCATCGCAATGACGGCGTTCTTTCTTCTCCTCGTCGCGCGAGCGGACAACACGGTGCGAGAGCTGGGCCCGCACTTTCTGGCCAGCGTTGCCTACGTTCACAATCTCGTGTACGAACAGGGCAGCCTGATCAACGTCGTCGCGTGGTCTCTGGAAATCGAGGTGCAGTTCTACCTGCTGGCCCCGTTGCTTTCCACGGTGTTCGCGATTCGGTCGACCTTCTGGCGGCGGGCCGTCATCGGGGGGACATCGATCGCGCTCGCGCTCGTTCAATGGAAATTCGTGGATCCAGGATCCCGACTGGGGCTGTCCCTTTTCAACTTCGCCCAGTTCTTTCTCGCGGGGTTTCTCCTCGCCGATATTTACCTCGTCGAGTGGCGGCAGCAGCCCTCCACGGATCGCAAGTGGGATGTCCTTGCGCTCGTGGGCTGGGTCGCCGTGGTGCTCAGCTGGATGACTCCCCTCACGGAACGGCTCGTCTTTCCGTTCGCCGCGCTGCTCGCGTACACGGCGACGTTTAGAGGACCGCTGGCCCATCGCGTATTTACGAACCCCTGGATCACAGTCATCGGGGGGATGTGCTACACGATCTATCTCCTCCATTACCCGTTCATCTCGGCCGCCGGAGCGCGAACGATTTCGCTGGCCGTTTCCCCCGACTTCGGCGTGAATCTTCTCGTCCAGACACTGTTGCTGGTTCCTCCGCTGATGATCGTCTCGACGCTGTATTTCCTGCTGATCGAGCGGCCGTGCATGGAGCGTGACTGGCCAAGGCGCCTGGCACAGCACATGGCAGAGGTGAGAAGGCGTACGTTTCTTCGATGGTTTCCGGGACTGACCTTCGGCAAGCCCGGGGACAGGCCGTGACGCGCCGGCGCCGTGGCTGAACAACCGCGCGTCGCCATCGTCGTGCCGGCCCTGTCCGCGCGCGGCGGACTCGCATCAGTCGCTCTGTTCGTCTATCGGGTCTTACGGCAGTCGGGTCGATACGAGCCGCATCTGATCTCGCTCGCGACCTCATCGACTGATCCGAACAGCGTGCGATTGCTGGCTCCGCATACATGGCGAAGAGGCGTGCGCATCACGTCGGAGCGGTTGGAGGAGATTCCGTACACACACGTCGGGACTGCTGGCGCCGAGCTCGAGCCGCTTCGATACCGCCCTCGTCCGGCGCTGACGTCGCTCCTGAGCTCCTACGACGTCGTTCAAATCGTCGCGGGCTCGCCCGCGCTCACGCACGTCGCGCGTCGAGTCCGGCGGCCCGTGGCGCTGCAATGCGCGACGATGGTCGCGGTCGAACGCAAGGCTCTGCTTCGCGGGTGGGGCCTCGTAACGCTGTGGCGGCGGGTGATGACGGCGCTCGTCTCGCACATGGATCGCAGCGGACTCAGGCATGCCGACGTGGTATTGGTCGAGAACAGATGGATGCGCGATCTGGTCGCCAGCACCCTGGGCCCCGCCCGGGTGCGATTCCATCCGCCGGGGGTCGATACCGCCGTCTTCACGCCGCCGGTAGAAGATTCGGCGACCGATATGATATTGGCGGTGGGCCGCCTGGACGATCCGCGAAAGAACATTCCGATGCTTCTCGAGGCCTTCGCCCTGGTTCGGCGGCATCGTCCGAATGCGCAGCTCGTGCTCGCCGGTGAGCGACCCCCTCCGGAGCGTGTGCTGGAGATTGCGAGCCGGTTAGGCATCGCCGACGCCGTTCACTTGCGCCTGGCGCTTTCGTCCGAGGATCTCGCCCGCCTGTATCGTTCGGCCACTGTCTTGGCTCTGAGCTCGGACGAGGAAGGCCTCGGCATCGTGATCCTGGAAGCGATGGCGAGCGGCGTTCCGGCCGTGTGCACTCGTTGCGGCGGACCCGAGACATCAGTGGTTGATGGCGTCACGGGTTTCCTGGTGCCCATCGCCGACACGACCGCTTTTGCCAATCGGCTCGTGACGCTCCTGTCAAATCGATCCCTGCGGGATGCCATGGGCCGTGCGTCGCGAAGCCATGTGGAGCAGCATTTCTCGCTCGCCGCCACCGGCCAGGCGTTCGTCGACACCTACGATGAGCTGCTCCATCTCTCTTCGCCTGGCCGCGAAGCCGCCACTGGCACGCACGGCGCTGAGTGACGACGATCCTCACGCTGGCAGACTATTACCTGCCGGGGACTCATGCCGGCGGTGCGCTGCGGTCACTCGCCAATCTCATTACCACACTCGGCGACGAGCTCGACTTCCGGGTTATCACGAGAGACCGTGATTGGCTCTCGGACGAGCGCTACTCGAACATCACGCCCGGAGTGTGGGAATCCGTCGGGCCAGCGAAGGTCATGTACCTCGCGCCCGAACAGGTGCGCCCCGGCGTGCTGCGACGCGTCATCGCCGAGACTCCGCATGATGTCCTGTATCTCAACAGCCTGTTCTCTCGGGTACTCACGCTCAGTGTGCTCGCGTTTCGGCGGCTGCGGATGATTCCCGACCGGCCCACCGTGCTGGCGCCGCGCGGCCAGCTGACTCCCGGCGCCATGGGCATCAACAGCGGCAAGAAGGCGATCTTTCTCGCGGCCGCCCGAGCGGCTGGACTGTACCGCAACATCATCTGGCAGGCGTCGAGCCCGGACGAGAAGCGAGAGGTTCACGAGCACTTCGACGCGTCGAAGTCGCCCGTACAGGCGGTCGTGGCGCCCGACCTGCCCACCCCGTGGGATCAACTCGCCGTCGTCACGCATCGCCGCAAGACCCCGGGGGCGCTGAAGGCGACATTCATCTCACGAATCGCGCGGAAGAAGAATCTCCTCGGGGCGGTCGACCTTCTGCGCGGCATGAAGTCGCCAGCGCAGTTCGACATCTACGGCCCGCCAGAAGACCCTGGGTACCTTCGCGAATGCGAGGCCGCGATGGCGACGCTGCCACCGCACATCAGCGCCCGGTATGCCGGCGCGCTCGAGTACGAGGACATCGCTCCGACGTTCGCGCAGTACGACCTTTTCCTCTTCCCCACGCTGGGCGAAAACTTCGGACATGTTCTCGTCGAGGCGCTCGCGGCCGGATGCCCAGTGGCCGTCAGTGATCGCATGCCCTTTCGCGATCTGGAGAGCCGGGGTGCGGGGTGGGTGGTCCCGCTGGAGGCGCCCGAGCGCTTTCGGGCGGCCCTCGAGGCGTGCGCCGCGATGGATCCCGATACTCACGCCCGGATGAGCAACGCGGCGCGCGAGTTCGCGCGCCGCGTCATTTCCGATCCTGTCCCCATTGAGCAGAATCGGCGGCTGTTTCTCGCGGCTGCTTCTCAGAACATCGCGTAAATGAACGAAGAAACATCGGCCGACTCCTCTCGACGGTCGGCCAGCGTTCGCGTCATCGCGGCCAGATCATCGGCCAGCGCTTGAAGCTCTGGGATGTCGCGCCAGAGCTCGCGCAGCTCGGTCGCGAGATCGTCGCCAATGGCGAACACGTAGCCTTCCCCTCGAGGCCGCGTATTCCAGTACGAGGTCGCCGATGGATCCGGGCGAAGCGCGAAAAACGACACGTCGCGCGCGCGCAACGACTCGGCCGCCCCGACGATGTGCCGCTGAAAGAACTCGCGCAGCTCGCGCTCCTGTGCGTCGTCAGTCAAGCTCGAACTCCTTCATCCAGCCTTCGTCCGCGGCGACGGCCGGCTGATCCGCTTTCTCGAGCACACAATCCTCGAGCACCAGCAGGTCGATCTCGGAGCGCATGAAACATCGATACGCATCCTGAGGCGTGCACACGATCGGCTCCCCCCGCACGTTGAAGCTCGTGTTCACGATCACTCCGTAGCCGGTGAGCCGCTCGAATTCACGGATCACGGCGTGATACTCCGGATTGTCGTCGCGGTGGACCGTTTGAATCCGCGCACTGTAATCCACGTGCGTGACCGCCGGAATGTCGCTCCGTGCCTGCCTCACGACAGCCAGCATGTCGTCATCGCCCGAGTCGAACGCGGCGCGATCATCGCGCTGGCGCCGGTCTTCGCGCACCGGGGCGACCAACAGCATGTAGGGGCTCTCGCGATCGAGCTCGAAGTACTCGCCAACGCGCTCGGCAAGCACCGACGGAGCGAACGGCCGGAACGACTCGCGAAACTTGATCTTGAGGTTCATGACCGCCTGCGTCTCCGGGCGACGCGGATCCCCCAAAATGGATCGGGATCCCAGTGCGCGCGGCCCGAACTCCATTCGTCCCACCGAGTAGCCGACCACCTTTCCGTCGGCGATGGCGCTGGCGACCACCCGCGCACGCTCCTCGTCGTCAACGCGTCGATACGGGTATCGATTGCGATCGAGAAACGCGCGGACCTCGTCCGACCCATACATCGGCCCGAGGTAGCTGCCGCGCTGCGCGTCACGCCCCGTGGGGTTCCGATATCGCTTCTCGCCGAAGTGGTGGTGCGACACGAGAAGTGCGGCCCCGAGCGAGCCTCCGGCATCGCCGGCGGCCGGTTGAATCCAGATATCGTCGAACACGCCCGCGCGCAGCAGCTTTCCGTTGGCGACGCAGTTGAGTGCCACGCCACCGGCGAGGACGAGAAACCGAGAGCCGGTGAGCTCGCGCGCATGCCGCGCACAGCGCATAACGATCTCGTCAGTCACCGCCTGAACCGAGGCCGCCAGATTCATCTCGCGGCGCGTGATCCGGGACTCCGCGAGACGCCGCGGTCCGCCGAACAGCTCGGCGAACCGCTCGTTTACCATTTCATTCGAATCCAGATACCCGAAGTAGCTGGTGTCGAGGCGGTATGAGCCATCGTCGCAGATGTGAATCAGCTTGTCGCGAATGAGATCGGCATACACCGGCTCGCCATAGGGAGCGAGGCCCATGAGCTTGTATTCGCCCGAATTGACCTTGAACCCGCAGAAGTAGGTGATGGCGCTATAGAGCAGCCCGAGCGAGTGCGGATAATCGAGCGAGCGCAGCAGCTCGATCCGATCGCCGGATCCGTGGCCGATGGTCGTCGTGGCCCACTCGCCAACCCCGTCGAGCGTCAAAATCGCGGCCTCATCGAACGGCGACGGGTAGAACGCGCTCGCGGCGTGGGAGGCATGATGCTCCGTGAACATCACCGGCACCTCTCGCTTGAGCGTGTCACGCACCATGGAGCGCACGTGCATCTTGACGCCGAGGAGCGATCGTGCAGCCTGCATCCATTGGCCTTCGCCCCGAGGCGCGACCATCAGAAGCGACTTCATGGCCCGGTCGAGCGTGAGCAGTGGATGGTCGTAAAACACCACCGCGCTGAGCTCGCTCGCATCGATGAACGCCTCTTCAAGGCAGTAGTTGATGGCATTCACCGGAAACCGGGGATCGTGCTTCCGGCGTGTGAACCGCTCTTCGTGCGCCGCGGCGACGATTTCCCCATCGCGAACGAGGGCGGCGGCGGAATCGTGATAGAGCGCCGAAATCCCAAGCACGATCGTCACGCGAGCACCGCTGCGTTCGTGTTGATGAGGGGCGCGACCGCCGGCGCGATCGATAGCGCGAGCTTCTCGTGGGCGAGCGGCGTCGGGTGGACGTCCTTCTCGAAGCGAAGCGCTCGTCGCTCGCTCGCGGGCAGCGCCACGAGATCCGGCAATGGATCGTGCAGGTGCGCGCGCGTGGCCGCTGCCAATTCCGCGAATCGCGCCTGATAGGCGGACGCATCCGCAATCCCCTCCACGTAGTGGTACAAAGGCAGCGGAACGATCAGGACTGGCGCGGTCGATTCCGACACCCACCGAGCGAGGATGGCGCGCATGAGTCGCCACGCCGGATCGTCGGGTGACTCGTACGCAGGCAGCGGGTTCTGTCCGATGGCGCTCTGAAGCAGCGACTTCACACCCGGTCCGAGCAGGTTGAGGGCACGCCGGACGAGCGGAAGGTCGCCCCCTCGATCGACGTGCTCTCGCTCGTCCGGAGGAAGTGAGTCCAGGCCTCTCTCCCCTTCCGGTACCGGAACATTGTGCAGCGCAAGCGCACCGCTCGCGTCGAGCGAAAAGTATGGCTTGGCGAGCGCGACCTTCTCCCCGACGCCATTTTCGAACACGCGGTAATGCGCCACGACCCGGCGGATGTTCTCCACCAGAACGGCAATAATCACGAGGTCGTGCTCGATCCGCGGCGCGACATCGGAGTACACGAGGTAGTGCTGGTCAGTCCCGGTCCCGGGAAGCCCGTAGTTGTATACCTCGGTCCCGGGCACGTGCTTTTCGAGAAGGTCTCCGTAGCGCAGACCATTGCTCACGCCGTCACCCGCCGTGTACGAGTCTCCGAACAGCAGGATGCGCCGCCGTCCCGGCGAGCGGGGACCGACGAACTCGCGGTCGCTTCGAAAGCCGGCCGCGTTGGCACGCACGAGGTACCCACCGCTTTCGTGGGGAATGCGAGCCTTCACGCCGGGAATGAAGTGAAACCCGTACGTCGGGTGATATTGGAAAATGCTTCTCGTCATGGACTGAAAGCGCGCCACGTCAGGCACGCGGCAGGGTCACGCAACAGCTAGCAAGGCGCGGGCCACGTGCCGCTCAGGCGAGGCGCGCGCGGAGCGCCTCGGCGACACGTCGCGCGGCGTGGCCGTCCCACCCTTCTGGGGTCCGCGCGTTGCCATTGCGTCGCGTCGTGAGCGCGAGGCGCGCGAACTCATCCGGATCTGGCGCGAGCCGATTGGTTCCTTCGGAGACCGTTACTGGACGCTCCGTGTTCTCCCGCACCGTGAGGCAGGGGACGCCGAGGGCGGTGGATTCCTCCTGAAGCCCGCCTGAGTCGGTGATGATGACACGCGCGCCAGCGACCAGGTCCAGCATGGAGTGATACGGAAGTGGTTCGAGAACGCGCACCCGACCGAGGAGAGCTCGGTCCTCCTGCGTCATGCGATCGCGCGTGCGCGGATGCATCGGAAACACGACCGGAATGCTCTCAGCCACGCGGCCGAGAGCACTGGCGACGGCGGCAAGGCGCGTCGGAGAATCCACGTTCGACGGTCGGTGAATCGTGACCAGTGCGTATTCCCCCTCGCGAACCCCGAGCTTCTCGCGCATGAGCTCCTGGCGCGCGCGGGGAAGACCGTGTCGCAGCGTGTCGACCATCACGTTTCCCACGAACACGATCCTGCTCGGGTCCACGCCCTCGCGACGCAGATTCTCATCCGCGTCGCGGGACGGGGTGAGCAATAGGTCCGCGAGTCGGTCGGTGACCAGGCGGTTGATCTCCTCGGGCATCGAGCGGTCGCCGCTGCGCAATCCCGCCTCGACGTGTGCGAGGCGAATCCCGATCTTCGAGCACACGAGCGCGGCAGCCGCCGTCGAATTGACATCGCCATAGACGAGCACCCAATCGGGGCGGTGCTCGAGCGCGACCGGCTCGAACCGCTCCATGATCCGCGCGGTCTGGACCGCGTGCGACGCCGATCCGGCACCGAGGTTGATGTCTGGCGGAGGAATCTCGAGGTCGCGGAAGAAGGAATCCGACATCGCATCATCGTAGTGCTGGCCGGTGTGGACGACGATCTGCGCGACATCGTTGGTCGCCGCGAGTGCGCGATGGCAGGGCGCGAGCTTCATGAAGTTCGGCCGTGCGCCGACGACGTGCACGATTTTCACGCGACCCCTCCACCCTGCGACGCCAGCTTGCCGGCCAAAATGGCCCAGCGACCCACCTCGAGCAGCTCTTCCGGCGCGATCGGTGGTGGACCTCCGCCGCGAACGGCACGCACGAACGCCGCGGCCAATGCCGCGTGCCCTTTGTCCTGTGCGTGCGGTAAATGAGTGGTCAGACCGGCGACACCCCAGCCGCGCATCGTTCGCCAATTGTCGATGCGGATAACCACCCCGTCGGCGAACAGCTCGACACGCTCCTTCGGGAATCCGCGGTGGCCGTTGCTGACGTATCGGATTGACGCGATCGAGCCGTCAGCGAACCCGAGCTGGAGTGAGGCAACATCGTCGATCGCGCGCTCCGCGCCCGCCGTACGCACCTGAAGATTCGCGATGGGGGCTCCAACGAAATACCGCGCCAGATCGAGAAAGTGTACCGCTTCACCGACAATGCGGCCGCCGCCCTCGTCGAGCCGCTGCGTCCAGTGATCCCGCGGAATCGCACCCGCGTTGACGAGGATGTCGACGACGAGCGGTCCCGTTCGTGCCCGCAGCGCTTCGCGCGCACGCACCGCCATCGGTGCGTAGCGGCGATTGAACCCGACGCACAAGAGAGCGGAAGAGCCCCCCAGCGTCTGCTCGAGACGGTCGATATCCTCGGGATCGAGCGCGAGCGGCTTCTCCACGAAGACGTGTTTCCCCGCCTCGAGCGCGCGGCGAGCCCAGGACGCGTGCGTATCGTGCCGCGTCGTGACGACGACCGTGTCGATCAGCTCATTCGTGAGAATCGTGTCGGGATCGGTCGTCGCACGGCGGAAGCCCTCGCGTTTTCCCACAACCGCGGCCGATACTCCGCCGCTCGATGCCAGCGTGTGCATCGTGGCGCCCGCGCTGGTGAAGGCCGGAATCAACACACGCGAAGCGAAGTTTCCTGAACCGATCCATCCCACCACCGCCTTGGCGGCCGCTGGCTCATCGGCTCGGAAGACAACCGACCGCCCGAGCGTGCGCTGTGTCTCGGCCCGCTCCGGGTAGCGGAGCACGATCCCCAGGCTCGGCTCCGCCCCGGAGACGATATCGTACGCGCGTGCCGCCTCTGCAATCTCGAAGCGATGCGTCACCAGTGGCATGGGATCGAGCCGTCGGTCGGCCATGAGCGCGAGCACCGCCTCGAAGTTGCGCGCCTCCGTCCAGCGAACGAATGCGCGTGGGTAATCGACGCCCTGCTCCTCGTGAACGGGATCGTACCGGCCGGGCCCGTAACTGCACGACACCTGGAACGAAAGCTCCTTTCGGTAGAAGTCGTCGCGACGGAGCTTCAATCCGGTCACTCCCACCAAGACGATGCGCCCCCGCTTCCGGCTCATTGCCGCGGCTGATTGGACCGGACCATCGTCGTCCGTCGCCAATGTCAACAGCACGACATCGGCGCCGTCGCCGCCGGTGAGATCGAGAACCGCGCGCCCGACATCCACCCCTTCGAGCGCGGCGATCGTTCGGGCTCCGAAGCGCTCGGCGAGACTCAGCCGCGACATATCCCGATCGATGCCGATCACCTCGCAGCCGCTCGCTCGGGCGAGCTGAACGGTCAGCAACCCGATGAGGCCGAGACCATAGACGACGACAGTCTCGCCTAACGTGGGCACCGCGAGTCGCAGACCCTGCAAGCCGATGGCGGCAAGGGGCGTAAACGCAGCCGCTTCGAACGCCACACCGTCGGGGATGTGAGCGGCGAGCGTGTGAGGCACGCGCACGTATTCCGCATGCGCTCCATTCGTGACGACACGGTCCCCGGGCGCGAAGCGCTCCACGCGCGGGCCGGTCTCCACCACGACACCAGCCTGGCAGTAGCCAATGGGGATCGGTGTGTCCAGCTTCGCCCGCACCGCCCCGAGCGTGGGAGCAACGCCGTCGGTCCGCACCTTGTCGAGCACTTGGCGGACCTTTTCCGGCTGTCGGCGTGCCTTTTCCAGCCAGCCCGCACGCCCGAAGTCGACCAGCATCCGCTCCGTCCCGGCCGACACCACGCTCGCTCGCGACTCGACGACCAGCGAGACGCCGGTGGCGACCGGAATCGGCACATCGACGAGCTGTGTGGAGCCGTCAGCGAGGGATTGCAGCAGGTGAATCACGGATGGTCAGGGTTGGCGGACGGCGTTCCGAAGGTGAGGCCCGGTACGCATCTTGTCAGAACGCAGGTACAGCAATGGCGCTCGAACCGATATCAACGATTACGTGGCTGAATATAGAGGCAAGCGGCTGCTCGACGTGGCGTTGGTACTGCTGGCGGCTCCGCTCTGGGTACCACTGCTGGCCATCGTCGCCCTCGTCGTGCGCGTCAAGCTTGGCGCACCTGTTTTCTTTCGTCAGGAGCGTCCAGGGCGACACGCCCGGCCCTTTGTTCTCGTCAAGTTCCGCACGATGACGGAGGCACGTGGTCCTTCCGGAACCCTGCTTCCCGATGCCGAGCGCCTTACGAGCTTCGGCCGGTCGTTGCGGGCCACATCGCTCGACGAGCTGCCGGAGCTGTGGAGCGTACTTCGCGGAGACATGAGTCTCGTCGGGCCTCGGCCGCTGCTGACGCGGTATCTTCCACTCTACAGTGATCGGCATCGACGGCGGCACGATGTGCGACCGGGGATCACCGGGCTCGCCCAGGTGTCCGGGCGAAACGCCATCACGTGGAATCAAAAGCTCGACCTCGACGTGGCGTACGTCGAGCAATGCTCTCTGGCGCTCGACACTCGCGTGCTCTGGCGTACGCTACGCTCCGTCATGCGGCGAGAGGGCATCACCGCAGCCGACGCGGCAACCATGCCGGAATTTACCGGGTACGACCAACCGTCGCGCTGACCACGCTGCGCACGGCATCGACGACGCGGCGCTGCTCCTCCTCTGACAGGCTCGAGGAGGATGGCAGGCAGATGCCGGTTTCGTAGAGGCGCTGCGCGACTTCTCCCCGAACACGGTGCGCGCCCTCGAAGACGGGCTGCATGTGCATCGGCCTCCACACCGGGCGAGCCTCGATGTCTTCTCGGTCGAGCTCGCGGACAATGTCTTCCGGCGTTACAGGCACCTCCTCGGGGTCGACGGAGAAGACGCTCAGCCAGCGCGTGTGGCGACCCCACGGCGCTTCCGGCTGCGGCACTAGCCCGGCGAGATCGGCAAACGCCTCACGATATCGATCGAAGATCGCACGCCGTCGAGCGACGCGTTCATCGAGTACCCTGAGCTGCCCACGCCCGATACCGGCGAGCACGTTGCTCATCCGATAGTTGAACCCATACTCGGCGTGCAAATACTCCACCGCTGGCTCCCGCGACTGATTCGCCCATTTCTTCATTCTCGCGAGCACGTCGCGATCTCGGGCAACGACGGCGCCACCGCCGGTCGTCGTAATGATCTTGTTCCCGTTGAAGCTCAGAATCGAATAGTCGGCGACGGTCGCGGTTTGCCGGCCCCGGTACGTGGCGCCGAGCGACTCCGCTGCATCCTCCACCAACATGACGCCGAACGTGCGGCAGATCTCGAGGATCGGATCGAGATCGGCGTGTTGACCGTACAGATGGACCGCGATGAACGCCTTTGGCAACGTGCCACGCCGCGCCGCCTCGTGCAGATACTCGTGAAGCAGCCCGGGGTCCACATTCCAGGACGCCGTCTCACTATCGACGAACACCGGCTCGGCGCCGAGGTAGAGCACCGGCCACACCGACCCCGCGAATGTGAGCGTGGAAACCGCAACCCGGTCTCCCCGTCCAACTCCCAGGGCACGGAGCACGAGATGGAGCGCCGCCGTTCCACTCGAGACCGCCAACGCATGCACCCCATCGCCGAGGCGTTCCGCGAGCTCGCGCTCGAAGCCATCGACATTGGGGCCGATGGTCGACAGCCAGTTGGTCTCGAACGCTTCGCTCACGAAGCGCCGCTCTTCCCCGCCCATGTGCGGCACCGAGAGATGAATGCGCTTCCGGCTCATGCGGCATCCTCCTGCGGCGCTCGACCGTTAGGCTTGATCGGCTTGGCGGGGACGCCGACGGCGATCATCGCGCGGGGAATCTCCGAGGATACGACCGCACCGGCGCCAATGACCGACCAGGCGCCGATCCGGACCCCGTTGATGACGACCGCCCCCGTGCCAAGGTAGGCGCCTATGTCAGTCGTCACGTCGCCCGAGATATGCACGCCCGGCATCATGCTGATGTAATCCGCAAGCCTGCTGTCGTGTCCCACGGTACAATCGAGGTTGAGCAACGCATGGGCGCCAATGTCGATGTTCGTCGTTAGAATGTTGTCGGCGCAGATCATGCCGCCCGGACCGATGCGGACGTGGCGCGATCGTTTCACCGTCGGATGAATCAGTGTGGCAAAGCTGAAGCCGGCGGCCGATAGCCGTGCAGCGACCCGCCACCGCGTCACGGGATCGCCCAACGCACACACGAGAGAAACGTCGGTGCGACCATCGCTGATCCACCGATCGGTGGTGCCGAGTACGGGATAGCCCTCCGGCGTCGATGACGCGGTGTCGTCGACGAACCCCACAAAGTCATAGGTGGGGCGTTCCTGGTTGATGTCGTCGGCGAGCCACGCGACCTCGCGGCCGAATCCGCCTGCGCCGACGATCGCCAGTGGAGTCAGCTTTCTCAACGCGAGCCTCCGCGCACCAGGCCGGCGATCTCCGGTGGCGCGCCGATGTCACGGGCGAGCAAAGAGCTCAGATATTCCTCGCTCCGCGCCGAGCCAAAGCCACTGATGAATCGAACGCGGGTCGATGCCTCTCGTGTCACGACTCGCATGGAGATCGCTGGGCGCCGCACCGCGTACGAGTCCGAGATCCAGCCATATGGCGATCCTTCCTCGCCCTGGTGAGTGGCAACGTCGACGGGAACGCTGGCGACCACCATGACGTCCTCGCGAGCTCCATCCACAAGCCAATGGAGGGCGGTACGGGCGGGTACACCATCCGCAAGCGAGACGTCGTCGACGACCGTGACCGCATCCCACGAGATTTGGCACGTTCGCCGGTGCACAATCCCCGCCTCCCGCCACGACTCGTTGAGCATCTCGATCGTCACGACGTCAGGACCTTCACGATAGGAGGCGATCGTCGCGCGCGGCCAACGGAGCCAGAGAAACCGTGGACCGCGCTCGGCCATGCGAGCTCCATCGATCGTGACGGTGTTGTGTGCCCCTTCTTCGGCCAACGCCCGCGCCCAGGGGCCCGTGTACCGGTACGTTCCGGCATCGGCGGTTACCGCCCTGCCTTCGATCGATATGTCGAGATGCATCGCATCGATGTGCGAGGGGCGCGAGCGATAGGCCCCTGCGCGCGCGAACACACGGCTCTCGCCCACTCGTGCGCTGAGCCAGCCGGATTCACCGATCGTAACGCGAGGGCGCGCCCGATCGACGACGGGAGCGGGAGCATCGAGCCACGCAAGCGTCTCGGGATCCGGATCGGCTCCGGCCGGAAGCGAAGCGTTGAACGTCACCGCCGCCGCCGTGAGCGACGGGCGAAAGTCGCGGTATTCGCCCGTGGTAAGGGGGAGCACAAATGCTCCGTCGTTCGCGCCATGGTTCGGGACATCGCCCGTGTCTTCATCGAGTACGGCGCCGAGCAATCGGATCGCCGATCGTACGCGCTCGATCGCGGACGCCCCGAGGCCGCTACCGGCCGCTTGCAGTGTTCGCTCGGCGACGACCAGCTGGTCGAGCGCGACACGGAGATACGTGAACGAATGCTGGGCATACCACCCATCGCGCGCGAACTGATCGAGCACTTGTCGTTCGAGCGCCACGCGTCCCCTGTGCCACCACCCGCTTGCTTCGCGCGCGACCTCCCGAAAGCGTGCGCCAATCGCAAGGAGGCCCGTGCACTCGGAGATGCCGTGATTATTCCGCTGGCTGAGCGCGTAATCGAGCGCACTCTCGATCCGGTGTCCCGACCAGAAGAGCATCTCACGCAGTGATGCCTGACGAGCGGGCGTGGTGGCGGGAGCATCGGCGAGCGCGGTCTCGCACCACAGCAGAGCAAGGGCCCGAATCGCTGTTTCCTGGCCGCATGCCCACTGTACGCCGCGATACGGTGGACAGCCCCCGCGGAAGGAGTCGAAGGCGCCCCAGAATGCCTGAGCATACCGATCGTTTCGTGTGAGCATCCAGCCGCGGGCGAGGTCGTACGCCCATGCGAAGCGGCCTGGTTCCCATGCGTCCTTGATGTCGGATCCGGGCACGGAGTGCGGGATGCGAAACCACGGAACATCCAGGTCGTATCGGAACCCAGTCTCGAGATCGACATTCCACTCGTCAGGCGAGCGCGGACGGCGGCGCCACGTCGTGCGGTATGCCTGATACTCGCCAGCCACCACGCGGTCGGCTCGAGAAATGCCGCGCTCCTTCGATGCGTCCGCGAGCAGGCGTCCCACGTTCGGCATGAACGGCCAACGTTCCGGCGTGCCGTGCTCGCGCACCGCCGCGGGGACTGGCAGCGCCTCCGCTGCGAGCGCGGAAAGGCGCTTGCGGGCTTCGAACGTCGCGCGCCGGCGAAGGCCCTCGGCGCCGAACGTCCTCCACAGCGCCTGTGCAGCCACGATCGGATTTTTCACGCGGCCTCGGGATTCGCGAGCGGGCGCACGGCGGCATCGAGACGCGCCGCCAGAACGGGACGATCGTGCTCTCGCTTCACCCATTCGCGGCCGGCCATCCCCAGTCCCGCCCGACGCTCGGGACTCATGGCCAACAGCTCTCGAATTGCTGCGGCGAGCGACTGGGGAGTTGCATCCGCCGCCTGTACCCCACCACCTGCATCCCGCACCCAGCCAGCTACCTCGCCGGGTACGTTGCACACCACCGGCAGGCCGGCGCCCCAGTAGTCGAACAGCTTGTTGGGGCTAACGCCGAAGGCGAACAGCGGAATGTCCTTGAGCACCATCAGGCCGGCATCGCAGGACGCGAAGAGCTGTGGGATGCGCGCCTTGGGCACCGGGTCGAGAAACTCGACATTACCGAGGCCGCTTCCGCGCGCCTGAGCAATGAGGGCCGCTTTTGCGGGCCCATCGCCGACGAACAGAAAGCGCACGCGGGGCTCGTCGCGGAGAAGCGCCGCGGCTTCCACGATGACGTCGAGGCCATTCGCCGGGCCGTGCGCCCCAGCGTACACGAGGCGGAGCGCAGTCCCGTCCCGACCGGCACGCTCGGCGAACGCACCCAGATCTGCCCCGTTCGGCACGTATACGAGGCGCTCCGCCGGTACCCCGAGCGTCTTCAGATAGGCTTCGACTCCGCGCGCAAGAACCACGATGCGGGCGGCC
>DATFBS010000083.1:0-5966 GCA_035253695.1 Gemmatimonadaceae bacterium
GGGCTTCGCTCCACGCGAGGTCGAGCCGGCGGCGAGGATCCCGACGCCGGGAGCGACGAGGTCCGGCTTCATTCGGCCGGAGCGGAGCGGACCGGAGCTCGAAAAGGGGCCGAGCTGGCCAGTGAGCGGATTCACCGCGCCGACGCAGATCGTGCGAAAACCTCCGGCGATCGTTCCTATCGTGCAGCGCGGCGAGGACATGCGTTCTGGAAATGATGATTGAGCACGCGGCCGCGGAACATCGCGCTCGATCCACGCGTGGTAGCGACCGTCCACGACGTCGATGCCATGCAGCACCACCTCCCAGCGACCGCTTGGCGCATCCCGGCTGAGAAAGCAATCCACGTGGTGTGCATCAGCGACGGGATCGACTGCGCGATGATACAAGCGGCCGACTGTGTTGCCGTCAGACAGGATATCGACGGCGGAATCGAGACCGGCGCTGAACGCGACGCCATCGGGAGATCGCACCTCGACCTCGAAGCGATCGCGCGGAGAGAACCAGATCTCGAGCTCGTTGCTCGTGGGATCTCCGGCGTCGATCATCCACTCGAGTCGGGCCTGGCCATTCGGACGCACCCAGCCCTCGGCGTGCGCGCGCTTCGCGAAATAGTTGCCGGCGCTCAGCACGATGCAGCATCCGGGGTTCTCCTCGACGAGCGCGTCGAGCGCGCGCTCCACGATGGATTGACCGGTGTGGTCGCCTCCCATGCGACCGAGCGAGCAGTTGCAGACCCATGGCGCGCGTCCCGCCACCGATTGGACGAACGAGATTCCTTCCAGGAGCCTGACTGAATCTCCGAGCCCCCCGATGAGCGGCGTATTGCGAGCCGCGAGATGGACGAAGACGAGATCGGTGTCCGGCGCGATCCCCTCCGGCGACCCGCTGCCGGCCGCAATGTCCATCACGTGGGTGCCGTGCGTACCTAACGCGCCTGGCGACATCGCCTCGGCGGGATGATAGCCGAGAGTGCCGTAGGGGTCCCGGCTTCGCAGCGCCCGGTCGATGTCCTCGCGGGTATACACGGTGCCGTACCCGAACCGATTCGCGGCACGCTGGGGTCTCCGCTGATCCCAGAGCGCGAGGAGCCGAGTGGAGCCATCGGGCCGCCGAAAGTTGGGATGCGCGAAGTCGCAGCCCCAGTCGAGCACGCCTAACGTCACACCTGAGCCGCGCTGTCGCAGGCCGGTGGGGCGTCGCCGCCATTCTCCGACGTACGGCAAGGCAGCGGACTCGATGAACG
Source organism: Gemmatimonadaceae bacterium (assembly GCA_035253695.1). Classification (GTDB taxonomy): domain Bacteria; phylum Gemmatimonadota; class Gemmatimonadetes; order Gemmatimonadales; family Gemmatimonadaceae; genus JAICNG01. The sequence goes on from DATFBS010000083.1 coordinate 1,245, forward strand.
CATCGGCGGCGCCGACCACGCGGGAGGCCTTGAGACTAATGACCGCGGGGTCGTTCCGGACCGCGACGATCGCGCCCGCGGGGAGGCGGCAGGTCACGACGGGCCCGAAGCGCGCGACCGCGCGGGCCGGTGGAGGCGGATCATACCCCGGTCGGAGCAGCGTGACCGCCTCCACCTCCTCGCTCGGCGCGGCGGAGAGGATGACCTCTTGCAGCGCCGGATCCATCATGGAAGCCCGCCGCGCTACTTGAGCAGGCCGCCCAGTGCGATCACCGACCCGATCCCGACGAGCGCCGGAATCAACGCTCGCTTTCCACCCTCGCGGGTAAGCCCATCATCCATGAGGCTGAGGAGCGCCGGCGCGAGTGGGAGGAATTGCGTGCCGCCTCGGCGCATGTCCGGATTGGCCCACATCAACGCAGCCGCGTACGCACTCGCCACCACGTAGTCAGCGGTCTTGTTCGCCGTTGGCGGTGGCGGTGGTGGCCTGGATGGGTCCGAATTCGTGGAGTTGGACGTCGATGATTGGTGTGCGAAGGCCGAGTGCCCGGTGAGGTGCTGCAGATGGGCGTCCACATTCTTCATCCACTGCTCCAGGCGATCCACCCGTGCATCGACGTACTGAATCGACCGCGGGTCATACCCGCTGAATCCCCACTCTCTGCTGGTATCGATTGGCCGCTCTGCTTCCTGGGCTGACGAGCTCGCGCTCGCTGACCCCTCGGACGATATCGCAGCCGCTTTTCTTACGGCGTCCGTTTGCGTTGTGTCGGTCATTGGCCGTTCTCCTCGCAGCGTTATGGCTTCTTGAATTCCGAGATGACGTTGATGGCTAGCGGCGCCAGCGCGAAGATCGCCGAAACGACCTGCGTGCGCTTCATCTGCTTGCGCAGCTTCTTCTCGCTGGCGGTGACCAGGTCGGCCAGGCGAACGACATCCTTCTTTTGCTGCTCGGCGAGCTCCCTGATGCCGGTGGAGTTCGCCTTCATGTCGTTCTGGATCTCGTTCACGGTCTTCTGGAACTCATCGACCGTCGGAAATTTTCCCGGCAGCTCGATTTGCGCGGGCCCGTTCGGTGTGCGGACGACGCCCTTGTCGCGTCCCTTCACCTGGCGGCCGTAGTTGCGTCCGGGCCGCGCGCGGTGCGGTGCGCGGCGGCGAGCGAAGGCGTTCCGCCGCGATCCGCGACGCCGGACGGCCTCGATGTCGAAGTCGTCCACATCGTCCTCGTCGCCAAAGTCCTCCTCGTCCTCGAACTCGCTGTCGTCGTCCGCCTCGGACTCGAGAACGGCGAGATCCGAGATCAGCTCTCCCCAGCCGTTGCTTTCCGCCATGATGTCCTCCTTAGTGACGCGCCGCGTCTCGCTTGCCCTTCCGGGCGCTGGTGTCATCGAGATGCTCGCGGAGGAGTGCGGCCCGACTCCGCAGCAATGGGACGACCAGTGTCTCGAACGCCTCCGGCACCGGCTCGAACGCGCCGGCGGTGCCGCGTCCCTGGCACCTCTCGCAGGAGACGTTCATGCCCCAGCATTCGCAGGCGCCAAGCGCGCCGGCCACGAACGCATTGCGCTGGGACAGAAGCTTCATCGCGTTGTGCAGGCGTGACAGACGCTTCCATGCCCGCCGGCGCCGACGTTCCATGTCCGCGTTGCGACGATCCTCGTCATCGTCGTCATCGCTCATCAGCTGCCCACACAGCTGGGCGAACGTGCGTAGCACGGCGGCACGGTCGCCGCCTCCACTCGCGACGTTCTCCATCATTGCGCCGAGCACGGCGGGATCCATGAGTGCGCCTCAGGAGAAGGAGGGGATGACTTCGGCCGCGCCCGATTCGACGAGCCAATCACCGGGGGACGATCCGCGTGTGCGTCCGGAGCTTGCGCCGGGCTGCATGTGCGAGAGGAGCGCCTGCGCTCGCGCATCCGCGCTCGCCACATCCCACACATACTCGCCCTCCTCGTCTCGGAGGTAGGCGTGCGAGCTCTCGACACCAGTGGCGGGAGCGGTTGCCGCGGTGCGAGCGGCGAGGCTCTGAAGCAGATTGACGAAGGCGGTGGGCTCGGCGGAGGTCTGTCCCACGGGAATTTCCGTTCGTCCAGCGGAACCGGCGACCAGGGCGGCCAGAGCCTGGATGGTACGGGGGTCCTGAACCGCCATCAGAAGCTGTGCTGCCGGGTTGCCGCCTAACGGCTGGGCGCCTGGGGACGGAATGGCCGACACCGGCGTCGGCGCGGGCGGCGGAGCTGCGATCGATGGTGGCACCGCGACGGGACGCGGAGGCCTCGGACGCGGCGCAGCGGGCGGCTTCCCCCCGGTGGCGAGCGCGCTCTGCACGCCGCCGATCGCGCCGCCAACGAGCATCCCATACGGTCCGAAGGCGGCCCCCTGCGAGGCTCCCTGCATGACGCCGGGTAACGCACTCTGCGCTACGCCACCCACACTCGTCAGCGCCTTGTCGAAGGCGAATCGCTCGGCCTCACTGAGGAGGCTGAGCGCGGCGTCGAGCTCGTCCGCGGTCACGTCCTCGCGCAAGATTTCGCTCAATGGAAGCATACGCGCCTCATTCATCGCGTCGTCCACCCGAGACGACGGCGGTTTCTCTGATCACGTCGAGCAACTCGTCGAGGCTGACGTTGGTGCGTACCAGGCGTCGCTCGTAGACATCGCATGCTCCGCCGAAGACCTCGAGCACGCGAGCGCGCAGTCGCCGCGGTTCCTGCGGGTCCGGGTCATCGTGGCTCGCCTGCACGACGATGATGTCCGCGTGTGCAGACGGTGACTCATGTTGCAGATCGCGCTCACCGATCAGCTCCATGTCCGGCGCCGCACGAACCGCGTCGACCACGAAGCGGCGCGTAAGAGGCCGAAACCCCCGGAGCAAAACCCGTATGCGGCATGGAACGCTCATCGTCCGAGGTCCACAGAGTGGGGCCAGGCGTGGGCGCATACAATCGATCGCGAGATGCGAAAGCGACTCACGGAGCGAGACCTACAGCGTGGGGGTCCTCGATCTGGACCGGGGATGCGCATCCAGGATGCGGTCTTGCGCTGGTAGAACGACGCGGGTATTTCCAAGGGAGAACCCCGACGCCGGGGCACGACTTCCCGCCGAAGATCGCCGCATCACGTGCGGCACCTCGATGCAGACTCGATCTATTCCCATCGAGTCGCGCGACGCGATCCGAGATCACCAGATCGCGGAGAACTCATCGCGAGCGCCTCTGCGCCTGCTCATCGTGACCGCAGTTCGGCTGTATCGCGACGGACTTGCGCGCCTGCTCGCAGAGCGAGCGGAATGCGTCGTCGTGGATCCGGGCATTCCTCGAGACCAGCTGGCGGCACGCCTTGCGGCCTTCGATGCCAGCGCGGTTCTCGTCGACGTGACCGAGCTGCGAAACGACGATCTGATGGCCGCACTTCGCTCGTTGATGCCCAACGTCCGCCTCGTCGCGTTCGCCGTCGCTGAGGATGCGCGTGACGTTCTCACCTGTGCTCGAGCGGGAGTGGCGGCGTTCGTCGGGTGTGATGCCTCCGTCGATGATCTGCTCATCGCCGTCGAGGGGGTGCGTCGCGGAGAGTTGCGGTGCTCACCGCGGCTGGCCGCGCTCGCGTTTGGGAGGCTGAGCGAGATGACCCACGGCAACTTGCTGGCGGGACCGGAGCTGACACCTCGTCAGCGACAGATTCTCGCGCTCCTCGATCAGGGGTTGAGCAACAAGGAGATCGCGCGTGCCTTGCGAATCACCGTGCCCACGGTCAAAAACCACGTCCACAATCTGCTGGGACGGCTCAAGGTCCGGCATCGGTGGCAGGCGGCCGGTGTGGGCTGGCGAACGCTCGCCTCGCGGTAAGGGTTACTCGGAGCCAATGCGATGCGAGTGGGCAAGGTGACGTTCTCCTCCCTCGTCGTTGGCGCTTCATCGCGGTCGGTGTTTTTGGCGTTGGGCTTCGTCGGATTCGCGAGTGGCGGTCCGCGCCCGGACCCCAAGAGCGAAGCATCTCCAGGAATGATCAGAGGGTCGAAAACTTCCCGCAGATGATTCCCGTAGGGGCTTTACGCAAGGCAGTCCTCCCGCCCGCCGCCGCCTCTACCCGCCGCACGATGCAGCTCGAAATCCGCAACATCTCCAAGACCTATCGCAACGGCGTCCAGGCCCTCAAGAACGTCAGCCTCACCATCCCGCCTGGCATGTACGGACTCCTCGGCCCTAACGGCGCCGGGAAATCGACGCTCATGCGCACGATCGCCACGCTCCAGCAGCCAGACTCAGGAACAATCACCCTGGGCGATCTCGACGTCCTCAAGCAGAAGGATGAAGTAAGAAAGACTCTCGGCTACCTCCCCCAGGAATTCGGCGTCTACCCCAACGTCACCGCGCAAAAGCTTCTGGACCACTTCGCCGTCCTCGAAGGCATTACCGACAAGCGAGCGCGCAAAGAGACGACAGACGCGCTTCTCCACCAAACCAACCTCTGGAACGCGCGCAAGCAGAAGCTCGGCGGATTCTCCGGCGGCATGCGCCAACGCTTCGGCATCGCCGTCGCGCTCCTCGCCAATCCAAAGCTCGTCATCGTCGACGAGCCCACCGCCGGCCTCGACCCCGCTGAGCGCGTGCGCTTCCTCAACCTCCTCGGCGACCTCGGGGAGGACACCATCGTCATCCTGTCGACGCACATCGTCGAGGACGTCTCCGAGCTCTGTCGCCGCATGGCGATCATCGA
>DATFBS010000084.1:0-28268 GCA_035253695.1 Gemmatimonadaceae bacterium
GTCGATGCTCTCGCGCGGCCAGTCGGCGTCCTGGTGCTTCTCGACCGTGAGCAGGAGCACGCGGCACCCAAGGCGCTTGCACTCGCGAAGGAATTCCTGGCCCTTCACGTAGCTGGCCAGGCAGAGGATGGTGGTGGCTCCGCGCGTGCTCCCAAAGGTTTGAGGCGTGTCCACGATCGCTCCGTCGTGCGTCGACCAGACTCCAATGTCCGTGGACTATCTTGGCCGCGCGCTGTGGGGTTGGCTAGGATGCTCGCGTTGCGGCGCCTCTGGCACGGCGGCTGCACGTCGGCCCTGCGCCTTCAACTCGAGATGCGCGAATGGCCAGCAAGAACGTGGGTTCCAAGCGAAAGAGCGCACCTGATGCCGAGGTCCCCGCGGAGTTGGCGCAGCGGGAAGCACAGGATCGCGCGAGCAGCAAGTCCGGAAGCGGTCGCGCCAAGAGCCCGGTCGACGCAATGCACGTGGACGCGCCGAAGCAGCAGGACAACGAGCGCGGCCACCGACAAAAGCGGCAGCCGTAGCGCCGATCGCTAAGGGGCTGTGATCGTTACAGCCCCTTCGGCGCGTTCTTCCAACCCCGCGACGCCGACGCGAACTCGATAGGTACGGGGGCGGAGCCCAGTGACCGTCGCCTCGAATGGCATCCAGGCACTGAGGCTCTGCAGGCAGAAGCGCTGCGTCTGGACTGCCCTGATCTCGACTCCCACGACGTCCTCCCACCGCTGCACTCTTGCCGCGGCGTCGCCGCACCCCACAAAAGCGAAGCCCCGCACGACCAGCACATTGCCGCCCTCGACGCTCGGTGTGTGGGGCCACTGCATCCATTCCTCCTGGCTCGCGAACGAAAGCGACCGCAACGACACCGCCAACCGATCCACGTCTGTCGGAGGGGAGCACGCGACCACGGCTGCGATGAGCGCCGCGCATGCGACGGAGGGACGAAACTGGTGCAAAGGCATGGGTAAAAAACGGGGTTGAGTGGGCCGTGAGGGACTCTACACGGATAAACCCACCAATGTGCGTGCGCGTCACGACCTGCCCGACCCCCACCGAAATCGCCCGATTCGCGCATTACGCTGCGCGGGGTGCTAGATTTCGAGTCAACCAGTGGAGCACCCATGACGAAGAAGTTCAGTTTCGCCGATGGCGATCGGAAATACACCTGCCATATCGAAGGGTTAGCGGGCCGGGCGGAGGCCTGGTGGTGGTTCGAGGTGTCGGGCGACTCCTCACGCTATGCGCCCTTTCAGGCCGCGCGCGGAGACACTGAAGCCTCGGTACGCGATCGGATCGTGGCGTACTATCAGAACATGCTCGCTCGGCGCGCCGAGCCTGCGCGCAGCTGGCACAATCGTGGGCAGCCGCGCCCAGCCGCGGCGTCGACGCCAACCGAGGGGAACGGAACGCCCGCCTGACGCGTCGGCGCGTTAGGCGCCGGCGCTACAGCCCTTTCACTTCCGCAGCGGCTTCGAGCGCGGCGCCGATCTCCTTCGAGAGCGCGCGCGCCTCGCGGGTCGCTGACGAAACGTCCGACAACGCCGACTCGAGTCCCGATGACCGGAACTTGATGAGGTCGAGTCGAAGGCTACCCAGGGCCAGCCCGGCGTTGTCGAGCTGACGCGCGAGGGTGGCGCGTCGCTGCACCAACTCCTCGAGCGTCGTGCGCTGACGCTGGAGCAGCGAGAGGCGGCGCTGGCTCTCCGGTGAGCTCGGCTCGTCTTCCATTTCCGCGATGCGCCCATTGAGCTCGTTGAGCAGGCGCAGGTCGATACTCTGCTCCAGGCGGTAGGTCATCTGCGCCAGCTGTGCGACGCGCTCCACGAGTCCTTTGACCGCCGGATCGATGTCGGGAAGGAGCGCGCGATCCACCTTCGACAGCTTGGACACAATGTCCATGATCGCCGCCCGATCCTCGACCGCGCGACGAATGGCGGGGCCATACTGGCTCTCGAGCACCTCGCGGGGCGCGAGCTTCAGCAGCTGCTGCTGTTTAGGCGCCGGTGGAGGCGCCGGCAGCACCCACCGCGATCTCAGCTTGAGGAACGTCCGACGAAGCTTGAGGCCACTCGCGCGCAACGACCGGCCACGACGTGCCAGCTTGACGCTCATCAGGAAAGGAATAACGGGCGCGACGACGAGCGGTGGGATCCCCTCAATGACTCCGTTCACGAACCCCGTCACGCCGGCGACCCACATGACCGACGTGTACAACGCGTAGCCGCGAAACGCTCTGACGCGTTCGAGCAGCTCGATGCGGCCGTGCCACAGCCGGAGGTCGTCGCGCTGCGCGGGGGTGAGCGCGGCGAGCTGGTCGGGCACGACGACCATGTCGCCGACGAGCTGCGGTACCACGTTCTCGCCGCGGCCGGGCGCTGCGGGAGAGCCGCGGCGTGGCGATACGAGCCGCACGTCTCCGCGCGCGCCCTCGCGAGACTGTCGGTCGCGGCGCGCGCCTTCTGGTTTTGGTGATGTGTACCGCACCTGCTCGCGCGCTTCCGCGCGCCAGGACGGCCCCGCATCGTCCGACATGATCGCCTGTCGCATGGAGGCTGCCGTCGGCCACCGGTCCTCCGGCGCTTTCATGAGCGCCCGCTCGATCGCGTCGCGCAGCGGCTTCGGCGCGTCGGGACGCAGCTCCACGATCGGCAATGGACGCTCGTTCACGTGCTTCAGCAGAAGCGCCATCGTATTGGCGCCGCTGAAGGGGAGCCGCCCCGTCAGCATCTGATAGGCGACGACGCCGAGGGAGTAGATGTCGCTGCGGCCATCGACTTCGCGCTCACCGACGGCCTGCTCGGGTGACATGTACTGCGGCGTGCCCAGCGCGTTCCCGGTGATGGTGAGTCGCGTCCCGGCCTCGATGGCGCGCGCAATGCCGAAGTCGGTCACGATCGCGCGACCACTGTCGGCGTCGAGCAGAATGTTGTCGGGCTTGACGTCGCGATGGATGACGCCGCGGAGGTGCGCGTAGGCGAGCGCATCGGCGATCTCGCAGAGCAGCCGGCGCACTTCCTCGATCGGTTGGCGAGGCTCGCGCGCCAGCAGCGCAGCGAGGTTGCCGCCGGTGACGAGCGCCATGACGAAATAGGCGATCCCTTCCCGCTCGCCCACGTCGTAGATCGGGACGATGTGCGCATGCGAGAGCTGCGCGGACGTCTGCGCCTCGCGCGTGAAGCGCGTGCGGATCGCCGGGTCGTAGGCGAGCTCGGGGGGCAGCACCTTGATCGCGACGATGCGGTTGAGGCGGATGTCGCGGGCCCGATAGACCACCGACATCCCACCTCGGCCAATCTCGCTCTCGACCTGATACTGCTGTCCGAGCGCGGCAACGACGCGCTCGGTGAGCGAGTCAGTCATTCCAGGAGGGATAGAGGCCACGACAGCGAAAATGCGCGCTCAAGAGGATGGAGTTCACGATACGGCGACGCATGTCGATGGTTTCAGACCTGAGGCGCCGACATGTGCCAATTCTGCGCTGGGCGCAATATCACCAGACCAGGAGACAAAGGCCAGGAACTCCTGCCGGCGCAGCCAACGCCCTTACCATTGCTCATCGAACGCGACGCCATTGCTCCCGCGGAAAGAGCGCGCCGATAAAGGCGAGACCTGCCGCGCCGGCGATCGCGCCACGCGATCGCGCATGCGCCTGCGTGTCGAACGCTCCGCTGCGGAGGTCGTAATCATAGAGCACATGGCCCCACAGCATCCCGACGACTGCTCCGCCAACCGCGTCCTGGAGAGCGCTCCGCCACCGCGATGGTTCACCCCGGCTGACCTGAAGGCGCTGAATCGCGGACCGCGGGACATCGATTGGAGGCAGCACCGGGTGCGGCCGGACCGTGAGCGTCTCCCCGGTGACCCCGACGACCTCGCCGACGATCCAGCGTTCGTGTGGAAAGACACCGAATCGGCGATCGCCGGGCTCCGGAAGCGTTAGGCGAACGCGCGCGCCGACCGCGACTGGGGCTGCCTCCTGCGCGTGAGCCCGAGTATGGGCCAGGGTGGTCAGGGCGCCAAGGAGGACGAGAAAGGATGTGAAACGCCGCATGTGGACCTCCACGGACTTAGGCGTGAGACGAAGGCTTTGTGGCCAGGTACATGAAGCGGGACAGGCGCCGCTCGCTCGACAGCGTATGGACGGCGTCGAGAAACCGCTGCACGGCATCGAATCCCTCGTCGCCCTCGAGTGATACGAGCGCCGGACGCCGCTTTGCTCGCGCTTCACGCCATCGCTTCGAGACCGACGCGACGGCGTCGGTGACGTCGCGCACCTCCCGAACGACGAAGCCGATCTGCGTCAGCAGGGGCTCGTTGTACTCCGTCGGCGTGAAGAGGAAGAAACCGATGGAGCTCCGATCCCGCATCTCCGTGTTCGTCAGCTGCCCGGTGACGACGATAGGGTCGGTGAACAGCAGGCGACCCCCTGGCCGAAGCACACGATACCAGTCGCGCAGCACCGCCGGACGGCCAGGAAAGTGATTGATCGAGTCGTTGCAGAAGACGGCGTCGAAGGACGCGTCGGCGAAGGGCAGGGGCTTGCCCGCATCGGCGACGTGAAATGAGACCCGAGACTCGAGGCCCTGCGCACTTGCTCTCCGGCGCGCGGCGCTGACTCCCTCGGCGTTGATGTCCACGCCCACGCACGTGGCCTGCGTTTCGATCGCCATGCGACAGGTAACGCCGCCGGAGCCGCACGCGACCTCGAGCGCAGCCTGCCCGGGGCCGAGCTCGAGCGCGTGGAAGAACTCTCGTGCTTCCTCGAGGGTCAGCCAGCTGGCCTGCCCGAGATCCTCGTCGTAGGTCTCGCGGCGCACCGCCGTCTGAGGATCACTGCCGAGGTAGCCGTAGTGGGTGTCATAGAGATCGACTTCTTTCTGCATGGCGCGCCTCGGGTCGGTACGTTAGGTCGTCAGAGTGGCCAGCACATCGCGAGCGCGCTGGACCGTGGCAAACTCGCCGTGCAGGCTCGCGAGCGCCGCGCCATGCATCACGTCCGCGCTGTAGTGCAATCCGTCAGGGCCGCGTCTCTCGAAAGTCGCGGTCGCATCCTCTACCACGATCACGCGGAATCCGAGATTCCCGGCCATCCGCGCCGTACTCGAGACGCAGTGGTCGGTGGTGATACCGACCATAACGAGGGCATCGATGCCGTTCGTCCGAAGATAGTTCTCGAGATCCGTCCCGATGAAAGCACTGTTCACGTGCTTCTGAAAGACCGGCTCGCCATCCCGGGGAAGGGCCTCCGCCTTGAAGGCATTGCCCGGCAGCTCGGCGCGCAGCGGTGAATGCGGCTCGAGGGAGAGATGCTGAACGTGAATTACCGGCCGACCGCTCGCGCGCCAGGCAGCGAGAAGATCGGCGATTCGCTGTTCCGCGTGCGGGTTGTTCCGAGTCCCCCAGCGCGGATCGTCCAGACCCTGCTGCACGTCGATGAGAAGAAGCGCTGTGCTCGACCCGTTACCCATGAGACTATGGTATCTGGGCGGCCTCCAAGGCCGCCAGGACACCTGGCCGATCAGCGAGATCCGGCAACACGACCCGCGCACCGGCCGTTCGCAGCCGATGCTCGTTCGGACCCACCCCAATGCCCACGAACGGCAGCTCTAACGAGCGAGCGGTCCGCACGTCCCACGGCGCATCGCCGACGCTGACGATCCGCTCGAAATGAGAGCCAGCCCGCGCTTCGGCCCGCTCCCGGGCGACGCGGACGATATCCTCGCGCGACTCGGCGTCATCGGCGCATGCCATCGGCATTTCTCCCGCCGCGAGGCCGGCCGCGTCCAGCTTCGTGCGAGCCGAGGATCCCCACGCACCGGTGGCGAGCGCGATGCTCCACCCCGCTGACCGCAGGTAATCGAAGATTCCGCGCGCGCCGTCGATCGGCGCGAAGCGATCCGGAGTCCGCGCAAGCTCCGACCGTAGAATTCCGACGAACCGTCGCTCGAGCTCGGCGAGCTCGTCAGGCTGCGGAGCGCGCCCGAGATGCCGCGTGCACAGCCAGCGCGCCAGCCCACAGTCGGTCACATGGGGGGCATCCGCCCAGTCCAGGTCGGCCCCCGCGAGGCCGAACGTCGCGGCAACCGCGCGCAGGTAGCACTCATCGTCGACCGCGTTCGTGGCGGTCAACGTCCCGTCGATATCGAAGATGGCCAGCTGGCTCATGATAGGTCGCTAGTCGCGGGCGCTCGGAGACGCATCGTTATGCGCGCGGTCGCTGCTGTGCCACGGCACGGTCGGTGGCGTGTGCAGACCTCGATGCTCTGCCACCTTCGACGAAAGCGCACCAAGCGGCGATGCGGATTCCCGGGAAGGGATTCCCTTGAAGGACGCAAGAAGGCACAGGATGCCCAGGCTGGCGAGGAACACGCCCGCGAACCAATCATCGTGAGCGAGGGCGGCGATGGCGCCGACCAACAGGATGATGCCGCCGAGGCCGAGCGATATCCTGGCGAGTGGCGTCAAGGGCACGGCGGCGACCTCCGGGCGAAGGTACTCACGTCCAATGCGCGCACATTGCCCATTGTGAATCATGGCTCGGCGCGGCGGAAGACCGGTCCCCCACGACGGCAGGGGGAGAATGGAGCGCACGGGTCCTCGATCTGGTAGGAGCCATTGGGTTGGTCACCCGTCGTCCATCGGACGTTGTTAGGCGCGCGGTCGGCGATGGACCGCCAGGTCGGTGAGTAGACCAAGCCCAGCAACCGGCCTTGTCGCCCTTCCGATGTCTCCGGCCAGGACTCCACCCGAGCTGCGTGCCGGTAGCGGATTGCGGTCGACGAACTCCTGCCACGTGTTGTACAGCTGGACGCGCCGCGGCTCGGAGCCGCCGAGCTCGACGTCGGTGACTTCGATCGTGTAGAGCGACGGGCGGTTGACGACATCGTACGGGCCCACATGCTCGCCTCGAAGCGGATGGCGCCACAACACCGGCCGTGCTCCGCCGGGGGCCAGGGTGAGAGGCTTTGCCAGCACTTGGCCTACACTGTCGTCGATCCGTAGGTGAGGTCCGACGAGGTGCGCCGAATGCACGACGAGCGGTGCTGCGCTCCGGTTCTGGACGAGCACGTGAACCGCGGCGACATAGCGATCCCACTCCTCGAGTGGCTCACGCCGGATCGTCAGGTCACGAACCGCAACATGTGCGTCGATCGTGTCGCGTAGCCTCTTGTTCGCGCGCTGGAGAATAGCGAGCCGTCGCCGCTGAAGCGCCGAGCCGAGTGAGACCGCATTGCGCAAACCCACAACGCGCCAATGCAGGCGCTCGATCGGCACGAGCGTGATCGTCAGGGTGACACTGGTATCGAGATGGGCGTAGCGGATGAATCGCTCGACGAGCGCGGTGTCTCCGACGAACCGGACAGCGCCATCGCCCACAACCTCCGCTCCTTCGGCCAACACGCCGTCGTCTCCGTTCAGCGGTGGGTCCTCGTCGTCCGTCGCAGCAGGCGGATCTTCGGCGGTCTCGGTCGCCGCCCTGTCACCGATGAGCCCGAGATCCGCGCGAAGAATCTCGAGCCATTCTCCTTTAATGGAATCCAGGCGTGCCTGGAGCACCGGGCTCAGCGTGTCGGTCGGGGGGATCTCGAGCGAGTCGCGAACAGTCTCCCAAACGTCCCAGAGGAGGCGCGTGGCAATTGCGTCGAGGTCGACGTATCGCAGTGTCGTTGCCGTATCGCCCGTTTGCACGGCCCGGGCGAGCTGCAGAAGCGATGCGTGGGGCGACTCGGCGACATCCGGTGCGCAGGCGCTCGCGCTCGCCCAAAGGGTGAGGAGACACGTGAGTGCCTTCGCGCCCGGCATCGTCATGAGCTACTGATTACGCGGCCGCCCAGGCGAGGGCGGCGGCGTTCCATGGACCTGACGAGCGAGCACCGTCGCGAGCTCGTGGGCAAAATGCGTCACGTCCGGGTTTGGCCAAGCCTCGGTGGGGACGGAGGCGCGCACTTTCACGAACCGCGGTGCGATGAGAAAGACGTACTGCAGCTCCATATTGCTGCGTCCCGAACGCTTCGCGACGACCTCGGTGATGTGGCCAGGCACGACCCGGCCGTCCACGGTCACGGAGTCCGTGCGCGCCACCGCGGCGCTGTAGGAGTCGAGCCAGCCTCGTTGCACCGAAATGGGCAGGCTTTCGAGGAACGACTGTCCTTCCTGCGCCAGCGCTTGTTGCGGGTTTTCGGCTGCCATGGCGGAGTCCGCTCGATAGAAGAAGACGGTCACACGCGTGTCGGAGCCATCAGAGTAGCGGAAAACCTTGTCGTCAGGGCGAGCCTCCACCTCCGTCGCCTCGGTGAGCGTGTAGCGATGAACCTTACCGGGAAAGACAACGCCGTGGGCGACGACGCTCCCCTTCCCAACGGCAGCATCGGCGGATGCGGGCGTAGCCGCTGCTGGCGCGCGCGGACTCGTGGCGCATGCACTCACGACCACGAGCGCCGCCGGGATCGCGAAGCGAATCAATGCGTCCTCCTGCGAGAGTGGTGGATGCATAACGCCGCCGAGAGGCCGGGCGCTACCCGGTTAAACGTTCTGCCCGTTCGTGCCGATGACGTCGCGATACCAATGGAAGCTGCGCTTGCGCACTCGTCGCAAGTCTCGTTGATCGGTCTCATCACGATTGACGTACACCAATCCATAACGCTTCTGGTAGCCATTGAGCCAGCTCAACACGTCGGTAAACGACCACACACAATACCCGATGAGGTCGACACCATCGGTGATCGCTCGCTGGCACTCGTCGATGTGGGAGCGAAGATATGCGATCCTGTAGTCGTCGTTCACGGTGTCGTTCGGCTCCAGCACGTCGAACTCACCCAGGCCGTTCTCCGTCACGAGGATCGGCAGCTGATAGCGACTGGTGAGACGCCGAAGCCCTATACGTAACCCGACGGGATCGATCGCCCAGTCCCAATTCGTGGTTGCGAGGTGTGGGTTGCGCGCCGTCTTGTACAAGCCGGGAATGCCGGTATCCTGGGCGCTGCCTTTCTCCCCCGTCGTATTCATCGCTCCTTCCGATACGCCGTCGAGAGGATTGGCTTCATACGTAAGCGACTGGTAGTAGTTCACGCCGAGAAAGTCGGGGCGTCCTCTCTGGAGTAGCTCCAGGTCGCCGTCGTGGATCGCCGGGCCGAGTCCCTGCGCCTGCAAGGAGTCGAACGCGGCCTCGGGGTATCGCCCGCGACAATACACGTCCAGCCACCAGTCATTGGTGAGCGCCTCCGCATTCTCGTATGCGAGAATGTCCTCCGGCTTGCTCGTCAGGGGATACGCCGGCGAGTAGGCAAAGCTTGGCCCAATCTTCCCGTGGGGTACGTGTTTTCGAAAGGACTCGATCGCCTTCGCGTTGGCCAGGAACGCGATGTGGTTCGCCTGGTAGAAGCGCTTTCTGTCCTTGACGCCCGGCGGATGCCGACTCGTTATGAAACCGTGATACAGGTTGTAGTTCTGCTCGTTGAGGGAGACCCAGTATCGCACCTTCTCACCGAAATGCCGGTACAGCGTGACGCAGTAGTTGTCGAAGTCTTCGATGATGCGTCTGGACTCCCAGGCGCCGTACGCATCGACCAGGGCCTGTGGAACATCCCAGTGGTACAGAGTCAGGATTGGCTCGATGTCGTGCGAGAGCAGCTCATCGATCAGACCGCCGTAGAATCGAAGTCCGGCGGCGTTGATCTCGCCTCGCCCTCCAGGATAGATCCGAGGCCAGCTCACCGAGAATCGATACGCGCGCAGCCCCAGCTCGGCCATCAAGGCGACGTCTTCCTTGAAGCGGTGATAGTGGTCGACGGCCACATCACCGTTCGATCCCTTGAAGGTCTTTCCAGGGATCCTGGTGAATACGTCCCACACCGAAGGGCCCTTGCCATCGGCATTCCATGCTCCTTCCACCTGATATGCGGCGGAAGCAGCTCCCCACAGGAACCCTGCCGGGAACGCGCTCAACTGCCGATGAAGCATTCGGTGCTCCAGGGGTCTGCTGACTGACGACGCCTAACGCCGCCGCGCCGAAAGCCGACGAGGCTGGGGGTAACTGCTGCCGTCATAACTTCGCGCTCGTCCGTGGCGAGGGCTAGTTATGCCGCCGCCGCGCGACTTCGATGGGGCTACCTCTTGGGCGGGAGCCCGAGGACACGCACTCCGGCTCCACGCGCGATGTCCATCGCGGTGACAACGGCCTGGTAGCTCACGGTGGGATCGCCCTCCACGAATAGCACCTTGTCGTGTCGCGCATCGTAGATGCGGCGCAAGTGCGCATCGAGGGCATCTGCCGCGACGGGCGTCTGATTCAGCCGGTACCCATCGGGTCCGACCTGAAGCACGATCGAGGGTGCGCCGGCATCGCCGGCGCTCGCTGGCTGCGGAAGACTCGCGAAGACGACTGATTGCTCCTTGAGCTCTTTCATCACCACCAACATGAAGATGATGATCAGCACGAGAAGAACATCGATGAGCGGAATCACGTTGGGCTCATTCTGCGCTTCAGGGGTCGAGTGACCAGTCATGGCGCGCTCCGAAGGGGTCGAAGCGCAGGATAGGCGAGCCGCGTGAACCGCCGCTGAAGGCGTGATTACGAACCCGTGAAGGCCCCGTGACGAGTTGGTGACGGCTACTCATACGCGGCGCGCGATGTGCTGCGCGCACGCCACGAGATCATCATGACGATGCCCGCGGGCAACCCCACCCACACAAGCTCGTTCCCTACGAGAGCGATGACGCGCGCGGGGCCACGCGGCCCGGGTCCGAGGTCCCCCAAGGGCTGCCAGGCGAACTCGTAATGCGTCCAGGTGAGTGGCGCCCAGAACGCCACGCCGTCGCCGATGACGGACAGCATGTCGAAGACGCCATGCGAGGCCGTGGCGAGCGCGAGCGCGATCCACAAGCGAATGTGTGGATGCCTGGAGTCTGCTCCCCGAACGAGCAGCCAGGAGACGACCGCCCCAAGGATGATCGCGAACAGGAGCGAGTGAGTGATTCCGCGGTGACCGCCGAACGCGGTTTCATAGCCGAGATTGCCGAAGGGCCGCCCGAGCGCATCGATGTCGGGAAGTGCGGCGCAGAGGGCCGCGGCGATCCAGACCCGGCGTGTCGCCGCTCGAGGCGCCACGGCGCTAGCCACGGCGATACCGGCGACGGCGTGCGCGACGATCGATGGCATCGGTGCGATGGCCCCGGCCGGTCTGCTTGGCGGGACGGAGCCAGCCAACCGGGACGCTATACCTCCGACGGCCGATTGGAGACGAGCCGGGCACCATCGATCGTCGCGGCGAATTCCACCACCAGCTGGTGATTCGCGTCGTCGGCTACGAACTCCACAAACTCGTCGTGCGACACGAAGAGTCTCGCGTATCCGACAGCGGGAACGAGGTGCATGTCCCACCCACAGAGCAGGCCAACCTGGAGAAAGCTGATCAAATCGGCGGCTTCGTAATCCAGAAACAGGTGCGCCGGTGCTTCATGCAGCAGCCGCACATCGCCATATGACTGACGGAGACGGTAGTAGAGGTGCAGGTTCTCGCTGCTCCATACGCCCCAATCCGTGACCCACAGCAGGCACGCTTCGCGGGGCTGAAGCGCTTGCTCGAGCTGCCGGCAAAATTCCGTCGCGGTCGACACAGGGGCACGGGCATACGGACCTCCCTGGCTGGGACGGGTGGGAAGCCCACTGTCCGTCAGGGAAACGCGATCCGTGCACCACGCCTTCGCCTCGGCACTCGTCAGAAAGCGCATTTCGAAGTGGTCGTAGGCCTGGAACATTTCACGAAGGCAGTTGCAATACTAGTTACGCGGCGCGGGTACCGTGTCGGCGTTGGCGCGATGGCGACGAAAGAAGCCCGAGTCGTAGCGCACCGTCGAGATCACTCGCAAGAACAGATCGCGATCGGCAGGATTGGGGCTCGTCCCGACAAGGTGCGAGTCGTAGAGCCCGCCGACGCCGCCAAGCCACGCCTGCACGCGTGCGGGCTGTCCTTCCGGACTGGCCGTGATATAGGCGACCGGAACGCCGCGAAGGTAGCTCCGGCAGGATCCTGGAGGAGCGCGATCGCCGGTGTTGGCTCCGAACTCGACGAACTCTCTCGAACCGTCCCTCCACGTGGATCCTCCGTGCCAGAAGCGCGGCGGCGAATCTGGCAGGGCGATGAACGAGGCTGGCAATAGAAAGCTGATCAAGGCATCTGGGGCGGGCACGCGGCGCCACTCAGACGTGTCCTCGGCTGCCGGCAGTCGACACAGCGGCGTCGAGCGATCGGCAAGGAGGCGACGGACGCGCGCCTCATGCCGCTCCCGTGGAGTCGATTCGCGAGGCTCGCGGCCGCAGCCGAAAAAGCTCAGAACGGTGAGGCAGAGCCAGATCGCGCGCATAGTCGAGATCTCATGCATTGGATATCTCGCTGACACGAAGCTCTGACCATCGCGCTCGGCCGCAAACCGCGGCGGTCGAGCGGGATGACTGCCATAACACTCTCGCGCGCCCGCATTGACCGCTAGTCGTCCGGCATCGTTCACCCGCCCTCTCGACTCGGTCCGAACGTCTCGCGGGGGAATGGAATTGCTGCCACCTGGTAATCGTCCTCGTACACGACGTATCCGGGACGCTCGGTACGAAGCTCGCTCACTGGCACTCCGTGGTGCTCCAGCAGCTGTGCGAGATCGCGCATGCGACGGAGGTGCTCCACCGCCGAAACCTTGAGCCACGAGATGGCGACGTTGGCGGCGCCAGGACGCGCGGAGCGCGTGAGACGAGACGGCGGTGCCAGATGCTTGTCAAGCCACGCCTCGGCCTCGTGAAACCACGTGAGCTCGTGCGGTAGCAGCTCCGCGCGCTTCTCGAGGTCATAAAGCGCGCTGAACACACCGCGCTCGTGGCCAGAGTCGGGATGGCGCTCCGCGACAACGAACCTAACGAACACTGCCGTCTGGTTATGCAGGTGTCTGGCGATGCCGGTGGGTCTCGAGCTGCGCGATCTCGGCCGCCGAGATCCCCTTATGGCGAGTGAGCCGCCAGGTCTCACCAGCCGAGTAGGCGACGTACCAGCTCCAGTAGCTGCCATCCGTCGTCGCATTCGGAACGTACACCATGAGTGCCCCGCGAGTGATCGTGGCGGACTCGCTCGTGTACCAGGCGCACGTCACCCCTGGCGCAACCGTCGCGAGATGCCGCGACAGGTTCTCTTCGCTCCGGATTTTCAAGTGCAGCGCGGGCGTCTCCGGAAGGTCTGCATAGGCGCCCGATTCGTCGTCTCGGACGAGGTGACGCTCGCTGATGACCCGATTCGGATGGAATGGCGGAACTGTGAGACGGGAGTTCTCGATGGGCACCGCGCCGAGCCTCTTGCCGGAAAATCGCAGCCAGCCGCTGTCGAACCACCCGTCGACCTGCACGAGGTGGAGCGCCGGTGGCGCGACGAGAGCGACGACGCCGTTCAAGAGACGCTCTACCTGTTCGATGAACTCGGACGCGTCCGAGGGAGAGCGGTGAAGGGTGATCACGGGACCTGGCGAATTGGAGGCGGTGGACCTGAAGGTGACCGAACAGACCCGTGCGTATTCGCCGAGCGTTCATCCCCCGATAACAGCTCGCCGAGCAATGCGCGTGCTTTGCGCGCCTCGACCGTGAACGACACCGATGTAATTACCCACGCAAAGGCCAGCATTCCCACAGGGACCAGCGCGTCGGCACCCCAGGTACCACTCTCGAGCATGCGAGCCCACATCCCCGCACCGATCATGACGAGAAGTCCGCCCCAGACGCAGAGAAAGCCGATCACCAGCGTATGCAACGTCAGCGATGCCTCCAGGCGGCTACCGCCGGCGGTGGATACGACCCGCCCGCGGATCACCGGCAGAAACGAATTGCGGTGCGTGATGGCGCGGCTGATGTGGAAACCCGCCGCGTTGACCTCGCCCTCGAACGGAAGCCCGCGGCGATCCCGCCGAAAAAACCTTCGTGGCTGTACCGCCGATGCCAGGCGCGCGACGGCTTCATCGCGGGTCAGCGCGGTCTCGATGGTGATCTCGTCAAACGGGAGCATGGGCACGTCACGACCTCAGCTGCTCATTGCATCGTGCGAAATGAAACGCGGTCAGTCGGCACGACTCGCCGGTGCGAGAGTCGCCTCGACGAAATCCCGGAACGTAAGAACGGAGCCAAAATCCACACTGCGCAGGGGAAGCCCGCTGAACACCCATGTGCCCGCGACGCCGCTGAGAAACGCTCCGACCGATGGGACGATCAGACTGGGAGCTTGAACCAGGGCGGCGACCAGGAGTCCCAGCATGCTCGAGAAAACCAGATTCAACGCCCAGTCATACCGTCGGTCGCTTTGGAGCCTCGGCGTGGGGATGACGCCAGGGGCCAGACGTCCAGCCACCATGAGAAGCTGGCTCAGATGGCGGCGGGCGACCGACTCGAGCGAAGTGGACGGGGTAAGGTCGGCCACGGGCACGCCGGCTTGTCGGAGCATTGTCCGGAGGACAATGAAGGTAGACCCGGCCTCGCAGCTGGCGCCCCCAGCGCCGATCGGCCGCCGCGCATGCATCGCGACCAGGTCGCAGACTTCTCGGAGAGTGTGCGAACGGCTCGGATGGAGAGCCGCGCGCCATTTCGAATCGGGCAGAGCGATGCCGAACCACCGATTCATGGCGTGGCCAAGCGGCTGCCAGTCGACGAGGTCACAGGCCTCCCGCCACTCGTGCACGGTGGACGCGAACGTGAGCTCCACGTCAGGCTCGGCCTCCGGGTCGAGGCGTTCGGCGTGGCGGTACGCGTCGCGTAGAACGGAGAGGACGTAGTCGGCGGTTGCCGGCTCTGTCGGCAGAAACTCGGAGTTGCGCATTCTCTGGAGTCAGTGGTCAGGGGTCAGGGATCAGGGATCAGGGGCGGAAAGGGGCCGCCGCGCTTCGCGCGTGCGGCCCTCATCAGATGAGCGCGGCAGCTTCGCTGCCGCGCCTTTCCGCTCCTGATCGCTGAGCCCTGACCCCTAACTCCTGCATACACGTCTCGTGCTCTGACGTTGGACTCATCGAGCGGATTGGTGGGACGGCGGGATATGCTCGCATACCTTCGGGTCGAGATCGCGGAAGTGGGCCAGTTGCGAGCGCAGCTTGGCGCGACCGCGCTCGCTGATGAGGAGCTTGCGGAATCGATCGCGACGAGCGGGGAGGAGGAACAGGGCGAGCGCGAGCTGGTCGGGGAGACGTTCGGCATCACTGAGGTGCCTCACGACTCGTTCCAGGCGCGCGTGGCGACCAAAGCGCCGAAGACCACAGCCGGGGCGAGAAAACCGGCCCCCACGATAATGCCGGCCATGTCGCCGATGAAGTTCTGCCTCGGAGAGAGCTCTGGATCGGGATTGCGATCGAGCTCGGCAATCTCCTGCTGAACACTCAGCCCGGTCAGCAGAAGAGTGACTCCAAAAAGCCCCACGGTGCCGCGGCCGAGCAGCTCGGCGAACGAGGGATAGTAGTAGGCGGTGATGAAGGCCAGCCAGGCGCTCGTGGTGAAGAGATCGATCGCCAGCCAGTATCGGGGGCGCTCAGCGTGCAGGTCATCGTAGAGGCCCCACAGTGCCGCGATCACCACGAGCGCAATATAGAGCCACGCCAGCCATGGCACCGTTGCCTCCCGTTAGTTAGGCAGGCGAGCGAAACGCGCAACCAGCCAGTAACCGACCGCGCCCAGAGGAACGGCTATGAGCGTGTAGAAGAGGGCAAAGCCATATGCGTCCGAAGCTGAGTACGCCCATACTGCCGCTGCGGTCAGCGTCAGCGCGGTGAGCCATGCGCCCAGTGCTGGCCAAACCCAACGGTGCTGTAGGATGAGCGCGACCCCGAGAACCACCGCGCAAATGACGAGAAGCCACGGGGGCACGGTGGCAGCCGAGAGCAGGGTATCGTCGGGTCGTTCCGAAGAGGGAACTCGGAGGCCGCGCATCGCCGCACCGAAGAGGGCAAGCCCGGCGACGAACGAGCTCACCAGTAGAAGGCCCGCGGCCGCGATTAGCCGAATACCCGCACGGACCTGCTGCTCTTGTCGCTCGAGAAACCGACTGCGCGGGATGTCTCCCATAGTCACTCCGTGCGTGGGCGCGCGATCCGTGGACGGCTGCTACTTCTCTGGGGAGCGAACCTCCTCAACTTCCAATTCGCCCAGTCGACGCAGGGTGCCGCAGGTTGGGAGATTGGGGTTCTCCTGGTTGGCGAGCGCCGGATGGGTGAGATCTACGCGCGTGGTTTCCGCCGGAGTCGTAGACGCTGCGTACAAGGCGCGGCACTCGAAACGTGCGCGGTAGTCGATGCTTGGGTGACGGGAAGACCTGAACTCGTACATCACGGCCGCCGCGATCATGAGCACGAGTGAGACCACTCCGACCATTGCGGATACCCGCCGCCACCGTTCGGCCCACGGACTCTCAGGTGAAGCGGCCGGAGGGCGATTTCGGGGGCCTCTAAGCGTCGCGGGCTTCATCGCGGCGCGCGCTACAGTCGGTTATTCGGTCTTGCGTCACGACGCGCACGTCAACGTCGCGTCGCGGAACGATCGCGACATCGGCTGGCGCGGTCAGCATGCCGGCCACGCCACAATCGCGTCCGGGGGCGCGACGCAGCACGTAAGCTTCGACGTACGTACCGCGGTCGATCACGGCCTCGATCTCGATCGCATATCCCCCGCTGCGTTTCTCACCCAGGGTTGCGACAAGTGCCATCTCCTGGTCGAACTCGATAGGCGGAGGCGGTCGCGGCGGGCCATGTCGCGCGGTCAACCGGCGCCACATTCCGTCCCAGCGACCTGCGTCGCGTACCGTGGTAAAGGTACTGTCGCCAATGCCGCTGCTATAACGGTAGATCCCTGCATCTGACGCCTCGGGCCGTCGAATCGGCAGCGAGTCCGACGTTGCCATCCTCGTTCGTTGGCTCTCATCGCTCGACGTTTCGCGCGCGGCGTCCTGACGTTGCTCACAGCCGTAGACGGTGAGCGCGACCAATACGACGCGACCTAACGCGGTCAGTGACAGGCTCGCGGCGCGATGGCTCGTCACGGCTTGCTCGCCGGCGACCGCTGCGGTGTCTCCCGACCACAGACCTGGGCAACGCGTTCGTTCGCTTCGCGCTCGAAGACGTCCCAATCCGGTGGTAGGTGGGGTGCCACGACGACCGAATCAACGGGATAGACCCGCCTGGCTTCGGCGAGAAGTGCCGGCGCACCGGCGACGTCGCTACATCGGTCGCTCTCCTGCAGCGCAAATGCAAGGCTGCCGGCTGCTGCGCCAAGCAGAAAGGCCGTCGTGCGGGACGGCTGGATTTCATGCACGATGCGTAGCGAGCGCACCGTCCGCTCGAGCTCGGGGCGCTCGGGCGTCTGGCGCGAGACGCGAAAATGCCGGCTGGCGACGACGAGCGCGTAGTACGCGATGAGATCTCGGTCGCCGCCGCGATCCGCGACGGCGGCGAGGATGGTCAGCGTGTCCGTGCCCGGCGGGAGCCCGGTGCATCGCAGTGCGGCCTGGCGATCGAAGAGGGCAACGCTGTCGAGCGGGCTCGGGCGCTGGTAGTACACTGCGGTGCGACACGCGCGCGTCGAGTCTGCTCGAGGCTGCTGAGCGGCGAGCGGATTGGCAGGAAGCGCCAGCGCCACGAAGAGCGTGGCGCCAACCGTTATGCTGAGTCGGCGAGTAGGAGTGCTGAAAGCACGGAATTTCATAGAGCCTCGGGACACGGGATCGGCTCGCCGACGGCGCGGAACCGGACGCCTTCGTCCTCTACCACGCCTTCGCCCCAGCCGACTCCCTCCAGGCGACCGTCCTCGTTTCGGCGTAAGCGCAGAATGATACCTGCATCCATCAGGTAGCGTTCCGCAGAGACTGATAATCTGGGCTAGCAGCGCTTCGAATGCTCGTGAAGCTACGGCAGCTCATGTCGCGGGCGGTCGACGGAATGCAACCCGGACCGGGCGTGTCAAGAGAAGGCCGATTCCGGTCGCGAGCAACAGCACCGCGACAGCCAGGAGAACCTGCGAGTACACGGGGGCGGGAATGGAGACGCCACCAAAGGCTATCCAGGAACCGGCCACGACGAGCGCGCCCGTCACGAGCCAGAAGAGGCCGAGGCCGACTGCCATCCACCACGCCCAGCGCTCACCGCGGAGGAGTCCCCACGCGATCAGCAGCATCCCGCCAAGGCGCACCACGGCGCGGAAGAACTGAGGCCACTCGATCCAGCCGGCCGCCGACTGCAGGAGCACGGCGTTGACGATCACGATGAGACCGTAGATGACGAGGAGCGCGGACGCGAGCCGAACGCGCTTCGCGGCTGGCGGGCTGGCACTCAAGGCTGCTGAAGCCGGACCTGTCACGGTACTCTCCCGTTAAACACTCTCGCGGCGGACCAGCCCCGTCACATCCCGTGTGGTTGACCACGATGCATCGCGGCCCGTGAGCGGTCGCGCCAGACGTGGACTGATAGCAGAATCGCGCCAACGACACCAGCTCCGTAACTCGCCGAGTGCGCCCACAAGGCGGCGAGGAATGCGATGTGGCGGTCGGTAGGGACCAGTGTGGCGAGTGGTTGCGTGAGCGTCACTGTTCCGTGCAGCGCGAGTGCTGCACCCAGGAGACCCGCGAGAAGGGCGCAGAAGGCCATGAACAGCATCAAGGCGCCGAGGGGCCGCACGAGTGTGCGTGCCGCGCGTTTTGGGCGTCGCCCCGCGCGCGCGGCCGCGGCGAGTACGATTCCGAGCGGAACGCCTAACCACCACGTCGCCAAAACGCCCCAGCCCAGCGCGAGGAGCGCTGGGGAATCCGTCATGAAGAAAGGCGGGTGGCCAATGGTGAAGTATTCGACGGACAGCCGTGCGGTGACCTGGTCGTGCAGAATCCCGTAGGCGACCGCTGCACATGTCACGAGACCGATGATTCCTACCGTCTGCACGAGGCTCTGTCGCGGGGTGACGCCACGCGTCGCTGGAAGGGCTCGGTCACTCCGGCCATCAGTAGACCATTAGCTCCTCGCTCCGCACCACGATCCAGCCGGTGGCGATGCGCCTGGCTGCATACTGGTAGAGACCACTGCCCTGCAATGATGCCTGCACGAGAAAAAGACCGTCGGCGCCGACCCGCGACGGGGACAACGTGATGGCGTTCGCCACGCGACGACAGCCATCTGGCGGGCACAGACCTCGGATGACCTGCTCACGTGTGAGACGCGCAACGAACGTGTCCGGAAGCTCGCGCACCGTCTGCGGCGGTGCCGAGTCGGGAGCCTGGCGTGAATCTCGAGTGTACCACGCCATGAGCCCGCGCTCGACCCGTGGCCTGCGGTCGCGCGGGAATTCTGCAGTAATGGCACGGATGACCGCCTCGTACAGGCCAAGAGTGTCGTCAGACGTATTGCCACTGGGCGGAAGCCGGTGACAATTGATAACGCCCGCAAGGCAGATCAGGACGCCAATTCGCGAAATCATTGCTGTGCGTGCTCCGTCACGGAGGCGATCTCTAGGGGGCCGATATCAGAGGTTGAAGGTGATAGATGTATTCATAGTTTGCCTGTCGGCCGTCCCATTCGTCGCGAATGATGAAACCTCCGCTACGCACGGGCGGCGGGAGTCTCAAATTTCCGCTGGCGCGGAGCAGAGACACGTAGTCGCTGGGTGTGCCCCAGAGTTTCGCCTCGCAGTCGGAATAGAAGCTGCCGCGCTCCACCTCGCCTGCCCGGAATTCGATCGCCCGACGCACCTCCTCCGGCGACCAGTGAAGCATCTCGATCAGGGCGAAGCCGTCGCGAATGTCGACGTGGTCCATGAGGCCGAGGTCGAGATGCGCACGCACACTGAGATCGAGCTGCTGGCGGCTGATGTGAAGCCGATCGCCTTCACTGAAAAAGGGCCCCAAATGATAGTCGTTCCTGTAGCGTGCGAAGGTCCGCGCCACGAATGCGACAGGCGGCCCCGCGTAAGGGATCTCCTTTGCCCGGCCCCGTGCCCCGGCCAAGGTGCGGAGCTGCACCGTGACGCTCGTCGGCAGCTCGAAGGTGCTCACTGACTCGCCGTCAGCAGCTCGTCGACTTCACCCGCCAGCGAGTGAATGCCGAAGGCGCGCCAGGCAGGTCATGATCTCGTCACGATGCTTGGCGTCCTTCATCCACGTCGGCAGCCGACTGGCGAGACTGCCGTTGCGGTTAGGCGCCCGCTCGCGCAGCTGCGCACCGATGTATCGCTCGAGGAACAGGAGATGTCCTTCATTGAGCGCCCAGAGAACGTGCCCACAGCATTCCGTTTGAAGCCAGAGCGGCAGCCCGAAGTAGCCGTCCGTCGGCACCTGTGAGTCGCGCGACCAGTTCGCGGGGCGCTGGTTCACGGTCCGACACCCCGGACATCGCACCGCGAGCACCGGCTGATGCCCTGGTCCTCCGGCCCGGCGCGTTGCGCGCCAATGAAGCTCTCGACCACACCGCGAGCATCGGCCATCGAAGCTGAGGACAACGGGTCCGCGCCATTGCGGGCCGTCATGCTCGGCGGACTGATTGAACCCGCAGTGAATGCAGACGACGCGAGCGTCCCACTTCGCAGGATTTCCCATGGCGGTGACGCCGACGGTCGCCATCCGAGCGCACTTGGGACACTGCACCAGATAGCGGCGGGGATCTCCCCAGGGATCTTGGGCGTCCTCGATGAAGCGTACGGGAAGAGTCTCGTCCATGCCACGGAAGTCGGTCGCGGTAAAATACGGAAGCGCCCAACTATAGGGGCGCTCTCGAGGGTGCGCCATACGCCGACGATCAGTAGATCTGGCAGGTGGCAGCACCTAGTTAGGCTGCTGGCGAGACATTACCCAGACGCCGACGCCGAGCCACCAAAAGGGCAGCATGACCGAGGCGATAATCTGCAGGCGCACAAACTTTCGTCCCGCGGGGTGATATCGCGCGGGATTGAGCAGCCGGAATTGCCGAAAGACATCCCAGCGTCCGGGCTCATCGATCAAGTAGGGAACGGCACGGCGGTGACCATATGCCATTACGCCAAAGATCAACCCCGCGCCGGTTAACCAGAGGATCGCTGCAGGCGTTCGAAGGAATGGTGCAACGGCGGTGAAGAATAGTGGGACGAAGACCGCTGTGGCCCCGCCGATGGCCAGCGCTTTCTTGGGATCGTCACGGGCGGGACGGTCGAAATCGGCGAGAATCTGCGGAGGCATGTCGTCGCCGATCGCCAGACGCACGACGGTTCGAAGGCCAACCAACCAGCTCGTGTCGAAGCGACGTCCGGCGGTATGCTGGCGCCCAATTTCCCAGGCAGCGAAGAGAAGCGGGACCGTGGCGAGCATCCAGATGAAACCGGTAATCCAGGCTGCTTTCATCTCGCCCGCGCTGATTCCTTCGTCGAGCGAGAACATGCGGAAGTACGCCTGCAGCCGGCCCGTGGCCAGAAGTCCCACCATGGCCACGACGGGAAGGGCGAGCACGGTGCGATAGAAGGCTCGGCTACGAAAGCGCGGCGCGGGCGACATGTGAGAGACCTTACGCCGCAGGCGCCGCGGCATCGGTGCCTCCGCTCTCGCGCGGCGGGAGACGCGCGGGCACCGCGGCGTGTGAGAGTCGGAATCGGATGAGCGCTGCGACTTCGGGGTTCCCACCCTGCCACTCGCTGAGCTCGATGAAATCGGTGGGGACGAGCAGTCCGGTGGGATCGCGCAACTCGAGGGCGCGTCCGAGCTCCGCACCGCGTCCCAACGCGCGTTCGGCGGCGGCCTGTGTGCCCGGATCGGCAGCTGGGCCGGCTGGGAGAAGGTTGCGCAGGGCAACACTCGCCGCGCGCACGACCGGTTGAATGGGCGCATACCCGGGAAGAGGAAGCACCGCGCACGCGATCTGCTCGGCCGCGGACGTGTCCGCGCGAGTCAGCTCGACCGTACCGACCGGCACGCCGTTATGCGTAATGGTGAAAAGCACGAGCCTTCCTCGTTCAACGCCGTGGCTCAACGCTAGACCTGCCACTTCCAGACCAGACCGCCAGGGAGTGAGCCAGTCGCAAACTCGAAATGCACCACGCGACGGTGAGCGGGAGCTGTGGCGGGTGAGGACGCATGCAGCAGTAGCGGACGCATCACCAGGAGGCCGCCGCGGGGGACCACGCACGTGACGCTTTCGACCCGCCCGCGCCATAGCTCCACTGTCTCCGAAGACAACCTCCCGCCGCGATGAGAACCGGGTATGACACGGACGGGGCCGTTGTCCGGCCCGCACGCATCGAGATGGAGCCGCACCGCGAGCATCCGCTCCAGAATTTCCGTTGGAGGCTGGACGTGCGCGACACCTGCCTTCACCGACCACGGACCGAATCCGGGAACGTCGCCGCGCTCGGCAACCGCGATGGTGAGATCCTGATGCCACGCGACCTTCCAATTCGTGGAGGCTGTCTTGTCGAAGAGCAACACGCGAACGGCGAAGCAACTCGGGCCGAGCACACTCTCGGCGATTCCACGAATCGTCGGATCTTGTGCGAGGTCTGTAATGGCGGGAATCTCGAACAGATTGCGTAGTCCGCCGCGACCCGTACGATCGGGCGACGACGGCAGGGCGTCCAGGATGTCGTTGACTCGAGCCGAAGACACCGCGTCGGGAACGATGGCAAACCCATCGCGGTGCAATGCGGTCTTGTCGATCGCTGCTGGGAGCCTAACGTGAACAGTGGTCACGTGCAGCATCCTAGTTACGCGGTGCCTTCGAGGCGCGGTATGCCGCTCGGAGCTGCACACCGATCGAGAGCGCGGCGAGCCCAAAGAATCCGACTGCCATCCAGCCAACGGAACCCTCTCCCATCGTTATGAACCAGACGCCCGCCACCACGAATAACAGGGATGCGATCAAGCTTGCCCACAGGAAGGGCCGCCCTGTCGCCGTCGAGGTGCGTTCAATTGCTGCACGCCGATTGAGGGCCGGAATGCGGTCGGCAACCGGCAGCTGCCGCATGAAGGTCCACAGGACGATGTAGTAGATGATGGTGGCCACGACCACCAGAGCGAGGAGGTGGATCCACCCGCCGAGATACAGCGTGGGCATCAGAGCTACGAAGTATGCTCCCCAGAACCACGTCAGCCTGCGTTTGAACGCGGGCTCGCGCTCGCGAGGTACCATGGCGGCTCGACCCAAACGTCCGAAGGGGCGAAGCACAGCGTCCCCCTGTTCATCGCGAAGCAGCATCGACTCGGCGAAACCGTCAATCAAGCCCATCGGTGAGTTCTCGAGTTCGGGTGTCTAGGTGACGGCCGCAGACGGCTGCAACAGGCCCGCTTTGATCGCGTCCCAGGCGGCCATCGGGGAAGTTTGCAGCAGAAGGTGTGGCCCGGCGAGACGCACGACTGACACTGGCACCGACGCTGCGGCGATGACGGCGCGGACGCTGGACTCGGGCACCAGCCGATCTTCGGTTCCGCGCAGGTAGAGGATCGGCGCTCCAATCCGGGCAAGCTGACTGGCCACGTCAACGGTCAGCACGGCTTGGACTCGCCCGGCGAGAACAGAAGGCGGCAGCGACTCAATCGCTGCGCGGATTTGCGTCACGAGGCCATCGGACGCAGCGGGCCCGACGAGGTACCGCCTGACGAGAGATGCCGGCGGACGCATGTGGAACAACCGCGGGATCGCGAAGGCTCGAAATATTCTGGAGCGCGGGGGAGCCACGAACGTATTGCAAAGCACGAGTGCGGCGACCGGGTGGCGCGCGGCGAGAGAGATCGCGAGCGGCCCCGAGAACGACTCCGCGAGAAGAACCGTGTCCGGCGTGAGTCGCAGCGTTGGAGCTAGACACTCGGCGAGCTCTGCGTAGCTGAAGCTTTCGGAGGGAAGGGAGACGACCTCTGGGTGCACACCCGGGGGCGCGACGCGCACGAACCCATCGAACAACGCCCCGGTGCCATCGAGGCCAGGCAGAAGCACGATTCGGCGCATCCTGGCTGGGCTGCTTAGCCAGGAGACCGGCGAAGCGTCAACGTGGATAGGATGGACTCCACCGCGAAGTCGTCACGTCCGGCGAGCGCCGGCGGACATTGATACACGGCATTGAGGGGCGTGCCGCTGGCTTCGAGCCACCAGAGTCTCCAGTGGACTCCGTCTCGTGGCTGTCGAGCCTCGAATCCATCGAACGCCCCGTAACGCGCGGGATTGGCCGGCCACCCTCGACGTGTTGAGAAGTGCGCGGCCGCTGCGGCCCAGGCCGCCGCGGGCACACCGCGTTCGCCGGGATCGAAAGTGAAGAGTCTGAGGGTCGCATCGTGGTCGGAGGGGACGATGGCTTCGCAGGGATCACGTTCGAGCTCGTTCCATCCGAATGCGCGTGATGACTCGATCAGCATCCAGCCAGGCGGGAGCTCGAAGCTCCACGGGAATTTCGATAGCTCAGTGCTCAAGCTACCGAGCGCGAAATGTGAAGAGCGCCACGATCGGCGCTATCGTAAGAACCCAGGCGGCGACGCGAGGGCCCCAATGCCAACGGGCTCCGCGGCGCAGTGATCGACCCGCAGTCTCGTAGATAATGGCGACAACGAGAGCATAGAGAGCCAGCCGAATCGTTTCGTTGCGAATGCCGGTATCGCCGTTCACTTCTGCCCCGAGAGCCACCACTGCCAGGAAAGCGGAGAGAACGAAGGCGAGGATGGCCAGAACGCGATCGCCGATCCGCACGGCCCGACGCCACCCGCGCAGAGGCGGTAGCACCACGGCGGCGGCGTCGGCCGTGACAGCGTCCTCGCGAGCGACCACAGTCCCGGCGAGGAAATCATGCAGGGCACGGCGCCGTCGATTGAACAGCACACTCACGATTTCGCTCCCGAGCCACGTGAGATAGAGATACTCCACGGCCTGGGCCCACCACGGGCGAATAGCATCGTATCGCTCCGAGATGGCTTGCCAGTCGAAGGCTTCGAAGTCGGCGGCTGGAATCCGCGCGATGACGATCCCATAGGCGATGAGTGACGCGGCGCCGAGCGCAATATCCACCGAGCTGCGTCGCCACGCTCGTGTCCACCCAATCGGCTGCCCCTCGAGCGTGCGAACACGGATACGAACGACGCGTTTTCCGATCGTTTGGCCCCACCGGGCATGGCCGATGATGGAATATGCGAAATACGCGATCGTGTTTACGACGTTGACCACGATTACAGCGCTCGAGCTTTCGCCGAGAGCCCAGAAGCTCAGGACGGTCAGCGGAAGAAAGACCGCAAAATCCACGACTGCGGCTTTCAAGCGGGGCCAAAAACCGGCGTAGCTCAAACGGTCATCCTCGCAGGCGGTTAGCGCACGCGGCGGCAGACAGTCTCAAGACAGTCCGTGCGCGACCTCGATGGGGCCTCATGTCCACTACTCGGGAAGGGAGTCTGGGAGCGCTTCGCACGCCTCCTGGCCCGGTGGCAGCGGAGTCATCGGAACGCCCGTGTATGCATAACACACGTGCCAACACCCGCCCCCGATGTTGCGCCCCTGGCCCGAGGTGAGACACCGAATCATGCACGCGTCATCCGGCGTGCAACGCGCAGCGAACGCTCGTAAGGCGCACCGCTCGTAGGTCGTCAGCTGAATCTTCGGTTGTGCAAGGCCGACGCAAGCTGGCTTGGCGGCAAGACCGAGGGATTCCGCGGCGGGGGCTGCCTGCACCGCTGTTGTCGAGCCCGGGGCGTCATGGGCAGGATCTCGTGCGGACGGGCCGCATCCGACCGCGAGGAACCCTGCGACTGCCGAATACGTGAGGATTCGACAGGTCGTCGACGGCGCGGGAGAGTGAAGCGTTGGCATAGCGAGTCCCTTACCTAACGTGCCGCGAGGAAATACGCTCGCCCCCGTCGTTCGTATAGCCATTGCGGCAGGCCAGGGCCATGGTCGTCCATCCGAGAATGACCAACCTTGCCAGTCTCACGTGGTCTCCGCGGCAGCTCATGGGACTTCCGTCGCCGCGTCGAGCAGAGCTCGGCTGAGGGCTCGCGGGTCGGCACCGCTCGCGTTCATCAGCACCACCACGCCGATCTGTTCCGACGGAGAGAGCAGAATGTTGCTCGCGAATCCGGGATCGCTGCCACTGTGATAGACCAGTTCGCGGCCGTCCTGGACGGGGAGGAACCAACTGAGCCCGATGGCCATGCTATCGTATGGGAATACGTAGCCCGCCCTGCGCGTCTGCTCGGCGATCGTCGCTCGGATGTCCCGGTAGGGGCGCCAGAGCTCATCGAAGGCGGCGGCCGGCAGGATACGCCGCTGATGTAGGGCGCCGCGTCCCAGGTTGGCGGCTGCCCATCGGAGCATGTCGTCGAGCGTGGAGTGGAGCGTAGAGCTGCCAGCGTGGCGGCGATTGTAGGGATAGTAGCCGACGGCGCTACCATTGCGCCGATGACCACGCGCCATCCGGGCCGAGTCGATGTCGCTCATCAACAAGGTGCTGCGCCGCATGCCAAGCGGCATCAGGATGCGCCGTTGAATGACGGCTTCGAAAGGCTGACCGTCCGCCTTGGCGATCGCGTCCGCGAGCACGTCGAAGCCGCGGTTGCTGTAGCGCCAACCTGATCCGGGGGCGAAGTCGACGCGCAGAGTTGCCAGGCTGCGAACGTATCGCTCCACCGCCCCGTCATCGTACTCCGGAGTGGTCCAGCCGAAGTCGCTCGTGTCGCCCATACCAGCCGTGTGGGTCAGGAGCTGCCGGATGGTGATCTGATCGGCACCCGGGCCCTGCATAGAGAAGTACGGCAGGTAGCGGCGTAGGGGGCAGTCGAGGCACATCTTCCCTTCGTCCACGAGCTGCATAACAGCAGTCGCGACGAATGGTTTGGTGACCGACGCGAGGTGGAAGACGGTCTCGCCGTCGATCGGAGGCGACCCCGGTCCATTCTGATGGCCCACGCCCATCCGGAGAATTACCTCGCCGCGTCGCCAGACTCCGGCGGCAAGACCGGGCAGTCGATGTTGTTCCGCAAAGTCCCGGACGATCGCCTCGAGCGCCTGGCGTGTGCCGGATTGGGAGACGGCCGACTGACTGGAACGCGAGCATGCCGCAACGCACAGCAGCGCTCCGATCGCCGTCCATAGAGGAATCCGGCGCGGGCTGGTGGAGTACGGCCAAGTATTCGTTTCGACCGAGTTGCGCATGGAGATTCTCAACCGAGACGAGAATCCAATCGGGCGAACGTCATACCCTTCGACTACCGGCCACGCCCGACCTGCGTGATTCACCTTCGAGGCGCGCGCGCACCGCCTCGATGATCCGGCGGTTGGAGGGGACGACGCCAAGCGCGGTCAGCGCGCCGGCGTCGATCACGATCTGATCGTTCACCAGCACTTTGAACTCCCCATAGCTGCCGTGGACCATCGCCACGTCGCGACCGAATTCACGGCGCAAGCGCCCCGCCACCCGGGCGGCGTGGAGCCCCGAGAGTCAGTACGCGCAGTAGCGGATCGCGATTTCAGCCACAGGTCCTCTCCAGTAATCGCGTCGATCGTGCGTCGCAGAGCGCTGCGTTTCACCTCGCGCGACAGCGCGATAAGGCGTTCAACGGTGATGGCTTCCTTGAGCAGCATCGCGCTCGTCAGGCCCAAGAGCTGGTTCTGCGGGCGCTCCAAGCATCTCACGGTGGCGGCGCTTCGTCACGCGGCGGAGACTCGGCTTGGGCAGTCCCGTAGAGAGGCCCGGGGCGCGGCTTGAGCGGCGCCCGCGAACCCGCTGTCGCGTCGCCGCCGGGCGGCGCGTCGATATCGAACTGGAACAGCTTGTCGAGAAGAGTGAGCCGGAAGAGCGCGCGCAACTCTTCGCCGAGATTGAGGAGCCGGAGCTCGCCCTGGTGTTCGCGCACTTTCTTCAAGATGGATACGAGGACGCCGAGCCCCGAGCTGTCGATGTACGTGGTGGGGCCGAAGTCAATGAGGAATGTTCGCGCGCCTTGCCTGAGCTCGGTCAGGACAAGATCTTTGAACTCCTGGCGATTGGCGACAGTGAGTTGTGGGCCGACGACGACCCGCGTGCCGTGAGGTTCTCGGTTTATCGAGATGGCCATGGCGTGCTCTCTCCAAACATCGCATCGAATGCGCGTGGTCCGCAGAACGCAGCGTTCAAACTTCGCTCGTGACGGCTACAACCGCTAGTTATGCCGCAGGCGCGCACGAGCCGGTTAGACCCCCGCGTAGAAAAACTCCTCGTGCGCAATCTTTCCGTTCATCACGCTGTAGAGCGCCATCTCGCTGAGGGGCGCACGAACACCCGTTGCCTTGCGAGTGATGTCGAAAACGAAATGCAATGCAAA
>DATFBS010000085.1:0-8629 GCA_035253695.1 Gemmatimonadaceae bacterium
CTCGCCGTTCAGCACGATTAATCCATTCCTGAAGAATGCGTACTGGGCCGAGATCGCCGACGTCACGACCAACGTGACGGGCCCGTCACTGAAGGAGATCTTCCACGAGATCGACCGGCTCCAGTCCGAGCCGCCGTCGGCTCAGGAGCTGCAGTCGATTCAGAGGTATCTGGCGGGAATCTTCGTGCTGCAAAACTCGTCGCGAAACGGCATCATCAATCAGCTCCAGTTCACGGAGCTGCACGGCCTGGGCGAGAATTATCTCCGCGACCTGGTGCGGAAGATCTACGCCGTGACCCCCGCCGATGTGCAGCGCATCGCCCGCGAGTATCTGAAGGACGACACGATGACCATCGTCATCGCAGGCGATAAGCGGGTCATCGAGGAGCAGCTCAAGGCGTTCGGGACGATTATGGAGTAGCGAAGGCGCTAAGGGCGCTAAGGGCGCTAGGGGCGCTAGGGGCGCTAGGGGCGCTAGGGGCGCTAGGGGCGCTAAGGGCGCTGGAAGTGCACAGTATTCGCAGTCCGGTGTGCACGTTCAGCGCCCTTAGCGCCCTTAGCGCGCTTCAGCCAGCGATCTTCCTCACCGTCTGCACCCGCCGATCCGTTCCGAGCGTTATCTCGAGCAACGTCCCCGTCACGTCGCGCGCGATCAGGAGCAAGCGGCCATCGCCCTGGGGGATCTGACTCACCAAGCGTAGCTGAAGCAGGCTTCCCACCTCGCGCTGCGCAATCGCGTTGCCGGAGGCATCGATCGTCCGCTCGACGATCTTTCCGCCCGTATCCACGATTCGCTGCACCACCTGTCCCGCCGCGTTGGCGGTCTGCGCGATCACGAGCACCACACCTGCGACCGGTCCCGCGAACGGCGCCGGTGCAGCAGCGGCAGCGAGCGGCGTTACCGGTGTCACTGGAGTAACCGGTGGAACCGCTGGCGGCCGTGCCGTGGTTGTCGTTTGGCGCGGCACAGGCTGCGATGCCGCGGCAGGATCGCGCGCGAGTATCCGGACCTGACCCAGCTTCCCGTCGCGCCCAAAGGTCAGCTCCAGAAGCGCCCCGAGATCGTCGCGTACCACACGAACGAACTCGCCGGTCGCGGTCGAGTAC
This sequence comes from Gemmatimonadaceae bacterium, assembly GCA_035253695.1. GTDB lineage: Bacteria > Gemmatimonadota > Gemmatimonadetes > Gemmatimonadales > Gemmatimonadaceae > JAICNG01. Next base: position 1,108 of record DATFBS010000085.1, read on the forward strand.
TCGCGGAGCGGCGGAAGCCGACGCGCATTCGACGCGCGCTTCTTGACGATGAGCTGGCCCGCGGCGTTGAGGTACCGTTCGGTGATGTTCCCTCGAACGTCGACGAAGCGCTGCACCAAACGTCCCCGCTCGTTCAAGAATTGCCCGAGCAGGAGGGTGGGCAAACTATCGCTGACGGGTGCCGGGGCTTCCTCGGCGTCCTCCTCCGGAGGGCTAGTGAGCACGGAACCCGCCGAGGAGTTGTTCACGAGCTGGTTGGCTGCGCCGAGCGCGGAGGTGATCGGCTGCGTCACCGCCGAGAGAATGGCCGATCCGAGCTTCACCACCCGCATGCGTGTAAGCACGCCGGCTTGACTCATCGTCAGCTCGACGAGGCCGCCAGAGACATCCTGGACGACGCGAACGATGTTGCCGATCGAATCCACGCGCTGGTTGACGAGGCCGAGCTTGAGGATGTTGCCGATCGGCGTCTTCGAAAGAACCTGGCCGGATATCGGATCGATGAGGCGCTCGAACAGCGTCCCTGCTGGATCCACGACGCGCTGCACGATGTTGCCGTCGGGCCTAACGCCAACGGCGACCAGCAGCAGCTTGGTTCCCTGCTCCACAGCGTCGCTGAGCTGCGCCGGGGCCATCGGCACGGGAGCGCTCGGTGTGAGGGCGGTCGGCGTCACCGCGGCCGGCGTCACCGCCGGTGTCATTGCGGCCGGGGTAACAGCGGGCGGCGTTACCCCGCTCGCCGGGACCGGAGCAGGCGACGGCGCATTCAATAGGGGCACGGCCGCGGCACCCGCCTGCTGCAATACACGCGTTCCAAGAACATTGCCCGCGGCATCGAGAGTGACTTCAATGAGCGCCCCGGAGACATCTTGCACCGTGCGCAGGAGCTGTCCGGTCGGCCCGAGCGCCTGTCCGAGGATCGGGAGCTGAAGCACGTTCCCCAGGACCTGCTCGCCGACGAGCGTCCCGGTGCGATCGAGCGTGCGCTCCAGGATGCGGCCAGTGCCATCGACGGTGCGCGCCACAGTCTGTCCGAGCGCGTTCAATCCCTCCGCGCTCAACAGACCCCCCTGCGTCGTGAGGTTCTGAAGCGTTCCGCCCACCGTTCCCACCAACTGGCTTGCGACGCCACCCGGCTGCAACGTCGTCGTCGCCACATCGCCAACCGTCTCGACGACCTGACTCACGACTCCGCCGGGCTGTAGTGCCGTGGTTGCGACGTCGCCGACCGTCTGTACCGCTTGACTCACCACACCGCCCGGTTGCAGTGCCGTGTTGGCGACGTCGCCCACCGTCTCGACGACCTGACTCACCACGCCGCCGGGCTGCAATGCGGTGTTTGCGACGTTCCCGACGGTCTCGACCGTCGTCTCGAGGGTCGAGAGCAGACCGCTGATGATCTCGGGGTTGCGATCGATCGTCGTCAGCACGCGATCGACGATCTTGGTGACGTTGTCGAGGTCGACCTTCAGGTAGGCCTCCGCCTGAACGCCGCGGATGCCGAGGAAGACGCGGTCAATGCCGGCGTCGGCGCCGACGTTCAGCGACACGAGCTTGGCGACCTTCGCGTCGAGCGAGACGTGCGCGTGCAGGTTGTTGACCTCGAGCGTGATCTCGTCCACCGAAACGTTAGGCACGTCGAGCACGACATCATAGTGGCCATCGCTACCGGCGGCGGCGGTCGTCGTGGCGGCGGCTCCGGTCTGCACCGCGCCCGCCGCGGTTGCCCACACCGTCTCGGGCGCGATCGTATCGACACGCGCTCCAACGTCCAGCAGGGTCATGACCGAGTCGGGCTTCTCGCGCGAGGCGGATTCGGCCACAGGGCGGCTCGCGGTGTCCGGCGCCATGATCCTGGCGCCGACCGGTGCGCTCACCTCGGGCGGTGCGCGAGGCGGCTCGACCGGGGTCACCGGGGCGACCGCCACTGGTGACGCTGGCGTCAGCGACGGTGGACTCGGACGGTACATCCCCGGGAACAGGCGGACGCCAAAGCGAGCATACGCGCCATGGACGATGCGCTCGACGCGATCGCCGCGAACGGGGTCGCCGTTTCCATTCGTGGAAATGCGTGAAAGCGGCGAGCGCATCACGCGATCTCCAACCTCGGCGCGCAGCCCCAGATTGCGATGCAGGGGGACTTCGAGGCCAAACGCGACGAGGCCGGTCGGTACGGTTCCTCGCTCCAGAAAGTAGGCGGAAGTATCTGCATTGAAGATCGTGCCGCAGAAGCTGTCGGGAGAGTCCGTACACGACTCGCCTGGAATGGGGTCGATCCATGTGACCCCGGCTCCCAGCGCCAGGTAGGGCACGACAGGGATCAGGAAGAGAAGGCGTCGCGGCTTCGCGCCGAGCGGGCGGACAACCAGGTCGCCCGACGCCGACAGCACGCGCACGTCACGATCGATGAAAGCTTCCGCGGGGCGCGACTCGTAGAAAGGATCGTCGCTTCGGATGAGCGACGTGCGCGCATACATCGCGTTCGCGCGAATGCCGACCGCATGCCCGAACCAGGCCGAGAGGGTCGCACCCAGCGTCCATTGAGACCGGAATCCGACCCGGGTCTCCGATTCGCTGTCTGCCGCCGGAAGCATCGATGACCAGCCGAGATAGTCGCCGGCGGCTCCGAGCTCGAGTGTTCGTAGCTGCCCGCCTGCCGGAGCGGACACACCGAGGCAGAGCGCTGATGCGAGTATCGCCCCGCTCAACGTCGTCATAGGAGTTGTCGTGTTGCATGGTCGGCCTGCGTCCACAGCCGCGTCACAGAGGACACGACACCGCGAGCCGGACCACGTCAGGCCGCTTCGACTGGCTATCGTTAGGCAGATGATACATCCGTCCAACGAGAGCCAGCAGACTGGCACCCGCCCGGAGCGGTGGTCGTGCAACCCGCGCGCGACCCACGTGCGATCGTTCGGATCAAGCGGCGTGCCCTGTCGGTGTTTTGCCGTGTGGTATCCGCGCGGTTGCTCAGCGCGACTCGTTTCCGGCAAAAAAAAGTGAGGAGCGTCACGAGAAGACGGAGGCGCTGAAAGCGCTGGAGGCGCTGGAGGCCTGAAGGGAATTCCTTCAGCGCCTTCAGCGCCTTCAGCGCCTCCAGCGCTTTCAGCGCCTTCTCTACTTCACCCTCTCGCCCCGGTAAACCACTTCCCACTCCCGCGTCTCGCCGGGCGCCACCCACTGCGCCCCATTCCATCCGCCGAGAGCTTCGCTGAGAGAGTCCGGGACGCCGATGCGTGGCGCGATCACCACCGACGAGGTGTTGGATCCGCCGCCGAACGGCGCCCATCCGCGGCGGTCCACGCTCACCTCGAAGTTCGCAACGCGTGACGCGTCGAACTCCACGTACAGCCGGTGTGCGCCTTCCGTCACCGAGGCGCGACCCGACGCCAGGTCCACGAACAGCGTGCATGAGAATTTGCGTGCGACCGCGTCGGGCTTCGAGAAGTCCACAATCGCTTTGGCGCTCCGGAGCTTGGGCCAGCGATGCTCCGCGCCAACGCCGAGTAGATCGATGCCCTGCTGTGCACCGATGCGCGTGCGGGAGCTGTCCGGTAGCTCGAGCATCGTCGCCTCACCGAGGGGAAGCGTAGCGCGCGCCCCCCAGAGAAAGGGCAGCTTCTCCTTTCCTTCATTCGTCAGCCAGTAGCGCATGATCACCGCGTCCGGCACGACGCGCAGCTCGCGGGCGTACCGCCACGGTGCCCGCTCGCCCGTCCACTCCGTCACAGCGCGAAGCGCTGCCGCTCCTTCGTCAGGGTCGTGCGTCTCCATCGTGAACGACGGGGCACGCGCGGAAATCTCGCCGCCCGCGGGCAGGGCCTGCCCCCCGAGCGAGGGGATCCCGGAGGAAACCGTGCAGGGGGCGATGGTGGGGAAACATTCCGTGAGTCCGCCGCGGTCGCCATCGGCGAGCCATTGGCGCCCACCGAGAAAGAGAGCAATCACCCGCCCCCCCTGTGCCGGAACGAAAGCGACGCGCGCGTTATCGGAGCTGAGCTCGACGATCCCGGGCGGCGTCGCGACAGGCGCCCGGCTCATCACTCGGAGCTCACGCGATGTCCTCGCGCCCAATTCCGCGCGTCGCCAACACGCGCGCTACCGCATCGCCGATCTTGTTGTTCGGTGTGCTCGCACCAGCCGTGATGCCGACCCGCAGCGCTCCCGACGGCGCGAGCCATCCCGCCGTCTCGACTTCCCCCTTCCGGGTCGCGTCCCAATGCCGAACCGTTCCCCGCTCGGGGTCGATGCACGTTGCGTCCTCCACGTGGTACGTCGCCACTTTCGTCGCGCAGATCGCCGCGAGCGAGATCGTATTGCTGGAGTTGTAGCCACCGATCACGAGCATCGCGTCGAGCGGCTCGCGCAGGAGCTCCTCCACCGCGTCCTGCCGATCCTGCGTCGCCGAGCAGATCGTGTCGAACGATCGGAAGTGTCCGGCTCGATGCGCCTCCCCATGCGCGCGCGCCATGGCCGCGCCGACGGCTTCCGCAATCGCCAGCGATTCGCGTGCGAGCATGGTCGTCTGGTTGGCCACTCCGATTCTCTCGAGATGCTGCTCGGGATCGAACCCGGGACCCGCGCCTTTGCCGAGCTGGGCCATCAGTGTCGCTCGATCCAGCTTTCCTTCGATGTACTCACACACGAGCGTCGCCTCGGCCATGTCGCGCACGATCAGGTACTGGCCGCCGGGGAATTTCGTCACCTGCGATGCCGTCGCCCGTGTCTCCTCGTGATAGTACTTGCCATGGATGAGGGCAGTGAAGCCGTCCTTCGCATAGCTCTCGACCCGCTTCCAGACGTTGAGCACGGAGCCGCATGTCGTGTCGACGACCACGGATCCGATCCCGCGCAGCGTCTCGAAGTCGCGAATGGTGACTCCGAACGCCGGCAGTATGACGACATCTTCCGGCGCGACCGATGAATAGTCGAATGCTCCCTGCTCCGGTTGGAGGATGGTGATGCCCATCGACCGAAGCTTGGCGTTGACGTGCGGGTTGTGGATGATCTCGCCGACGAGGAAGATGCGCCGGTCGGGAAACTTGCTTCGCGCCTGGTAGGCGTACTCGACCGCCCGCTCCACCCCGTAGCAGAAGCCGAACTCCCGAGCCAATCGGATGGTGACGTCGCCGATCGTGAGGGAGCGATCCCGCTCGCGGAGCAAATCGACGAGCCCGCCCGAGTAGTCCGCGTCGAGCGTTCCCTGCACGGCCGATTTGAGGCCGAATCCCTTTCGATAGTATGTCTCGGACGAGGACATGGGCGGAATCTAGTCCCGAGGAGAGGGTTGCCACAGTGACGGCGCGCCGCGCGCTTTGTGATGGGCGTCGCAGTCTCAGACCCGTGGCCAACGAGGCTTTCAAGAGCGTTAGCACAGAGACACACCGAGACATCCGTGGATGTCTCGGTGTGTCTCTGTGCTACTGCTCTTGAAGGCCGTCGCTGCGTGGAACTGACGGGCGAGTCGTTAGGCGGCCGAGAATCCTGCCGGTCGCCCGCACCAGTGGCTCCCGTCGCCGCCACGAGCAGTTAAGCCCACCTAGAAGCTCGGAACACCCGTTCGACGGCCCTTGTTCGGGCATTTTGACATGCTCCCTCCCGGACCCGACCCCGGATACATTCAAGGGCCCGTCGCACCCGCCCTTCCTCCCCATGACATCCGAAGTTTCCGAAGGTCTTCCGCCGCTCGTTCGTCCCCCCGCTCTTCAGAAGGGCGACGCGATCGGCGTTGTCGCTCCATCGTACTCGCCGCGCGAAGGCTGGCTCATGCGCGGCGTCAAAGCGCTCGAGCGCGCGGGATACCCGGTGCTGCTCGACCCCGAGATCAACGAGATCCGACGCTTCCAGCGACGCGAGGACGAGCGACGCGCCGAGAACTTTACCGGCATGTGGCTCGATCCCCGAGTGAAGGCGGTCATCGGCGGCACCGGCGGCTACGGTGCCGTTCGCATGCTGCCCCATCTCGATCCGGAGGTTTTTCGCCGGAATCCCAAGCCATTCGTCGGCTACTCGGACATCACCGCGCTCCACCTGTGGCTCATGCGCCGCGCCGGACTCCGCGTGTTCCACGGCCCCACCGTCGATGACCTCATCCCGAGCACGCGCGATCCCACCCTCGCCGGACTGATCCAGGCGCTGACCACCCCGCGTCCTTCGTCGCGCATCGGCCGCGGCATGGCGCGCGCGACGCGACCCGGGCGCGCCGTCGGCCGTCTCATCGGCGGAAACCTGTCGCTGGTTCAACAGACGATCGGCACCCCGTACGAGGTGGATACGCGCGATGCCATTCTCTTCCTCGAGGAGACGCGCGATCCCATGTCGGTGACCGACGAGCGACTCGTCCACCTCCGGGCCGCCGGGTTGCTGCGTCACGTGCGGGGTATCGTCTTCGGACAGCTGTCGATCGACCGCTCCGAAGAAGACGAGTTCGAGGACTTTCTCCTCGACCTCGTCGCCGACCTCAACGTGCCTGTGCTGATGGACTTTCCCGCCGGCCACGAGGTCCCCAACCTTACCTTGCCGCTCGGCACCGACGTCGAGCTCGTCGTCGAGGAAAACACCGGCTGGCTCTCCTATCGCGAGGACGCACTCGAGGCGAGCGAAGCGACCTCACCGCTGCTCGTTGGCGCAGCGCCGTGACTGAGCGGCCCGCGATGCGCCGCCGCGATTTCCTCGCGACGGCCGGCGCCGCGCTGGCGTCGCTCGGCTGCGGCGGCCGGGTCAGCTTGCCGGGACGAGCGCGATGGGATCTCGTCGTCCGGAACGGGACGATCGTCGATGGGTCAGGCGGGGCACCGTTCGAAGGCGACGTCGCCATCGTCGACGGGCGCATCGCCGCGATAGGGCCAGCGCTGAACGGTCGCGGCGGGGACGAGATCGATGCGCGGGGCCTTGCCGTCGCTCCGGGGTTCATCGACATCCACTCGCATGCCGACGGCACCCTGTTCGATGATCCTCGGGCCGAGTCGGTGATTCGGCAGGGCGTGACGACGGTGATCGTCGGGCAGGATGGTGGCTCGCGCGGCCCGTCTCGCGACGATCCGAGCGCAAGCACCCAGCTCCGTCGCTCACTGCGTGCCCAGGGACCTTTTCCATCGTTAGGTGATTTCCTGGCTGCCGTGGATGCCCTGCCCAGCGCGGTGAACGTGGCCTCGATGGTCGGGCTGGGCACGGTGCGAGGAATCGTCGTCGGCGACGACGACCGTCGTGCTACGCCGGCCGAGATCGCGCGAATGCGCGCGCTGGTGAGTGCGGCCATCCAGCACGGCGCGTGTGGTGCGTCCTCGGGGCTCGAGTACGTACCCGGCGCGTTCGCGACGCAGGAGGAGCTGGCCGCGCTCTGCCAGCCGCTCGCGGCTGCACGCCTCCCCTACGCGACGCACATGCGCAACGAGGACGATCGGCTTCTGGAGTCGCTCGACGAATCGATTGCCGTCGCGCGCGCCGCCGGATGTCCGCTTCAAGTCTCTCACTTGAAGACGCAGGGCCCGCGAAACTGGCCGAAGATCGGCGCCGCCCTCGA
>DATFBS010000086.1:0-34417 GCA_035253695.1 Gemmatimonadaceae bacterium
CTGTTCACGATCTTCTGGCCCCTCGCGAAGCCCGTGCTCGCGATCGTGGCCATCTTCACCTTCATGGGATCGTGGAATGAAGTGCTCTGGCCGCTTCTCGTAGTTCGCGAGCAGCAGCTGATGACACTGCCACAATTGCTCACCGTCTTCGCCCTGGGCGGCGGAGCCGGATCGCTGGGGGTATCGCTGGCGTCGGCGATGGTGCTCGTGGTGCCGGTCGTGATCGCATACGTGTTCCTGCAACGCTATTTCATCGAAAGCATGGCCGGGTCGGGAACCAAAGGGTAGTGAAGAGGTCCGAACCACAAACAGCAACTGCATTGGGAAAAGCGTGTGACGCGGATTACGCGGATCTGAAAACAAAGACGGCACGGATACGGCCACTGCAAAGACTTTGGGAACTGCAACACCTTTTGCGTTCGAGGATCCGATCTGGCAAATAGACACCTTCACCAAGAGCCGTTCCAAAAGCCCTGGGGGTTGCCGTTGCTGTATCGGTGCCGTTTTGCAGTTCAAATCCGCGTAATCCGCGTCACACGCTTTTCCCGATGCAGTTACTGTTGCCAGTTTCTGCGACCATCTGCGGGTGCATCGCGCAGCCACTCCATGGGAGAGCTAAAGCGACGACATGCCGTCAGTCTCATTTGATCACGTCACGAAGCGATTCGGGGAAACCACCGTTGTCGAGGATTTCACCCTCGATGTCAACGACGGTGAGCTGCTCGTGCTCGTGGGCGGGTCGGGATCGGGAAAATCCACGATTCTCCGCATGCTGGCCGGGCTCGAGAGCGTGTCGACGGGGATTATTCGCATCGACGGTCGCGACGTCACCGCCGTGCCACCTCGCGATCGAGACGTCGCGATGGTGTTTCAGGACTATGGGCTGTATCCGCACATGACCGTCCGCGAGAATCTCTCGCTCGGCTTGCGCCTCAAGAAAGTCGCGCGAGCAGAGATCGACAGGAGAATCGCGTGGGCGGGCGGCATTCTGGGACTCGAGCCCTTGCTGGATCGCAAGCCGAAACAGCTTTCCGGCGGGCAGCGACAGCGGGTCGCGATGGGCCGGGCAATGGTGCGCGAGCCCAAAGTGTTTCTCTTCGACGAGCCACTGTCGAATCTCGATGCCGGACTTCGGGCCCAAATGCGCATCGAGATCGGGAGCTTGCAGCGTCGATTAAGGACGACGACGGTGTACGTCACGCACGACCAGGTCGAGGCGATGACGCTGGGAGATCGGATCGTGGTGCTGGCGGATGGACACATCCAGCAGATCGGCCGACCCATAGACATCTATCGGGCACCCGCCAACCGGTTCGTCGCGGGCTTCATCGGTACGCCGCGGATGAACTTCGTCGAGGGCCTCGTGACGCGCGAAGGGAATGACCTGTTCTTCGTCGCGGATGGGGTACGGATCGAGCTCGCGCCGAATCACAGCGCGACAGCGCCTCCGTCGCATCCAACGACCCTGGGAGTGAGGCCGGAGGATCTGGTGATTGATTCCGAAGCACCCGTGGGCAACACTCTCTCCGGCCGGGTTGTGCTCGTGGAGCGTCTGGGCGGTACTACACACGTGCACTTCGATGCGGGACCGCACCGTCTCATGGCTGTCGTGGCGAACGATTCGGTCCCGGACGTAGGAGAGGAGATACGAGTTCGCGCGCGCGCCGAGCGACTCCATCTATTCGGCGCCGATGGTCGATCGCACTGGTGAGGATCACATGGGTCGAATCACCTACTCAGCCTTTCTCGTCGCCCTTATTATGGGCGCCATCCCCTGCGCAGCGCAGCGTGCGGCCACGGCTGGTTCATCGGACTGGAAGCGTGGCGCCGTGTGCTACGAGATCTTTGTCCGGTCGTTCTACGACAGCGACGGCGACGGGATCGGGGATATCAACGGTCTGATCGAAAAGCTCGACTATATCAACGACGGCACGCCCGACATGCGGCGCGACCTCGGCGCGCGCTGCATCTGGCTGATGCCGGTGGCAGCGTCACCCAGCTATCACGGATACGACGTCAAGAACTACTACCGGGTGAATCCCGAGTACGGCACCAACGACGACTTCAAGCGCCTGATCGCCGAAGCGCATCGTCGTGGAATTCGCGTGCTCGTGGACATGGTGTTGAATCACGCGTCCAGCGAGCATCCGTACTTCAAGGACGCACAGCTCAACCCGGGATCGCCGTACAGAAGCTGGTTTCGGTGGTCGCCGACGAAACCCGACATCAAGGGACCGTGGGGACAGGAAGTCTGGCACAAGTCGCCGGTGCGCGACGAGTACTACTACGGAATCTTCTGGCACGGGATGCCGGACTTGAACTACGAGCATGCCGCCGTGCGCGAGGAAGCCAAGAGGGTCGCCACGTTCTGGCTCGGCGAGATGGGTGTCGACGGGTTCCGTCTCGATGCCATTCCCTATCTGGTGGAGGAAGGCACTCGCTTGTCGGGAACACCGGGGACTCACGCATTCCTGCGCGAGTACGCGGCGCACATCCGCCGCGCCGCGCCTAACGCCTACACGGTGGGTGAGGTGTGGGACAGCGTTGGCTCGATGCTTCCCTACTACCCGGATCAGCTCGACTCGCATTTTGCGTTCGCGGCCTCGGATGCGCTGCTCGAGGCCGTTCGCACTGGCTCGGCGAAGAAGCTCTTCGAGCCATACATACGCCTTCAGCGGGCCGTGCCGGCCGATCGCTGGTCGCCCTTCCTCCGGAATCACGACCAGACTCGCACGTTGACTGAGCTCAAGGGCGACCTTGCCCGCAACAAGCTCGCGATTACGCTGCTGCTCACGCTGCCTGGGCTGCCCTTCGTCTATTACGGCGAAGAGATCGGCATGACGGGGGACAAGCCGGATCCTCGACTCCGCACGCCGATGCACTGGACTCGTGGCCCGGCGGCGGGATTCACGCGTGGCGCCGCGTGGGAGCCGCTCATGCCCGATTCGATGACGGCGAACGTGGAAGCTCAGGACGGCGATCCGACCTCGTTATTGAACCTCCACCGCCGGCTCATCCATCTTCGCGTCGCGCACCCGGCGTTAGGCGGTGGTGAGCTCGTGCCCTTGACGACGACCAGCGATGCGGCGGCGGCGTACGTCCGGCGGCTGGAGGATCGCGTCGTGCTGGTGATCGCCAATCTCGGTGCCGCACCCCTCGCTGGACCGGCACTCGCATCCCCAGAGCGTGCCGTGCCATCAGGCCGATACACGCTCAGAAGCTTGTTGGGTGGCCCGGCCGGGCAGCCGCTTCGTGTGGGAACGAATGGGCGAATACAGGGCTATCGGCCGCTTCCTTCGCTCGGCCCGCTGGAGATTCACGTGCTCGAGCTCGCGCGAGCGCGCTGAGGACATGGCGCCATGGGCATGCTCCAGGATCTCTATCCCGACGATTTCTCACATTGCTACGGGTGCGGCCGTCTCAACACGAACGGTCTGCATGTGAAAAGCGAGTGGAGGGACGGCGAGGCACTCGCGCGCTTCGTCCCGGCCCCGTACCACATGGCACTTCCGGGATTCGTGTATGGTGGTCTGATCGCGTCGCTGGCCGATTGTCATGCCATGGCCACGGCGGCCGGTGCATCGCTCGCCACCGCGGGCGGTCGACCGGGCGAGGACCCGACTCCACGGTTCGTGACGGCGTCGCTGCGAGTGGACTTCCTGCGGCCGACGCCACTCGGCCCCGAGCTGGTGCTGCGGGCGACTCCGCTGGAGGTGGGTGAGAGGAAGGTGGTGGTAACGGTGAGTCTTTCTGCGGCGGGCGTGGAGTGCGCGCGCGCGCACGTCGTGGCGGTCCGGGCGCCAAAGTCGATGGTCGGAGGTTCTCCGCACAACGAGCCCTAGAAAGCGGTAGCACAGAGACACACAGAGACACTGCATAGAGACACGCGGAGAACTCCAACGGCGAAGCTTTGCAAAAGCACTTGCAGTTGAAGTTCTCTATGTGTCTCTGTGCTATCGCTCTCCAGGCTCGTTGCGCAGGCCCGGTTACTCGCCCCGGTCTCAAGCAGTCGAATGCCTGGTCCTTCCTTGCCACCTATGACCGAAGAAAGCACTGCCGACCACTGGTCCTCCGCCTGGCCGGATGCCCTCGCATTCGTCCTCGGGCTCGCCGTGGCCTGGATGGCGGGATGGACGACCACGGATCTCGTGTGGAGCCTCTGGCTTTCGAGCTTCGTCGTCGGCTATTCGATGATCGTCTGGACGATCATCCGTCCCGGAATCGATCTCGCCTGCGCGGCGTCGCGCGACCGCGCATTTACTCAGCAGCTCGTCACACGACACAGGGGCGCGACCGCCGCCGGCATTGCCGTGCTCGTACTCGGCGGACTGTTCATGCTCGCCTTTTTCACGGTCCACTTCGGTGGCTTTCACTATGTCCACTCGCAGTTCCTGTACAGTTTCTTCCCGCTCGATGGCAGCGACGCGGGTCGAGTCGGATCCGCCGACATGTCCACGTATCTCGAGGTCGTGTCGAGGTATTGGCTATTCCTGCCTGCGGCGTTTCTCGCCGAGCGTGCGGGCTTCCTGAGACAACCGCCGTTGTTCAAGGACGACTTGTCTGTCACCGCTACCGCGATCGCGGCGCGCAAGGCGGCGAACGCAAAGAAGGGGGCCGCGATGATGGCCCCCTATCGAAACGTCCTCCGCATGCACGGATTGATCTTCTTCTTCGCCTTCGCCCACTTCGCGCGGCTGGACAGCTTTCTGGTCTATGCGGTGGTGTATGCGGTGTACTTCTTTCCGTGGCGGTTGGTGAGAGCTCGAGGTGCTCGAGGCGCTCGAGGCGCTCGAGGTGCTCGAGGTGCTCGAGGTGAATTGCAGTCTCCCTGAGCCTTCGAGCACCTGGAGCACCTAGAGCACCTCTACCACGCTATGCCGTAATCTTCCCCATGATGGCTCGACCCGCCCCAGAACGTGCCGTGCTTTCGATCGAAGAAGATCGCGTTGATCGGCCCTGAGGTGCGCTCGGCGAACTCGAGCGTGTAGCCCATTCGCTTGAGGGTCGCACGCACGCTGTCAGGAGTGGAGGACGCGACGAGCAGCCGTCCCGGACGAGTCTCGTGGGCGCCGAAGCTCGAGCGCATCTGGGAGCTGTTGATGTTCGGCGCCTCGGCTGCCTGCTGCACCGTCATTCCCCACTCGACCACGTTCAGGAAGAACTGCAGGAGATTCTGATCCTGCGAATCTCCCCCCTGCACGGCGAACGACAGGTACGGCGCGCCGTCGCGCAGCGCCAGCGTCGGCGTGAGGGTCACCCGCGGCCGCTTGCCCGGCTCCATCACGTTGAACGGCCCGTCGGCCGGATCGGTGACGAAGCTCTGTCCACGCTGGCTCAAGCCGATTCCCGTCCGTCCCGCGATCACGGCCGGTACCCACCCACCGCTCGGCGTAATCGAGACGACCCACCCCGTCGTGTCCGCCGTCTGAATGGACGTCGTTCCGCGATAGAAGGCCGACTCGAACAGGTCCTCACCGCCATCGTCCTCCGGTTGAGTCGACGGCGCGACCTGATCCTGCTGGCCGCTGCGACGCGTGCTGTCGTCCGGCGCCTGCACCTTCCACTGCGCGAGCACCTGCCGGAACGGATTCGTGCCGCCCTGATAGGGATACGGATCCCCCGGCTTCACCTCCGGATCGTTGCGCTCCCAATTGATCTGCGCATAACGAGCCTTGGCGTACTCCTTCGACAGAAGCCCTCGTGTCGGCTCCTCGGGTGGAAAGTATGGGTCGCCGTAATAGAAGTCGCGGTCGGCGAACGCCAGGTTCATCGCCTGATACAGCGTGTGCATGTAGCGCGGCGAGTTGTAGCCCATCGATTTCAGGTCGGCGTTCTCCAGAATGTTGAGCGCCTGCAGCATCGCCGGCCCCTGCTGCCAGAACTGAAGCTTGTAGACGTCGATGCCCTTGTACGTGGTCTTGACCGGCTCCTCGATGCGCACCGTCCAATTCGCGAGATCCTGCATCGTGATGAGCCCGCCTTCCTCCTGCACGCCTCGAACGAACTCCTGCGCGATGTCGCCTTTATAGAAGCGATCGTACGCCGCCATGATGGCGTCCTTCCGGCTTTTTCCCTGCGCGAGCGCCTGCTTCTCGGCCTCGACCAGCTTGCGGAGCGTGGCGGCGAGATCGCGCTGCACGAAGATCGCTCCGGGCTCCGGTGCCTCACGGGCCTGCCCGAGGTGCGGAAGCATGACCGCGCGCGAGTACTTCCACTCCTTGAGGCGCGCCTTGTTGCGCTCGATCGAGTTCGCCGTTTCGGCCTCGATCGGGTAGCCATCGGCCATCTGAATCGCCGGCGCCAGCACGTCACCGAGCGACAGCGTGCCGTACTCGGCGAGCATAACGAGCAGGCCGCCCGGCGTCCCTGGAGTGATGGCCGCGAGCGGTCCGTATTCCGGCGGATAGCGGTATCCCTTCGACTTGTAGTACGCCGGTGTCGCTCCGGTCGGCGCGACGCCAAGCGCATTGATGCCGATCACCTTCTTGAGGGTCGGGTGATAGATCAGCGCCTGCGTCTCCCCGCCCCACGACAGGACGTCCCACATCGTGGCCACCGAGGCGAGCATCGCGCATGCGGCATCCACGGCATTGCCACCTTTCTGGAACATCATTGCGCCGGCCGTGGCCCCGAGGGGCTTGCCGGTGATCGCCATCCAATGACGCCCGTGAAGGGGCGGCTTCGCGGTCCGACGTGGACGAGGCGACGATTGTTGAGAAGTCGGCTGTTGCTGCGCTTCGGCGGTGGGCAGCACGGCAAGCAGGAGCGCCGCGGCGATCGCGAGTCGGAGAGTCATATGGTCGACCGGTGTGGGACAATAAAGACGCTAGCGGGGCTGCGCGCGGGCGGCAACGGTCGGACTGCAGGGTCCTCGGGGTCCTCAGGGTCCTCAGGGTCCTCAGGGTGCTCAGGGTGCGAGGTGCTCAGGGTTTTCCTCCCTGAGGACCCTGAGGACCCTGAGGACCCTGAGGACCTCAGTCACTAGTTAGAACGTAAGCTCCAGGGTGCCTCCAACAGGGAGCGCGGCCCACCGCCCGAGCAGCTCGGCTATTTGCACGCGAATTCGAGCCAGGTCGTCCTCGGCGATCGGTCGCGGCAGCCGCTGTCCATCGGCGCGGACCGGTCCGCGGCAATGCTCGTCCAGCTCCGTGGCCGACCAGAATGCGCTTCCTGCGCGCTCCAGATCGAAGGCGCCCACCATCAGCTCGACTGCCAAAGCTTCGGGAGGAAGTGGCCCTCGTGAACCCTTCCCCGTCGTGTCTTCGATATCCCAGCCGTCGGCGATCAATCCATAGAAAGCGCTACGAATCCCCAGGACGCTCTCGATCGCGAAGTGCGTGAGATCGTGAAGCGGGAAGAACGCCGCCTGTCGCCCGTCATGGCGCTGCCACGTTACCGAGCCGTCATCGCGCACGCATTTGAGGATCGCGCCACCGTCGGCGCGCTTCGTCAGGCAGACGCGCATTTGGAGGCCTCAGGGTCCTCGGGGTCCTCAGGGTCCTCAGGGTCCGCGTGCTCAGGGGTTCCGGTGCTCAGGGTTCCGCACACTGAGGACCCTGAGGACCCTGAGGACCCCGAGGACCCTTGCTTCACGCCGCCGGCAACTCGATCGACACCGTCGTGCCCTCGTCGACCTTGCTCACGACCTGCACGTCTCCCCGCATCGCGCGCGCGAGATCACTGGCGATGGAGAGGCCCAATCCGATACCTGGATAGCGACGAGTCGGGCCTCGCTCCACCTGGAAAAATGGCTCGAAGACACGCGTGAGCTGGTCTGCGGGAATGCCGATGCCGGTATCGCTGACCGAGATGCGAATCGTGTCACCTTCGCGCGCCGCCAGCATCCTGACGCGACCTCCCGCAGGCGTGAACTTGATGGCATTGCCGACCAGGTTCAGGAGAATCTGTCGTAGCTTCTCCGGATCGGCGAGCACCGCTAGTGTGGAATCACACGCATCGCACTCCAGGGTCAGCGCCTTTCGCTGAAGCGCTGGTCGCACGATCGCATCGAGCTCGCCGAGCGCCTCGCCGACCTTCACGACTTTCAGCTCGAGCGGGAGGCGATCAGCCTCCAGCTTCGCGAAGACCAGCACGTCCTCGATCACCGCCAGCAGGTGCTGCTGGTTGCGCTGAATACGCTCGAGGGAGTCCCGCTGTTGATCGGTGATGGGTCCCTGAATCCCCAGACTCATCACCTCGACGTATCCCGCAATCGCGTTGAGCGGCGTGCGGAGCTCGTGGCTCATGACGGCGAAGAACTCTGCCTTGGCGCGGTTCGCCGCCGCGACGGTCTCGTGCGCGTGTCGCAGCTCCTGCTCGGCCCGACGCTCGGCGGTCACGTCCCAGAAAATCACGACACCGGCGATCACCCGGCCAGTGCCGTCTCGGACTGGGGCCGCGTTGCTTGCGATCTCCACCGCCGTTTCATCGGCGCGCGCGATGCGTATGATCGCGTTTCGGACGGTCTCTCCGCGATGCAAGGCCCGCGAGAGCGGCCACTCGTGAGGCGCCATGGGGCGGCCGTCGGGGTGCGATCCCTTCACCTCGCCGCCCTCCGGGCCGCCAGCCGAGCTCATCGTCGGACGTCGGCCGAGCAGTCGCTCCGCCTCCTCATTCATGAAAATGAACCGTCCGCTCGGCGCCTCGGCGATGGCGATGGCGATCGGTGATTGCTCCAGGACCGTGAGGAGGCGCTGGTGGGCAATGTCGCGTTCCGCATGGAGGCGTTGCTGTTCCGAGATCGCTTCTCTCGCCTCCCGGATCGCCGCGCGGCGCTCGGCGATCGAGGCACCGAGCACCAGGAAGGTCGCCGCGGTAACGCCCATGAAGGTTTGCAGCGCGAAGAGACTCTCGTGCAGCGCGGACTGGACAAACGGACCGCGGTCCGCCGCCGTGCCCCACACCGCAATGATCGAGACGGCGAGCGCGGCCGAGGCCGCGCCCCGCGGTCCGTAGCGGAGCGCCGCCCAAACGAGGAGCGGAAAGATCAGATACGCCTGCTGAAACTCGTGTGACTGGGTGCCGAACACCGCGAACCCGATGACCACCACTGCCACCACGAGCGCCAGCGTCTCCATCCAGTGACGTGAGGCTGGCCGAACATCGGGAGTGGCGGCCCACACGAGGATGGCCGGCGCGACGAGCAAGTCGCCGATGAGGTCGCCGACCCACCATGTCCGCCAGGCGCGTCCCAGCTCCGCCGGCCCTACGATGCCGCCGAAGTACAGACTCGCTACGCCAATCGTCGCGCTGACCACCGTACTCAAAGCCGCGGAGAGCACGATCAGCCCCAGGGCATCGATGACCCGGTCCAGTGCCGCGTGGAATCCCGGAATTCGACGGACTGCATACGCGCCGATCACCGCCTCGAGCGTGTTACCGGTGGCGATTCCCAGCGCGACGAGCACGGGCGCACCGGTGAGCGTGTTGGCGACGAATGCGCCAAGCAGAACGCCGGGCCACAGCCGATTCCCGCGGAGCAGGAGCGCCGCCAGCGCGATCCCGCTGGGCGCCCAGACCAGGGTCGCGAACCCGGCGACGGCGTCCAACGCGAGCCCGATTCGCGCGGCGCCAACGTACAGCGCGGCAAGGGCCAACAGCTCCGCGGCGTGGACGGCGCGTTTTCTTCCTGGAGCGGCCGAGGACGACTGTGTCCCCTCGAGGTGATCCTTCAACGTCGCTCGACTCAGTGCAGCAGCTCGCCCGCGTTCTCCGCCGAGTATTCGGCCTGTCGAAGGACCATGCGAGAGTACTCGCCGCGCGCCCGCATCAGCTCGTCATGCGTTCCGCGCTCGATGACACGGCCGTCCTCCATCAACAGGATGAGGTCGGCGCGGCGCACCGTGGAGAGCCGATGCGCGATGACGAACGTGGTGCGCCCCGCGAGCAGCGTCGCCATCGAGGCCTGAATCAGCTGCTCGCTCTCGGTGTCGAGATTGCTCGTCGCCTCGTCGAGAATCAGGATCTGCGGCTTGGCGAGAATGGCTCGGGCGATCGCCAGCCGCTGCTGCTGCCCACCCGACAGCTTCACGCCGCGCTCCCCGATGAACGTCTCGTACTGTTGCGGAAGCTTCACGATGAACTCGTGAGCGTTGGCCCGGCGGGCCGCATCCTCCACCTCCGCGTCGGTCGCGTTATGTCGGGCATACGCGATGTTGTCACGAACGGACCCGTCGAACAGGAAGACGTCCTGCTGAACGAGCGCGAGCAGGTCGCGATAGCTCCGCAAGCGATATTCGCGGATGTCGGACCCGTTGACGAGAATCCGACCTTGCGTTGGATCGTGGAACCGTGCGACGAGGTCGGTGACCGTCGTCTTCCCCGCGCCGCTTCGACCGACGAGCGCGATCACCGATCCGCCGGGAACCGTCACGTTGAAGTCGCGAACGACGGGCTGCCCCGGACGGTACTCGAACTCGACTTTCTCGAACCGGATCTCGTGCACTACCCGCGGTGCCGGCCGCGCATCGGGACGATCGGGCTTGTCACCCTCCATGCCGAGGACTTCGAAGACCCGCTCCATCGCCGCCAGCGAGCGCTGCAGCTCGGAAAAGGAGTTCACGATGTTCCACACCGGACCGAGCAGCAGGAACGTGTACCACTGGAAGGCCATGATGTCGCCGATGGATGCCCTTCCACCGATGGCGAGGTACCCGCCATACCAGACGATCACGACGTTCACCGCGCTCATCAGCAGTCCCCACGACGACCAGAGCACGAGCTCGCGGCGGTGGGCGAACAGCTCCTTGCGCAGGACGGTGTGTCGCCCGCGGATGTAGTCGAGCAGCTCGCGCAGCTCGCCGCGAAAGGCGCGCACGACGCGGATCCCCGAGAAAGTCTCGCCAACGCGACCGTCGATGATCTCGGCGTCCTTGCGCACCGACCGGTAGATCGGGCGCACCCGGCGCGCGAAGATGAAGCTCATCAACATTACGCCGGGAATGATGGCAAGCGCCGTCAGCGCCAGCCGCCAGTTGAGCGACAGCAGAATGCCCATCGCGATGAGCAGGCGCACGAGCGAGATGCTCGGGGACACGACCGCCATCTGGAGCAGCCCCGTCGTCGTGTCGATGTCGCCCGTTAGGCGCGAGAGAATGCCCCCGGTCTTCATGTCCCACAGCTTGGGCAGCGGCAGGTGCAGCAGCCGGTCGAACAGGGCCTGCCGCAACGACAGCATCACCTTCACGTTGAGGAGACGCTGCCGGTAATCCTTGAGCACGTTGACGAGCGTCGAGACGATGATCACGGTGAGAAACGCCGCACCGGCCAGGTTGAGCCGGCTCAGCCGCGACACCACATCGAGCGCCGAGTTGAGGAGCACCCGGTCGATGATGTAGCGCATGAAGAGGGGCTCGATCATCTCCAGGCCGGCACGAACCAGTGCCAGCACGAAGACGACCGCGACCGCGCCGCGATGCGGCTTCAGCCAGCGAAGGTATTCGCCGAGATACTCGCGGCGCTTACCGCGACGAAGCTGGCGCCACCAGGGGAGCGACGCATCTTCGGCGGGCTTGGCGGGCACCTCGGAGGGCTTGCCCTCCTGACTGGCCTCGATGGCCTCGTCGAGCCTGCCCTTCTTGTAGTCTTCGACGAAGCTGCGGTAGCGCTGACGCGATGAGCGCGGGCGGTCGGTTTTCACAGGGGCTTGAAATGTCGCCCGTCGCCCGCGTCGCTGCCAGTCACCCCGCGACAAGGCAATGGCGGCGTAGCGCAAAACCACCATCTTGGAGGCGTGAGCCCGGCCCCCGACCTCAAGCTGCCTCCGCCGCCCGTCTCGCAGGATCCTCACCGGCCGCTTCCCGAGGACCTGCTACGCGACGCGTCGCGGCGACTCGGTATCATGGCGCTGATCGCCGCCGTGCTATGGGTTATTGGCACGCTATTCGGCAGGCTTGCCTGGACGGCGCTGCATCCGAGCTCCCAGATCTGGACGCAGCTCAGTGGCAATGATGTCATTGCCGCGACGGCTGCCGGCCTGTCGTTGGCCCTGTTCTTCTACACGCGGCGTGGCAACCGCGACCCGGAGCGCGTTCTCAACCTCGGCGTGTGGTGGCTGCTGATTACCTCCTTCGATCTCGGGTTGATCACCCACTGGTTCCCTCCCGTAGGTGAGCCCCTGGAGCCCATGATCAGCTGGGCGGGCGCTGTCGTGCTGATCTACGCCGCGATCGTACCCACGCCGCCGAGGAAGATGCTCTTGCTGGGGCTCCTCGTCGCGTCGATGCAGCCGCTGGGGATGCTGGTCGCGCGCGTACGAGGCATTTGGGCGTTCGACTCGCCCTTCGACGCGCTTCTCATGCACCACCCCGACTACCTGCTTGTCGGCGTTTCGGTAGTCATCGCGCATGTCGTTACCCGTCTCGGCCAGCACGTGAGCAAGGCGCGGGAGATGGGGAGCTATCACCTGGGCGAGCTGCTCGGGCGCGGCGGCATGGGTGAGGTATATCGAGCCACCCACCGCATGCTGGCGCGTCCCGCGGCCATCAAGCTCATCCGTCCTGATTCGCTGGGAGGAGCCGATAGCGAAGGCGCCGACATGGCCGTCAAACGATTCCGGCGGGAGGCTGAGGCCGCCGCGAGTCTGCGATCTCCGCACACCGTGGAGCTCTACGACTTCGGGGTGACGGAAGACCAGACGATGTACTTCGTCATGGAGCTGCTGGATGGGACCGACCTCGAGACGCTCGTGCGCGATCACGGTCCCGTGCCGGCGCGCCGGGTGGTGCACATCCTCTGTCAGGTCTGCGACTCGCTCGAGGAGGCGCACGTGGCCGGCATGGTTCATCGCGACATCAAGCCTGCCAACATCCACGTCGGGCGGCTCGGGCTTCAATATGATTTCGTGAAAGTCCTCGACTTTGGCCTCGTGAAGCCGGTCGCGGGGAAGATCGACGAGCACTCGCTGGCGACCGCGGCGGGGCTCACCCCGGGCACGCCGGCGTACATGGCCCCCGAGCTGGCGATGGCTGAGGCCGTCGACGGGCGAGCGGACATCTACGCCCTGGGGTGCGTCGCGTACTATCTGCTCACCGGCCGTCTGGTGTTCGAGGGCGACACGAGCCTCCAGGTGATCGTGAAGCATTTACAGAGCGAGCCGATCCCACCATCCCAGCGCGTGAACGCGGCCATTCCGCCGGCATTGGACCGAGTGGTGCTAGCCTGTCTGGCGAAGAAGCCGGATGGCCGACCCGCTACCGCCGGCGATCTCAAGAGGGCGCTCCGGGCGATCCCGATCGAGCCGTGGACTCAGGAGGACGCGAAGCGCTGGTGGAACGACAAGCGGTCGTCCGCTGTGCGGACCCTCGTCGATGGAACAAACAATACTCTGACGAAGTCGTCGCTGGACGAGTCAGCCGGAGTGCGCGCAGGTTTATGACCGTTGGGGCGCTGGGGAAGCGCTTTCCCAGCGTCATGCAATGTCCCCTTCACCCTCCACTCCCATGCACGGCCAATTCGTGTGGTACGAGTTGACGACGCCTGACGTCGACGCGGCGCGCAAGTTTTATCCGCCCATCACCGGTTGGGGAACACAGCAGTTCGACAAGGACTACACGATGTGGACGACCGGAGGTGCTCCGTTCGCGGGCATCTTCAAGCTGGGGCCGGAGCAGCGCGAGAAGGGCATTCCGCCTAACTGGATGCCATACATCGAGGCGGGCAACGTCGACGACACGGCGCGGAAGGTGACCGCCCTCGGCGGCACCGTCGTGGTTCCGCCATCCGACATCCCGGGCACCGGTCGCTTCGCGGTCGTTCGGGACCCGCAGGGGGCAACGTTCGGTCTGTACAAGTCCAACACGGCCTCGCGGGCGTGGGATGGCACTCCCACGTTAGGCCGGTTCTCGTGGCACGAGCTGATGACCACCGACTACAAGAAGGCGTTCGACTTCTACCGCCAGCTGTTCGGATGGGAGAAGACGGGCGAGATGGACATGGGCGATGGCAGTCCCTACTTCATGTACGGCGTGAAGGGCAAGATGTACGGCGGCATGTTCACGCGTCCCCCGGAGATGGCGGGAATGTCGCCATTCTGGATGATCTACGTGAACGTGAAGGACGTGAAGAAGGCGGTGGACACGGCAACGAAGGCGGGCGCGTCGGTCAAACAGCCGCCGATGGAAGTGCCGGGCGGAATGATCGCGATCATGGGCGACCCGCAGGGCGCGGCGTTCGCCGTGCACTCGGGCGGGTCGGCGAGCGCGGCCGAGCCGAGGCCGGCCGCACGGAAAAAGGCGAAGTCCGCGTCGCGCCCCAAGGCAAAAGCCTCACGCTCTGGGGCGAAAAAAGCATCAGCCTCGAAGAAGCGCCCGGCGGCAAAGAAGAAGGCCGCTCGCAAGGCAAAGGTTAAGCGAGGCCGGTAGCGATCGAACGTCGAGCTACCGAAAACCCATTCGCGCGAGGACCCGCAACTTCAGAGCGAAGAGGCGCAGCTCGCGCGGCAATCGACCCCGGTCGCGCAGCCACTGGAGGAAGTGTCCCGCGTCGCCCATCGGGCCCTGCCCCGGTCTCAGGGGCATGCCGATGGCGTATTCGTCGAACGACGCGGCGAAGCTCTCCCCCAGTGCGTGCGCCACACCGGGACACCTTCGCGCGACCGCCCGGCGGCGCTTCGCTCGGAGCAGCACCGACATCGCGCGAAGTCGCGTCGCATCGAATCCCGGAAGTGACGCCTGACCATCGGCCAGCGCGGCGACGAGCGCCGCCTGTTCCTCCGCCAAACGCGCCTCAGACGGCACGGGCGAACCTCATCGCTCGTCCACGCTCCACCGCACGCACGATCGCGTCGAGCTCCTCCTCCATCTCGGCGTCACTCGGGAAGTGATCATCGCGCTCGAGCATGAACCCGGGTGTCTCTCGACGGGAGCTCAGCATCTCGACGAGCTCGAGCACTTGCGGCGGAGTGCGATGCGCGTGCGTGTCGTAGTAGACGCCGTCGCGCTCCTCGCCGCCGGCGACATGCACATAGGCGATTCGCTCGAGCGGAAGCGCCTCCGTCTCCGCCGCGTGAGAACCGAGGTTCCGCGCATTGGCATGCACGTTCGCGAGGTCGAGGAGGAGCAGTGCCCCCGTCTCGTCGAGAATGTCCCGAAGAAAGTCGGCCTCGGTGATTTCCGGGTTCGGCCAATCGAAGAGCGCGGCAACGTTTTCCACTGCGAGTGGGACCGGAAGCAGGGCCTGGGCCGCCCGAATGTTGCGCACGAGAACGCGCAATTGCGCGCGCGTTCGAGGCACGGGCAGCAGGTGGCCGGCCTCGATGCCGCCGCCCCGAACGAACGCGATGTGCTCACTCACCAGAGGCGCATCGAGCGTTCGGGCAAGGTCCGCCAGCTGCCTAACGCGCCCGCGATCGATGGCATCGGCGCTCCCGAGCGAGAGCGATACACCGTGCGGCACCACGTGTACGCCACGCTCACGCAGTTGCAGAACCGCCGGGGGAATTCCCGCAGCGCCGCTGACATTCTCGGCGATCACCTCGACGAATCCCAGGTCGGCGCGGGTCTCGATGAATCGGGCAATCTCCGGGCGCCAGCCGATGCCCAGTCCCAGCGGTGGTATGGGTCCGCTCACGACCCGCAGCCTCCGCAACCCCCGCCGCATCCTCCCCCGCACGAGCCGCCCCCGCATCCACTGCCGCAGCTGCTACAGCTGCTGTGACCGCGACGGTCCGTCTGTTTCGCTCGCTCGTGCGTCATCGCCCGACTGAGGTCTCCCATCGGTCCGGTCGCAATCGCGCTCGCGCCAAAGAGTCCGACCGCGAGCCCCAGATCATCGGAAGAAAGTCGATCGGGCTTGACCGCTGCCGTCTGCTGCAGCCCGGCATTGGCGGACCGCAACCGGTCGAGCACCTTGTCGCCCAGCAGGCTGCGCTGGGGTCCCGCGACGAGAAGCCAGGTCGCTCCTCCGGCAACGAGCAGACACAATCCGACGAGAAAGCCGACTGGCCGGTCGCGCGAGACCCCAATCATGATCTTCGCGATTCCAAGCAGAAGGACCGCGACGAGCACGAGCGCGGGGATGACGCGAGGCATCCAGCTCGCGCGCTCGGGAATCAGCAGCCCCAGATCCATGAGCTTTCGCCGGACGGGCATCAGCGTCGACGTCGCCGCCTCGGTGGTCCTTTCGATCGTCGTCGGCCCCGTACCTAACAACCCCAGCAGCGCCCGCTCGACGGTGTCGCTGCCCGCCGGCAGTGGCCCGGCGACAATGATCGTCGGCTCGCGCTCGCCGACAGTCACCACGTTGTCCTTTGCGAGCGAGGCGACCATCGCGCTGACGGCCTGGCGGTCACCCCCGGCCAGATACCCGATTTCGAACGGACGCAGCTTGAGAAATCGAACGTCGACGCTGCCACCCGGCCGACGTAGCCAATGGCGCAGGAAAATCGCAACCGGTCCCGCAATCCCAAGAAGTCCGAGGTACAGGCTGAGGAACTGAGGTCCCGGGAGATCGAGAATACCCACGCATCACCTCGCTGCGACCGCCTTGTCCGCGGCCTTGTCGATCGTCGCGAGAAGTCGTCCAAACATCTCGGCGCTCAGCGTCGCTTCCCCGTCGTTTCGGTGAATGCGTTTGGTCGCGGTGAGCGCCTCGACATCGAGACCAAACGCCTCGGCCGCGCGCTCGTAGATGGCGAGGGTCGGCTGAAACTCGTCGGAGACGATTCCCTCGAGGAACAGGAGTGCCCGGAGGTTGACCGCCAGCGGCGCGGCCGCATCATCCGCGGCGCGACCGAGCGCGCCCGGATCGTCGTGAATGGAGACGAGCCGGCGACGCATGCGGAGAGCGAGATTGCGGAGCTCCTGCTCAACTCGTAGACGGATATGCTCGCGCGACACCTCGAAGCCGCTGAAGGGATCGTCTCCATACAGCACGACGTGCCGCCGCTGAATGTCGAGGATCTTGGTCGGAAACGCGACCGCCAGCCGGGATAGCTCGCGAGGCGTGACGATGAACGGCTCTACGCGCCTCCCCCGCCACGCGGCGTGGAGCGGGTTCGCAATACGGGCAATCGCGTGGGCCGACGCATCGCGTAACACGACGACGATGTTGATGTCGCTCGTGTCCGGGTTGTATCGCCCGCGCGCGAGGCCTCCGTAGAGGATGAGTCCGAGCAGATTGTCGCCCGCCGCATCACGCATGGCGGCGGAGAGCTCGTCGAGCGCAAGCGCAACGTCGGTTGGGATCGTCACTTCACGACCGGGCGAGAGTGCTCAATAATGCGCCTTCGTCACGCGGGACGTCAGATCCCGCGTTGGCTGCGCTCCGGACGCCAACACCTACCCTTCGATCGCGTCGCCCGCGGGCGGGGGCAGCGGCGGAGGCGCGTCGACGCCGCGGACTGGAATCGGGCCGCTCGACGCCGGAACGCCAAGCACGACGGTGTTGCCGGATTGCTGCCCAAGAACCTGCAGAAGCCGCAGCTGCATGAGCTGCGGGTTACGCTCGATCATCTGCGCCGCGTTGGCGAGGTTCCGAAGCGCCGCCGTCTCTCCGCGCGCCTTCTCGAGCGCGGCCAGTCCCTCCTGCCGCGCGCGAACGACCTGGGTGAAGATCTTTTTCAGCTCGCCCGGCAGCGTGAGATCGCGGATCTCGGCCGCGACCAGCTCGAGTCCGAGCGCGCGAACGGGTGCGGCGGCGAGCTCGGTGACCCGCGCACCTAACGTTGCCCGCTGACGAAGCAGGTCGTCGACATCGCTGCCGGAAATGACCGCCCGCAGGGCGAGCTGCAGCTCGGTGTGCAGAGCGGCCGTATAGTTGTCGACGGCATTCACCGCCTTCGCGGGGTCGGCGACCTGGTACTTCGCCGCGACGCTCACCTTGAGCGCGACACCGTCAGCGCTGAGGACCTCCTGCCCCGACAGCGCCGCCACGCTCGTGCGCATGTCGATGGTGCGAATCGAGGTGAGCCGCGGCACGTACCAGTATTGGCCCGGCCCGAGCACCGCGTGGAACTTGCCGCGCGAGTATTTCAGGCCACGCTCGAACTCGAAGATCGTTACGCTGCGGACGTTGGCGCGCACTGTAACGAGGACGAGCAGGGCCAGCAGGATCCCAACGACGATTTCGGGAGACATGGCGGTGGCGGAGCGAGAAGCGTTCCGCCATGGTGAACCCCGAAACGAACGCGGAGGCGCAAGCCTGCAGGGCGTTCATTCCGGCGCGCGAATGCGCTGGTCCGCCATGGCGGAACGAGGAGGGAGTCGAACCCTGGAGCCCGATAGGGGAGGGCGACGCGCAGGCCACGAAGACTACGTCAACGGGACTGCTTCCTTCTCCCGCACCCAAAGTATAAGCGACCGTGACATGACGCCACTGATGCGGCCGCCCAGGGGCTCGCGCACAGGCCAGCCCTATCGAAACCTCGCGAACTGGGCGTCGGAAACCGGTACTACCGAGAGCCGTCCCTGCCTGACCAAGGGCGAGTCGCTGAAGAGCGCGTCGGCCTTGATCTCCGCCAGGGTAACCTGGCGCGACAGGGGCTTCACCGGTGCGAGCTCCACTACGAGAAGCTTCGGGTCCTTCGCCTTCGGATCGGGATACGCAGCCTTCGTGACGCGGGCGAGACCGACGACGGCCTTCTCGTCGCCGGTGTGGTAAATCAGCGCATCGTCGCCGGGCTTCATGGCGGCGAGGTTCCGCAGCGCGACCGGATTGGTGACGCCGTCCCACACCGCCGTCTTTTCGCCCACCAGGTCGTCCCAACTGTACGTCGAGGGCTCGGTCTTGAGCAGCCAGTGGTTAGGCATGGCGTGCCTATTGAACGCGGGGGCCGTCGATCGTGGCACCACCCTGGAGGAGCGTCACCTTCGGCGTCGGATTCCCGGGGGCAAAGGTCAGTCGCATGGATCGGTCGAACGATGCGCCGAAGGTGCTGTTGCCCTGGTACCGGAGGGGAATCTCCCCCTGACCGTCGCCCTGAGCCAACAGCTTCCCGTCGCGCTCGAAGACGCGAAGATTGAGCGTGCGTCCATTCGGCAATACGAGTCGATACGTTCCCGCGAATCGGGCGCGCTCTTCCGCCGTCGTCGGCAGGTCGGCGAGTCGCGGTGGTGCTGCCACGAGCGGCGCTCCGAGCGCGGCACGGGCGATGTTGTTCGCGATGCGATCCGCCCACGGCCCATTCGTATTGGCGAGAACGACGATGGATA
Organism: Gemmatimonadaceae bacterium; assembly: GCA_035253695.1. Taxonomy (GTDB): domain Bacteria; phylum Gemmatimonadota; class Gemmatimonadetes; order Gemmatimonadales; family Gemmatimonadaceae; genus JAICNG01. The sequence continues at coordinate 19,149 of DATFBS010000086.1, forward strand.
GCGTGTCAGCCGGATAGTACATGGCCATCGTGTTGAACCCGTTGATTCCTCCGCCATGCTGCACGCGCGCTCGTCCGCCAAGCGTGTCCATCGACAGCCCGTATCCGTATCCTCGGTCCGTGGCTGCTCCCTCCGGGGTCGTCATGGAAATGTACGATGCCGACTTGACCAGCCGGCCCGCGGCCAGTGCGCGCTGCCACGCGACGAGATCGCCCACCGTGGAACAGAGCGCGCCCGCGGCGAACGGTTGATTCATGCTCAGCGGATCGGCGTTCACCAGCTTGTCGTCCGGCGTCGGCTGATAGCCCTGCGCCCGATGCTTGATGAGCGCGCGCGTCTCGCAGTACATCGTCGCGCGCAAACCGAGCGGCGCGGCGAGGCGATCGCGTACGACCTCGGCATAGGATCGGCCCGTGACCTTCTCGATCAGCATCCCGAGCAGGTAGTAGCCGGTGTTGTTGTATCGCCACTGGCTACCGCGCGCGAAATCCATCGAGTCGGCGGCAATGATCGCGAGGAGTGAGTCGTGGGGCAGATCGAGTCGCATCTTGCTGGTCCACCGCGGCCCGGCGCTCGTGTAGCTCGGAATACCCGAGGTGTGGTTGAGCAGCTGCCGCACGGGAACTCCACGCCACGCAGCCGGGATCGTGGGAAGGTATTTCCCGATCGTGTCATCGAGCGCCACCTTGTTCTGCTCAATGAGCTGGAGTACCGCCGCGGCGGTGAATTGCTTGGTGATGGAGCCGATCCTGTAAACCGTCTGCGCGGTCGCGGGGACCTCGTTCTCCAGATCGGCGAACCCGTACCCCTTCATGACGACGGTATCCCGGCCACGAACGACCGCCACGGACATTGCGGCGACCGGCCCATCGGCGAGCGCGTTCGCGACCAGCGAATCGACGGTGCGCTGGAGCGCGGCACGACTCGGACGCTGAGCCCCCGCGGAGGCGTACTGACCAACGAGAGCAAGGGTGACGATGCTGCCGAAGAACGGAACTCGACGAATGCGCATGGGAGGTCGGGATGCGAAGGGGTGATCGTGCGGTACCTGCCGCCGTACGACGGCGGCGAAGGCCGGGATTCATTTCGTCTTGCCCGCCTTCGCCATTCCAGCGAGGATAGCGGACGCCATGGTAAAGTCAAACGCGGTGAAGGGCCCCACTGCCGATCGCGTTCGCGAGGCGCTGAGCTGGCTGGAGCGACGGGGGACGAAACGCAACCGCGATGGCCTTGCACGCTACGGCATCTTCGCAACACAGGTCTTCGGCGTCTCGGTTGCGGACATCCGGCAGCTCGCCAAGCGCCTCGGACGTGACCATGACCTTGCCGCAGCGCTATGGGAGAGCGGGTGGTATGAAGCGCGGATGCTCACGGCATTCGTCGATGAGCCGAAGCTGGTGACGCCCGGCCAAATGGATCGATGGGCGCGCGACTTCGATAACTGGGCGATCTGCGATACGCTGTGTTTTCACCTGTTCGACCGCACGCCGCACGCCTGGCGTAAGATCGAGCAGTGGAGCATCCGACGCGAAGAGTTCGTCAAGCGGGCGGGCTTCGCCCTCCTCGCCAGTGTCGCCTTGCACGACAAACACGCTGCCGACGCACCCTTCCTGCGCGCTTTGCCGCTCATCGAGCAGGGGGCGAGCGATCCGCGGAATTTCGTCAAGAAGGCGGTGAGCTGGGCGCTGCGCGGCATCGGGAAACGCAACGGCACGCTGAAGGCCGCCGCCATCGGCCTCGCGCGCCGACTGGCCGAGTCACCTGAGCCGGCCGAGCGCTGGGTAGGAAGGGATGCGCTACGAGACCTGACTCGCCCCGTCAAGGAAAAGGTGCGCCGCCGCCGAAACGCTTCGTGACGAGAATAATCCCGGCCGTTTCCGATGATTCGGTGTCATCCGTGTTCAGCTGCTGCCGCTCAGCGATCTCACTCAGCGATCCCACCCTCGCGACGCGACCTTGATCACTGACCACTTTTTGCGCTGAGCGACGGTCTCGTCGCCGCTTCGGCCTCATGCGAACATCCGGCCGCGGTGGCAGGAGAACACGGATGACACGAATCATCGGAATCTGCCTGATTGTCGGGGGAGTAATCCCGCGACGCGGCCGTGTCCTGTAACCGAATCAGTTACATCGCCGCGCGCGATGGTCGGCCGGAGGGCACTCGAACCCGCCACTGCCCCACAACCCCCTCCCACCGTGCCGGGCAAGTCGCTCGGCACCCTCGAACGCCTCCACGTACCGCACGTTAGGCGGGTACGTCAGCAGCACCGCCCATCCCTCGCGCACCATACGCCAGTTGACCATCGTGCGTCCGGACCAGACGTAGGCGAGCAAGCGGCCATATCGATCCCGCGCTTCGACGTCGGGCTCGAGCTGAACCTGCGTACCGACCGAAAGGAAGGTGCCGAGTGCCGCCGCGGCCTGGCCGCCCCACGGCGCCTGGTTGAGCTCGGGCGCGTCGATCCCGATCAGGCGAACGCGGCCGATCCGATCGCAGACGATCCCATCGCCGTCGGTGATGCGGGTGACGGTACAGGATGTCGTCGGGCGACGCGGGCTCGTCGGCCCGGAATCGGCGACCGTGGCAGGGGTCGTAGCGGAGGGACCGGGCGCGAGCGTGCTCGTGTGATCGTGCGCGACGCGCCATCCGTTGCGTCCTTTCCTGTACACGAGCGTCATGGCGCCAACGACCGATGGGGTGGACGTGCCCCCAATGCTCCACTGATAGCGAAGCACCGCGACGGCCGCATCGCTGCCTAACGGCGTGATCACGACCGAATCGCTCGTCATGCGGATGCTGCCAGCCTGCGCGTAGACGTCGCGGAGAAGGTCAGCGACGCGGTGCCAGCCACGGTGAATCTGGCCATCGCCGACACTCGACGTCGTCGGCTCGTTCAGATACAGGGATGCGACCGCCGCGGCGTCGCCACCGTTGATCGTCGCGACGTACCGCTCGACCTCGGCACGAATCTGGGTCTGGACGGATTGGGCCTCAGCCTGGGAGGTAACCGCGAACGCGGCGAGGAGAGCGAGGGAGCGCATGGTCACGAGCGGGGTAAATGATGCGATTCTTGCGGCTCGGCAAAACGGATGTATCCGCGGCCTTTGTGCATGCGGTCGCGCGGCAAACGTCTTATGAGATGTCATCTCGCGAGGTGCCCCATGTCCCGTCCCGAGCGTTCCAGCCTCAACACCCCGTTGCGATTCGAGCTCGCGACCGAGGAGGATCGGCCGCTGTTTGTCTCCTACCTCCTCGCCACGGCGCTGGCGGCGGCGTGGCTGGTGCTCGTTTACGCGGTACCGCGGCCCACCCCGCCAGCTCCAATCGACTATCCCCCGCCGATCATCACCTTCGCCCCGCTGCCGCTGCCTCCGGCGGAGCTCCCAGCGATGCGTGAGGTCGGCGACGCAGGCCGCGGTGTTCGAACCCCGGCAAACGTGAAGGACGTGTTCTCGGGTACAGCGGCGCTCGTAGACGCGGGTAAGATACTGCGAGGTATCGCAGTCGCGCCGACCGGGGCGACCGCCGCCGAGCCTGGGGGTCTCAAGGTAGGACTGGAGACGGGGATTGGATCTCAGACGCCGGGTCGTACGACCACGACCGGATTATCGCCCACCGGCTCGGGCCTCGGCACCGTGCGCGGTGGCGGCGTGTCGCGAAATGTCGTGGCCATTGCGCCGCCGGAGGTGCGGGCCGTCGCCGGTGGGCCGACGGGCATCAGCAGTGAGGTTGGACAAACTGCGCGGGCGCACGTGCCGCAGCTCGAGCGGTGCTATCACCAGGAAGGCCTGTCGAGGAACCCGGCGCTTGCCGGCCTTGTGCGGCTGGCAATGACAGTCGAAGCCGGACGAGTCACGTCGGCACACATCGCGGATCGGACCTGGGCGGGCACCGGCGCAGCCGAAACAGAAAGCTGTCTCGTACGGATTGCGCGTGGATGGCGACTTGGAGCCTCCGATGCGCAAATCGTACTCCCGCTCAGCTTCACGAGCGCGCGTCGCTGAACGTAGATCGCCACCGACTCCTCGACACCGCTCGGATGCGCGCTCGGTCCAGCGATGTCGAGGCTCGGTCAATTGTCATCGAAGTGAAAGCATTCGCGGGGAGGGAGTGACAAGCGCATCGCTCTCGTCCAACGTTGGCCGCTGAGCCACGAAGAAACGTTCTGTCTCGCTCCTCGTGTCGGTCTCAGCCATGCCTCTCTTCTTTCTCGCCGGTATTGCTGCCGTCATCGCGTGCCAGGCGCACACCGCGGCCATGCCCGCGCAGCAGCTCGCCGCTCGCGGCGCGCTGACGTCAGGCGATCTCGCGATCAGGAACGTGTCCGTCGTGACGATGACCAGCGACGCCATTCTGCGCGACGCCGCCGTTCTCGTGCGCAATGGGCGCATCACGTACGTCGGCTCCGACAAAGACCTTCGCGCTCCGCAGGGGGCCAGGGTCGTCGACGGCGGCGGCGGTTACCTGATACCGGGACTCGCCGACATGCACACCCATCTCTTCTCCGACGGAGACGAGGTGCACGACTCCGCGGGGCCCGCCGAATTGGGGGTGATGGTCGCGAACGGCGTTACGGCGGCGCGGCTGATGATCGGCACGCCCGAGCAGCTCGCGCTGCGGGACGCAGTGCGCGCCGGAACGATCGTCGGTCCGCAGTTGTGGGTTGCCAGCCCGCAGCTGACCGGCCGTGAGTCCGAGAACGCGATCGTGACGACGACGGACGCTGAAGCGCGGGAGGCTGTTAGGCGCGTGAAGCGAGATGGATACGACTTCGTCAAGCTCACGCTGTTCCTTACGCCTCCGGTGTGGGAAGCGATCATCGGTGAAGCGGCGCAACAGCGCATCCCGGTTGTCGGACATGTCGAGCCCGAGGTCGGCGTGGCGCGCGCGGCCGCGGCAGGCCAGCAGCTCGAGCATCTCGATGCCTTTCTGGAGGCTGCTCTCGCCGATTCGGCGCCGATGAAGACGTCGCTCACCCAGGGCCGCGTGTTCAACATGCGAAACTGGCCCAGCCTCGACTTCATTGACGCACGCAAGATCGACCAGCTCGCCGGCGTCGTGGCGCGATCGGGCGTGTACGTTGGGCCGACGCAGAACGTGTTCAACACCGCCTTCGGGACCGGCGAGCCGCTCGATACGATCCGGTCGCGCCAGGACTTCCAGCACTGGCCGCCCAAGCTTCGCGAAGGGTATCTGCGCGCGCATGGACGCTATTGGGCGCCCGCGAACGACAGCCTCAAAACGCCGGCACGGCGCGCGAAGTACGTCGCGATCCGCAACCAGTTCGTGAAAGCCGTTCAGGATTCGGGCGGCAAGCTGATCGCGGGCTCCGATACGCCTGAATGGTTTCATCTCTATGGCTTCGGCCTTCACCGGGAGCTGGGCGCGCTGGTGCGCGCCGGGTTGACGCCATACCAGGCACTCCTGACCGCCACCCGGAATCCGGCAGCCTACCTCGGCGCGAGCTCCCAATGGGGCACCATCGAGGTCGGCAAGCGCGCCGACTTCCTGCTCGTAGACGGCAATCCTCTGGCGGACATCTCGAACACGAGCCGCATCCGCGGCGTAGCGATTGGGGGTCGATGGCTGGATCGGGCGATGCTGAATCAGATGATTGAGAGGGGCGCGGCGGCGACGGCTAATACAACGGGGCGCTAAGGGCGCTAAAGGCGCTAAGGGCGCTAAGGGCGCGAAGGGCGCTGGGGGCGCTGGGGGCGCTGGAGGCGCTGAACTGCTCCGTCCTTCGAGTCGTGAGCTCCAGGGCCTCTCGCGCCTCTAGCGCCTCTAGCGCCTCCAGCGCCTCCAGCGCCCCAGCGCCTTCAGCGCCTTCTCAGTGCCCTGACATTCCCCCCGCTTGCGAACCGGAACGGAGCGCCTTCATATAGGGGGATACCACTCAACGAGGCCTGAACGATGCCGCATTCACGTGGATTCATCGCCCTTTCGGCTGCACTGCTCGTCGCACTCGGATGCGCCAGGGATGACGAAGCCAGCCGCGCTGGCGACACTACGGCGGCTGCCGGTGCCCCCATGGATGAGTCGACTCGCGAAGTCTCCGCTGGCGGCATCGCGGCTGCGGGCTGGAGCGGTCGGATCGATCCCAAGGAAGCGAGCGCGGGACAGAAGCTCGAGAACGCCAAGCTCGAGCAGCGGGGCGACACGCTGTTCGTCACGACCGGGCCAGCCGTGGTGTACTGGAATCCCGCCAACACCGCGAACGGGAACTACACGGTCAGCGCGACCTTCCACGAGCCGCAGTACATGAACGTCAACGACCATCCCCACCCGTACGGCCTGTTTATCGGCGGCAACGACATGGGCACCGATCAGCAGTCGTATCTCTACTGCTCGGCGTACGGCAATGGCAACTTCATCGTTCGGGGATTTGGTCCGGAAGCATTCCAGATGAATGGCGGCCGCGGAGAGGCGAACGCGGCCGTGAACAAGGCAGCGGGCAAGAATCAGCCAGTCACGCAGCAGATCTCGATGTCGGTGAAGGGCGACAAGGTGGAGTGCGCCATCAACGGTAAGACGGTCGCGTCATACGACAAGTCGGCCCTCGTCACCGCCGGCAAGCTGAAGTCGACGGACGGCGTGTACGGCGTGCGCTTCGCGCACAACACCGATGGCCGGGTGACGGGACTCACGAAGACGACGCAGTAGCAAAGCAGACGGGTGAGGTTCCGAAGGGCGCGAGGACGAGCTGCTCCTCGCGCCCTTTGCGCTGGCTAGCAGCGGATGACCGGAGCGGTGTACCCCCATGCTGGCCAATCCGTCCGGTGCCATAGGTAGGTGTTCGAGTCGACGACTACGAGGTCCCAGACGACGGGAATGCCGTCCTCGGTACGCCGCGGTTCGTCGCGAATCTTCCCGCGAATGCGAGACTCGGTCTTGGACACTACGTCATACGTCGTGACCGTCCAATCTCTTCCCGCCGAATCCACCACCGGGTGATCCTGGGTAATCGTCATCACCTTACCGTCACTCGAAAACGCAATCGTGTGCGCGCTGTCCGCGCACGGCACCGTCTCCGTCGTCCAGTCCCATCGCCCGCTGAGATTGTCTTCCAGCGATCGGCCGTTGGAGAACACGTAGTCCGGATTGATCACGCGCCACATGGCCCAGCCGACCAGTGCGAGGAACGCGACGGCCAGCGAGCCGAGGATCCACAGGGCGATACGAAGCGGGCGTTTCAATCTGCGGCGGTCAAAGTATCGCGTGGCTCCCTAACGCCGCCCGACCTCGGCGAGCCCCTCGGTCGACTCCACGGCCGCGGCATACCGCTCGGCGTTTGAACCCACGATTACGTGAAGCACGCGCTCCGACACCATCAGCACGCCACCGGCTGCGCGATTCTCGAGCTCCGCCTTGCGGACGCTTGCCGGGTCGCGCACCTCCACGCGGAGCCGGGTCACCGCCACGGGCTCCAGCCGCACGATGTTATCCCGTCCACCTAACGCCGCAACGATCGCCGCCGCCCGCGCACGGTCCTCGGCCGACACGGTGACGACACGGGCCACCGGCGCGGCCCGCCCGGTGGAGGCGGAAGCCCCAGGCGTCGTTGCCCCCACGCCGCCCGCCCGCATGTACTCCTCCATCGCGGTCTTGAGGTTTTCCGATCGCGTCCCGAAGATCGCCTGCATTCCGCTTCCCACTTGCACGACCCCCGATGCGCCTAACGCCTTGAGCGCGGTGGGGCTGGCCTTGGTCACGTCATTCAGGTCCACGCGCAACCGGGTGATGCAGGCATCCAGATTCTTGATGTTCCCTGCCCCACCAAACGCCGCTACCAGGCCGGGCGCCATGCCGTCGCCACCCGCACCGGCCGGCCCCTCGGCCGCTGGTGCAGTGACATCCTCGAGCTCCCGACCCGGCGTCTTGAGATCCATCTTCACGATCATCGTGCGGAACAACCCGTAATACATCAACGCCCACAGCGGCCCGAGCCACAGGAACCACAACCCCCGCTGAGAGTTCGGGAACAGCACGATGTAATCGATGAGCCCGTGAGAGAACGTCGTGCTGTGTCGAATGCCGAGCTCGACGCACAGGAAGTAGGCGACCGCCGCTAACACGGCGTGAATCGCGTACAGCACCGGCGCGACGAAGAGGAACGCGAATTCGATCGGCTCGGTGATCCCGGTCAGAAACGACGTGAGGGCCGCCGAGATCATGATTCCGCCGATTCGCTTGCGATTCTCCGGACGCGCCGTGTGCCACATCGCGAGCGCGGCTGCCGGCAAGCCCCACATCTTGAACAGGTACCCGCCGGCGAGATTCCCCGCCGTCGGATCTCCCGCGGTGAAGCGATAGATCTCCCCGCGAATCACCTTTCCGGTCTCGTCGACGTACTGTCCCACCTCGAAGAAGAATGGGACGTTCCAGATGTGGTGCAGCCCGAACGGGATCAGCGAGCGCTCGACCACTCCATATATCGCGAACGCAATCTGCGGGCTGCTTTCCGCGGCCCAGCGTGAGAAGACGTCGATCTGCCTTCCAATGGGAGGCCAGACGAAGCTCAGCACGATTCCGACGAGCACCGCCGCGAACGCGGTGAGGATCGGCACCGACCGCTTCCCGGAGAAGAATCCCAGATACGGCGGCAGCTGTACCTTGAAGAATCGATTGAACAGCATCGCGGCGACCGCGCCGATGAGAATACCGCCGAAGACACCGGTCTCGATCGAGGCGATTCCCATGATGGGCCTCGGCTCGTAACCGACGAGCGGCGCCATCACACCCATCGTCGCCACCATCACGGCGAAGCCGACGACCGCCGCCAGCGCCGCGACACCATCGTTGCCCGTTAGGCCGAGCGCGACACCAATGGCGAAGATCAACGGGAGATTGCCGAAGACGGCCCCGCCGGCCTGCGCCATCACGTTCGACACCGTCTCCGGCAGCCACGCGAACTTCGCGCTCCCGACGCCCAGGAGGATGCCCGCCACCGGGAGAACCGACACCGGCAGCATGAGCGACTTCCCAATTTTTTGAAGCCACCCGAAAGCCGCCCGCCCAACGCTCATATTGGTCTCCGAATGACTATTGACCTGGGACAACCCCATCCCTCTCGCCCCACAACCCCCTGATCCCTGATCCCTGACTCCTGACTCCCGGGGTCAGGTATGGCGGCGCGCGACGAGTGCGCGCACCTCGCCGCCATCGGCAGCCTCCAGCGCCTGACGAGCCGTCTCTGTGCACTCGGACAACCGAAGCGACCGAACCCGTGCCTTGACCGCCGGGACGATCGGCACGCTCACGCTCAGCTCGTCAACGCCGAGCCCAACGAGCACCGGCACGGCCTGCAAGTCGCCAGCGAGCGCGCCGCACACACCGACCCAGCGCTTGTGCTTGCGCGCCCCGGCGACAGTGCGCTCGATGAGCCGCAGCACCGCCGGATGCAGCGCATCCACCTGCGCGGCGAGACGTGGATTGGTGCGATCCATCGCCAGCGTGTACTGCGTGAGATCGTTCGTGCCGATCGAGAAGAAGTCGGCCTCCTCGGCGAAGCGATCGGCCATGAGCGCGGCCGATGACGTCTCCACCATGATGCCGACCTGGATGCGCGGACTGCCGAGTGCTGACCGCTCCTCCTCCACGAGCTGGCGCGCCGCCCGCCACTCGGCCAGCGTCGAGATCATTGGGAACATCATCGCGACCTTCCCGACCTTCGCCGCACGAAGAATCGCGCGAATCTGCGCCCGGAACGGCTCGGGGCGATTGAGTGAGAGCCGCACCCCGCGCTCGCCGAGGAACGGATTGGCTTCTGTCGCCATCGGCATGTACGAGAGCGGCTTGTCGCCACCGACGTCGAGCGTACGGATGACGAGGATGCGATCGGGGCCGAGTGCGCGCGCGATCGCCTCGTAGGTGCGTGTCTGCTCTTCCTCGTCAGGCGCCGTGCGACGCTCCATGAACAGGAATTCCGTTCGCAGCAGGCCGACACCTTCACCGCCGACTTCGGGCACCTGACGCGCTTCCTTCTCATCGCCGATGTTCGCGACGACCTCGACGCGGTGCCCATCGCGCGTGACCGCAGCCTCCGCCGCCACCGCGAGCTCGGCCGTGCGCTGCCGTGCCGCCGCTGCCTGTCGTTTGTTGATCTCTCCTTCCTCGGCCGCCGACGGACCGAGCTGCAGCGTGCCCGCGTCGCCGTCCAGGACCACACGCGTGCCGTTCGCGATGTCGAGCACGCGTGGGTCGATGCCCGCCACCGCGGGAATACCGAGTCCGCGAGCGAGGATCGCGACGTGCGACGTCGCGCTTCCCATCGTCGTGCAGAACCCGCGCACGCGCGTGCGGTCCAGCGTCGCCGCATCGGAGGGTGCAAGGTCCTCGGCGACGATGATCGAGTCGCCCGGCACGTCGTGAGGGGTGTCGTCACGGCCAACGAGCAGATGGAGGACGCGACGCCCGACGTCGCGAAGATCCACTGCGCGCCCCGCGAGCAAGGGACTCTCGAGGGACGCCAGACGGTCTGCCTGCGCGGTATATGCTTCCCGCCAGGCGAACGCGGCGCTCGCGCCCTCGCGAATGTGCGCCGCCGCGGCGTCCAACACCTCGGGATCCTCGAGCAGCTCCTGGTGCGCGGCGAAGATCGCGGCGCGGTCGGCATCCGCGTCCGTCGCCATCCGCGCTCGCATCGCCTCGAGCTGGAGGTGGGCGGACGCGATCGCGGCGTCGAGCTCGCGCCGCTCGTGGTTCGGATCGGCCGCTCGCTCTTCGATCACCGCATCGTCATGACGAAGCTGAAAGACCTGTCCGACCGCGATCCCGGCGGACGCCGGAACACCCCGTAGCGCACCGTCATCGCGCGACGGTGGAGCGACTTTCCTCGGAGCAGCTGCCCGCTCGGGTGGACGCTTCGGCGCGGCTGGTCCCCCGTGCGAGGCGAGATCGGTCGTGAGCGTACGCGTAATCGCGGCAATGGCCTGGTCCGCGTCCTCACCGCGCGCGACGATCGTGACCTGATCGCCCCGACCGACCTCGAGCGCCATGATCGAAACGAGGCTTCGCGCGTTCGCTTCGCGGTCCCCTTTGACCAGCCGGACGTCGGACGTGAACTGACGCGCGGCGGCCGCCACGACCGCCGCCGGACGTGCGTGCAGCCCGGCCTCGTGCGCAATGACGATCGGCGCCGAACGTACTGCATCGCGCTGGAGGTCGGGGCCCTCACCCGATGGACGGGCGCCGGTGCCGATCTCGAGCAGCACCTGCCCTGCGCGAACCTTCCCCGACTGCGGGCGCATCGACGTGACGCGATCCATGTTCGTCACGAGGACCGGCGAAATGAGGCTGACGGCGTTGGTCGCGATGTAGTCGGCGTCGAACGTCATGAGCTCGTCGCCTTTGCGAACCTGATCGCCCGCCTTGACACGGGCCTTGAATCCTTTGCCGTTCAGCTTGACGGTGTCGAGACCGACGTGAATGAGGATCTCGAGGCCGAACGCTGACAGCGTCAGCGCGTGGCCGGCGCGGTGCACCTGAAGCACCCGCGCATCGCACGGTGCGACGACGCGCTGCTCGAGCGGGTCGATCGCGATTCCATCGCCCGCAAGCCGCTGCGCGAACGCAGGGTCCGGGATGTCCTCGAGCGGGACGAGGATCCCGGACATGGGAGCGAAGATCGTGGTCAGGGCGCCGTCCCGGGGCGTCATGGCACGGTCGAATCGCCCCCAGGCTCCTTCTCAGCGGGCGACGGCGATTCCCCGACGTCCTCGGCGCGGGCTTCTTCCTCCCGCCGCCGGCGGTCCTCACGCTTGGCGTCCTTCTTCGCCTTCCGATCCATCTCTTTCTTGCGCTTCTCGAATCCGTAGTTGGGTTTTCTGGCCAATGGGGGAGCCTCCGCTCCAGCCGTGCTTCTGAGGGTGGGTACCAGGCGCAATGATGGTCTCGCGGGGCCGGGGGCGCCAGTGCGACCCCACCTAACGAGCGAGCGATCAGCCTCTGAATCGCCGCAGGAATGCGATCGCGTCTTCCACCCGCTCGAAGCTCGCCTCCGACCAGCGGTTGCCCTCGTATTCGATCTGGATCTTGATCCCAGTGGGGCGCGGCGAGGCTCTCGACGCCGGATCGCGGCCAGGCGCCTCGGGGGGCGTGCCGAGCAGCCGCATCGTCTCGGCCCGCACCGCGTCGACACGCAGGCCAAGACTGGTCAGGACCTGCGCCGCGATCCCGCGCTCCTCGCGCAGCAAACCGAGGAGGATATGCTCCGTCCCGACATAGCTATGACCGAGGTCGCGCGCCTCCATCATGGCTTGCTCCAGCACCGTCTTGGCTCGCGTCGTGTAGGGGAGGTCGGGCCCCGTGGTCACACCCGCCCTTCCTTTCTTGACGAGCTTCTCGACGGTGCTCCGGATCTCGTCGGGATCCACGTTCAGATTCTGCATCACGGCCGCCGCCACGCCTTCACCTTCACTGATGAGCCCGAGCAGAAGGTGCTCGGTACCCACGTATTCGTGATGGAGGCGATGGGCTTCGTCGCGAGCCAGCCCGAACACTTTGCGCACGCGCTCGGTGAAGTTGTAGGCGTCCATGCGTCAGGATACCTGATCGGTAGACATCGTCGCGGCGCGCTCCAGAGTGAACAGCGTCAGCTCCGGTCGAACGTTGAAGCGGACCTGAATCAAATGCCCGAGTCCGCGATTGATGTAGAGCGTGCGGCCCGGTCCAACGGAAAACGTGCCGGCGGTGTACCGGCGGTTTCGAACTGGCAACAGCGGCGGAGGGAGAAACGGGGGCTTGCACTGACCGCCGTGTGTGTGGCCCGCCAGCACCCAGCCCTGGAGATCTCCCCAAATCGGCTCATCGACCGCGTCGGGATTGTGACAAAGCACGATGGCCGCCTTTCCGCGTTCGAGACGTCCCAGCGTCGCCGCCGCGTCCCGGACCTCCGGGGAGCCGGGCTCACTTGGCGGCGCCGCGAGAAGGCTGCGGATGGGTCGTGGTGGGCCGAAGTCCGGCGTCCAGTAGTCACCGAGGCCGGCCATCTGGAGCCCTTCGACATCGAGGATGCGGTTTCGGAGGACGGTGGCGGCACTGCCTTCGACGACCTCCGTGACGCGGTCGGCGACCTCCGTCTGTCGCCAGGCGACGCCAAAGTCGTGATTCCCGAGTGCCCCCACAGTCGCCAGTCGACCGCGCGGTGCGTGGGAAAGGACGCGACCGAGCTCGTCGAATTGCGCCGATGACCGATACGAGATGAAGTCGCCGGTAAACACGACGATGTCCGCCGCCAGGCGCGCCGCCTCCTGAAGAGTCTCGATGAGATAACCCGAGTCGACGCGCGGCCCCACGTGGAGATCGCTGAGCTGCAATAGCGTCCGCCCGACGAGCGCCTCAGGAAGATGCTCGAGCGGCATCCGCCGGCGGACGACCTCGACCCAGTGTGGCTCGATCTGCCACGCGTACACGCCGAGGGCGGCCGCGCTCGCCACCGTTGCACCCCCGGCGATCAGAAACTGTCGTCGAGTGGGCATACCCTAAGGAGCGTCGTCGGCGGCGCGAACGACCGCGAAATCCAGCGTCTGTGGTGGCAACGGGCGCCCCGTGCCATCGCGGCCCGTCACCCGCACCCGGTACAGCCCGCCTGCAATCGGTTGACCGCGCGCGTCGAGAAGATCCCAGACCACGGCGGATCCAGGTCCCGACGCGAGCGATCGGATCGCGGTGCCGTTAGGCGTGACGACGTGCACTCCGCCGTCCGCAGGAACGTTGAGAAACGTGACGGCCGGGGACGCCGGCGCCGCGCTATAGGCCATTTGCACCCCGCGCGCGCCACGAGCCCGGACCGGCAACCTCGGGAGCGGAGACGGCAGGCCTCGCACGCGCCTGACGGCGCTGGCCGTTGCTCGAATCTCGAGGAGTCGCGACAGTCCTTCCGCCAAGCCTGGATCGCGCTGCAGTGCTTCCTTGAACTCCTCGGAGGCTCTCCGCGCCTGCCCCATTTCCAGGAGGAGCGTTCCCAAGTTGAATCGCGCCACTGCGAGGCTTGGCTGCTCGGCGATCGCTCGGCGGTAGTGCTCCTCGGATTCCGATCGGCGGCCCCGCGCGCGCAGGAAGTCAGCGTATTCGGCGCGAACCCAGGCGAGCGCCGGTTGAAGCGTCAACGCCCGTTGATACAACGCCTCTACGGCAGAGGGCGGGCGCATCGCGCGCTCATAGGCGCGCGCGAGGGCGCGAAGCCGCTCGGGATGACTGGAGTCGGCGCGAACGGAACGCGCGAGTGCGCTCATCGACGCCTCGGTATTTCCAAGCTGCTCGTAGGCGACACCGAGAAAGAAGAGCGCATCATCGCGCGCGGTGTCCTTGTCGAGGGCCCGCTCCAGCCGGGCGGCCCCCGCTGTCAACGTTCGGGCGTCGTTGGCCTGGGTCGCATAAATGACTTCTCCGAGGCCCTGATAGATGGGCGCCTCGGGTCCGGTGCGATCCCGCTCATAGTACGGTTCGATCGGTCGATCGCCGTTCCGCCTAACGGGCGCTCGACCCCCTTCCTTTCCAACGACTCGGATCCAGTGGTCGGTAAACGTGCCGTGTGGCACGGTTCGCTCCTGCACTTTCGGCATGTGACAGGTCACGCAGTCGGCAGTGGCCGCGTGCGCCGCGCGGGAGGTCCGCTCGACCTCGCGCTGCAACGCATCGGCGGAGTGGCAGGACAAGCAGGTCCGGTTCCGAGTCTCTCGTTCGGGAACCGCCGCGTGCGGGTTGTGGCAGGTCGCGCACTCGAGCGGCCGCGCCGTCGCGCGCGTCGCCAGAAAACATGCACTCTGTCGCAGACGGTCGGCATGCGACACGATGTCGATGCCACCCGCGACCTTGAAGAACGCCGCGTGGTCGCTCAACGATTGCGACGGACGGAAGTCGAAGGCTGATTGGCCTTCCCGAAGCACGGTGACCGCGGTGTGGACATGGCACTGTTCGCACACGTCGAGACGTCGCTCGAGCGGCAGTCGCGCGGGATTCACGATCGTGTTGTCGTAGGTGCCGTGGGACGCCTCGTTCTGTCGCTCGGTGGCGTGAAGCGCCCCCGGCCCGTGACAGCGCTCGCATCCTATTCCCGGCCGAACCTCGGCATACTTGCCCTCCAGATGCGGAACTCGCTCCGGGTGACTCGCGTGACAGGCCAGACAGCGATCCGGCATGAGGCGGTCGAACCGCGCGTTGTTGAGCTCGTACCCCGGGCTGAAATCCCACCCGTGCGAGGGATACCAGGTGAGGGGGAGCTGAAAGAGCCGGCCGTTCTCCTCGGTGAAATACGTTCGCGCGACGT
>DATFBS010000087.1:0-12845 GCA_035253695.1 Gemmatimonadaceae bacterium
TCTCTGCTAGTCGCCGATTCGACCTCTGCAAGACTATGGCCTGGACACCGCCTGGCACGGCCTTCGCCCGGGAAATCAAGGACCGGCACGATGGTCCCGCCGGTGACGGAGGAGAGTCTATCAGGAGGCGACATGACAGCCACGACCGCCGTACGAGCGGGCACGACCATCTGGCAGCTCGACCCGACACATTCGAGCGTCGAGTTCTCGGTGAAGCACATGATGATGACCACCGTGCGCGGCCGCTTCAAAAACCTGAAAGCGACGCTCACGGGAGACCGGGATCACCCGGATGAGGCGGGCGTCGAGGCGGCCATCGAAGCGGCGAGCATCGATACCGGCGTCGCGGACCGCGATGGGCATCTGCGCGCGGCCGATTTCTTCGACGCCGAGCGCTTCCCGCAGATCACTTTTCGCAGCACACAAGTCGAGAACGCGCCGAAGAACGAGGGCGACCGGTTCCGCGTAATCGGCGACCTTACGATCCGCGACAGCTCGATGGAAGTGGTGCTCGATTGCGAGTATCAAGGTCGGGGAACCGACCCGTGGGGGAAGACGCGCGCGGGGTTCAGCTTTCGGACGGAGATCGACCGGCGCGAATGGGGGCTCAAGTGGAATCAGGCGATCGAGACCGGTGGCGTGCTCGTGGCGAACAAGGTCCGCATCGAGGGAGAGGTACAGTTCGTCAGGCAGGACGGCTGACCCGCGGGCTTACCGGAGCTGGAGGAACGTCATCAATTCAGTCGCCGCGGCGTTGCCGGCGCGATTGGCGCCGATAGTCGAGGCCGACGGGCCATAGCCCACCAGGTGTATCCGCGGATCCTTCGCCACCTGTGTCGCCAGGCGGCCGGTCATGACGATGCCTCCGTCCGGCTCGCGCAACTGGAGCGGCGCCAGGTGGTCGAGTGCGCTGCGGAATCCGGTGCACCACAGGATGACGTCCGCGTCGAGGACGGTGCCATCGGGCCAGCGAACACCGTCCTCCGTGATGTCGCTGAACATCGGGAGCCGCTTCAGCACACCGCGCGCACGCATACCTTCTATCGCCGGCGTGACAGGGATTCCCGTCACCGACACCACTGACTGGGGCGGCAGGCCGCGGCGAACGCGCTCCTCCACGAGCCTAACGGCTGCGCGGCCGGCCTCCTCGTCGAACGGTCCCGAGCGGTACGCCGGCGGGTGGCGAGTCACCCAAGTCGAGATGAACAGGCCTTCGAACGACCACTAGACTCGTGAACTACCCGCTACGCCCTCACCGCGCCCCAGGCAAAACCCCACTCCACGTACGGTTTCCAACAGCTGCTCCCCAGTTGCCGCCCTCAGTTTGCGGCGCAGGTTCTTCACGTGCACGTCGACGACGTTGCTCTCCGGGTCGAAGTTCATGTCCCACACCTTCTCCAGCAGCGTCGTGCGCCGGACCACCTCCTCCGGATGGAACAGGAAGTACTCGAGCAGCTGAAACTCCTTGGGTGTGAGATCGAGGCGACGGTCATTCACCGAGGCGACGTGGCGGAGTCGGTCGAGCGTGACGCCACTGTAGCGCAGTACGTCTACGCGCTCCGCACCGCCGCGACGGCTTAGCGCCCGGATTCGAGCAAGGAGCTCGTCGAAGGGGAAGGGCTTCGCCAGATAGTCGTCGGCGCCCGCGTCCAATCCGCGCACGACATCTTCGACAGCGTCGCGAGAGGTGAGCATCAGGATTGGCGTATTGCGTCCCTCGCGCCTGAGCTCGGCGGCGATCTGAAACCCGTTCTTCTTCGGCAGAACGACGTCGAGCAAAATGACGTCGTAATCCGTCACGTGGGCCAGCAACGTGGCCTCGTCTCCGTCCCGCGCCAGATCGACGACGTACCCTTCCTCGCGCAAACCCTGCTCGATGAAGCCGGCAACTTTGCGGTCATCCTCGACGACGAGAATTCTCATGACTGAATATCGGTTGAAAGCTGGAAGTTCAACGGGAGATCTCTGTGAAGATCTCTTCACGAAATGCTGGCAGGCACTTCGAGAATGAATTGGCCTCCCTTTTCGGCCCGGCCTACGGCATAGAGCTCCCCACCGAGCAGTCGAGCAAGGCGCCGGGAGAGCGGAAGTCCGAGGCCGAGTCCCCTGCTCTCCTCGCCCGCCTTGGTCACGTAAATGTCAAAAATGTGCTCCACATCGCTGGCCGCTACACCCGGCCCCGCGTCCTCGATCCGGTACAGGACACGCGAACCTTTCGAAGCGATATCAATCCGTACCTCACTCCGCTCGGGAGAGTACTTGATCGCATTGCTGAGCAGGTTGATCAGTATTTGCTCGACTCGGTTGGCGTCAGTTTCGCAATTGGGGAGGTTCGGGGCGGCCGAGACCCGAAGCGTGACCTGCTTCAGATTCGCCGGCGGCGTGACGCGCCGCACCGCTCGACTTGCGATCGCCAGAGGCTCCACCGGCTTGATATTTGGTTTGAGCCGATCCTCATCCAACCGGCTCAGATCGAGCAGATCGTCGATCAGCGCTATCGCGTGCTGTGCTGAATCCAGTACTTCGAAGGCAGCGCGCGGGACCTGAGCTGGATCGCGCTTCCGTACCAACATTTCGGCCCACCCGAAAACCCCAGCCAACGCGTTTCGGAGCTCGTGGTTCACCATCGCGAAGAACCGCTCGCGCGTTCGGTGAAGTTGCTGAACTTCCGCGAGCAGGCGGGCGCTTTCTTCATGATGGCGCGCATTCTCGATCGCTGCCGCTGTCTTCGCTGCGAGCAGAATCGCGATATCCTCATCTTCGTCCGTAAACGTTGCGCCGCCTGTCTTCTCGGTAAGGTAGAGAGTGCCGGACACGCCGCGGCTTCCGAAGATCGGAACGCCGAGGAATCCGTGTACGAGCAGGTGCTGCGGAGCAGGTCTGGCCGATGCGGCGCGCACCGCGGTGGGATCCGGCAGCCGGACGGGCTTCGCCTCTCTCAGAGCCCGGCCGAGAATGCCGCGGTCTCGCATCGCGTCTGCAACACTCGCAGCGAGCTCAGGGTCGATCCCGGAACTGGTGCAGCTTTCGACCACTGTCCCGTCGAGATCGGCGACCACGACACCCGCATGACGTGCGCCGATGACTTCCGTCGACACCTGCACGACGCGCTGAAGAACGCCCTGGAGGGAGACTTCACTGATGAGCGGCGCCGTAACCGTCTCGAGTTCCTTCAGGCGTTTGATGACTGAAACGGGAGCCATGTGAGAACAATACCCCGGAGAACCGTCTGCGGTCGCTGAACAACTCTTCTCGACATCTTCATGCGGCCTTCACGATCGGTCGGTTAACATGCGCTCGAACTCTCGCGACAACACGAACCACGTGGGCAGCAATGGATAAAGGAGCTCCGGATATGGCAAAGCATGAGAAGGAAATCCCTTTGGATGGCTCCCTGAGCGGGGTGCAGAGCACGCAACTCGCCGATGGACCCCGCAATGAGGATGAGCGCGATGTGTCGACGGCGGATCGGATCCGGATGCGAGCCTACGAGCTCTACCTCGAGCGCGGCACCGAGCCGGACAACCCCATGGATGACTGGCTCCAGGCGGAGGCTGAGTTCCGGCGGACGCCTGACGAGGTGACGCGAGATTCACACGCACCTCGAGGAGGCTTGCTGGCCGGAGGGCCGCCAAATGCCGGACTCTGAGGGGCGGTATAGACAGACCGTCAACGGTATCCACTACGAATGCGGTCGTCTGGTGCTCATGCGCGCTAGAGCGATCGAACCGCGTGGAGTAGGAGGATGACTACCAGGGTCGCAATCAATGGGCTCGGACGGGTCGGACGATCTCTCCTGAAGATCGTGATCGATCATCCAACATTTGATCTGGTCGCGGTCAATGACCTCGTCGATGTGGAGAATCTCGCGTACCTCCTGCGCTTCGATACGGTATATGGTCGGTACGCAAAGTCTGTCCTGACCGAGGACAAGGATTTGATCGTTGATGGGCGCCGGTTGCGGACGCTCAGCAGGCGCGATCCGTTGAAACTTCCGTGGAAGGAATTGGGCGTTGATCTGGTGTTCGAGTGCACTGGTGCGCTTACCCAACTCGACGATCTCGAGAAACACATTCGCGCTGGAGCGCGACTCGTGCTGCTCTCTGCACCTGCCAGCGGTGGAGAGGTAGAGACCGTCGTTCACGGTGCGAACCACGCGGACGACGTCGCATCCATCATTTCTTGTGCAAGCTGCACGACGAACTGTATCACGCCGGTCGTGGAGGTGATTGGCCGCCGCATCGGCTTTACCAAAGCTGCGATGACGACGGTGCATGCGTACACATCATCGCAGGCGATCGTCGATGGGCCAAGCAAGCGCTTTCGTCGCGGGCGCGCCGGCGCGGCCAATCTCGTGCCGGCGACCACCGGTGCGGCGATCGCCACGACGCGCGCGCTGCCCGAGTATGCGGGATTGTTCGATGGGATCGCCATCCGCGCTCCGGTTCCCGTGGGCTCCATCGCGGACATCACGTTCGTCACGGTACGACGGACGACGACCGACGAGGTGAATGAGATCCTGACGGAAGAATCCGCGACGCAGCGATACACAGGTGTGCTCGGCGTCTCGCACGATCCGCTGGTTTCTTCCGACGTCATCGGCGACCCGCGCGCGTCGATAGTCGACCTCGACCTCACGCGTGTGATCGATGGGGATCTGGTCAAGGTCATGAGCTGGTACGACAACGAGTGGGGTTACGCCAATCAGATGCTTCGGCAAGCGGCATCCATGACCAATACAGACGCAATCGGTGCACTGAGAGCCGGCTAAAAGGGATGTGATGCACGAACTCGCATGGCGGGGAACCAGTGAGGCATCGCCCGCGTTGGTCAAGGGAAGGCGCGGGCCAGATCGTTTTTCTGCTCTCGAGGTCCTGCATGATCGCATTCCCAGTATTGTCACTCGTGGCTCGTCGCCGCGGAGGCTACGGCAGTACCGCGCGCACGTTCGCGGGTGCCCATGGCGCCCGCGCGATCGGTCACGACCCTCCATGAGCGCAGGGTTCGCGTAGGCCCTCTCCCCTACGGAGATGGCCCCCTCAGGGCACACGCGATAACCGCCCCACCTGCGCTCCATGTCAGGTGGGGCGGTTTTCATCGCGACGCCAATGCGAAAGGGCGGCGTCGGAAACCTTATGTCCAGGTACGGAGATCATCATGGCTCGCGCACAAGTTCTATCGCGACGGCAGCTACGTGAGCTCGAGGCCGAGCTCCTGAGCGAGCGCAAGCGGCTCGAGCGGTTCATGGACGTGGACGCATACATGGATGAATCGCTGGCGAACGGCGAAGGCGGTGCGACGACGCTGACGGAGATCGGAGTGGAGGGTGGAGTTCAAGCCCGAACTCACACGCGTTACGACGCGATCGTCAACGCGCTCGATCGACTCGCGGCGGGCACCTATGGAACCTGCATGGCATGCGACCGCCCCATTCCATACGGGCGGCTCATCGTGATGCCCGAAGCGCCGCACTGCATCGCGTGCAGCTCGCGAGCCTGAATCGGACTCACCCTCGCCAAGGAGGCCGTTGTGTCACGACCACGCAAATACGCAAATGCCGTTGCCGCGCCCCGGCCGGCGATCACGGTCGTCACCGCAACTGTGATGGCGGCCATCGCGCTCGTCACCATGGTCACCCTTTTCGTGACCGCTACCGCGGCAGTCGCTGCTCCCATCGGTGTCGTGCTGGCCATGGGGGCGATGGCCACCATCCTCCTCTTGGTGAAAGAGCGTCGAAGAAGGCACGAGCGGCGTGGGAGCAACCGGCCTAACGTGCGCCGCGCCTCTGCTGAACCGCCCGACGTGCCTGGCTGGGAGGAGCTCGGCATTCTCAGCGCCGCCATTCTGGTCATGGCCTTTCTCGTCCCGCCGGCGCTCGGCCTGGGATTGCTGGCCGTCGGCTTTGCTGGCCTGTTCGTCTTTCGCCTCGCCGTTATGTACCGGCGATAACGAGCGGAGGTTTGACCATTTCCCTAACGATGGATAGCGCAATGATCAACCGTCACGAACGACTCGGAACAGCTCCACCGATGCTGGAGCAGTCTCGTCTCCCCGAGCATGGACTGCTTCGCGATGATGTCTTCGAGTCCTCAGCGGAGAGCTTCCCGGCGAGCGATTCACCATCGTGGTCTGGGATGCGCGCGGGTCCCCCAGATCGGTTCACAGGCCCGCTGTCTGCGGCGGATTGATGGCCACGCGCTCCCCGCTTCGCCGTTTCGCCGCGATGTCGACGACGCTCGCGGATCCGGACCACTCTGTTGATCCGGGACAGTCTCGCCCGTCGGTCGAGACCGGCTTTTACGGGCTCGTGCCCGCGCCCCGGCGCGTCTTCTCCGGAATTCAGCCAACCGGAACGCTGCATCTCGGCAACTACGTCGCCGCGATACGTCCGTGGGTTGCCGCGCAGAATGGGAGCGACATGACGTTGTGTGTTGCCGATCTGCACGCGCTGACGACGCCTGAGTCGGCTCGCCATGCACCACCCCGGACCAAGGTCCGCGAGACCGCCGCGATTCTGCTCGCCTGCGGCATAGACCCCGTTTGCGCCACGTTATTCGTGCAATCGGATGTGGCGGCACACGCAGAGCTCGCCTGGCTTCTCCTGTGCGTGACACCCGTCGGCTGGCTGGAGCGAATGACCCAGTTCAAAACGCGAGCGGCGTATGTCGAGACCCTTGGAACCGGCCTGCTCGCCTATCCGGTGCTCCAGGCCGCGGACATTCTGCTGTATCGAGCGCACTTCGTTCCGGTCGGCGAGGACCAGGAGCAGCACATCGAGCTCACTCGTGAAGTCGCGCGGCGTTTCCACTCTCTCTTTGGTCCTGTCTTCACGCTTCCGTACGCGGTCGTCGTACCGAATGGCGCGCGTCTCATGGGGCTCGACGATCCCAGTGTGAAGATGAGCAAGAGTATCGCCGCGGTACGGAAGGGCCACGCGATCGGACTCGTTGATCCTCCCGATGAGATCCGCGATGCCGTTATGCACGCGGTCACGGACTCCGGTCGCGAGGTACGACCGGGAGAAACCTCTCCCGGGATCACCAATCTGCTGACGATCTATCAAACACTCTCCGGCGTCGATGAGGCCGCAGTCAACGCGGAGTTCGCGGGGAAGCGTTACATCATCCTCAAGCGCGCCGTCGCGGATCTCACGATTGCGAAGCTCGCTCCGATCCGAGCGAGATACCATGAGCTCGCTGGACGTCCCGAAGCGGTCGACGCCGTTCTGGCAACGGGAGCCGATCGCGCGCGCCTTGCCGCCGCACCAACGCTGGATCGAGTCAAACAGCTGATCGGCCTGAGCGGGAGCGTGAAGCGTCGGGCGTCGTGATGCGCGACCCGCAGACGTCGACACCACTCCCGCAGTCGTCGGGCGGTGGCCGAGGAGCGATGATCGGCCCGTGGTGGAGGTTTCTTGCCGAGGCAAGCGAGCTTCTTGATGCTTCGCTTGAATACCAGGAGACGCTTGCCAATGTGGTCCGACTGGCAGTCCCCAGAGTCGCTGACTACGCGATCATAACTCTTCGCGAAGAAGACGGATCGCTGCATTGGGGAGGCGCCACACATCGCGACCCCGCGAAGGTATCGCTGGTCGATCAGCTGCAAGCCTATGTACCGCCGGCTGGCACGCACCGACATCCCTCAGCCGACGTAGCACGAGGTGGCAAGACGCAGGTGGTGAGCATAGTGGACGACGACTATCTGCGTTCCGTCGCGCAAGACGCGACGCACTTCGCGCTACTCCGCCAGCTCGAGCCGACTTCATATATCGTGCTCTCGCTCGAGGCTCGCGGGAGGGTGCTGGGATCGCTGTTGTTCGCGACCGCCCGCGATTCCGGCCGTCACTACCGCCATCGCGATGTAGCGCTTGGCAAGGAGCTCGGCAAGCGAATCTCGTTAGCCGTCGACAACGCTCTCCTTTATCGTGCGGCCGAGCAGACGGCGCGCATGCGCAAGGAGATGGTTCAGGTGGTCTCGCACGATCTCAAGAATCCCGTGTCGACCATTCAGCTGGCGGTGGGCTTCCTTCTCGACGACGTCGTTCCAGACGACGACGAGCATGAAGATGAGCGTAGGCAGCTCGAGGTCATCCGGAGGTCCGTAGACCGAATGAACCGGCTGATCCACGATTTGCTCGATGTCGCCGCGATCGAGGCTGGACATTTTCGCATCGCACCAACCGTGATCGCGGCCGAGACGCTAGTCGACGAGGCGGTAGAAATGCTTCGCCCGCTTGCGGTGGGAAAGGGTATCGAACTCGTCGTGGACGTGGCGCCCGGGCTGCCGTCCGTGAACGTCGATCGAGATCGTATGTTGCAAGTGTTCTCGAACATCGGTGGGAATGCCATCAAGTTCACCGAGATCGGCGGACGAATCACGATTCGCGCGGAGCGCCGGGCCTCATTCGTGGAGTTTACCGTGCAGGACACCGGCCGCGGAATCGCGTCGACGGATCTCCCCTTCATCTTCGATCGCTACTGGCAAGCGATGGAGAAACCGCACGGAGGAAGCGGGCTCGGGCTCGTGATCGCAAAAGAGATCCTCGACGCGCACGGCGGCGACGTTCGGATCGTGAGCGAGCTCGGACGTGGCAGTTCCTTTACGTTCACCGTTCCAGCAGCCATGGACAGGACGGATGCCGCCTAGCTGTCCACCCTCATGCCGCCGTGGGCGGGTTGCGCTGGTAATCCTCGGCGAGCACGTCGAAGCAGCAGCGCGGCCGATCACCGTGCGCGCAGCACTCCTTGATCGGGCTGCCTACGACCTCTGTGAGCAGCGCCTCGACCGCCCGGCATACTTCCGGCCGGCGCGACGTCGCTGCCGAGAGGGGGCACCCGCAGCCGCGAATCACGAGCCTGTCCTCGTGCTCCTCCAGCTGCGCATCGCCACCCAGCGCGTTGAGTAGCGCGACAGCAGCCTGAGCTCGCGCTTCCAAAGGTTCGCCGGTGGGGCGGCCGACACCGGCCGCTAGCCGGCGTCCCACGGCCCGCATCACGTCGACTCTGCGCTCGGCCGGCAACTGCTCGGCCAACTCGTCGAGAAGAGCACCCAACACGGGCGCATACGCCCGCGAAAAGAGGGGCTCGACGTCCCGCGGGACTTCGTAAAGGGTTGCCGGCTTTCCTGCCCCGGGCCCCCGCCGCACACCCTCAGCCCGGACCAAGCCATCGCGCTCGAGGGTCGACAGGTGCGCTCGGACCGCGTTGTCGGTCAAGCCGAGCGACCGCGCGAGCTCCTCCACGGTTCCGGCACCCCGGCGAAGCGCGGCCACGATCTTCCCACGGGTCGTTTGTAGAAAGCGTGTATTAAGGCCTGGCGTTGTCAGCGGCGGCTCCTGTTAGACGGGCCTAAGCTAATTCTGGGGCAGCCCGGTGTCAAATATCCCAAGAAAGTACTTGACATATTTGTTATGGACGCATATCCTCGCCGATACAGGCATTCACCCTTGATCGGAGGACCTATGCGAAAGTTCACCGTAGCGCCCCTGGAGCAGTACCACGAAGCCGGCATTCGCCGCCGTCGTCTCGCCGTATGGTTCGCCATCGCGGCCGCACTCATTTTGGCCGTGGCGGTGGAGCTCTCCGCTCGCTCCAGCCCCGTTGCCGGAGCTGCCCTCGACGATCCGACGATCGTCGCGATCTTCGATGCCGCCAACACCGCCGACATCGAAACCGGCTTGCTCGCGGCCGAGCGTGGGCACTCCAAGGAAGTTCGTGCGTTCGGCGAGATGTTGGCTCGGGACCACAAGCACGTGCGTCAGATCGGCCGCGACCTCGCCACGAAGCTTGGAGTAACGCCCACTCCGCCGAAGGATGACGCAGGCGCGAAGGCTCACGCGCAGGCGATGGCGACGTTACGCAGCAAGAGTGGGCCGGAGTTCGACCGCGCCTTCCTGCAGCACGAGGCCGCCTTTCACAAGTCGGTCATCGACGCCGTGAACAGCACACTGCTTCCCGCCATTCGCAACGAGGAGCTGCGTGCCCTGGTCGTGAAGGTCGCTCCCGCGTTCGAGGCGCACATGCTCGCCGCGCAGGGGCTCGAGAAGCAGCTCGCCAGCAAATGAAGCCCGTTCGCATGCGAGCGTGGCTCTCGGGGATGACGGTGTCGGTCGCACTGCTCGCTGCATGCGACCGGCCCGTCGGACCGCGCGAGCGCTTCCTCGATCCTGCGCTCGTCGCCGAAGGAAAGGAGATCTTCCGCTTCGACACCTTCGGTGACGAGAAGTTCTGGACGGACACGCTCCGGATGCACGAGGTCATCCAGCAGGCGGTGACGCCGGCGGTGGCGCTCTCGGTTGGGCTGAAAGTCGACGCCGACGCACTGCCCGCCGAAGTGAAGGCCGCGCTCGCCGCCGGCCAGGTGGATCTCAACAGCACCGCGACGACGCTCGCGCTGCTCAAGCTGAACGCCGTCCTCGGCGTCAAGGGAGAGGTGCAGACGTTAGGCGGACGCGACACGCTCGTCCGTGTCGGCATCACCTGCGCTCTCTGTCACTCGACGGTCGACAACTCGTTTGCGCCCGGGATCGGCAGCCGGCAGGATGGCTGGGCGAATACGACGCTCAACCCAGGTGCGATCGTCGCCCTTTCCCCCGCGCTGACGCCGGCGCAAAGGGCGGTCTACAACTCGTGGGGCCCCGGCCTCTACGATCCTCGCTTCAACTTCGACGGCCTCAGTACGCCGCTCGTGTTGCCTCCGGCATACGGCCTCCTCGGTGTCGACAAGGAAACGTTCACCGCCGAGGGACCGGTGTCGTATTGGAACGCATACGTCGCCGTCACGCAGATGCATGGACAGGGCAACTTCAGCGATCCTCGGCTCGGCGTCGAGATCATCCAGACGCCGGATCTCGTCACGCCGAAGCTGGCCGCACTCCGTGAGTACCAGTTGAGCCTTCAAAAGCCGGCACCTCCCCCCGGCAGCTTCGACGTCGCGGCCGCAGCGCGAGGAGAGGCCCTGTTCGAGGGCGAAGCGAACTGCGCGTCGTGTCACGCGGGGCGCCTCTTGACCGACGTGAACGCGGGAATCCTGCACGCGCCGAGTGAGACGGGGATGGATCCGCGCTACGCCGCGCGGACGACGCAGAAGGCGTATCGCACGACTCCCCTGCGTGGCCTCTGGCAGCATCCGCCGTACTTCCACGACGGCAGCGCGGCCACGCTCCCGGATGTCGTTGAGCATTACAATCGGGTCCGTGCGCTCGGGCTTACCGAGCAACAGAAGCGTGACCTGGTCGAGTATCTGAAGTCGCTTTGAACCTTTCCCGATGATGCGAGGTCGTCGTGAGTGATCACCAGGTGCAGCTGACCGGACCCGACCTGTCGAAGGGTATTCCGGCCAATTCTCTCGCCGACGGAGCAGCGGTGGCCGGCCACGCGTTCGGCGAGGCGGTGCTTCTCGTTCGCGCCGGAGACGAGTTCTTCGCGGTCGGCGCGACGTGCACTCATTACGGCGCTCCTCTCGGCGACGGAATCGTCGTCGGCGACACGGTGCGCTGTCCGTGGCATCACGCCTGTTTCAGCGCCCGCACCGGGGATGCCGTGAGGGCACCCGCTCTCCGCCCGCTACCCCGCTGGGAAGTCGAGCTGTTGGGCGACACGGTGTTCATTCGCGGAAAGATCGAGCCGCAGGACGCTGACCTCGGAAACATCCCGAGCGCGGCCGCCGTCCCGGCGCACAGGAGCAATCGTCCGGACACGGTTCTCATCATCGGGGCTGGCGCCGCGGGAAGCGCCGCGGCGGAGACACTGCGCCGCGAAGGGTTCGCTGGAGCCATCACTCTGGTGGACAGCGATGTCGATGCGCCTTACGACCGACCGAACCTCTCAAAAGACTATCTCGCGGGGACCGCGCCGGAGGAGTGGCTCCCGCTGCGGTCGGTCGACTTCTATCGCGGACACGGCATCGACCTGATTCGCGGCACGCGCGCGAGCAGCATCGATGTCCCGGCAAAGTCGGTCGTGATGGCCGACGGTCGCACGCTGACCTGGGACGCACTGCTCATCGCCACGGGCGCGGCGCCGGCGCGTCTGCCCAGCCCCATTGCTGGCGCGCAATACGTTCGCTATCTGCGAACGCTTGCGGATAGCCGGGCGATCATCGAGGCCGCACAGCGGGCGCACCACGCCGTTGTGCTGGGAGCGAGCTTCATCGGCCTCGAGGTCGCGGCCTCGCTTCGAGCGCGTGGCGTGGAAGTTCATGTCGTAGCGCCGGAGCGCGTCCCTCTCGAGCGGGTGATGGGAGCCGAGCTCGGCGCGTTCATCCGCACCGTGCACGAGGAGCACGGCGTCGTATTCCACCTGGGACATACCGCCGCTGAGATCACCGGCGATTCCGTCACGCTCGAGAACGGCGAGTGGATTCCGGCCGACCTCGTCGTGGCGGGGATTGGGGTACGGCTCAACACTGATCTCGCCGCGGACGCGGGTCTCGCGGTCAGCCGAGGGATTGACGTCAACGAGTATCTCGAGACCAGCGCGGCGGGTGTCTTCGCGGCCGGTGACATCGCATCGTGGCCAGACGCGCGCGCCGGGGATCGACTCCGCGTCGAGCACTGGGTGGTGGCCCAGCGTCAGGGACAAACCGCGGCGCGCAACATCCTCGGCGCAGCCGAGGCCTTCGATTCGGTGCCGTTCTTCTGGAGCAACCACTATGACGTGTCGATTTCGTACGTGGGACACGCCGAGCGATGGGACGCGATTCAGCTCTCCGGAGATCTCGCGGCGCGAGACTGCGCGGCGATGTTCCGCCGTGGCGACGACATCCTCGCGGTTGCGACGGTTGGACGTGACCGGACGAGCCTGCTGGCCGAGCTCGCCATGGAAAGGGCCGCCGGTGAATCGCTC
>DATFBS010000088.1:0-13211 GCA_035253695.1 Gemmatimonadaceae bacterium
CGTGCCTGCGCCGAGAATTCTCCTCGCGCGAAAAAAAACACTGCTATTTGCTCCTGTGGAGGAGAGCTGTCAGCAACGGGAACGATCCGCCGAATCAGCTAGATCCGCGTAATCCGCGTCCCCCCTTTGAACCTGGATGCCGGAATGCAGCTCTGATCAGAATCAGAACGTAGGGCCGGCATCCAAGTTCGAAGTTGGGACGCGGATTACGCGGATGCAGCGGATGTGGCGGATCGTTCCCGAACCGAGAACTCTCCTCGCGCGCGAAAAAACAGTGCTTTTTGTCCTTAGAGAAGAGTTGTCGGCACCAGGAGCAATTCGCAGAATCCACTGCATCCGCGAGAATCCGCGTCCCAACTTTGAACTTGGATGCCAGCCCAGATGTACGGTCAGCTGATCCAGGTACCCAGCATGAGGGCCATCGCGGTTCCGACGAGTGCAACCGCGCTGACGACACCCAGGCCCGCCGCCGCTGCTCGCAGCGCGCGCATCACGCGGGACGCACGCGTGCTCGTCGGCTGGTCGGCGATCATCCGATCACTGATCCCCCATACGCCGAAAGCGAAGAAAACGGCGGCGGCGCTGACGAGGACCGACCATCCCGGAGGTCGAAACGCGACCACCAGGGCGGCAACAACGAGCCCTCCGCCCGCATCGAGAACAAGCCGTTCGTCGGAGGCCCTGCGCGCTCGACGCGCCAGCAGCGCGGGTAGCGTCAGCTCGGTTTCTTCGGCGCGCGTCTCGACCACGTGAATCTCAGCCAGTTCCGGAGCGAAAGAGCCACGAGTTCCATGTCCTATGAGGTGCACGGAGGGCGTGGTCGCTCATGGTGGGATGAGGGCCCGAAGCCGTCAAGGCCAACGTTCACGAGAGGGAGGTTGACAATCATTTTAGTTATATCTAAAATATAACCATGACCGCCGCATCTCCCGCTGTTCTCGCCGCACTCGCCTCGCCGCGCCGACAGGAAATCCTGCGCCTCATCTGGACCGACGAGCTCTCGGCTGGGGCGATTCACCGCGCGATGCCGGACGTCACCTTCGGGGCGGTGTCACTGCAGCTCCGGTCGCTCACCGAGTCGGGATTGGCCGAGACGCGCGCCGAGGGCCGGCACCGCTTGTACCGGGCGCGTCGTGAAGCGCTGGGGCCCGTTGGCCGGATGCTGGAGCAGATGTGGGATGACGCATTGTGGCGGCTCAAGCTCGCCGCGGAGCTCGAGCACACTCGTCGCGGCCCGCGCCCGCGGCGCCGTAGCATCAAGGCGCGGAAGGGGTGACCACCATGTCGAACCTGCCATACAAGCTCGACCGCAGTGTCGTCATTCAGGCGCCGCGCGAGAACGTGTTTCGCTTTCTCACCGATACCCCCCGATGGGCTACGTGGTGGGGCGCGGGGTCGACCATCGATGCGCGGGAGGGCGGCGAGCTCCTGATCCGCCTGCCGGGCGGTATCGATGTGACCGGAGAAGTCCTCGAGGTGAAGCCTCCGGAGCGCATGAGCTTTACGTACGGCTTCGTGAAAGGAGACCCGATCGCGCCTGGCGCCTCTCGTGTCACGATCCGCCTCGATCCTCACGAGCTCGGGACCCACCTTCACCTCACCCACGAGTTCGCCGAGCAGTCGGTGCGCGATGACTTCGTTCAGGGATGGCGGTACCAGCTCGCGCTGTTCTCGAACGTCGTCGCCGATGAGCTGCACGCCGACGCGGCCGCGGTGATCGACGCATGGTTCGAGGTGTGGGCCGAGCCTGATGCGAACGTGCGTGAGACCGCGCTCCGGCGTATCGCCGAACGAGATCTTCATTTTCACGATCGCTTCAGTAGCACCGACGGCGTCGATGACCTGCTGCCCCATCTCACCGCGGCGCAATTCCACATGCCGGGGTTGCGAATGCGGCGCACCGGCGATGTGCGGCACTGCCAGGGCACGGCGCTCGCCGACTGGATCGCCAGCGCGAGCGACGGTCAGGAGCGCGCCCGCGGCACGAACGTCTTCGTCCTGGGCGCGACGGGAAAGATCCGGTCGGTGACGGGCTTCTGGACGGCGCCGCGTTAGGCGCTGCCGGTCGCTACGCGCGCGGCAGGCTGAGGGTGAACGTCGCCCCTTGGCCCGAGACGCTCTCGACGGTCACGTCGCCGTTCATCGCCCGAGCCAGATCCCGGCTGATGGCCAGTCCCAGCCCGGCCCCTTCGTGTCCGCTGGACAGCGAGCGCCCGAGCTGCACGAATGGTTCGAAGATGTCGTCCAGTCGCTCGTCAGGAATGCCGGGACCGGTGTCGGCCACGCTGAGCGCCACCGTCTTGTCCCCACCGCGGCAGGTCACGGTCACGCGTCCCCCAGCGGGCGTGAACTTTACGGCATTCGACAGGAGGTTCAGCACGATCTGCTCGATCTTGAGGCGGTCGCCAATGGAGACGATACCGGGCGGACAGGGAGGCACGTCGAACGTGATCCCCTTGGTGACCATTTGGGGCTCGATCATGCCGGTGACCTTCTCGATCACCGACGCAAGAGGAACGGGCTCCTTCTCGTAGGTGACCTTACCTGCCTCGATGCGGCTGTAGTTGAGCAAATCGTTGATGATCTGCAGGAGGTGCTGCTGGCTGTTTCGGATCCGAGTGAGATACTCGCGCTGCTGCTCCGTAACCGTGCCCCCCAGCCCCATCTCGATCAGCTCCGCGTAGCCCCCGATCGCGTTGAGCGGCGTGCGGAGCTCATGCGACATCGACGCGAGGAACTGGCTCTTGGCGCGGCTCAGACCCTCGAGCTCCGCTAGACGCCGTGCATTGTCGATCGCTCGCTGCTGTGCTTCCATGCGCTCGGTGAGGTCGCGCGTAACCTTCGCGAACCCGACCAGCCTTCCGCTATCGTCCCGGAGGGCAGTAATCACGACGTTGGCCCAGAAGCGCGTCCCGTCTTTGCGGATGCGCCATCCCTCGTCTTCGACGCGGCCTTCATCCGCCGCCACCTCGAGCTCCCACTCCGGCTTGCCGGCGCGCTTGTCGACCTCAGGATAGAACGTCGAGAAGTGTTTGCCGATGATCTCGTCCGCGGAGTATCCCTTGAGCCGCTGAGCCCCGAGATTCCAGCTGATGATGTATCCCCCGGCGTCGAGCGCGAAGATGGCGTAATCCCGCACCCGCTCGACGAGAAGCCGATACAGCTCCGCCGCGTGTGGGGAGGGGGGAGGCCCGGATTCGTGCGCCGTGCGCGTCTCTGGCAACGTGCTAGACTCGAGGATCGTCCGGCGAGCCGGCTATCGTCGGCGGGTCCCCGCCAACCGCCCGCACTGTGCTCGAACCCTCTCGCTTGGAGCGATGTCGGCGATGCTTTCGGCGCCGATTGCGAGGATCGAAGGGGTCGCGGCCCGTTAGTGCCGAATAGGCGCAGCCGAGCGCCAGCGCGCCCAGTACGAGCGTGGCTGCCCAGTGCCGGTCACCAATGGCAACCAGCAGAGTACCCGCGGCAACGAGGGCCGCGAGTCCCAAGCCGCTCCTTTCCAGTGGGCGCAGCCGCATCGCCGCTGCCTCTTGTAGGGTGATCGCAGCGTACACAAACGTTCTCACCGCCAGCCTACTCTGCAAATGTGCTACCGTCGCGCCGACCCTCTGAGAGTAGGGTTAACCGTCAGAACTCCCGCTTCTTCATTTCGCGGAAAATCGCGTCCGCTTCGCTGTCCTCCGGTGCCTCCTCAGGGCGGGTGACATCGAGGGTGGCATCGTACGTCTTTTTCTTTCGCTTCTTCTCGATATCCGCCGACTTGGCGGCGTTCTTCTTCGCCAACGCGAGTAGCTTCTTGTCGTCCATCGGGGCCTCTGAATAGGGGTAAGCGTCGACTGGCTGCCAACCTACAACGTGGCGCGTCGGGTCGTCCAGACGGCATGGGCCGCCTCGGCGAACTTGCGATGGTCTTTGTGCCACACCGGCACCTGATCGATCGCCCAGTAGCGGGCCGCGAGCACCTCGTGCGAAGGCGCGATTTCGCCCGCACGGACTTCACTGAGATAGACGACCGACACGACCGCATGGGGGCCATACTGCGCGCTCGCGGGCCGAAACATGACGTCGACCAGCTGAACCGGCTCGATCTCCAGGGCGAGCTCCTCTCGCGCCTCTCGCCGCACCGTGTTCCAGGGCGCTTCGTTTGGATCCACCCATCCGGCCGGCAGACCCCAGCACCGGTCGTCCGAGCGCTCGACGAGGAGAATCCGTCCTTCGTCATCGAAGATTGCCGCGTCCGCCCCGACCTTGGGGGTAATGGAGCCGAGCTCTCCTTGAAGACGCGCCCGCACTTCCGCCGCTGGCATATCGAGGGCCTGTCCATAGTGCATCGCGGCGAGCTCGAGGAGGCGGGAGTAATGAGCGCGCGCGTACGGGTCCGTGCTGTAGTTGAGTCCGGTGCGTGCGATGCTCTGGAGCTCTTCGAGAAGCGTGAGCAGGTCGGTCACGACGCCTCGCGTCGCCGTCTCTCGATCAGCTCCCGGTAGAACTCGAGCGTCACCTCCGCGATGTGGGTCCAGCTGAAGTGCTGGAGCACGCGCGAGCGCGCGGCCTGTCCCATCGCCCGTCGACGCGGCGCGGACGCCATCAGCTCGTTGACCGCGCCGGCCAGCGCGCGGGAAAACGAGTCTGCATCGCGCGGCTCCGGCGACTCTCCACCTTCGGCCTCGAACGGCACGAGCAGGCCGGTCTCGCCCGGCACGACGATCTCGGGAATCCCTCCGACGGCGGCGGCAACCACTGGCGTCTCGCAGGCCATGGCCTCGAGGTTGATGATGCCGAACGGCTCGTACACCGATGGACACACGAACACCTCGGCGTGCGTGTACAGGGTGATCACATCCGGCTTCGATAGCATCTCGGGAATCCAGACGATTGTCGCCTGCGTGTCGTGCCTTGCCTGGTCGACGAGACCGGCCATCTCGGCGGCGATGGCCTCGGTGTCGGGCGCTCCGGCGCAGAGGACCACCTGCACGCCAGGGCTCAAGTATTTGATCGCCCGCACGAGATGCAGGATGCCCTTCTGGCGTGTGATGCGACCGACGAAGAGCACGATCGGGATGTCGGGATCGACGCCGAGGCGGCGGAGCGTGTCTGGTGCGGGGCGCGGGCGATATTCGTCGGGGTCGATGCCGTTGTGGATGACGCGGACGCGATTGGCAGCCACTCCATACAGCGACTGGACGTCCGCCTTCATGGCCCTCGAGACGGCGACTACACCGTCGGCGTTCTGATAGGCGGTTCGCTCGATCCACGTCGAGGCGTGATACGCGCTGCCCAACTGCTCGACCTTCCACGGCCGGTGCGGCTCGAGCGAGTGGGTCGTCAACACCAAGGGAGCGCCGGTGAGCGGCCGCGCGAGACATCCCGCGAGGTGCGAATACCAGGTGTGGCAATGGACGACGTCCGGCGACTCGACCCCGCCGACCATCGCCAGATCACGAAGCAGCGCATCGAGAAGCTTGGCGTGACGCGGGTCCTGCGCGGCGAACCGGAGCGCCGGAGCGACGCCTCGCACGCGAAGATTGCCCCTCGTCTCGTTCTGCTGGCCGAAGCAGAGGACGTCGACCTGATGCACACCCTTGTCGACGCGGGCGAGCTCGCGGGCGAGGTACTCGACGTGAACGCCCGCCCCTCCGTAGACGTTAGGCGGATACTCGTTCGTGAACAGAGCGATGCGCACGAAGCGGCGTCAGATCACGGTGCCGTCGGCGATCTCGGCATTCTTCACGATGACCACGATGCCGTCGCGGATGTAGAAGCCGGGGCCCTCGCCTTCCTGAATGCCGGCTGCGTTGGTGATCGTGCAGCGGTTGCCGATCGAGGCATTCTTGTCGACGATGGCGTTCTCGATCCGCGTCTCCCGGCCGACGCCGGGATACGTCGGCCCCTGGGCGCTGTTTCGCGCCTCGGATTCCTCCCAGCGGAAGTAGTCGGCCCCCATGAACACGGTGCGATGCAGCCGGGCCCCGCGATCGATGAACGACCGGAGACCGACGACCGAGTTCGAGATGTCGCTGTCGACGATGACGCTGCCGACGCCGACGAGCGAGTTCTCCAGGCGGGACCGGCTGACCTTCGCCGGCGGCAGCATCACCGCGTCGGTGTAGAGCGGAAAGTTCGGATCGTAGAGGTTGAACGCGGGATGCGGCTGCGCGAGCATGATGTTCGTCTCGAAGAACGAGCGCACCGTCCCGATGTCGTTCCAGTAGCCCGTGAACGGGTAGGCGACGACCGTTCGCTCATGAATCGCGTTGGGGATGATCGCCTTGCCGAAGTCGTGATCATCGGGCCGCGCATCGAGCAGATCGTAGAGCACTCTGGCCTCGAAGACGTAGATGCCCATCGAGGCGAGGTAGATACGTCCCTGCGCGGTGAGCTCCGGCGAGACCGGGCTTTCTTTGCCGGCGAGCTCGTGGATCTTCGGCTTTTCGTAGAACTCCGTGATTCGCTGGGTCTCATCCGTCTTGAGAATGCCGAAGCCTGGCGCATCCGCGGCCACCACCGGTGTCACCGCGACGGTGATGTCCGCTTTGTGGTTGCGGTGGTGAGCGAGCATGAGCCGGTAGTCCATCGTGTACAGCTGATCGCCGGAGAGAATCAGGACGCGATCGTGGAGCTGGCTCTTGAAATGGGGAATCGAGCGGCGAACCGCGTCAGCGGTTCCCTGATACCATTTCTCCGATGCTGGCGTCTGCTCGGCGGCGAGGATCGTCACGAACCCGCCGCTGAATCGGTCGAATGCGTAGGCGCGCGCGATGTGATTGTTGAGGCTGGCGGAGTTGAACTGCGTGACGACGAAGATCCGGTCGAGTCCCGAGTTCAGGCAGTTCGAGATGGGCACATCGACGAGGCGGTATTTTCCGGCGAGCGGCACGGCCGGCTTGGCGCGATCCCGCGTGAGCGGAAAGAGCCGCGTGCCCGCGCCGCCGCCCAGAATGACCGCCAGTACCCGTTCCATGACTGATGCCGAGGGAGATCCGAGAGAGCGCGCTGGTCGGAACGTACCCGTTCCCGGGGCATGAATCCATATGCAGGGTCTGCGCCCCGCGACTCATTCGGGCCATGGCAGATCGCCGAAGTAGCGGGATCGCGGTGCCGACACCAGCTCACCGATCCACGCACCGTGCTCCAACGCCGCGACGATCTGCGCAGTGGTCGTCGTACCGCGGACGCCTCCAGACCTGGTGTTGACGGGTGTCTGGCTCTGACGAAGCGGTCGAGCGGCTTCGTGGAACAATGGCAGGCTCCTCGCTCGCAGGCCGGTGAGCGCATACGCACGTCCCGCCGGTGTCGCGTTCCAGACCAGCTCGAGGAAGTTACTCTCTGCCTCGCGGTCGTAGAGGACCGTGAGCCATGCGACAACCACGGTGGGTACATCTCCACTGTACCCGACTGGTGCGCTCGCGAACTCCGGGGCATTCCTCAATACGTGCATCGCCTCGGTCACCGGCGTATGCGCAGCGCCGACGAAAATCGGCTCCAGTACGAGCGGCGATTCAGCGGGGGCAGGGGTGATCGCACGAGTGAGCGCGAATCCGCCGGCCGCGGTGACCGCGGCGAGCACGCTGAGATCCTGCAGGAAGCGACGCATGGTGCGCTCCGAACCGGTTGGTGGCGCCAAGCTACATCGCGCGCATGAACCGGTCGTGAGCGCCGGATTACAAGTGCATTATGTCGTACTACGGCTGCCGTCCAATCGCGCGGAGCCGGCCGCGAGCCTCGTTGCTGGATGGGTCGCGTCGCAGCGCTTCGCGGAACGCCGCCTCAGCCGCGGTCGTGTCGCCCCTCATCAGTGTAATGTTTCCGCGGGCGACGGCCGTCGACGCCGAGTTGGGAAACACTTCCTCGTTGAGGCGAAGCAGCGCGAAGGCATCATCGTACTTCGCCCCGCGGGCAACGCGGAGCGCTGCTGCGTTGAGTGAGCCTTCGGCGAAGTCGTACGCGTCGCGGCCGTAGAAGCGTTGCCGGAGTGCGCGATACGCGCGCACCGCCGAGTCGGCCCCGGCGGCGAGAGCGGCATCCGCGATGAGCGTTGACAGCAGCACCGGCTTGTTGACGCCGCGGTGACAGGTCATACAGCTCACCTCGAGCCCGGCAGTGCGGCCGGGAATCGTGTCGAGCCGCCGGTTGATCTCCTGAACCATACGCATCATCTGGCGCGCGACGAGCTTGGTGCGCTTCTCATCGCTCGCGAAGTCGAATCGCTCCAGCGGCATCCCCTCTTCGCCCACATGGCAGAACTGGCACCGCACGCCGAGCCCAATGGCAAAGCCCCGCATTGCGGCGGTG
Organism: Gemmatimonadaceae bacterium; assembly: GCA_035253695.1. Lineage (GTDB taxonomy): Bacteria > Gemmatimonadota > Gemmatimonadetes > Gemmatimonadales > Gemmatimonadaceae > JAICNG01. The sequence goes on from DATFBS010000088.1 coordinate 8,293, forward strand.
ACTTCAGCGACTGGCGTGGTGCGAGGGAAAACCTGGACGTTGATGAGCGAGTCGGGCGGAAACTTGCCCGTCGTCTGCGAGGCCAGCGGAGTGGCCACCGCGAGCAGCGTCAGCGCAGCGAGGATCAGTCGCACGAAGCGACCTCCGAGACAGGGTCGGAGTCACAGGTTGCATGGCGTGAGTAACGCGCGCCATGCGGGCGCCAGACTTCTAACGCTTTCCTGACGGCCCGGCGCCGGTGAACGTCGCGCGCGGAGGGAGGTTTTCGGCATCGGGTGCGACGATGGAGATCCGCTCTTCGCGGGCACGCCGCCGCGCGAGCGTCGCGGCGATCGCAGTCGGTACCAGTCCCGGAAGCGCGATGGTCCAGTGCGATGCGATGCCGGCGCACACCGTCGCGGTGATGCTGAGCCCCGCGATCGCCCACCATTCAGTGGAGCCAAGCACGCGGTACGGCGAGCGGGCGCGGCGAAATGCCAGTCCGATCGCGCCGATCAGAAGGCCGCCCGCGACGCACAGAAACAGCAACATGCTCGCCCAGTCGCGGATGTCGGCGCTGTCGAGCCAGCCGGGGGTGAGCATCGTCGCGGCCACCGGCTCGATGAGCACACCCGCGAGGCCGACGAGAAACAGCGCGAGGAGGATCTGTACGAGTCGTCGAGGCATGTCCGGTCGATCAGCGGTAGTCGTCGCGCGCTGGATGGAAGATGTCCAGCACTTCGCACATGGTGACCGCGCGTGCCGAGTGTGGTACGCCGCCTGGGATGAACGCGACCATTCCTGGCCGGAGAACTTTCACCTCGCTGCCGACGGTGAGCTCCAGCTCGCCCGAAAGCACGGTCGTCAGTTGCTCGTGCGGATGCGCATGCTGTGGAAGAAGCGCGTCGGCGCGAACGGCGACCCGTGCGATCGTCATCACGTTCGTGTGCACGAAGCGGGCTGAGAAGCCGGGGGCGATCTCGCGAGGAGCGATATCGCCGTAGTCGAGGAAGGTCATTCCTGAGGGTATCGAAGAAATCGAGCACGCGCCACGTCGCGCATCACGCGTCGCCGGGGCGCCAGCCCGGCGGCGCCTCCGGCCACTCGCGATCGGGGCTGACCGGTGCGGGCTGATTGGCGCCGAGGTTGCCTGGATCGATGGCGGCGACGATGAAGTTTTCCGGGGGCACGGGACTGCCGGCGAGTCGTCGCAGGAGGGCGAGCTGCCCCGCATGCGTCATCGCGTCGGCGAACGGTCCCTGGAGCAGCCGCGCCGGCGTCGTGCCGTGGAGCGAATCGCCACGCTCGAGATGGTCGCCGAGATCCACGATCATCGCGTGGAAGCGCCGGATCTCACCGGCAAGATCTGGCTCCGGGTCGGGCCAGTACCGGCCGCCGGCGAAGAACGTGCGCGCGTAGCCGAGCACGCTCGTCATGTGCCTCACGAGCTCCGACGGCGTGCGGCACGCGCCGCCAGCGCTGAAATCGCCAAAGTTCGCGGGGGCATTGCGGAGCGCTTTCTGCGTTCGATACGCGAGCGCCGCGAGAAAGTGGCGAAGGAGTGCGCGCTCGTGAGCGTCGCGATCGTCGGACGGCTTGGGTGGCTCGTCAGCGGACATCGCGCGACCCCCGCTCGCTCACGCCGCGCCGCCAGGCGAATACCATCGCCGCGAAAATGGCGATGCCGGCGATGACGAGGAACAGTATCGTGGCCGCCGCTTCGGAGATGCCGAGCGCGCGGCTCGCCTGCCCGCTGCGGTCGTAGGCGGTGACGAGCGCCAGCGCTCCGATCAGTGGCAGCAGGATCGAGGAAACCGACTCGCCACCCCAGAACCGCGAGTGGCCGCGCACCGCCGCGAGCCCGATCGCCATGCCCGCGACGATCTGGACGACCGCGATGGCGAGCACAGCGACGGGGGCCGCGGAAATATCGCGAGCGGCAGCCACGAACAGCAGCACGCCGACGATCAGCAGCGGGAGCGCGAAGACCGCCAGCAGAATGCGGACGGACAAGGGAAGCAGCGGCCCAGGTCCTGGCGGTGGGGAGGGGACGGTGGGATCGTCCGTGGCCATGGACGGCGATCCCCTAACTAGAGTCCCACGACCGCGCGCCACTGCTGCGCGATGAGCGCGTGGCCAGCCGGAGTGGGGTGCACGCCATCGTTCGCCAACGCCGCAACCCCCGTCTGGGCCGCCCGAGCATCGAACACCGCCTGGAGCGGCACGAAGCGCGCGCCGACCGCGGCCGCGACACGCGCCGCCGCCGCGCGCCGTTCATCGAACGCCGGAAACCAGCTGTCGTCGACCGCGCCCACGCGGAGCACGAACGGCTCGAGGACCACGAGGGTGACGTTCGGCAGAGCAGCCTTCGTCTCCGTCAGCAGGGCTCGATATTGCCGTTCGTAGTCGGCCGTCGTTCCGGTATAACCGAAGCTTTTCGTATGCCAGTAGTCGTTGACGCCCGCCAGGATGCTCAGGATGTCCGGCCGCAGCGCAATCGTATCCGTGGCCCAACGGGCCTGGAGGTCGGGAAGCTTGTTGCCGCTAATGCCGCGGTTGTAGAACCGCCATGCAACGTCCGGGTGCGCGGCGCGAATCTCCCGCATCAGCAGTGCTGCGTAGCTCGACCCGAACGCCGCGTCGTTGTTCGGCTCCGGGATTCCGCGGTCGCGTCCTCCATCGGTGATCGAATCGCCCTGAAAGACGACGACCGAGCCGGACGGTGCGTCGTTCCGACGACTTGCGCACGCGAGAGCGGCTGCCGACGTCGCCGCCAGCAGGAACTCGCGACGGTTCAAGGAGCGTGGGCGATCATCGTGGATCAAGGCTTCCTCCTTTGGACGCCGGAATGTACGTACCGCCGCTCACGTGGGAATGAGAATGCTGCAGCACGTCACGGCACCCTCTGCCTTCGCGAGCTCGCTCAGGTCGACGGCTTCGACTCGAATCCCTCGTTGCTCCAGGCGCTCGCGCGTCCGTGGAAACGACGAGGCCTGGATGACATGGTCGTCGAGTCGCAGAACGTTCCCGCCGTACGGCTCATCGGGATGCACCTCGAGATACGCGAACCCGCTGAGGTCGGCCGCCGGGACCCACGCGCGATTCATCAGCAGCAGCTCCGCGGAGGCCGCGGTGATCGCCGACTTCAGGTGCAGACATCCCCGCACATCCACCTCGCGCACGTCGTAGCCTAACGGGCGAAGCGCGCAGCGCAGCTGACCAATGCCCGCGGCGTTCGTCCGTCCCGACGATCCGACGAACACGGTTCTCCCCACGGTGAGAACATCACCTCCGTCGAGCGTTCCTGGCGGATCGATACGGCGCACAGGCCGATGTCGCGCGACGGCGTCCGCTACCGCGGGGGTCTCGGCCCGCCGGGACGACGCACCGGGGCGTGCGATCACGGCGATTTCATCGAAGACGACGGCCATGTCTTCAATGAAGACCGAGTCCGGCATGTCGGGTCCGGCGTCGAGGCGTTGCACCACGCATCCGGCCGCCTCGAGACGTCGCTCGTACGCCGCATGCTGAGCGCGAGCGATCTCCAGGTCGATCGGAAGGCGCTCGAGATGCGTCAGCTCGCAGCTGCCGATGGCCGAGCTGACGTCACGCGTGAGGGCGATGAGCGCCATCGGCGGTGCCTCAGTCCACCGCTTCGGTCGCGGCCGGAAGGGTGGCGTAGAACTCCTCGCGAAACCGGTGCATGTAGCTGGGGATCAGCTCGTGCACCCGCGCCCGCGATGGCGATGCGACGATCACCCCGACATGATGGCGCTTCCGGAGGCGCCATACGATCTCCGGATCGTCGTAGGATGACGTGTCGGGCCATTCCTGCTTGGCGAGCGAGATGACGAGCCCCGCATAGTCGCGCCGCGGCTGGGGCGGCTCGTACCGCTCGCCGCGCGCATTCGCGACTTCCAGGCGAGCCCACTCCCGCCAGAGGTTCACGCCGGTGGCCGCCTCGACCATCTCGACGATGAACGCCCCGCCGACGCGCGCCGCCGTCTCGAGGAAGAAAAAGCGTCCGTCGGCCGAGCTCCGAATGAACTCCGTGTGCAGGACCCCTCGCACCATGCCTAACGCCTCGGCGACCGCGGCGTTGAGCGAGGTGAGACTTCGTTCATCGGGAGAGCCGGTCTCGAGGGTGCCCGTCGCGAACAGGCCTCCACCATGATACACGTCGAACGGTGGGTTGACGTATCCATGCGCCTCGGCGAAGCGGACCTCCCGCTCCGACACGATCGAATCGACGTGATACACGTCGCCGGGGATGAAGCGCTCCAGCAGATGGTACGATTGCCGATCGCCAAGCTCATCGAGGATGGGCCACAGCTGGTCGGCGCGGTCCAGCTTTCGGATTCCAATGGCCGAGGCGGAAAACCGCGGCTTGAGCACCCATGGTGGAGGAACCGTCGCGAGATACTCCCGGATGCGGTCGTAGCTCAGGATCGGCACGAACTCGGGCACGGGAACGCCGCGCTCGAGCGCACGCATCCGCATCGCGAGCTTGTCGCGGAAGTATCGAACGGTCGTCTCGCCCATGCCCGGTACGCGAAGGTGCTCCCGCAGCGTCGACGCCATCTCCAGATCGAACTCGTCGAGCGGCACGATACGATCGATCGATTCCGACCGCGCGAGGTAGCTGACGGCGTGGATGACGTCATCGCGCTTGAGCAGATCGGGCATGAGGAACCGCTCGTCGATGCTTTCGCGAGGCCACTCCGCATCCTTGTGCTTTTCGACGGTGAGCAGGAGCACCCGACAGCCAAGTCGCTTGCATTCGCGCAGGAACTCCTGGCCCTTCACATAGCTGGCCAGGCAGAGGATAGTGGTGGCTCTGCGCGTGCTCATGCGCCGCCAGCCGCGCGCATCTCGGCGAGCATTGGCTCATCCCGCATCAGTCGATTCTCGAGCAGCGTCGCGAGCTCCCGCTCGAGATG
>DATFBS010000089.1:0-44074 GCA_035253695.1 Gemmatimonadaceae bacterium
CCGCCGTCGACCTTCGCGAGCATCGGATGTGGGGGAACATTGCGCACGGTCACGGCGCCCGTCGCTGCGTCGAGAAAGCCGATCTGCTCGGGGTCCCGCGTGAAGTGCCCGTTGAACCAGACGCGTCCGGCGCCGTCGACCGCAATGCTGTGCGGGTACATCCCGATGTCGTGCAGCTTCCACGTGCCCAGATCCGGATCACGTCGCGCGATGCGACGTGGGCCGCCGAGCAGCACCCACCAGGCGCCGCGGCCATCGATGACGACGGCACGCGGATTCGCCCGCTCCATGGGAATGTCGAACGACTCGAGCGCTCCGCTTGCTGGATCGAGTCGATACATCTTGTGGGAGAACATGCCGGTGATCACGACCTTCCCGTCCGCCTCGACGGCGACGTCGTGCGGGAGGTCCTGCGGCATCGGCATGGAGTACTCGCGCACTTTCGGCGAGCCACGCGGCGCCATTGCCGCGACGCTCGCAAGCGACGAGTCGGTGATCCATCGCGCGAGCCACTGCGCGGTCGAGGCTGGTTCTCGGGCCGCCGAGATGACCGGGAAGTTCGACCTCGCCCCGGCGTAGGTGAGCATGCGGTGCGTCGCCGAATCCCATTGCGCACTCGTCCTTGCCCGGCCGTTCGGAGCGGCGATGCGCGCGTCGAACGTATGGCATCCCGTGCAATCGAGGACGAATCGGCGTTTCTCCTCGCCATCGGGAAGGAGTCCGAGCAGCTGGGAGGCACTTGCCGACGAGAGGTCCCGAACCGGGCGCGTCGCGGCGGACTGAGCCAAGGCCGACGATGCCAGGACGACGATCGCGAGCGCGGAACGCGGGACGCGAAGCGGATTCATCTGCCGCGGGTTGCGAGTGGAGGACGTGACGGCGATAGTATCGACGCTACCCACGCGCGGCCAGAGTTTGGCGCCCACTCACTCGTAAGAAATCCGTTCACGTTCTTGCCATGAGACTTCAGCATCTCGCACCGCGTGCCGCGCTCATCCTGATCCTTCCAGCGCTGCTTCAGGCGCAACAGACGCCCGCGGACCTCATCGTCACGAATGCGCGCATTTATACCGTCGATGATCGGCGCCCCTTCGGCGAAGCGATGGCGATCGCGGGTGGGCGGGTGCGATTCGTGGGATCCGAGCGCGGTGCGCTGGCGATGAGAGGTCCGCGGACACGCGTCATCGATCTCGACGGACACACCATCATTCCCGGGATGGTCGATGCCCATGCGCACCTCCTCGGCCTCGGCACCGCGCTGCGCACGGTCGATCTCACCGGAACGAAATCGTACGACGAAGTGATCGCTCGAGTCGCCGCGCGGGCACGCGAAGTCCCGGCCGGCACCTGGATAACGGGGCGCGGCTGGGATCAGAACGATTGGGGCGACACGCGCTTCCCCTCGCACGAGGCATTGTCGCGCGCCGTTCCCGATCACCCCGTCTACCTGACCCGCGTCGACGGCCACGCCGCATTGGTGAACGCGCGAGCGATGACGGCGGCCAATCTCACCGCCAGCGCGACCAATCCTGAAGGCGGCCGCATCGAGCGGCTTCCCAACGGTTCGCCGTCAGGCGTTCTCGTCGATCGCGCCATGGGCCTCGTGCAACGCACCATACCTCCGGCATCTCGAGACGAGGTCCGGGCCGCCGTCCTCGCGGCGGTCAAGGAAGCGAACCGCTGGGGACTGACGGGAATCCACGACGCCGGCGTCGGTCGCACGACGATCGATGTCTATGAAGAGCTGGCGCGCGAAGGACGATACGATTTGCGCAACTACGTGATGATCTCGAGCGATGATGCGACGCTCGACCACTACTTCAAGCGGGGGCCCCAGACCGCGCTGTACGACGGCCGGCTGTGGATTCGCGCCATCAAGATCAGCGCGGATGGCGCGCTGGGATCCCGCGGTGCCGCGCTGCTCGAGCCGTACTCCGATTCGCCCGAGCACTCCGGTCTCATCACCACACCGCGCGAGCGGATCGAACAGGTCGCGGTGCGTGCATTGCGCTCCGGCTTTCAGCTCAACGTCCACGCGATCGGCGATCGCGCGAACCGGACGGTGCTCGACGCGTTCGAGGCGGCGTTGGGCACCGTGCCGATGGCGGACCATCGCTTTCGCGTCGAGCACGCGCAGATCCTGCATTATGCCGACATCCCCCGCTTCGCCGAGCTCGACGTCATTCCCTCGATGCAGGCGAGCCACCAGACGAGCGACATGTATTGGGCGGGCAACCGTCTGGGTCCCACCCGACTCCTGGGCGCTTACGCCTGGCGCGCGCTCCTGCAAACGGGAGTCATCATTCCCAACGGGAGCGATTTCCCCGTCGAGCAAGTGAACCCGCTCATCTCCTTCCACGCATCCGTGTCGCGACAGGACGAGCATAACTGGCCGACCGGGGGCTGGTTCGCCGAGCAGCGGATGACGCGCGATGAGGCGCTGAAATCAATGACGTTGTGGCCGGCGATCGCGGCATTTCAGGAGGCGGATCTGGGATCGCTTGCGCCTGGCAAGCTCGCCGACTTCGTGGTGCTCGATCAGGACATCATGAGTGTCGCGCCGGAGCGGATTCTGGCAACGCACGTCATCGCCACCTATCTGGGCGGGCGCGCGGTGTATGAGCGCTCGACCCCGCCGGCGACCCGAGCCGCTGTGGGCGAGCCATGACGCTTCCCACCAGGCCGGTGACACCGCTTCGGACCTTGCACCTCATCCGCCTCTCGATCTTCGGCGGCGCGCTGCTGTTCGGCATTGTCACCTGGTGGATGCGGCGCGAGACGCCGCCGCCGATGGAAGCGGATCTGGGACCGCTGCGGTTCGTCGGCTATGTGCTGTGGGTGGGCGTCCTCGTCGCGCTGGCATTCCTCCGGGGACTGTTCGGCAAGGCGACTGACAGCGCGCGACGCACCTCCCTTCTCATCGTCTCATGGGCGGCGGCGGAGGCGCTCGCGCTGTTCGGGGGAGTCGTGTGGTTCCTCCATGGTGACTCTCGCTGGTACGTCGCCGGCATGTGCTTCCTGCTCGCCACCTTCATCCTGTTCCCGCTGGCGCGCGAGTAAGGTGCGGATCGTCTCGCTCCTGCCGTCGGCGACGGAAATCGTCGCCGCGCTTGGGGCGCTGCATGAGCTCGTCGGCGTCAGTCACGCCTGCGACTATCCGCCCCCGGTCACGCGTCTCCCCCGCCTGACGAGCACTCACGTCGACGGGGCTGCAGCGCCAGACGCGATCGACCGCGACGTGCGGGAGGCCGCCGAGCGCGGCATGGCGCTGTACACGGTCGATGAGTCGCTCCTCGCCTCGCTTCGTCCAGATGTGATCGTGACCCAGGCACTGTGCGACGTATGTGCCGTGCGCGAGACCGATGTGCGAGCGGTCGCCTCGCGCCTCGCGCCGGCGCCGACGATAGTCACCCTCTCCGGAACGTCGATCGACGGCATCTTCGCCGACATCGAGCGCGTCGGCGCGGCGATCGGTGCGGCCGACGAGGCCGAGGAGCTCATTCCGGGTCTCCGGGCCCGCCTGCGATCGGTGCACGAGCGCCTGAGCACTGCGCGCGCCCCGCGCCCACGCGTGGCGGTGCTCGAGTGGACGGATCCCGTGTACACGGCAGGCCACTGGGTTCCCGAGATGGTGCATCGCGCCGGCGGGCTCGAGGTCCTCGCGAAGCCGGGTGAGCATTCGCGCGCGATCGCGCTCGCCGATGTCGAGGCGCAGAGCCCGGAGATGCTCGTGTTTGCTCCCTGCGGGTACGGGCTCGAGCGCGCCACTCGTGAGGCAGAAGCGGTGCTTGCGCGAGCCGAGTGGCGGTGGGCCCGAGACCTGGCGACCTGGGTGATCGATGCGAATGCGTTGGCGAGCCGGCCGGGGCCGAGGGTGGTAGAGGGGGTCGAGGTCCTCGCGAGTGTGATGCATCCGGGGCTGTTCGGCGCGCCGGCTTCGGACAGGGCGCGGCGTATTCAGGCGCGCCTGTAAGTCGTCTCGCGACGCCGCCCTCTTGAAAGCGGTAGCACAGAGACACGCTGAGACATCACACAGAGACACACAGAGGACTGCAACTGCGAAAGCTTTTTCTAAAGCATTGGCAGTTGCAGTCCTCTGTGTGTCTCTGTGCGATGTCTTAGCGTGTCTCTGTGCTAACTGCCTTTCGCCGGCACAAAAAACCAACCTTAGTCACGCGCGAAATCGATGTGCCCCCGATCGACATCCGCCCCGAGTAAAGTCACCGAAATCCGCTGCCCTTTCTCCACTCCTCGGAACCCTCGCACCAGCCGCCCCTCGATCCCCTCCTCGCCGACCGTCCGCAGCCACACGGCCTTTGGGGTCACCCCTGTGACCTCTGCCTCGAACGCCTCTCCGATTCGTGCCACCAGTCGGCGTGCCGCCTCACGCTTTCGCTCCAGTCGCTCGCGCTTCCGCGGCTCGACCCCCTCCGCGTACTCGAAGTCGATGAAGCCGAGCGCGGTGTTCACGCCGACGAGCGTCACGGCGATGCGGCTACCGGTCGCATGCGCCAGCGCCTTGTAGCCGGCGACGACCTTTCCTTCGATCGTCGTGCCGTCAGGGAGCTTTTCATCGAGGCGCACCCACACACCGTGCTGCGACACGCCGGACACGATGCCGTCGAACCGCTCGCCTAACCGACCGCGTAGAGCATCGGCCACGTGGCGCTTGCGGCGTTGACGCTCGATCTTGCGCGGCAACTCGCTCGCATCGGTTTCCGGGTCGAAGTCGATGAACCCGCGACGGACATCGGCGCGGGCGAGACGCACGCGTATCGTATCGCCGACATCGGCGCTCTCGCCCCCGCGCGTGAGGCGCCCCTCGACCGGTGGCGACAGCAGGCGAACCCACATGCCGCTCGATGTCTTTCCGGTGACGGTCGCGACGAATGACTCCCCGACGCGATCGCGCATGAAGTGTGCGGCGATGCGCTTTCGCATCGCGCGCTCGACTTTCTTCGCCTCGCGCTCGCGCTCGGTGCAGCGCTGGGCGATATCGTGCAGCTCCGTCTCATCATAGGGGATCTCGCCCCGCTGCTCGGTGGCCTTGAGTAATCGCTGCGTGACGAGGTCGACGAAGCGGCGGTTCGGCGCCGTCGAGTGCACGTAGTCCGCGACGCCGAGGCCGAAGTGAGCGCTGTCCCGCCGATCGCCCCGCCTTCGCTCGAGGACGTATTCGCCGGGGCCAAGGAGCTTCACGACGGTGAGCGAAAGATCGGCGAAGGCCGTGGGATCCGCCGCGCGTCGCCGCGCCAGGAATGCTCCGAGTGCTTCACTGTCGGGGGTCTCGGGAAGCGACTCGCCAAGATCGGCGGCCAGCTGCATCAGCCGATCCCAGCGCTGAGGCTGTCGGACGACGCGTCGAATGGACATCGATCCGCGCTCGAGCAGGATCACCGCCGCTGCCCGGTTCGCCGCGATCATGAAATCCTCGATCAGCTCGCGCGCAAGATTGCGTCGCGGCACCGTCAGGTCGACGACGCGCCCCCCGACGACAACCGCCTGCGGCTCCGACGACTCGATGTTGATCGCGCCGGTCGATCGGCGAAGATCGCGAAGACGGACAGCGCACTCGAACTGCAGCGCGAGCTGTGCACTGAGGGCCGGGTTTCTCGCGAGATCGGGCGGGGGCGGCGCCTCACCGGCGAGCCACGCCCCCACGCTTTCGTAGTCGAGCTTCGCGTAGTTGTGGACGACCGCTCGGTAGGCATCGATCGGGGTCATCGTGCCGTTCGGCGCGATGCGCATCTCCATGACGATCGCGTGGCGGTCCTGACCCTCGTTGAGCGATGTGAGATCCGTCGACAGCTGGGTCGGCAGCATGTGGAAGACGCGGACGCCGGTGTACACCGATGTGGTGTTCGTGGCCGCGTGCTGGTCCGTCGCCGTCCCTCGCTCCACGAACGCATCGACATCGGCGATGCCGATCATCAAACGGATCGAGCCGTCTGCCAGCCGCTCGGCCGCCTCGACCTGGTCGAGGTCGCGAGATGTGCGATTGTCGACAGACGACCAGAGCAATGCGCGCAGGTCGCGGCGACCGTCCTCCATCATCGGCGCGGCGACCCGCTCCAGTTGCTTGATTTCACGATGTGCCTCAGGAGGATGCTCGGGCTCGAATCCGTGCTCGAGCATTTCCTCGACGGCCAGTCGTGCCAAATCCACCGTCGTGGCACGAGGCGTCGCCCGGCCTTCGGGCACATCCATTGCTCTGTCAGCGGTTCCCAATGGCTTCACCGAATCAGGAGGACGTATGGCTGACGACACGACTCGCAAGAGCGGTGCACAGAACGAGGTCGAGGGCGGCCTCAAGGAAGTCGGGGGCAAGGTTCGCGGTAAGTTCGGCGACATCACCGACGACCGGAGTGAGCAGCTGAAGGGCAAGAAGGACGAGATCAAGGGCAAGGCCCAGAAGAACCTGGGCAAGGCGCAGGGAGAGGTCGAGGACCTCGACAAGGACCTGTAACACGTTGCCGGCGGGGGGATTATGCAGATGCATAGTCCCCCCGCCGCGCTCTTGACGTAGGGAGCCGGTGGCTGCATCAAGAGCAGCCCGTTACTCACATCCATGCTCCCAGAGTCATCCCTCATTTTTCTGAAGCGTTTGCTCGATTCCCCGGGGCCATCCGGGTTCGAGTCCATTCCCGCGCGCGTGTGGCGCGAAGAGGCGAAGACGTTCGCCACCGAGGTCCGCGGCGACGTCGCCGGCAACAGTCTCGCCGAGGTCAATCCGAAAGGCTCGCCGACGATCATGCTCGATGGGCACATCGACGAGATCGGGCTGATCGTGCAATACATCGACGATGAGGGCTTCGCGCACGTCGGCGCGATCGGCGGCTGGGATCCGCAGGTCCTCGTCGGGCAGCGCATCCGCTTCCTCGGCCGGGACGGCGACGTCTTCGGCGTCATCGGGAAGAAGCCGATTCATCTGATGAAGCACGATGACCGAGAAAAGGCGTCGAAGATGTCGGACCTCTGGGTCGACATCGGAGCCGCGAACAAGGCCGAGGCGGAGGAGCGCCTTCAGGTCGGCGATCCGGGCGTCATCGATTCGCGCGCGATGGATTTTCCGAACAAGCGTCTGGTGTCACGGTCGATCGACGACCGCATTGGCGCGTTCACCGCGCTCGAGGCGCTCCGACGCTACGCGAAGAATCCGGGAAAGGCGCGTGTCGTCGCGGTCGCGACGACGCAGGAGGAGATTGCGTGGCACGGCGGCGGCGCGCTCATCTGCGCGGCCTGCCTCAACCCGAAGATGGCGATCGTCATCGACGTCACCCATGCCAGCGATTCACCGGGCATGGAGAAGAAGGAGCTCGGCGACCACAAGCTCGGCACCGGGCCGGTGCTGACACGAGGCGCGCTGATCAACCCGGTCGTCTTCAATCTCCTGCGCACCGCTGCCCAGAAGAAGAAGATCCCCTTTACGATCAACGCCGCGGGGCGCGATACGAGCACCAACGCCGACGCCATCCACATCGCGCGCGAAGGCGTCGCGACGGCCCTGGTGTCGATCCCCAATCGCTACATGCACTCGCCGAACGAGATGGTGTCGTTGGAGGATGTGGAGCGGACGGCGGAGCTGATTGCTGAGGTGTGTAGAGAGATCGGGGAGAAGACGGACTTCACTGCCAGATGAGGAATGAGGACTGAGGAGTGGGGAATTCGATTAGATGAGGAGCCACTTAATCAATTTCCTCACTCCTCAGTCCTCATTCCTCATTCTTACTCCGCGTTCTTCTCTCCCTTCCCCGCGCGAACCGCCCAGAACACCGCCTCTCTCACATCCTTCTCCTTGTCGTGGAGGAGGTTCTGAAGGGCGCCCATCGCGGCGGGGGTGCGCGCCTCGCCCAGGGCCCGCACGGCGGCGACACGGAACGCTGTCGCCTTCTTCTTGAAAAGCCCCGTCGCGGGCTGCGCCGCCTTGGTCAGGAAGCGGATCGCATCACCGGTCGCGATCTTTCCTAACGAGGAGAGGCAGGCGTGCTGCACCTCGACGACGTCTTCACGCTCGATGTGCTTGATCAGCGCATTCGCCGCGGCAGGCGTCTTCGACGCGCCGAGCGCGGCAGCGGCGCGCATGCGGACGCCCGGCGCTCCATCTTCGAGTGAGGCGGAGAGGCCTTTCACCGCACCGGCGCCCGTCATCTTGGAGAGCGCCGATACCGCGGCCTTGCGCACGCGGTCGTCGTCGTGCTGAAGCAGCTCGCTCAACTTCCCCTCGGCATCGTTCGCCGACATCTCGCCAAGCAAGTCCGCCGCGTTGCGCACCACGTACCACCGTGAGTCGCCGAGCATGTGGATGAGCACCTGAACGCCGGCGTTCACCTTGCGCAGCGAATCGAAGTACACGCGACGCTCCGCCAACGATTGCGCCGCACTCAGCTGCTCGATCAGCGCCTCGGCGCCATCGTCTCCCGTGCGCGCGAAAATCGCGAAGAGCTCCTCGTACATCTCGCGCTGTGAGGCGAGCAGCGGCGCGACGACGGCCAACATCGGCTTCTTGGCGAGACGACGCACGCCCATGCCGTAGGCGCGTCGCAGGTTGGGATCACCGGCGGCGGCTTCACGCTTCACCAGACCAGCCAGCGCAACGGCCAGCGTCTCCGAATCCCCCTCGCGAAAGGCCGCTTCGGCCGCCCCGGCGACCGCGTCGACCAGCTTCGTCGTCTCGTTCACGCTCGTCGTAGCATCGAGCTGCGCGAAGGCAACCGTGATCGATCCTCGTGAGGTGTCGGGCGCCGCGAACTGCGAGAGGTAGCTGTCGGTAATGCCGCGCATCACGCTGAGCTCGGTCGACGGACGCCGCTGCGGCGCCGGAGCCATCGGCGCCGGCTCGACCTTCGCGACGACGGCCACATCTGCCGTATTGCGACTGACGCCATTTGTTGCCGGCGGCGGCGGTGGGGGCGGCACTGGCGCAGGCACTTCCGAGCCATGGGTGGGCATCGAGACCGTAGCCACTCGCGGAAGGGGCGCGTTCCCCGACAGTGTCACGCGAACCGTTTTGGCACCCAGCGCGGCGAGCTTCTCGGCGACCCCTTGTCCGCCATCCCCCGGGACGGGCTCGGTCGCGAGCGTCCGCGCGATCGCGAGCAGGTCGGCCGCCGAGGCATCCTTCTCGGCGACGAGCTCGCTGACGGCGTGGCCGATGAGCTGAGCTCCAAGGTCCTCCACGCCTTCGAGTTGCGCAGGCAGCAGAGCGCCATTGGCGATCACCTGCCAATCTCGAATGGCGAGCGTCACCTGGCCCTCCTTCGCCATCGCGACCAGCAGGCGGAGCGCCGCCTTCTGGTTCGCGATGCTCTTCGGCTCGTGCAACAGAAGGTGCACGAGGCGCGCGAAGTGCCGGGCGAAGGTCGTCGAATGATCCATGTCGAGGCGAGGCGGCCGTGTCGGCCGAGGATGCAGAGGCGGGGATTGCCGCCTTAGCTGTGACCTGCACTACGGATGACGCGCGAGGCGGCACGGCCGTTACTCAGCAGGACGGCATGGTCACACACCCGACGGGCGAAGGGCAGATCGTGGGTTATGACCATGGCGCAGCCGCGCTTACGCTGCCGGACGATCGCCGCCGCAATCCGTCGCTTTCCCTCGTCATCCTGCCCCGCGGTGGGCTCGTCCAGAATGAGAACCGGTGGCTCCGAGGCCATGGCGGCGGCGATCGCGACCAGCCGCTGAGTCTGCGGAGCGAGGTCGCCTGGGTTCACTCCTTCGAGCTCGGTGAGATCGACCGCCTCGAGCGCCTCACGGGCCTTGTCGTATGCCTGGCGAGCGGGCGCACCGAGCACGCGGGAGCCGAAGGCAACCTCCTCGAGGACCGTGCGGGCGAAGAGCTGGCGTGCCGGATCCTGAAAGACGAGGCCCACGTGACGCGCCCGTCGATGGACCGGGAGCCCGTCGAGAGGCCGGCCGCCGACGATGATCGATCCCTCGCGAACCGGAACGAGACCCATGATCACGCGCGCGAGCGTGGTCTTCCCGGCGCCGTTCTCTCCCAGAATCGCCATCGCGGACCCGTCCGCGACGTCCAGCGTTAGGCTATCCAGGACGACGCGGTCGGCGTATGCCGCCACAAGCTGACGAGCTTCGAAGAGCGGTGTACTGCGAGCCGTGTCGGTGGTAACGGCATCGGCGTGCTCGGAGGCCTCGAGAACGGCCGCGGGATGACCGGATACGCGTGCCGTCCCATCGGCAAGCACGAGCACCCGCGTCGCGAGGGCCCGGAGCAAGTCGAGATCCTGTGAGACGAGCACGACACCCGTACCATGCTCCGCCAGCACGCGCAGTCGCTCTCCGAACCGTTGGGTCGCGTCGGGGTCGAGCTGCGCGGTCGGCTCGTCGAGAACGAGCAAGGGCGCCTCGAGCGCAAGAGCACAGGCCAGCGCCACGCGTTGGCGCTCGCCGCCCGACAGCTCATCAGGCGGCCGGGCCGCGAGATGGGTCGCATCGGCGGCGGCCAGCGCGCGGTCCACCCGCGCGCGAATCGCCTCGCGCGGAACGGCGAGGTTCTCGGGACCGACCGCCACCTCCTCCTCGACCGTGCCCCCCAGGCCGGTGAACTGCGCGAGAGGATCGTCGAACACGTAGCCGGCGAGCGGCGGGGCAAGACTGGCGTGTTGGATCTTCCCTTCGATGCGCGCCGGTATGGCGTGGCCAAGCAGGCCGGCACAGGCGAGCGCGAGAGTCGTCTTCCCGGCCCCTACCGGGCCGGTGATGCCGACGATCTCGCCGGGGGAGATCTCGAGCCGAATGTCCCGTAACGCCGTCCGGTCGCCGTAGGCTACGATCGACAGGTCGGCCCGCAGCACGGGGATCATTGCACGAGGCCCCAGACGAGGAGGGTGATACTGAGGCCCCACATGAGCGCGCGCAGGAGGCGCTCCTCGTTAGGGTCCGCGACGTCGATGAGCGACGTCCGAGCGCCACGCGCATCGAATGCTCGCGCATCGAGCGCGAGCGCTCGGCGCTCCGCGTCGGCCACGAGCGAAACCATCAGTGGCCCCGCGAGCGGAAGCGTTGCGCGAAGGCGTGCAACCGGGCCTCCGCCAACAGCAAGCCCGCGACAGCGCTGCGCGTCCAGCACTTCGCGCGCGCGTCGACGCGCTTCGGGAACCGCGGCGAGCGACGCGGCCAGCAGATACTGTGACCAGGCGGGGAAACCTCGCTGCGCCAGTGCTCGCACGAGACGCTGCGGAGACGTCGTCATCACCACCCAGCCGAGCGCGGCAATCGCGGCCCCCAGGCGCAGGGAGATCCACGCCGCGGGTAGAAACGCGCCCGTCGCAATGGGGATGCCGCCTGCATTCACGGTGGCTCCCTGCGGCGCGACGAGCGCGTTCATCACCACCAGGAAAAACCAGGTCGGTACGGCGACAGCGGCGGCGATGATGACCACGCGGCGCGCCACGCCGGTCATCGCTGCCGCCAGCAGGGCGACCGTCAGCGCCACGAGTGGTCCCCACGGCGCTGGTACGACGTACGTCAAAGTGATGAGGAGCACGACCGCCGCGAGCGCGGTGAGCGGATTGATCCGGCGCAGGCGGTCGATCACGCGGGGTGTGGCAGGCCGAAGCGCGCGCCAATGCGCCGAGGCAGTCTCGCGAGCACGACGGTCACGATGATGCAGGAGAGGACTTTGTCCAGGATGTCGACACTGATGCTCGAGATCAGCGCCGCGGACGCGAGGGGAAGATCGAGCGCACGGAGAATGATCGTGATGATCCCGGTCCCGCCCGCCGTCACGCCGCCGAACAGCGCAAGGACGATTGGCACAGAGGTCACGCCGGCGAGGATTCCAATCACGACTCCGGCAGCGATCGCGCGCGGGATGCTGCGAAAGACTCCGACTCGTGAGGCGAAACCCGCGGTCGCTCCAATGACGGCCGTCACCGGGATGAACGCGATGAACGTGGGGCTCGACAGCATACCGAGGACGAGGTTCGATGTCACACCCGTGAGTACGCCCGCCAACGGGCCGGCGAGCGCGGCCACCAGCACGGTGCCGATCGAGTCCAGATAGACAGGAAGCTTGAGCGCCGCGACGATCGCCCCGATGGCGAGATTGAGGGCGACAGCGCGAGGGATCAGGGCGAGAGCGATCGTGGACACGATAGTTCTTGGCGAGGGGCGTGACCCGCGCGTAAGATATGGGAGCCCCGCATCCTCCAACACGCCTTCGTATGTTTCGGCCAGCCTGCTCGCTTGCTCTCTTGCTCGCACTCGTCACGTGTCAGCCCTCGCCGCCGACGACGACCACCAGCCGCGACGCGAGAGTGGTTCCAGACACGATGGGAATCCGTCGCGACGTGGAGCATCTGGCCGCCGACGCGCTCGAGGGACGGGGCACCGGCACCGCCGGGAATGACAGCGCCGCGGCCTACATCGCCCGCCGTTTCGAATCACTGCGACTGGGCACGCTTCCCAATGGGTGCGAAGGCTCCGCCGCCGTCCTCGAAGCGCGATGCGGGCGAAAGTACTTCCAGCCGTTCATCGCCCGGTCCGCCGCCGCGGCGCACGTCGGACTGCCATCCGAGCTCCCGTCGCAAAACGTCGTCGCGATGCTGCGCGGGAATGATCCCGTCCTCGCGAACGAATACGTCGTGCTTGGCGCGCACTTCGACCACCTCGGCCGCTCGGGAGCGACGTCGCTCGATCCCGATGCCGCGGAAGCCATTCGCAACGGCGCTGACGACAACGCGTCGGGCACGGCGGCGGTGATGGAGCTGGCGCGGCTGCTCTCACGCCAGCCGACGCGACGCTCGGTGGTGTTCGTCACCTTCAGCGGCGAGGAGCTCGGATTGCTCGGGTCGCAGTGGTTCGTGGAACGATCGCCGGTGCCGATCGAGCGCGTGGTCGCGATGCTGAACTTCGACATGGTGGGGCGTCTGCGGAACAATCGCGTGATCGTGTACGGCGTGGAGACGGCGGCGGAGATGCGCTCGCTGGTCGACAGCGCAACGACCGGGACGGGCCTCGACGTGCGCGGGGTCGGCGATGGCTATGGCCCATCGGATCACTCGTCGTTCTACGCCCGAGGAATTCCCGTGCTGCACTTCTTCACCGACCTCCATGAGGACTATCATCGCGCCACCGATGATGCCGACAAGGTCAGCGCGGCCGGGGTAGCTCGCGTGGTGGGATTGGCGGAGCGCGTCGTGCGCACGATTGCCGACCGCGACGAGCGGCTGACGCCAGTGCGCGTGACCCGGCCGGCGCCCGTAGCCGGGTCGGGACGCGGACGGGACGTCTACCTCGGATCGATCCCCGACATGAGTGCGCCCGAAACGCCCGGCGTGCGCCTCACCGGCGTGCGCGCCGACAGTCCCGCCGAGAAGGCTGGACTCAAGGCGGGCGACGTCATTGTCGAGTTCGACGGCAAGACGGTGAAGGACCTGTACGAGTACACGGCCGCGCTTCAGGCACGCCAGCCGGGCGACACGGTGAAGATCGTCGTCCTGCGCGAGGGCGCGCGCGTCGAGCTGACGGCGACGTTAGGCAGGCGAGGTGGCTGACGAATAGTTCAACGCGTTCGGCGTTGCGGCCATCCGCGGCGACCTGCAGTCCCATTAACCCTTTCAGGTATCCATGCGCTTCCCGACTCGATTCTCGACCGCGCTCGCCGCGATGGCCCTCGCCGCCGTCACTCAGGCTCAAGAGGCGAGGCCGACGCCGGGAGCCATCGTGCTCAGGGCCGCCCGCATCATCGACGGATCGGGCAGCGCCGCCATCGCCAACGGCGTCGTGGTCGTGACGGGGAATCGCATCACCGCCGTGGGACGCAGCGGCGCCGTCACCATCCCGGCCGGCGCGCAGACGATCGACCTCGGCGACGCGACGCTGCTCCCGGGGTTCATCGACGCGCACACCCACATCAGCGGCCGAGTCCTCGGCGATCCGGGCAACGATCTCGAGAGCGTCAAGGACTTCAACACGTACGGCGCGGTGCTCGCCGTCGTCCACGCCGACCGGACTCTTCTGGCCGGGTTCACCACCATCCGCAACGTCGGCGCCGACAACTGGGCCGACCTTGCCCTGAAGAAGGCCATCGGTGAGGGGAAAGTGCGTGGCCCGCGCATGCAGGGCGCGGCCTACTCGCTCGGGATTACCGGCGGGCATTGCGACAACAACGCGTTCAAGCCCGGCCTCATGGATGGCGACCCGACCACGGGCATTGCCGACGGCACGGATGAGGTGCGCGCCGCCGTTCGATACCAGATCAAGTACGGCGCCGACCTCATCAAGACGTGCGCGACGGGCGGCGTTCTCTCCGAGGGCGATGCCGTCGGAAACGTGCAGTACGGCCTGGAGGAAATGCGCGCGATGGTCGACGAAGCGGCGAAGCACGATCGCAAAGTGGCCGCGCACGCGCACGGGACGGAGGGGATCAAGATCGCCACACGCGCCGGCGTCGCGTCGATCGAGCACGGCTCTTTCCTGGACGTCGAGGGCGCACGGCTCATGGCCCAGCACGGTACCTATCTGGTCCCCACGCTGATGGCGGGCGAAGCGGTCGAGCGCGCGGCCAAGGATGGAACGCTCAAGGGACTTCGCGCGGAGAAGGCACTGGCGGCGGCCGCGGCGATGCGGAACGCGATCAAGATCGCCAAGAGCAACAACGTGAAGATTGCTCTGGGAACGGACTCCGGCGTCATCCCCCACGGCACCAACGCGCGCGAAATGCGCCTCATGGTCGAGTGGGGCGGCCTCACGCCGATGGACGCCATCGTCGCCGGGACGAGCAGCGCCGCGAAGCTGATGGGCTGGGACGACCGCCTCGGCACGCTCGCGGCCAACAAGCTGGCCGACATCGTCGCGGTCCCCGGCGATATCACGCGCGACATCACGGCGGCGGAGCGCGTGATCTTCGTGATGAAGGATGGCGTGGTCTACAAGCAGCCGGGGACGCCGACGACGGCCGCCCTCCCCTGATTCCGGTGCCGCTCCACGCCTGGAGCTCGGCCGCCTACAGCTTCCCGCTCCCCGCGGGCCATCGTTTTCCGATCGAAAAGTACGCGCTCCTCCGCGACGCAGTGATCGCGGAGGGGCTCGTCGCTGACGTCCACGAGCCGGCGCGCGCGACGGCTGAAGAGCTGGAGCGCGTTCACACGCGGGACTACGTCGACCGCCTGACGAGCGGTGCGCTCAGCGAGGCCGAGCTGCGTCTGCTCGGCTTCCCCTGGTCCCGTGCCCTGGTGGAGCGCTCGTATCGGGCCGTCGGAGGCACGCTTGGCGCGGCCCGACGCGCGCTCGAGGATGGTGTGGCGATGAATCTCGCCGGCGGCACGCACCACGCTTTCCCCGATCGTGGAGAGGGCTTCTGCGTCTTCAACGACGTGGCGATCGCGGTGCGCACCCTGCGAGCCGAAGATCGCATTCGCCGAGTCGCGATCATCGATCTCGACGTGCATCAGGGGAATGGCACGCACGCGATCTTTGCCGCGGATCGCGAGACGTACACCTTCAGCATGCACGGCGGCAGGAATTATCCGTTTCACAAGGTCCCGGGCACGCTCGACATCGAGCTGCCGGACGGCACGGGCGATGAAGATTATCTGACGCTGCTCTCCGATGCGCTCCCGCGCGTGCTCAACGAGGGACGACCAGATCTCGTGGTCTACCTTGCCGGCGCCGACCCGCACGAACGAGACCGGCTTGGCCGGCTGAAGCTGACGTTCGAGGGTCTCGAACGGCGCGACGCAATGGTGCTGGAGGCCTGCCGGGACGTGGGAATTCCGGTGGCGATCACCATCGCCGGAGGCTATGGCTCCGATGTGCGTGAAACGGTCGCGATCCACGTGGCGACCGCCCGGGTCGCTCGGGCGTTTGTCTGAAACGGCAAAGATGACAGAATTCAGAATACAGAATTGAGAATTCAGTAAAACCAACGGGGAGCGAGTACTTGCTCCCCGTGGTCGTTTCTGAATTCTGAATTCTGTATTCTGAATTTTGTCATCTTTGCCGTCTATCGAAGTTAAGGTTTCACGACCTCGAGCCTTGCCACGTGTACATCCAGGTTGTGATTGATGCGGAGCCCGGCTTGCCCCTCGAGGTCCGCGATCGCCGTCCGTGGGAAGGCATTCACCTCCTGGCCGTTCACGAGGAACCGCACCGAGTCGGCTCCGACGCGCACCGTGAGATCGTTCGACGCTTCGCCGTTGCCTTCCGGCATTTTCACCGCCGGATGCGCCGTCCAGTCGACGATGGTGTGCGTCTCGCTGCCGGCGCGGTGCTTGATGAGGTATTTGCCATCCTGCCTGACGAGGAAGTAGTTGTACCGCTGGTCGTCCGTATCGAGATTCCGGCCGCCGAAAAACACCCCGTAGGCTTCCGGATGCGCGGACGGCTTCATCAGAATGATCGAGGATCGCACTTCGTACTGGCCCGTCCCCATGTGCTGAGGATTCCAGAAGATCGCCGACGGACCGGCGGTCACATGCCAGCCGGGCGCCATCGTCGAGAACTTGATCGCGGCGGCGTTGGCGTTGGGGCGGTCCAGCCGCGCCTGCCAGCCCTCCGGAAGCGACGGCTTTCCCGCCGGCTTCGTGTCGGGCTGCTGTGCAGCGAGCGGAACGGCGAGAAGGGCGGAGGCAAGAAGCGAGAAGCGCAGCATGAGACGTGAGGCTGAGGGTGAGTCGTTAGGTCCAGGGCTCGTCGGCCGTGGGGCCGTAGATCGAGGGGAGCTTCCCACCGGCCATGCGCAAATAGACCGACAGCTGCCCGCGATGATGGATCTGATCGAAGAGCAGGAACCAGCAAAACGGCAACTTCTGCCAGGGGCTCACGGTCTTTGGCGCAGTCGGAAACGAGACCGTTCCTGATGCCAGTCCTTCGTCCGTCGCATTGTGGAGCCCTTCGAGCGTGCTGGCGCGCGTTGCTTCGAAGTTGTCCACCACTTCCTGCCAGTTTTTCGGCATCGGTGGCATCTGCGGCGGGAAGCTGAACGTCCCGCGCACCGTCGCGTCGATCGCCGCCATTTCCATGGTGAACATCGCCGCGAGCTCGCGGGCGGTTTTCATCTTCTCTTGCGGACGCAACTCGCTCTGGTCTTCGGGAAATGCCTTCAAGACCTTGAGGGTAGTCGCCGTCTCACGCTCGAACCCCTCCAGAAACTGCTGCTTGGGACTCTTGATGGCGTTCGTGGCGGCTGGCGTTTGCGTAGCGGTCGTCATGGGATCGCTCCTTCTCGACAAACGGGGGGCGTCGAGTATAGAGCGCCTTCCAGAAGGTGGCAATAAGGAACGAGGAAGGAGGAATTTCCTTTGAGTAAGGGAGACTCAACGAGTTTCCTCGTTCCTCGTTCCTCGTTCATGACGTATTCTTCGCCCATGCCGCCAATCCCGAAACCGCGCTCGTCCGGTTTCACGCAAACCACTCCTGTTCCGCTGTACTGGGCCGCGTACGGTCGCGAGGGCGCGCCACGCTTGCTCGTTCTCCATGGTGGACCGGGCGCGCACCACGACTATCTCCTCCCGCAGATGCTCACGCTGGCCGAGAGGTACGAGCTGATCTTCTACGATCAGCGAGGCGGGGGACAATCGAAGACCGAGGACCGCTCTCCGATCACCTGGGAGACTCACGTCGCCGACCTCGGCCTCGTCGTACAGGAGCTCGTCGGAGAGCCGGTGTCGATCGTTGGCTATTCGTGGGGCGGGTTGCTCGCGGTACTCTACACCGTGGAAGCGTTCGAGCGGGGAGACGAGTCGACGCCAGCGCCAGCGCGTCTCGTCCTGATCGACCCTGCCCCGGTCACCCGTCGCTTTCGTGCACAGTTCGAGGCCAACTTTAACCAGCGTCAGACGGGGGCTTCTGTCGTGAAGCTCCGGGAGGAGCTGGCGCAATCGGGGCTCAGGGAGCGTGATCCGGACGCATACCGCCAACGTGCATTCGAGCTGTCGGTCGCGGGCTATTTCGCCGACCCTGGCCGCGCGCGTGATTTGACCCCTTTTCGTGTGATCGGTCGCGTCCAACAGCAAGTGTGGGAAAGTCTTGGTGACTTCGACCTCTTGCAACGCGTCGAACAGGTAGAAATTCCCGTGCTGATTTTGCATGGGCGGCACGACCCGATTCCGCTCGAGGCGTCCGAGGCGCTGGGGCGTGCGCTTCCCGATGCACGCCTGGTGGTTCTCGAGCACAGCGGACACGTGCCATACGTGGAGGAGCCCGAGCGGTTATTCACGGAGATCGAGCGCTTTCTCGAGGAAGCGCCGGTCCAGGCGAGGTGAGATGCGCACGATGAACGAGGCCATTCAGCCGCACGTCGGCACCATCGAGGTGAACGGCAAGCGGTACAACGTCGCCGTACGCATCGCGTACGACGGCCTCGAGTTCGTCGGCCGTCTGTGGTTCGCCGAAGATGACTGGGATGACGCAGGAACGCCGGACCGTGGGTATCTGACCGGTCGTACGAAGGAAGACGTCATCACCATCGCGCGCGGGTACTCACAGCACGAGCTCGCCGCGCGGTGTCGCCGTGCGCTGTCGAACAAGCGCCGCTTCCCGATGCTGCGGAAGGTGACGGAGGAGATCCTGGCGAAGGTGCGCTATCTCAATCAGCTCTCGGTGTCGATGCGCGCCGGGCTGATCGATCTCGAGGGTGCGGCACAGGAGATCGACTATACGGAGCAGCAGCTGCATCAGCTGGTCCGCCGTCTCAGAGCCGCCGCGGGAGTCGAAGCGCCGCAGGCATGAACCCTGCCCGCGCTCACGGTCATGAGCGCGCGAATCACCCCATACGAAATGTTTCTTGAGTCGCTCGAGGCGGTCGCGTTCCCCGCGATCCGCGCCGAGGCGACGCAACGCGGCACCGACACCCGTCGTCGCGATCAATTCGTGCTGCTTGGTCACGCCGGCGCCGCACTGGAGCAGTTCGTCAGCGACGACGCCGATCCTGACGCGATCGAGGAGTACGCCGAGTTCGTCTACCAGGGCTACCAGTTCTGGGAATTTGGATGCCGCTTGTACTCCTTTTCCGAGGCCGTCACGAAAGAGCTGACGGAGGAGGAGTACGACGTCGGCAGTTGGACGTTCGCGGGACCCCCGGCGTGCTATCTCCAGTTTCCGTATCAGCGGCTGTGGTCGCGCGTGACCGCCGAGGCGCCTTACGAGCCGGTGGATGGATGCTTCGTGGTCGTGGATGACACGGAGCCGGCGCCGGGAGCCGGCGCGCATCTCAGGATCCAGCTGGTGTTAGGCTTGCGCGCCGATCGGCCGGGCGTGTCGCTCGTGTCGTATCGGACGGATCTCACGCCGACGGAGGTGCATGAGCTTGCGCATCGGCCGTGGCGGGACGAGGGGCATCCGTTCGCGAGCGCGATTCCCGGTGGGGAGAAGAAGGGCTATCGCACGCTCGCCACGACGAGCGAGCTCGAGGCGCTCGTGATTCGTGCGTTACACCATCTCGACGTGCACCACGATTCGCTGCGCGCGGCGGATGGGTCGAGCGCAGAAGGGCAGACGCATTTAGCACATACGGTCGTCGAGCACGGGTGAATTCGCAGATCGCGAAACCCGTCGCAAAGTTCCGACCGATGGGAAAACAGAGAAGCCCGGGCCCCCGCACCGGGCGTGTGGCGCTCGACGTGTGTCGGGCCTTGCTGAGCGCTAACGCGACCGCTCGCGCGTGCCCTGCCGCATGACGCCGCGCTCAACGAGCGCCGCGACCTTTTCGATCATCGCCAGCCGCTCGCGCACCTGCGCGATCTCCTGTGTCGCCTCACGGCCCGCGGAGTGGATGGCGGCCGTGAGCGATGCACGCAGACTCTCGTTGACGTCGCGCAGCTCCATGAGCCGGCGATCGATGGTCTCGTGCGCTGACGCGACGAGCGCGAGCTCGCGCGCCTGCGCCTGAACGAGATCGCTCATGCCGCGCACCTGGCCCTCGAGCTCGGTCTGTCGTGTCTCGATCGCGCCCACGCGCGTTCCGAGACCGTCGATATCACGACGGATGCCCGCGTCTCCACGCTCCACCGCCTCATGGAGGCGGGCATCGGCCGCCTGAAGATCCCCACGCATGAATTTCCACACGCTGGCGACGATCGCGGCGGTCGTAGGGACAACGACGGTCACCAGAACCTTGATCAGGCCGGCGACGTCGTTCGTGAAGAATGGGTTGTTCGCTGCGGTCTGCTGAATCACTGGGGCACCTCCCGACCAGACGGATGCGCCCTGGTGACTCGCTCAGGTCACTCCATGGTGGCACCACCGGAGCAAGACCGTCCCGAGCACCGAGCTGCGCGTTCGGCGAACCCGCCGCCGACCGTATGCCGGGTTGAGCGAGAGAAGCTCCACCGAGCGGGTCTCGATTCGCCCCACCTTCTTCACCACGTACCCCGCATCGGCGTCCCGCATGACGACGATCGTGCCGGGCTTGAGCTCTCCACTGCGCTTCACGAGCACGAGATCGCCGGAATGCAGCAACGGCTCCATGCTGTCGCCACTGACGGTGAGCGCCACGTACTCTCCCCGAGGAAGCGCGTCGGGAACGGCGACCGCGCTCTCACACTCGACCTCCCAGAGCTCACGCCCCGTTCCTGCCGCAATGGCGAGATCGACCACCGCTGCCTGACGACGCTTGGCGAGCTCGACAATGGCGGAGCTGATGGGCTCAGGCCGAAGCGCCACCTGCTCCGGAAGGCTGCCCGCGAGGCGGACTCCCGATCGCTCGGCCATGACCGTCGTGCAGACGCGTCTCGCGAGCGCGGCGATCTCCGCCGGAGCGAGCAGCTCCGCGCTCGCCCCCGCTCTTCCCTCCTGCGCCACCCACGTGACGAACGTCTCGTCCCCGAACGCGGGGGAGACCGGGCGCAGGGATTCCACGTACCCGATGACGTCGATCAACGGATCCGTCGCGGATTCGAGCCGATCGAGTTGGTCGCGCTGATACACCGCGTCGCGGTCGTCCATGTTAGGCGTCCTCCGGGGATATCCGCTCTGCGGACAGTGCAGATGATCGATGCGAGTCCTGCGCGTGTTCGCCGTTCTCGAGGCGGGCGAGCGCAATCGCGTCGAGCGCACCGGTGCGACGAAAAAACCGCACCAGCTCTCGGCGGTCGGCGGAGTCGAGTGACTGACCGAACTCCATCGCCACGCCGAGCAATCGAACACGCAGGCGCATGGCGCGCTTGATGACGGCCGAGCGACTGATGCCGAGCCACGCGGCCATGGTGCTGTAGGGAACGCGCTGCCCCATCCACGAGAGCAGCGTTCGCTCGCCGGCGTCCAGCCGCCGATCGAGGGCCTCCACCAGCCGCTCGAGGACCGCCGGCAGGGACCGCACCTCCGGCGTTAGGCCGCGCGCATGACGCAGGCTGTCCTCGGAACACGTCGCAACGATGACGCGCTCGCCACCCACCGTCCCTGCCACTGCCGCCTCGCGCACCATGCGGCTGCGGCGGGCGCGCTCGCTCATCATCGCCTTCCGCCGACACGCCGCGATCAAATAGCCCGGGAGCGACGTGGGGACCGGACGCGTCGACCGGATCAGCGCAAGCGCGACATCGTAGAGCGCTTCGGCGGTCCAGTGCTGACGCTCGTCATCGGGAACACGAAACCGGCGAGCCTGCACCAGGACCAGCGATTGATAGCGCGCGATGAACTCGCGCATGGCCGGCTCTTCACCGGCTCGCATTGCGTGAACCACGGCCTCGTCGCTCGCCTCTTTGTACGCTGAAACCACCCGACCGCCTCCCGTTCATCATCGCTCATCCCCGTGTCATGCTGTGTCGGCGTCGACCGCTTGGTGTGGCTGCGCATCCGCGGGTCACCATGGTAGATGCGAGGTGGTGACACGTCGGCGCGGGGATCTCGCGACCCTCTACTGGTGCGATTTCACCACCCGCGCGACGTCGCCTCGAACCCATCGACGCAGAGTTTGGGACAGGCGCGCCAACTGGGCGGGCGTGAACAGGCCGCGGCGGATCCGTGTTCGAAGCCAGGTCGCCCGTCGGGTGCGCAGGCCGTAGCGTTCCGCGGTGCGTACCAGCGTCAGGACGTCCTCGTCGGTATCGCTCGCCGTGCCTTCGTACCGCTCGGCGAGGGCCACTCGCGCCCGTGCCCGCGCGGCCTTCTCCATTTCCTCGACGCTCGGCCGGTTCCGGGAGGCCGTGAAACCGAGGTTCGCGAGGGCCCGCCCGATCGCGGACGTCTCCGTATTCTCGAGACAGGCGACGGTGTTGATGTCCCCGTCGCCGATTCGCTCGCTCGCCCACCCCGTCGCCGCGGGCGTGCGCGACTTCTCGGTTCGATACACGCTGGCCCGAAACACCACCTCGCGTTGGTTGTGGATCGTGAGCTGGGTGATGATCCGCCCCGCGGGGAACCGCTCGTAAAACAGCGCGATCCGATCGGACACCGGCGCATACTCGCCACCGATCGGCAGGTCTGATTTTGGCACGGGTACCTCCTCAATCCGGGCTCCGAGAGTAGCCCGAAGAAATACCGAAGTCAAGGAGGGCTATATTCCGATCATGGACCCCCGCACCGCCGCCCACGTCCTCACCCAGATCAGCGACCTCCTCGAGCTCGGCGGGGAGAATCGCTTCAAGGCGCGCGCGTACCGCTCGGCGGCCTCGGCGGTCCTCGAGATCGTCACCGATGACCTCTGCCCGCTGCACCGCGACGGCTCTCTGGCCAGGCTCAAGGGGATCGGACCGGCGACCCTTGGCGTCATCGCCGACCTGTGTGAAACGGGCGAATCGCGCTACTTCGACCAGCTCCGCGAGCAGACGCCGGAAGGCCTCCTCGAGATGCTCCGCGTGCCCGGACTAGGTATTTCGAAGATCCACGCCCTCCACGAAGGCCTCGGGATCTCGACCGTTCAGGAGCTGGAGGAAGCCGCGCGCGACGGCCGCCTGGCGAAGCTCAAGGGTTTTGGACCCAAGACCGCCGAGAAGCTCCTCAAAGGCATCGCGCACCTGCGTTCGACGCATGCGTACATCCTGTACCCGCATGCGGTCATCGAGGCGCGCCGCCTGCTCGCGATGGTCGAGGCGCATCCCGAGGTCGAGCGCGCGCTGATCGCGGGCTCCATCCGCCGCCGCCGCGAGACCGTGCGCGACGTCGATGTCGTTGCCGCCTGCCGCACGACTCCGGCTGCCGTTGCCGCTTCGTTTGCTCGCGCCGGCGGCGTGCGCGAGGTCTTGGGAGCGGGGGGACGGTCCCTTTCCATTCGTTATGTGGATGGCACCGTCCTCGACCTGCACTGCGTCGAGCCGGAGCGCTTCGGCATTGCGCTCTGGCGAGCGACGGGCAGCGAGTCACACGTCAACGAGCTTCGCGCACATGCGTCGGAGCGCGGCCTGACACTTGGCGAGGATGAGCTGCGCGACGCGAGCGGCAACGCACTCGCGATTCCCGATGAGGTGGCGTTGTTCGACGCCCTCGGGCTTCCCTACATCGAGCCGGAGCTTCGGGAGGGACGGGGCGAGCTCGACGCCGCCTCACGACGCGCGTTGCCATCGCTCATCGCCTACGCCGACATCAAGGGCGTGCTCCACTGCCACTCGCAGTACTCCGACGGCAAGGCGACGATCGCCGAGATGGCCGCGGCGGCGAAGGCGCGTGGGTGGAGCTACATCGGGATCTCCGATCACTCCGAGTCGGCATTTTACGCCGGCGGCGTGTCGCGGGAAGCGTTGATCGCGCAACACGAGGAAATCGACCGCGTCAACGAGACGCTCGAGGGCATCAAGGTCCTCAAGGGAATCGAGGCCGACATCCTCGCTGATGGGCGTGTTGACTACGACGACGAGATCCTCGAGCGGTTCGATTTCGTCATCGGCTCCGTGCACTCGCGATTCGGAATGGATAGCGCGGCGATGACGGATCGCGTGCTCAAGGCGCTCGACAATCCGCACCTGACGATTCTCGGCCACCCGACTGGGCGCTTGCTCCTGACGCGTGAGCCGTACGCGATCGACATGGACGCGGTGCTCGACAAGGCGGCCGAGCTGGGCGTCGTCGTCGAGCTCAATGCCGATCCACACCGGCTCGACATCGACTGGCAGACCTGTCAGGCGGCGAAGCAGCGCGGCGTCATCGTGGCGATCGGCCCCGACGCGCACTCGACCGCGGGGCTGGACGTCACCGAGATCGGCGTGGGCATCGCGCGAAAGGGATGGCTCGAGCCGTCCGATGTGCTCAACACGTGGGACGCCGACGCCATCGTCGAGCGCGCACGAGCGCGACGCGCACGCGCATGACCCCGCGCGGGAGCGCAGCACCCCCACAACCGCCGGTCGTTACTCGTAAGGCGCTGCCCAAGCGGCCAAAGCAGGTGGGGCGCGACGTCGCGCTCGAATACATTCGGCGCCTCGAGCAGACGTATCCGGATGCGAAGTGCTCGCTCGACCACCGGAATCCCTACGAGCTGCTCGTCGCGACGATCCTGTCGGCGCAGTGCACGGACGAGCGGGTAAACATGGTGACACCCGACCTCTTCGAGCGCTTTCCCAACGCCGAGGCGCTCGTGGACGCCGACGTCGAGGACCTGGAGAACCGCATCAGAAGCACGGGGTTCTTTCGGAACAAGACGAAAAGCCTGCTCGGCATGGCGCGCGCGGTGGTGGACAAGCACCGGGGCGAGATCCCGCGCACGATGGACGAGCTGACGCACCTGCCGGGTGTCGGCCGCAAGACGGCGAACGTTGTGCTGGGCAACGCCTTCGGTCTGAACGAGGGAATCGTCGTCGACACGCACGTGACGCGGGTGTCGTTTCGGCTGGGCCTCACCCGTCACACCGACGCGGTGAAGATCGAGCAGGATCTCGTGAAGGTCGTTCCGCGCGAGAAGTGGACGCTGTTCTCGCACCTGTTGATTTTCCACGGGCGAGCGATCTGCGTTGCGCGGCGACCGCTGTGCGAGAATTGCCCGTTGTGGGACATCTGTCCATCGTCGCTAGTGCAAGTGGGTCAGGGGCCAAGGGCCAGGGGCCAAGGGGCGGGTCGTGGGTGATGGCCTTCCGACCCTTCACCCCGTGGCCCCTGGCCCTTGGCCCCTGACCCTCTCTCCGGCCGCTACTATCTTCAACGACCTATGACCAAGACAGCCACGATCGAAACGAATCGCGGAACCATCACCGCGGAACTGTACGACAAGGACGCCCCGAACACGGTGGCGAACTTCGAGAAGCTCGCCAACAGCGGCTTCTACGATGGGACGAAATTTCATCGCGTCATTCCCGACTTCGTCGTCCAGGGCGGCGACCCGTACTCGAAAGGCGGGGAGCACGCCAAGGGCCCCGTCGGCACCGGTGGTCCAGGATGGACCATCAAGTGCGAGACGAAGGGCGGCAATCAGAAGCACGTCGTCGGTGCACTGTCGATGGCGCACGCCGGCAAGGACACCGGCGGCAGCCAGTTCTTCATGGTGCTCAGCGAGCAGAACACGAAACACCTCGATGGCGTGCACACCGTCTTCGGCCGGATCACGAAAGGCCTCGACGTGATGAAGCAGATCAAGCAGAACGATCAGATCGTGAAAGCGACGGTTCAATGACGACTGCGAACTGCGAGCTGCGAGCTGCGAAAACTACGGTTCTTTCGCAGTTCGCAGTTCGCAGTTCGCAGTTCGCAGTTCGCAGTTCGCAGTTCGCAGTTCGCAGCTCGTAATTCGCAGTCGACACCAAACTCAATCCCGAAAAACCATGTCTTCCCCTCGTCCTGGCGATATGAGCGCGGGCTTCATCGGCCTGGCGGTGTCCGTGCTCTTTCTGCTGGCCACCGTCACCACGATCATCGCGCTCACCAACCGCGCCTTCGCGGGGCACGCTCAGAGCGCCCCAGCCGCCCACTCGGCACCGGCAACGCAAACGCCACCCGCGAACCAGGAAGGGCCGGGCGGGGAGCAGAGGACTCCTCAGCCACCGGCAGGACAGACACCGCCCGCGTCGCACCCGCCCGGCGGTCACTGAGCCGTGATCGCGCTCTCCCTTCTTCTCACCGCCGCGCTTCAGCAGCAGCCGCAAGGCGAGCCGCTCGATGCGCGCGTCATCGTCCGGCCCGCGAACGTCGAAATCGCCGTCGGCGACTCGATACGGCTCACGGCCGAAGTACGCGATCGCGCCGGAAATGTCGTTCCGGGCTCTCGTGTCGTGTTCCGTCCCGGCGGTGGATCGTTCGAGGGGAGCGTCGATTCCACTGGGCTCGTGATCGGCGGGGCGCCGACAACCATACCCGTGACGGTGGTTGGACTGGTCGAAGGAAAACGTCAGCTGCTCGAGCGCGCATTCGTTCGCGTGGTCCCCGGACCCGCAGCCCGTGTGAGCATCGTCAACGCGCCGCGGCGACTGGTGGTTGGACAGACCGTCGCGCTCCGAGCGCGCACGCAATCGGCGGTCGGCGACGAGCGACGCGACCGCCCGACGTGGCGAAGCTCCGCGCCCTCGATCGTTCGTGTCGATGCGGATGGTGTCATAACCGCCGTGGCTCCCGGTCGAGCCACGATCAGTGCATCCGCCGGCGGCATTCGCGGCTCAGCGCCGATCGAAGTGGCGAGCGGTCGCGTCGCGTCGGTTCGTGTCTCCGCCAGCGCTCGTGAGGCGCGTGAAGGGGACGTCATCCGGTTCACCGCGAGCCCACGGACCGCCGCGGGGGCCGTCATTGCTGGGGTCACGCCCACGTGGAGCGTCTCGCCCGGCCATGGCGCAATCGACGAGACCGGCGCTTTCGTTGGCTACGAGCCGGGTGATTACACAGTGATCGCGACGTTCGGGAGCCAGAGCGGCAGCGCCCGCGTCACGTTAGGCGAGCGCGACGTGCGCCGCCCGGTGACGGTGGTCGGCCGCCTGCCACGCGCGCGCTTCCGCACCGAGGAGCTCTGGCTGCACCCGAACGGCAGATATGCCTACCTCGGCACCGGCCGCGGCGGGGATGTCATGTTCGCGATCGACATCAGCGATCCGGCGAAGCCCGTAGTCACTGACTCGATCATCGCCAATACGCGCCGCGTGAACGACATCGTCACGACGGCCGACGGCTCGGTGCTCGTGTTCACGAGAGAAGGGGCGGCCGATCGCCGCAACGGGATCGTCATCTGCGACAACCGCGATCCGGCGCATCCCCGTCCGATCGCCGAGTTCACGGAGGGTGTCACCTCCGGCGTTCACTCGCTGTTCTTCTACGAGAACCCGCGATTCGGACGGCATCTGCTGCTCACGAACGATGGCACCGGCGAGCTGCACATCCTCAACCTCGACGATCCCGCCAAGCCGCGCGAGGTGTCACGCTGGAGCACGGGTCGTCCGGTCGAAGGCCGCTCGCTCCACGACATCGATGTGCGCGACGGCATGGCGTACCTCAGCTATTGGAATGACGGCCTCGTCGTGCTCGACATCGGCAACGGCTCCCACGGCGGCACGCCCTCGAGCCCAAAGCTCGTCACGCAATACAAGTACGATCTCGACGAGTTGTACCGCGACGTCGCGCAGACGGCGGGCGCCGGATTCATCCGGGGCACGCACACCGCCTGGCGCCACAAGAATTACGTCTTCATCGCCGACGAGGTCTTTCCGCTTCGCGGCGTGACCGGTGCCACGGGCGTCGCCGCGGAGCGGGCCTATGGACGGCTGCAGGTGATCGACGTCAGCGACATGCAGAACCCGAAGTCGGTGGCGTGGTACGAGCCCGAATTCGGCGGCGTGCACAACGTCTGGATCGCGGGCGACACGCTCTACATGGGCGCGTACGAGGCAGGGTTCCGCGCCTTCGACATATCAGGGGAGCTGCGCGGCGACCTGCGGGCGCAGGACCGCGAGATCGCGCACCTGCACACGGCCAGCGATGTGGGTCATGTGACGAACGCGCCGCGGGCATGGGGCGTGATCTACCGGGACGGGTTGGCGTATATCAACGACAACCACAATGGTCTGTGGGTAGTGCGCATCGAGCCGAAGTCGGGCATGGTGCCTTGAGAGGAGCAGGAGTTGGTGGTCAGGGGTCAGGGATCAGGGATGGAAAGGCGCGTCGCCGCTGCGCGGCAGACGCGCTCATCAGATGAGCAAACGGCGGCGCGAATGCGCCGCCGTTTGCATTACCATCCCTGATCCCTGACCCCTGACCACTAACTCCAGGAGATCACCGAGGAGATTTCCACGAGTCCAGCACGCTGCCGCCGATGACGCATGTTTGGACCCCCTTGCACGCCTCCGACAGCCCCTTCGCCTGCGCCTCGGCGATTCGCAGCTGGAGCAGCTCACGGTTTTGCGAATACGCCTGCGCCTCGAGGCGTTTCGCGGTCGCCTGCGCCTCGGCGCCGATGACGGTGGCGCGCGCATTCACCGAATCGATCTGATACTGCTTGATCGCGCGGTCGAGCACCTGTGCCTGCTTCGCCGCCTCGATCCGCGCCGCCTCGATGGCCGCGGGCGCCTTGATGTCGCGGACGAACACCTGCTTCACCACCGCGCGGCCGCCGAGCTTGCGTTGGATGTGAACTCGAACGGAGTCGGAGAGCGCGGCGCGATCGGCTGAGAAGATTTGGGACACCGTCCAGCTGGCCAGCGCGTTTCGATAGCCTTCGCGCACCGCGTTCAGGATTTCCGCTTCCGCCGCCTCCGGCGTGCGCTTGTCCTCGAACAGCTTGAGAATCGTTGCCGGATCATACGCGTAGACGATGCCGACGTCGCCGACGACGGTGATCGGGTCGCGTGTCTGGGCCTCCATCGTCTCCTTGCCGCCCTGATCCGGGAAGTTCTTGTCCGTCATCGAGAAGCACGTCGCCTTGGCCAGGGGCGTGAAGTTCAGGCCCGTGCTCATGCGCGGCTCGATGACCCTTCCATAGCGCGTGAGCACGCAATGCTCGGTGGTATCGACCGATGTGCATCCCGCGACGACGAGGGCCGCCGCGAGCAGCGCGAATGAGCTCCGCATCTTTCCTACCTCGATCTGAATTGTCGGGGCGGTGGACGGCCGTCCGGCGTGACCCGCCCAAAGGGCACCCGCGCCTATCGCGCGCGCGCCAAGGAATGGACGACTGGCCCTGCCTTTCAGTCTCCGATGCGATCGCGTCGGACGAGAATCGGCTTCGACGCGCCGGCCAGGCGCAGGGCCGCGCTCGCGACCCAGGGCATGTCGGCGCGGAGCGAATCGCCTCGAATGTCGAGTCGATGTGCCTCGTTGGGATCGACGCGATCACTGTCACCGTGGGACAGGTACACGACGTTGTCACGGACAATGTACCGCCCGCGGTCGGTATCGCGATCCCTGTCGCCGTCGATGTCGGAGTCGGTCGTCATCTCATAACGACCGTCGCGGTGCAGCTCGAGCGCGACGTGAAACGACCAGGGGTGCCCGAAGGCACGGCCCGCGGCGTCGTACTCGTACACACCTGGAACGCTCCGAGGGATCGAATCACCGTCCGCGTTGCGACAGGCCGAGACCGCGGTCGAAGCCAGCACCACTGAGACCGCGACAAACGAGGCGCGCATGCCACCCTCCGAGTGAGTGACGTGACTGCGCGACACTACGTACTTGCGCTCCTTCTCGTTTCACTCGACGCTTCCTCGATGGCAACCGAAACACGTGAGGCGCTCCTCGTCGCGTTGCCCGCCGACGAAGCGGAACAGGCGCTCGACGGCGTGCTCGCTGAACGAGGGTTCGAACGCGCGGTAGCGCGTCCCCCACGGCCACCGGAAACGGTGGCGCGCAGTGACGCCCGCTTCTTCGACGTGGAAGCGGTCCAGTCAGCACTCACTCTGATTCGGGAATGGGCCGGCTACAGTGACGCGACCACCTGGGGATCGGCGCTCGAGCTCGCGAAGGGCTTGCCGTCGGCCGCCCGCATGGAAATGGCGCTTCCGCCGGCGTTGAGCGTGTTGGCGCGCGCGCTTTCCCGACGCGAGACGGTGGTCGGTGTGGCCGTGCGCGAGAAGCCCGGGCACCTGGTGGGAGTGACGTTTCGCGACGGGCGCGCGGTCGACGTCATCACCGTCGTAAAGGATCGCATCGCCATCGGGGTCGATGGCCAGCCACGCAGCGCCACACGGCCAGAGGCGAGAGCGCACCTGATTCAGTGGCTCGCTCGGTACGGTGTCGATGCGGAAACCGTCGCGCTCGTGCTGGGGGAGCGCGATCTCCCGGCCACGTGGCGGGTGACCTACCTTAGCTCATGACGAGAGGTGCTCGAGCACCTTTGCCCATAACGCACAATGACCTCACCGTTACCAACTCGATCGGAAGCGCTCGCGATCATGCACGAGTACACGCAGAGCGACTCGCTGCGGAAGCACATGCTCGCTGTCGAAGCGTCCATGCGCGCGTATGCGGAGCGGTTCGGGGAGGATCCGGAGCGATGGGGCCTCACCGGCCTCATCCACGACTTCGACTATGAGCGCTGGCCGAACCAGGAGCATTCGCCCACGACTGGTCATCCCGCTGAAGGCGTTCGCATCCTTCGCGAGCGCGGCTGGCCCGACGACATCCTGGAAGCGATCCTCGGCCACGCGCAGTACTCGGGGGTTCCGCGGGCGACGCAGATGGCGAAGACGCTATTCGCCGTCGATGAGCTGACCGGGCTGGTCACCGCCACCGCACTCGTGAGGCCGTCGCGAAGTGTGCACGAGATCGACGCGAAGTCGGTGCGAAAGAAGATGAAGGACAAGGCGTTCGCGCGCGGCGTGAGCCGCGACGACGTCATCAATGGGGCGCAGGAGCTGGGGGTCGAGCTCGACGAGCATATCCAGTTCGTGATCGATGCCATGCGCCGCGAGGCTGTCGCGATCGGCCTCGACGGTACCCCACCTGCCCAGAGGGCACCCGCTCCGGCCGGCGGGTAGTGTCATCGCTCAACGTTTGGGCCCTCCGGCGCGTATCTGACACAGGACGTCCGGTAGATGATCGCGACCGCTTCCCCTGCCCAAGGGGCACCCGCGCGGCCCGCCCTGAGCGGCGCCCTCAACGTGCCGGATGATCGGGCACGCGAGCGCGAGCTCGTGCTGTCCGCTCAACGCGGCAGTCGCGAGGCGTTCGCGGAGCTCGTTCGAGCGCATCAACGACGTGCCTATGCGGTCGCGCGAGCGATCGTGCTGGATCATCACGACGCCGAGGACGCGGTACAGGACGGCTTCCTGCACGCGTATCGCGCCTTGTCCCGGTTTCGGCCGGGGGAGCCGTTCGGCGCCTGGCTGCATCGCATCGTCGCGAACGCGGCGCTCGACCTGCAGCGGCGCCGAAAGGTTCGGACCGCCGGAACGCTTCCAGAAACGGTGGCGCTACCGTTTCACGATCCGGCGGAATCGGATGAGCTGCGACGCCGGCTGAGCGCAGCGTTGCAGCGGCTGACCGATCGTCAGCGGTCGGTGATCGTGCTGCATGATGTCGAAGGGTTTCGTCATGCCGAGATCGGAGAGATGCTCGGCATACCGGAAGGAACGGCAAGATCTGATTTGCATCACGCGCGCGCCACGTTACGGCGGCTGTTGAGCGACACACGGAGCCAAACATGATCGACGGTCACCACATCGAGCCCGAGGATCCCCGCCTCACGGCAGCGCTTCGTGCGCTGCTGGCGCCTCCGCACGATGCCGCGTATTGGAGCGGCCTCGAGGCCGCCATGCTGCTCCGGCTCGCCGAGGATGAGGACTGGACGGCATCGTTCGCCCGGTGGAAGAGCGCGGGGCTGATCGCGGCCGCGCTGGCCGCCCTCATCACCGGCGCCGCACTCGTGCGCACGCATGAGGTCGAGGCACGCGAGATGACGACGTTGCTCGAGACACCGATCTCGTTCACCGCGCGCGTGGCCGCGGAAGTCACCGAACCGGACGGGCGTGAGGCAACCCTCCGCTACGTCATCGAACCCTAAACGTCGGAGTACCGAAATGCAGCGCTCTCGCAGTCTCGCGCTGATGTTCCTGTTGGGTGCGCTTCTCGTCGGCGGTGCGCTCGGCTTCACCGCCGATCGCGTACTCACCGCAGACCGGTGCGCGAAGAACGGTGAGCACCGCCGTTCGTTCGCATGGTTGACCGAGGAGCTCCATCTCAGTCCCGAGCAGTCGGCGGCGGTGGACAGCATCGTCGAGCGACGCCACCGCGAGATGCGCGCGGTGATCGCGACGGTCCGGCCGCAGATGGTCGCCGTGCGCGATACGGCGCGGCAGCAGATTCGCCGCGTCCTCGATGAAACGCAGCGCGCGCGCTTCGACGAGCTGCTCGCGAAGAAGGATTCCGCGAAGGAGTCGAAGTCAAAGTGAATGCCGCGATTGTTCGTGTGGCGCTCGCCACGTCCGTGATAGCGGGGTCGGTCCATGCGCAGGAAGCGCCGCGGCCGATCACGCTCGATGAGGCGGTAGCGCTCGCCCAACGGAATGCACCGGTTGCGGTGCAGTCCCGTGGTCTGCTTCGCACGAGCGATGCAAACGTTCGCGGCGCCTACGCCGCTTTCCTCCCGGACGTGAACCTCAACATGTCGCGGGCGTGGGAAGGCGGAACGCGGACCATCCAGGCCGGCCGGCCGGTAGACGACGACGAGCCGTGGTCGAGCTCCGCCGGAGCGTCGCTCAGCCTTCAGCTCTTCGATGGCGGGTCGAGATTCTACGAGCTGCGCCGTGCTCGCGCGGCGCAGGACGCCGCCGAAGCGAACGACATCGAGCAGCGGTTCCAGATCGCGCTCGATGTGAAGCAGGCCTACTACGATGGCTTGGCGGCGCGCGAATCCGAGGCCGCTGCACACACCCAGCTCGAAGAGGCGCAGCTGCAGATGCGAACGGCAACCGCGCGCATGGCGGCGGGCGCGGCGACCAAAAGCGACTCCCTGCGCACAGTCATTCAGATCGGCAACGCGCAGCTGGCGCTCATCAGCGCGCAGAACGCGCTTCGCACGGCCGAGGCGACGCTCACGCGACTCGTGGCGACGCCCTTCCCCGTCACGCCGGCCGACGACACGCTCAGCGCGCAGACGATCGAGCTCGACAGCGCGAGCCTCGAGCGTCTGGCGCTCGAGGGTCCGGCGATTCGCGCCGCCGCCGCGGATTGGCAGGTGGCCCGCGCCAGCCAGAAGGCCGCGCGCTCCTCGTATTTTCCGACGATCGGCATGTCGTACTCTCGCGGGTCGAACGGCGATGATCTCGGCTACGGCTGGAACGATCCGTTTCGCTACTCGAGCAATCTCCGTTTCACCGCGTCGTATCCGCTCTTCAATCGCCTCAACCGCGAGGAGCAGCGGGTCAGCGCCGATGTGCAGGAGGCGAATGCCTCCGCGGCACTCCGCGACGCGCGCTTTGCCGCACGGCAGCAGCTCACACAATTCCTCGGCGCCCTTCGCACGGCGGAGGCGCGTATCGCGATTCAGCGCGCGAGCGTCGCGGCCGCCGAGGAAGACGTGCGTGTGCAGCAACAGCGGTATGCGGTGGGGGCGTCACGTCTCCTGGATTTGCTCACCTCGCAGACGGAGTTGAACAACGCGCGCGCGGCATTGATTCAGGCGCGCTACGATTACCGTATCGCGAAGGCGCAGCTCGAAGCGCTAGTTGGTAGGTCACTTTGAGTGGGCCAGGGGCCAAGGGCCATGGGCCACGGAAGCGGGTCAAGGGTAGGGTTAAGCCCCGGCCCTTCACCCGCCCCTTGGCCCTTGGCCCATGGCCCCTGACCCGCCTTATCAGAACGGAGCCTAACGTGCGCGTTGCACCCATACTCATCCTGGTCCTCGCCATGCTCCCCTCTTGCAAAGGGGAAAGTGAACAAACATCCACCATCCAGACGGTGGCGGTCGAGCGGCGCGACATCGTCGTCGACGCCGAGGCGACAGGCGTCGTCGAGCCGATCAACGTCATCGAGGTGAAGTCGAAGGCCTCGGGACAGATCGAGCGGATGCCCGTCGAGACCGGCACGCGCGTGAAGCCGGGCGACCTGCTCGTTCAGGTCGACACGCGCGACGTTCGCAATCAGTACAATCAGGCGCTTGCCGATCTGCGAGCGGCCCAGGCACGGGTTGCGGTGGCCGCCGCGCAGCGCAAGCGCTCGGAAGACCTCTTCAAGCAGCAGATCATCACCGCGCAGGAGCTCGAGACCGCGCAGCTCGACTACGCGAACGCTCAGGCCCAGGTGACGCGCGCTGACGCATCACTCG
This sequence comes from Gemmatimonadaceae bacterium, assembly GCA_035253695.1. Lineage (GTDB taxonomy): Bacteria > Gemmatimonadota > Gemmatimonadetes > Gemmatimonadales > Gemmatimonadaceae > JAICNG01. Next base: position 34,058 of record DATFBS010000089.1, read on the forward strand.
ACCTCGCGCAGCAGCGCCTCGAGGATGCGACCGTCCGCGCCCCGCTCTCCGGCACCATCATCGAGAAGACCGTGTCGACGGGCCAGGTCATCACCTCCGCGACTGGCGCGTTCGGCGGCGGGACGCTGCTCCTCAAGATGGCTGATCTCTCGCAGGTGCGCGTGCGTGCGCTCGTCAACGAGACGGACATTGGCAACATCCAGCCCGGTCAGCAGGCGACGGTCACGGTTGACGCCTATCCGGATCGGCCCTTTCGCGGAACGGTGGAGAAGATCGAGCCCCAGGCCGTCGTTCAGCAGAACGTGACGATGTTTCCGGTGCTCGTGGCGGTTTCAAATCGGGACGGCCTGCTCATGCCGGGGATGAACGGCGAGGTCTCGGTGCTCGTCGAGCGTCGCGAGAATGTCATCTCCGTGCCGAACGATGCGGTACGCCCTCCACGTGACATCACCAGCGCAGCGGCCGCGCTTGGCCTCAACCCGGACAGCGTGCGCCGGCAGGTGCAGGCGCAGTTTACCGGAGGACCGGGTGGGGGTGCGAACGGCGGCGATCGCGTGACGACGATCTCGCGTGGCGACGTCGTTCTCGACGAAGACGGGTCCCCGCAGGAACAGGGTCAGGCCCGAGGGATGCCCGAGCCAACCGCTGCGCAGTGCGCAGAAGTGCGTACCGCGCTCGACAAGAAGCCGCAGCTGCGCGCTCGTCTCGACTCCCTCCGCATGGCGCGCTTGACGTCTGCGGTTGCCGATCCCGCCCCGATCCGGCAACAGATGCGCGCCATCTACGCCGAGCTCGGTGTCGATGGCCGCGTGGCCATGGCCTGCATGCGCGCGCAGCGAGGGGTGGCCGACAGTGCCGGAGCGCAACGTCCGACCATGAGCGGCGAGGCGCCTCGTGGCCCCAATGGTGGCGGGCGCCGCGGCCTGGTGTTCGTCGCCAAGGGATCGACGTTCGAGCCCCGGATCGTGACGTTAGGCATCGCCAACTACGACTACACGGAGGTCCGGTCCGGCCTGACCGAGGGTGAGCAGGTCGCGATCATCACCGCCGCGGCGCTGCAGCAGCGCCGGCAGCAGCAGCTGGAGCGCTTCCGCGGGATGACCGGTGGCGGCGTCCCCGGGATGCAGCGCCAGCAGGGGGGCGGTGGGGGCGGTGGCGGAGGGGCCCCACGCGGAGGCCAGTAGCATGCTGCTCGGCGAGATCCTCCAGGTCGCACTCGGCGCGCTCCGCGCCAACAAGATGCGGTCCTTCCTGACGATGCTCGGCATCGTCATCGGCGTCGCCGCGGTCATTGCGATGATCGCGCTCGGTCGGGGAGCGCAGCAAGCGGTACGCGATCGCATCAGCGCCCTCGGCACGACGCTCCTGACCATCATGCCCGGCCAGCAGTTCGGGCGCGGAGTCGTCGTCCAGGATAGCCGTGCGCGGCTGACGATGGAGGACGCCGAAGCGGTGGCCGAGCGCGCGACACTCCTGACGGCTGTGCAGCCGGAGATGAACCGGCAGCTTCAGGTGCAGTACGTCAACAAGAACACCAATACACAGATCATCGGAACGACGGCGAATTATCCGCAGGTGCGGAAGTATCGTCTCGCCGCCGGGCGCATGTTCACCAACAGCGAGGACGACGGGCGCAAGCGCGTGGCCGTGCTGGGTCCCACGGTCGTCGAGAATCTCGGGCTCGAGTCGGCGGAAGCGCTCATCGGCGAGCCCATTCGCATTCGGGGAATCCAGTTCGAGGTGGTGGGCGTGCTCGATCGGAAGGGCACCGGAAGCGGCTTCCAGGATCCCGACGATCTCGTGCTGATTCCGCTCCAGACCGCGCGATTCCGCGTGATGGGATCGAACTGGCTCCGCTCGATCAACGTGCTCGCGCAAAGCGAGGCGCAGATCCCGGCGGCCATGGCGGAGATCCAGAAGATCCTTCGCCGTGAGCATCGGCTGCGGCCCGGACGCGATGACGACTTCCAGATCCGCAACCAGTCGGACTTCCTCTCGACGTTCGAGGAGACGACGAAGGTATTCGGCATCCTCCTCCTCGGGATCGCGACGGTGTCGCTATTGGTCGGCGGCATCGGCATCATGAACATCATGCTCGTCTCCGTGACGGAACGGACGCGCGAGATCGGCGTGCGCAAAGCGCTCGGGGCGACGCGGATCAACATCCTGCTCCAGTTCCTGATCGAAGCGGTGGTCCTCTGCCTGCTCGGAGGCCTGATCGGAGTGATTCTCGGCGTAGGCTCGGCCACGGTCTTGCGGGAGTCGATGGACTGGAACACCGATGTCTCGATGCTCTCAGTGGGTCTCGCATTCCTCTTCGCGGCCGCGGTCGGCATTGTCTTTGGTGTGTGGCCCGCGCGAAGAGCGGCACGTCTGGATCCGATTCTGGCACTCAGGTATGAATGAGGAACGAGGAATGAGGACTGAGGAATTCAGTTGAATGATCTTTTCAATCGAATTCCTCACTCCTCGGTCCTCGTTCGGATGACACCCCAACGTCGAAGCCCATGTCCCCTTCCCGACGCGATTTTCTGAAAACCGCCTCTGCGGCCGCGGTGGCGGCGGCGTGCGCGCCCGGCGGTACCCTGCCGGAGACGGCGCCGACGCCCACGCCGACGATGCCGGATGCGGCGCGCGCGAACCTGCCGGGCGATGCCGGGATTCGTGATCTGGCAATGGAGGCGTTGAACGCGGCGCGCGACGCTGGGGCTTCGTACGCCGACGCACGCGTTGGGCGTTATCGTCGTCAGTTCGTGGCAACGCGTGAGCGGCAGGTCACCGCGGTGAACGACGCCGAGTCGTATGGAATCGGGGTTCGCGCGTTGGTGAACGGCTCCTGGGGCTTCGCGGCGACGAGCCAGATGACGCGTGAGGCGGTTCAGCTCGCCGCGCGCGAGGCAGCGCGGATCGCGCGCGCAGCGCGCAGCGCCCAAAAGCGGCCCGTCGAGCTCGCGCCGGTACAGCCGGTGGTCGGTACGTGGCGAACGCCGGTGCAGACAGATCCGGTCGATGTGCCCATCGAGGAGAAGGTCGCGCTCCTGCTCGCGGCGAACGAGGCGGCGCTGCGTGCCAAGGGCGTGCGGTTCGTCAACTCGGGGATGTCGCTGCTGCGCGAGGAGAAGACGCTCGCCACGACCGACGGAACCTACACGGTGCAGACGTTCGTGCGCGTGGGTCCGCAGTTCACTGCCACCGCCGTCGCGCCGGGGGATTTCCAGAGCTACAACCACGAAATCGCTCCGCGCGGATCGGGATGGGAATACATCACTGGCCTGAACATGCCGGGCAACGCCGAGGAGTGGGCGTCCTACGCGGTGCAGAAGCTCTCGGCGAAATCGGTCGAGGTCGGCCGGTATGCGCTGATTCTCGATCCGACGAACCTGTGGCTGACGATCCACGAATCGATCGGCCATCCGACGGAGCTCGACCGTGCGGTCGGCTACGAAGCGAACTACGCCGGGACGAGCTTCATCGCGCCGCCGGAGGCGCAGATCGGCAAGCTCAAGTACGGTCCGGAGTTCATGAACGTGCAGGCCGATCGCACGCAGCCGGAGTCGCTGTCGCGCACCGCGTGGGACGACGAGGGGGTGCCCGCGGATCAATGGCTGCTCATCGAGCGCGGCATCTTCAAGGACTACCAGACCACGCGTGACCAGGCTGCGTGGATCGCGAATCTCACCGGGGTACGTCGCTCGCATGGCTGCTCGTTCGCCGACTCGTGGTCGAGCGTACAGTTCCAGCGGATGCCGAACGTGTCGTTGATGCCTGGTGAGCGCGACATCACGATCGATGACATCATCGCTGCGACCGACCGCGGCATCGTGATTCGCAACCGCGGCTCGTGGTCGATCGATCAGCAGCGATACAACTTCCAATTCTCGGGTCAGCTCGCCTACGAGGTGCGCGGCGGCAAGATCGTCGGAATGCTCAAGGACGTCGCATACCAGAGTCGCACGCCGGAGTTCTGGAACTCGATGGACATGATCGGCGGCCAGCGGTCGTACTGGCTGGGCGGATCATTCGGCGACGGCAAGGGAGAGCCGAGCCAGTCGAACTCGGTGAGCCACGGGTGTCCCCCGGCTCGATTCCAGAATGTGAACATTGTCAATACTGGACGGACTGCCTAACGAACAAGGGGCAGGAGTCAGGGATCAGGGATCAAGGGGAACAGCGTAACGGTGCGATTGGAACTGCTCGCCCCTGTCACTCTTTCACCTCGATCCTGACCCCCCCTGATCCCTGACCCCTGACTCCTGACTCCTATTCGATCTATGGCGATCCTTACGAGAGACGAAGCCCGAGCGCTCACGCAGCGCATCCTCTCTTTCGCGACGGCGGAGCAGACCCGGGTCACCGTCGGATCCGGCTGGAGCGGGAATACCCGCTTCGCGGCGAGCGAGATCACGACCGCTGGCGGCATCACCGACACCGATGTCACCGTCACCAGCACCATCGGTCGGCGGCGCGCGTCGGCCTCGACCAACATCCTCGACGACGCGTCGCTCAAGCGCACCGTCGAGCTCTCCGAGCGTCTCGCGCGGCTGGCGCCGGAAGATCCGGAGATCATGCCCGAGCTCGGGCAACAACAGCATGCGTCGGTCGACGCGTTCGTGGAGCGCACAGCCGACCTGGGCCCGGAGGCGCGCGCAATGGCGGCGCAGACGGTGATCGATGGGGAACAGGCCCGCAGCAACCGGCTGGCGATCGCCGGATTCATCGAAGCGAACGCGGGGGCAAGCGCCGTCGCCACCAACTCCGGGCTGTTCGCGTACCACGCGAGCACGGAGACGTCGATGTCGACGACGGCGCGTACCCCGGACGGCACCGGCTCGGGTTACGCCGTAGCGGGCTCGCGCGACTGGGGCGACATCAATGCGTCGGCGCTTGGGCGCCGCGCGGCGGGCAAGGCGCTCGCCTCGCGAAACCCACAGGCCATCGAGCCGGGCATGTACACGGTCGTGCTCGAGCCGCAGGCCGTCTCGGACGTTCTCCCGCTGCTCGCCGGGTCGTTCAATGCCCGTAGCACCGATGAGGGGCGCAGCGCCTTCGCCAAACCGGGCGGGACCAAGCTCGGGGAAAAGATCGCCGATGAGCGTGTCACGATCTACTCCGATCCCGCCGATGCCGACTTGCTGATGCGGCCGTTCGACAACGACGGCTTGCCCCTCCGGCGCGTGACGTGGATCGAAAACGGCGTTCTGAAGAATCTCGCGTATTCGCGCTTTTGGGCCGACAAGAAGGGCGTGCAGCCCACCGGTGGTGGGGGAGGTGGCGGTGGCGGCGGAGGGGGCGGAGGCGGCGGTCTACCTGGCGGTCTCAAGATGATGGGCGGCACGAAGAGCGTCGACGAGCTGGTCGCCGGCACGCAGCGCGGCATCCTCGTGACGCGCTTCTGGTACATCCGCTTCCTCGATCAGCGCACGGTGATGGTCACCGGCCTAACGCGGGACGGCACGTTCCTGATCGAGAATGGCAAGATTACCCGTCCACTCAAGAACTTCCGCTGGAACGAAAGCCCGCTGTTCATGCTGAACAAGATCGAGGAGCTGGGGCGGGCGGAGAGGGTGGAGGCGGGCCGGGTCGTGCCGTCCTTGCGTGTGCGCGATTGGAATTTCACTTCCCTCTCGGATGCGGTGTGAACGGGGCGCTAGTGGTCAGGGGTCAGGGATCAGGGTAAGGAAAGGCAAACGGCTGCGCAACGCGCAGCCGTTTGCTCATCCGATGAGGCGGCGGCCGCGAAGCGGCGCCGCCTTTCCTTCCCTGATCCCTGAGCCCTGACCACTAGCTCCTATTCTTCCTCGCCCTTTTCTGCTCGTACAATGCGTCATCCGCAATGGCCATCAGCTCGGCGAGTGACTGCACGTTCCGAGCATCGAACCTCGCCACGCCCGTGCTGATCGACAGCGCGTATTTCCGCGACGGCCGCGCATTGTGCTCGGCGAGCGTCTGGTGGAGGCGCGTCTCGATGATGTCGTCGGTCTCCTCGGGAGAAAACATGGCCAGCGCGACGAACTCATCGCCGCCGAGGCGTGCGAGCACGTCGGATTCACGGAAGGTCGTGCGCAGAATTTCCGCCGTCTCCGCCAGCGCCTGATCGCCCACCTGGTGTCCGTGCGTGTCGTTGATCGACTTGAAATCATCGAGGTCCACGAACACCAGAAGGAGGTCTTTTTTCAGCCGCCGCGCCAGCTTCATCTCCTGCTCGGCGAGCATGAAGAAGCCGCGACGGTTGTTGAGACCGGTGAGGTCATCGGTCACCGACATGCGGCGAAGCTCCGCCTGCAGCCGCTGCCGCTCGGTCAGGTCGCGCGCGTTGACGATGATCGTCGGCACGCCAGCCTGATCGAGGACGGCGTTGCCGATGACCTCCATGTAGCGCCAGTGGCCATTCCGGTGTTGCAGCCGGATCTCGATCGAGCGCGAGAAGCCGGGGGCGCCGAGCGTGTCGGTGATCATGTCCTGCGTCCGGGCGACGTCGTCGGTGTGGACGAAGTCGAAGAGCGACCGGCCGAGCTCCTCGTCCGGGCTGCGCCCGAGGGTGCGCTCGACCGACGGGCTGACGTACGTGAGCCGGCCCTCGGCGTCGAGGACCAGGATGACGTCGTTGAGATTCTCGATCAGACGGCGCGCATTCTCCTCACTGTGGCGAAGCGCATCTTCGGCGCGTTTGCGCCGAATGAACGCGCCGAGCTGCGCGCTCACGACCGAGATCAGATGCACGAGCCGCTCATCCTGCTCGCGCACCTCGTACATGTAGAAGACGAGCACGGCCACGGCTTCCTCGGCGGCGAGCACCGGAATCGCCACGCCGGCCTTGAGACCGAGCGCGGTCGCATGCCCGGCCCGTGCGAATGCCTGATCTTCCTCGACGTTCGGAACCCAGACGGCCTGCTTGCTCGACCACGCGCGTCCAGCAAGCCCCTCACCTGGTGGAAGTGCCGTCACATGCGCGACATCGCGCGCCAGCAGGTCCGCGCGCACACTGTGGCGAATGTCGGAACGTTCGAGCGAGCGACCATCGGCCGTGGGCATCCACACTTCGCCGAACACCCATCCGGTGACATCGCACACGTGCCACAGCGCGAGATGCAGCGCGCTGGAGAAGTCCTCCGCTTCGGCGATGCGCGCGACGATGGAGTGAAGCAGCCGCAAGGCTTCTTCGGCGCGCTGGCGCTCCGTGATCGCGCGTGAGATGCTGATGAGCCCGGCCGCATCGCCCTCAGCGTTCTTGAACACCGTCGTCGACGACCGCACCCCGTGCGGTGCGCCGGGAGCATCGTCCTCGGAGAGCAGCACCCCGCCGGCCATGAGGATGTCGCGATCGCGATCGCGGATGCGCTGCGCGAGGTCGGCATCGACGAGATCGAGGTCGAGCTTGCCGATGATCTCATTCGCCCCCCAGCCGAGGATGGCCGCGCCCGCTTCGTTGATCATGCGATAGCGGCCGTCGAGATCCTTCACGGCGACGGCGAGCGCGGTGCTCTCGATGACGCTGCGCAGAAGACTCTCGCTCTCTTGATGCTCAGCGATGGCGCGCTGGTGGCCGAATCGTTCGCGCCGAAGCTCGACCTCGGCCGTGATGAAGGCGGCGACATCGCCCATCTGGGCGATCTCCCTTTCCGACCAGGATCGGGGCGCGTGGTCGAGCACGACGAGCGCGCCGATCAGCGTGTCGCCAAGCGCGAGTGGCGTGGTCAAATAGGAGCGTACGCCGAGTGCGGATAGAATCGGCAAGGCGCGGAGTGGCTCGTGGTCCCACGAGTCATTGACGACCCGCGGGGCCGCCTCGCCGAGAATGAATCCGAAGGGAGAATCGGTCGCGGGAAAATCCGTGCGCGGCGGGGGCGCGGCGGGAAGTCCCCAGGCGCTCTTCAGGATATGGCGATCGCCCAGCGCGAGGACGAGAAACGACAGCGGAGCGCGCACCATGCCGGCGGCGACGCGCGCGCATCGATCGAAGCCCGCATCAGGGGCCGCGTCGAGATAGTCGCTCGGCGATGGAGCAAGCTCCGGTGATTCGCGTCCGACGGTTTCGGCGGATGCGGGTGGCGCGACCCTGGAGATGTGCGACTCCCACGTGGAGGCGTCGTGAACAGCGAACAGCGTCCTCTATAGACGATTCTGCCCGACGCTACGGCACGTGTTCGGGTGCACTTGTTTAGCCCTGGGGGATCGGGACGGCCACTTTACCGATAAAGAGAATCGTCCCACTCAATCGCTCACGAATCACGAACACAAATGGGCGGTCGAAGCGAACCGACGGAGGCGCGCTCGTGACCTCGACGCCAACCGTCGTGACCGCGGCCGCCTCGGTTCCCTCCTCGTTGACGTTCACGAACGTGTTCTGCTTGACGAAGTCGATGAACAGCGCATCACCGAGTGGGGACATGCGGGTGAAGTCGGCGCAGCCTTCGCAGAACGCCTGCTCCATCCCCATCGCGATCAGATCACTGTTGAGCAGGTCCTCCCATTTCATGGTGAACTTTGGGAGGTAGACGTCCGCTCGCGTGTGATGCAGCCCGTCGATGATCGCGTTCCACCGCGGCTGATCCAGGGATTCAATGAAGGCATCGACGTCGGTCCCCGCCGGCGGAAGAATCGCGGTCATCGTGAATGCCGCGCGACCGTAGGGAAGGTCGACCGCCATCGCGCCGTTGACCGTCGAAAGGGCAACGTCCTGCGTCTCCAGGTGCATCATCCGCGCAGCGTACGTCGTGCCGCGCTCGGTGGTGAACGCCGCGTCGTGCGTGTTGGCGGGGTCGAACTGCGAGCGCCAGCTCCCCTTGAAGTAGATGGCGTTCATGAGAAGCATGACGAGGTCACCATCGATCCGGTCCAGCACACTGGGGATCTTTCCGGCCGTGGCGCTGTCTGCCCAGGCATTGATGCGCGTCACCGTCGCGGGATCGTCGAAGTTCAGGCCGGCGACGCGCGCGTCGAAGTAGTGCGACACGGTGTCCAGAAACGACTGGTGGAAGGGAAAGCCATTGCGATACCAGATGGCGTTGGCGATGCGCATGTCGACGGACGGGTCGAGCTCCAGGAGGAGCTCGATGAGATCTCGATAGGCGGCGTTGATCCTCGATTGATCGGTGTCCAGGATGCGCAGCGCCTGAGTCATCCCGACGAATGTCTCACCATCCGCGCCATTCATCGTCATCCCCAGCGCGAACGAAGCGCTGAGCGGTGAGATGAAAACGTTCGTGTCGATGAACCGTGTATTGATGCTGCGGAACAGATCGAACGCGAACCGATTGCTCGACGCGACGACCCGCAGCTCCCCGTCACTCAGCGCACGGGGCAACGCCTTCAGCGAGTCGGGCGTGGCCCCACCGAGCCCCAGCGGGGAATCAGCGCAGGCGGCGGAAAGCACGAGCAGCAGGCAGGGATACAGACGGCGAAGCAGCATTACACCCTCTCAGCGGGAGACATCGTTCTCGAAGCCCACGTGATCACCCCGCGGAGGCGTGGGCGCGTCACACTGGCCGACGCTGGCGAATGCCTTGCGGGTCGTCTGCCTCCCTAGGCATCCTCCGGCATGTCCGGACAGCCGATCCTCATCGAGCCCGTTGTCAGGCAAAAGGCACATGCGGGCTTCACCGTCAACGGCGAGCGCGTGGAGGTCGCCTTCGCGCCGCAGAAGACGCTGCTGGAGGTCCTGCGTGAGGACCTCGGCCTCACGGGCACGAAGCATGGCTGCGAGCTCGGCGAGTGCGGCACGTGCACGGTCCTGGTGGACGGAACGCCGATCCTTTCCTGTCTCGCGCTCGCGGTGTCATACGCCGACCGACGCATTGAGACGGTCGAAGGCATGGCGCACGGTGCGACACTTCACCCGCTGCAAGACGCGTTCGCGGAGCTCGGTGCCGCGCAATGCGGGTACTGCACGCCCGGGTTTCTCCTCGCCGCGCGAGCGCTTCTGGACACGAATCCGGCGCCGACACGCGACGAAATCAAGGAGTCGCTGAGCGGCAATCTCTGCCGATGCACGGGGTATCTGAAGATTTACGAGGCAGT
>DATFBS010000090.1:0-74456 GCA_035253695.1 Gemmatimonadaceae bacterium
CTTCGCGGTATACGCGCGGATCGGCTCCCCGGGACGAAGCTCGCGCATGGCGCCTGCGATGGCGGAAGAATCGAGCCCTCCGCTCACGAGGGCGCCGAGCGGAACGTCGCTCATGAGCTGCCGCTCGACCGCATCGCGCAAGGTCGCACGGACCTCGCGGGCCCACTCGTGCGGAGGGAGCTCCTGTTTCTGCGACTGATCCCAATCCCACCAGGTCCCCGTCTCGGTGCGATCCGCGGTCCAGGAGAGCCACTCGCCCTCACCGAGACGCCGGATCCCGCTCCACATCGTGCGCGCCCCAGGGACCCACAGGAACGTGAGGTATTGGCGCAGGGCGATCGGATCGACGTCGCGCGCGACTTCCCGCGCGGCCAGCAACACTTTCGGCTCGCTCGCGAACATCAGCGAGTCGCCGGTATCGGCAAGATACAGCGGTTTGATCCCCGCGTGATCGCGCGCGAGAAAGGCCTCGCCGCGACGCTCGTCCCAGATGCAGAATGCGAACATCCCGTTCAAACGCTTGACCATCTCGCGGCCATGCTCTTCCCAGAGGTGCACCAGCACCTCGGAGTCGGTCCGCGACGTGAACACGTGGCCCTTCCGCTCGAGCTCGGCACGGAGCGGCGGATGGTTGTAGATCTCTCCGTTGAAGACGAGCCACACGGTCCCATCTTCGTTCGACATCGGCTGATGGCCGGCACGAGTCAGATCGAGGATCGCGAGTCGGCGAAACCAGAGCTCCGCGCGGCCGCGCGGATCGACGTACGTCCCCTCATCGTCGGGGCCGCGATGGCGCTGGCGGAGATCGTCGATCGCGCGCTCGGGCCGCGGCCGGCGGTGGAGAGCGCCGCTAATGCCGCACATCGACGAGCTCCCGGGCCGGCCGAGCGAGGGCGGGTACCTGGTACACGCCTAACGCGGTGAGGCACTCGATGATCCCGTCGACGGCGGCCCCGTAGTCGTAGCGCTCGACGCGGGCTCGCGCGGCCTTCGCCATCTGGCGGCGCAGCGGCTCATCACGAACCAGCCGCGCGACCTGGTCCGTCATCGTGCGCCAGTCGCCGAAGGGAAAGACGAATCCGGTTTCCCCCTGCGTGATCAGGTCGGGGGCGGCCCCGACTTCCGATGAGATGATCGGCACGACCTCCGCGGCCATCGCTTCGTTCACGGCCAATCCCCAGGCCTCGCCTTCGGATGGCAGCACGAAGAGGTCCCCGGCAGCGTAGACCTCGGCGATTCTCGCCTGATTGACGAATCCGAGGAAGGAGACGTTGTGTAGCTGCCGATCGGCCGCGCTGGTCCGCAGGTGCTGCTCGAGAGGACCGCTCCCGGCGATCATGATGTGCGCTCGCGTCTGGTCGAGCTCGCGCGCGAGATCGAGCATGCGATCGACGTGCTTCTGCGCGGTCAGCTTCCCGACAAATTGCACGATCACCGCGTCGGCGGGCAGGCCCCACTGTGCGCGAAGCTGAGCCAGGTGTTGCCGGGCGGCGTCTGCTGCCCGCGCGATGGCGTCGACGTCCACACTGTGCGGTGTAAAGAAGAGTTGCCGCGGCTCAGCGCCGTAATGCTCGTATGCTTCGCGGTTTGCCTGCCCAACGTACAGGATCGCGTCGGCCGCGCGTATCCAGGCGCGCAGGACGAGATCCCGCGGCGCGTGGTACCAGCGCCGCTGTTTGCGATGGTAAAGTCTCAGATCGCTGCGCAGAAGCAGCTTGGTGCCCCGCAGCTTGCCGGCGATCGCCGCCAGCCAATTGCTGGGATACACGTAGCCGTTGACCCAGAGCGCATCGTAGCCGCCGAGGAGTCGCGTAAATGCTCCAGGGTTGATGGCGTGCAGCGGATTGAACGTGTCCGTGATCGGACTGATGTTTCGCAGGAAACGGTATCGGTACCCGGAGAGCTGGTCGGTATCCCACACGATCTCGCGCGCGAACTGTCGATCGAACTGCGCGCGAACGCCGAAGTCGCGGTAGTACATCACATCGACATCCAGACCGGGCCGCTCGGCGAGTCGCCGGTAGATCGGCGTGAAGTACTGAATCGGATGCGACGCCAGCACCGCCAGACGGCAGGGACGCGTCACGCGGTCAGCTCCTCATGCTTCGCGATGATCTCACGAACGCGATGATCCCAGCTGTCGCGCGTCCACACCAGCTCGTGACCGCTCTGTGCGACGCGGGCGCGACGCGCGTCGTCGGCGAGATAGCGATCCACCTTTTCCGTCAGCTCGTTCGCGTCACTGAAACAGGCGCAGTCGATGTCCTCCCGAAACCGGGCGCTCACTTCCTCGGTGCGCTCGTGGAGCATGAACCCGCCCGCAGCGGGGATGTGGAACGTGCGACTCGTGATGCGGTCGCCGCTCGACGACCCGGCGCGCTGCTCGCTGAGGATGGCGATGTTGACCTTCGACGCGCGAATGGCGCGCACATACTGCTCGCCGACGACTTCGTGACCGCCGATGACATCTCGCAATTCCGGCGACCGTGCATTGTGCCATTGCTCTCCCCAGACTCTGAGACGCAGCGCCGGACGGCTGCGTCGCAGCGCGGCGAGAAGGCGCTCCTTCTTCGGTGACCACGTCCCGATGAAGGAGGCATCGCAGCCGTAGAGCGCAACGTCCGCCGCCGTCTGCGGAAGAGGACGGTGCAGGTCAGGGTCGAACCCGTGAAGTAGAACACTCGCGTTGGTCACGCCCAACTGCCGGCGCATATCCTCCACGCCGAAGCTTTTCGCGGTAAAAACCCAATCGTAGCGAGGCAGCGCGCTCGGGATGTAGGGTCCGTGTGCTCGAAACGAGTTGTCGGGATAAAAGCAGTACGTTCGCACACCGATCGCGCGTAAGCGGTCGAGCGAGTCCGCCTTTACGAAGGAGCCCTTGAACACGAGAAGCAGCTCGGGCCGGTGCCGCTGTGCCTGAAGGAAGAGCTCGCGATTGAACTCGCGCACGGCGAACGGTCGCACGAGGCGCCCGACGGCACGCATGCCGAAGGAGCGCCATTTCGCGGGAACGAACTCCCATTCCGGGGCAACCACGACGTCCCAGCCCTCGCGTCGGAGGGCCTTCATTCCGGCGTAACCGTTTCCTCCGAGCCAGAAGTCACACACCGCGAGAGCACGGCGCCCATGGTTCTCGGTTCGCGTGCCTTCGGGAGCAACGTCAACGGCAAGCGACCCCGTCATCAACCCTCATTCACCAGAGCCGCGCGACTCTTCTGCCCGGGGCGAAACCGAATCGCCGGAAAGGCACTTCGATAGGCTGCGCCGGCAACGACCAACGTGAGATACATGGCGAACAACGTCACGAGCACCTGGAGGTCCACGCCAAGCCAAATACCGAACCACACCAGGAAGAATCCGAAGGCGGCACCGAACGTGTTACTGGAGTCGCTCCAGAAACTCGTTCGTGACCAGAGGGCCGCAAAGATCGCCCCGAAGATGAAGCACCCGATGATCGCACCGAGCCAGCCAAAATTCAGGTAGAGCTCGCCCGGAACGGTCATGTTTACGGAATTACTCGACAGTCCATCGGGGCGGACGTACGCCTGCCCAATCCGCAGCGCAAACCACGAGCCCTTGGCGATCGTCGGCTTTTCGGGCCACAGGAATCGAGGGATGAATGCGACACCGAGGTATTCGAGCGTACCGCCGTTGTAGAATCCGTCCTCCTCCGCCACCCGAGCCACCTGCGAGAGCTGGTTGAAATTCGTTAGGCGTCCCACCACCCCCTGCTGCTGCTGCGGTTGCTGAGAGGGCTCGAGGTACTCATCGGGGATCTCCTGGAGCTCCACCGTCCGCATCAGGCGGTCCACACCCCCGGCCGAGCTCCGCGCGACGCCAAACGCTCCGAAGAAGACGACGAAAATCACGGCGACCGCGTAGATCGGCACGAAGAAACGTGTTCGGAGCGGTCGCAGTGAGCGGCTCCCGAGCAGCACGCCAAGGACGAGCGCGACGAACGGGCCGATCACATTTCCGCGAAGGTAATCGAAGAGCAGCGCTCGCCCGGATTCCGCACTCGCGATCAGAAGGCTGAGCCACAGCGCTTTCTGGTTGTTGGTTTGGCCGCCGATCCGCGCGAGAAGGAAGGTCATGATCACAGGAATCTCGAGCAGCAGGGCGGTGACCGTGCCCAGATTGGGAACGATGTTCATCCACCGCACCGCGACAATCACCAGCGAGAGGACGGTTCCCCCGGTGAGCAAGTGCCGGAATGCAACGTGGCCCGACACCGAGGGAAGCAGTCCGAGGACGCGATTCCACGCAGCGTCGCGCGCGATGGCCCAGAACCCGAGAACCGGAAGCACAGTGCCACAGAACGAAAGCCAGGACGCCAGAAGGAGGTGATCGTCGATCGCATACACGAAGTACAGCGATCGGTTCGGCGCATCCGCCGACAACAGCCCAACGACGTTCGCGAGCTCCGTGATGCATGCGGAGAGGGCATAGACCGTGATCGCGCTCACGCCACCGCGGTCTGCACGAGAAATGTCGATTGCGGCGAGACCGGCCGCGGTCAATGCTGCGCTGAGCGCCACCATCCATGGCGCTCGGTTGATGAATGCCACGCACGCCATGGCGATGCCGGCGGGAATCAGCAGCGACGCCGCACGACGGGCGAGCCGCAGTCCCCGTTGCCGCGAAGCGGCGTGCCGTGCTTGCGCGTCAGTGGATCTCATGGCGCACGCAGAGAAGGTCCCCCTCGGCTTCGCGAGCATCCGCGATCGACGCTCCCCAGACACCGAGCGGCGCGACGGGGCTCACCTGCGCTGCCCAGCGCATATCGAAACCGCGCTGCGCCAGGTGGTCGAACAGGGCAGCCCGTGTGCTTCCGGCATCGCGCAACGCCCACTCCGAAACCTCGATCAAGGCCGACAGTCCAGGGGAATTTGCAATGACTTCTTCGAGGCCGCGCAGGACATGCAGCTCCCACCCTTCGACATCGAGGACGAGAACGTCGAGCTCGCGGACGCCAAGCTGTCTCAGCCAATCGTCGCCGCGCCTGAGCGGAACGGTTTCGATCGACTTCCCTTCATGCGGTGCGGCGAACGAGGAATGTCCCAACACGGCCGAACGGTACAGCTGAAGCTCCGTCGTCTCATCGGACAGGCCGCCAGGTAACACGTGGATCGGCGCGAACGCATCCTGAGTTGCGAGGGCGAGATTGATCGCCGCACGATCCCTGGCTGCTTCGTCGGGTTCGGCGGTCAGCACAACCCCAGTGGGCCCGGCGAGCTTCCTGGCGAGCGAGGCGACGTATCCCACGTGAAGACCAGCGCACAAAACGCGAGAGCCGGGCTTTACTGCGCGCCGTAGGAACGATACGACGTGCGGCTGGTACGCCCCGAGCCACATCTCGAGCTGGTACGGATCCCCCGGGTCGATGACCAGGCGCACCCCGAGGTCGTGTGGGGCCACGAGATCCACGAACGGCGCACTGAGGATGTGCGAGAGCCAGCGAGCGCTTCTCCCTCGCCCGCGCGGAAGTCGCGAAACGCAGGCACGAACGACCCGATGAGTCAGAGGCGCATTCTTGAATTGCGCCCGAGGGCCGCTCATGACGCGTGGGTACCCGCCACATGCATCTCCACCGGATCGAGGTCATCGATCTTGACGTCGAACTGCTCGACCCAAAGGTGATAAATGAATCCTCGCCAGACCTCGAGCGCGGCGTCGTCAGAGCCGCGGCGAAGCTCGTCGACGCGACGGAAATAGCGATCCACGTTGAGCACCCCAACGTGTTCCAGCCGATCGCGCGTCATCGTCGCGTCGATCCATGCCGACGCGCGCCGCAGCCACGCCGCCAACGGCGTATGAAATCCGATCTTGTCGCGGCGATCTCGAACGAGCGGTGGAAGCAGGTCCGCGAAGCTTTCCCGCAGCACGCGCTTGGTCGTCCCGAGGCGGAAGAGGGCGTCATACTCGACGGAGAACATCAGCTCGACCAGCCGATGATCGAGGAACGGCATTCGCCCTTCGACCGCGAACGCCATCCCATTGCGGTCATCGTAATGCACGAGGTGCGGGATGGAGAAGCGAGTGAACACCTGCGCGAGATAACTGTCCAGCGCCTCTCGACCGTTGTCCTCGAAGCGACGCAGACTCACCTGTCGACGGAGACTGGGCGACACGATGTCGGCGAGATGAAGAACTCGCCCCGATCGCACCCGATCGCGCACCGTCAACGGCAGCGAATGCAATAGCGCCGCCTGCAGGACCTGACTGCGCGCGCGGCCCGTGCGCCGCGTCCATGCCGTCCATTCCCTCCCCGCCTCGAGAATCCGACCCCGCGAGATGAGGTGGCCGAGATACGCATTGACCAAGGACGGGTAGCCAAGGAGAAGCTCGTCACCACCTTGCCCCGACAGAACCACGGGGACTCCCGCGGCACGTGCGGCCGACATCAGATGGAAATGCGCAAGGATCGAGGTGTCGCCGAACGGCTCTTCCTGGTGGTTCAGAACGCGCAGGAGCTGCTCCTCCCAGTTGTCATCGGTCGGCGCCGCGCGGTGCACAATGGGCTGACGAAGCCGCGCAACTACGGCCTCGAAGAAAGGAGTCTCATCCTGCGGCGTCCCGGGAAAGAGGCTCGTGAAGAGATGGAGCGGTGCTCCACTCGTCAGCTGATCGATGAGAAGAACGATCGTGGAGGAATCCAGCCCGCCCGAAAGGGTCGCTCCTACCGGAACATCCGATCGCAGCCGCAGCGACACCGCATCTTCCACGAGCTCACGAAAGCGCGTGCGAAACGCCGCGTCGTACGGCAGACGATCCGCGAATGGGATGGCGGGAAGACGCCAATAGGCTTCGATGTGCGGTCGCTCGCCTGGCCGCAGCAGGAGAGACGAGCCGGGTGGAAGCTGGCGCACGCCGGCAAAGAATCCCGCTTCGCCGAGGTGGCCATAGGTGCCCTGCGTGAGGAAGTCGAACGCGGCCTGCGCGTTCAATCCGAACCGCAGTCCAAAAGCGCGAAGCGCTTTGATCTCACTCGCGAAGACGAAGCTGCCATCCTCGGCGCTTGCGAAATAGAAGGGCTTCTTGCCAGCGCGATCTCGACTCGCGAACAACTCTTGCCGATGACGGTCCCAAATCGCGAGCGCCCACATTCCGTTCCAGCGGGTCACCGCTCCGGGACCCCACTCGATGAACGATTGAAGCAACACCTCGGTGTCGGTTTCCGACTGAAAGACACGACCGCGCGCTTCGAGCTCCCGGCGCAATTCCCGGTAGTTGTAGACTTCGCCATTGTAAACGATGGCGTAACGACCGGAACCATCGAACATCGGTTGGTGGCCGGCGGGCGACAGGTCGATGATGCTCAGTCGGGTATGTCCGAGCGCAACCCGCTCCTCCGCCCAGGTACCGCGATCATCCGGCCCGCGATGGCCGAGGCTGTCGCTCATGGCACAGGCGGACTCTCGAGCCCATCGCTCGTCAACGGGCGCCGGCGAGACGATTCCAGCGATGCCGCACATTTATCGGTCCTCCCGGGCGTCGCGCTCGATGAGTTGCAAAATGGGACGCGCCTGAGTCTCCATGCAGTACCAGGTGCCTGCCACGGACAACGCACGAGTCCTGCCGGAAGCCCGGCCGGACGTTTCCCAGGCCCGCGCCACCGCCGAAGCGATCGCGTCCGGAGTGAGCCGCTCGGCGAGGACCGCGACCCCCGCAATCTCCAGCTCGTTCAAATAGGGCATTCGAACACCCACGATCGTAAGACCGCTGTGTAGATACTCGCCCACTTTGTTGGGAGCCGGCATCATCGCTTCGAGATTGTCCCCGGGACGCAGCAGGCATACGCCCAGCGATGACATCGACTGCAGCGCGAGCATGTCCTGCCGCGTCACCGTCGGAAGGAGCGCGATACTGTCACTCCGCACCGACTGCGCGGCCGCGGAACGCACCGCGTCGCCGTACGCGCTATTCCCCACGTTCGTCACCACCAGGCCAAGCCCCGCGGGCCATTTCGCAACGCTCTCGACGAGCTCGAGAACGGCCTGCGTTGCGCTCACCGCCCCTGTGTGAATCACGAGCGCGTTCGATCGCATCCCGGAGGGAAGCAGACGATCGCCGACACTCGGATCAGCGCGTCGGTCGCGGGTTGCGGCGAAGGAGGGGGAATTCAATACCGTCGCCGGCAATCGGCGCATCCTCGCGACTCCTGCCAACCAACCCGACCGCTCGGGTGAGGGCGTACACACCAGGTCCGCCTCGGAAACGTGCCGCAGCGCCCGCCAGCTGCGAAGCGTCGTGCGCGGCGAGCGAAAGAGATCCCGTCGTCTCGCCTCGTAGGTTTCCAGCATGTAATACACCACCGGCGACTCCTCGCCGCGCAGACGGAGCGCTTCCAGAAAGCTGAACGGACAGGTCGCAATGATGACCGCCGGTTTCCGCGTGCCGGTGAGTCTCTGCGCCGTCATCCGAAAATTGCGCCGCGCGCCGGCTTTCGCCGAGGCGCTTCCCGCATAGGGGCCGCAGTCGTGAAGGGTGATCCCCTGCTCCGCATGCTGCGGGCCTCGAACGGGCGAGGAAAACGAGACGACGTCGACGTCGTAGCCTTTGTCGCGGAGGACGAAGGATAACGAATACACCGATGGGAGAAAGTCGGGATGGACGAGGCTCAGCAGCAGCGCCTTCTCCGTCCGGACGGGAGCAGTCACCGTGTCAGCAGACGCTGCGCCCTATTCGGGTCGTACGAGAATCCGCCACGGGTCACCGAGGCGAGATACTCGTAATCGGCCCGGTGCGCGTCGAACTGGGATGGATCGCGGTAACAGCAATGGACCCGGGTCACTTTCGGCACGAGATCGCGCTCCCATGACTCGCCACGCGCAATGCATTCGCGCTTCATGGCTGCGTTGACTACCTCGGTGGCAACCCGGCTGCCACTCACCTTGCGTGCCGCGTCCGCGATCACATGCGGATCCTGCGCGCCGCGAGATTCGACGATCTTCTGAACGAGATCCGCGGCGTCGCGATACAAGCGCACATGCGACTGATTGTATCGAAAATGCGGAAATCCTACATGGCCCTCGGGAAGCAGCGCGGGGATACCCGCAAAGAGCGCCTCCAAACATGCCCGATTCGCGCCTTCGCGCTGAGAGGCCAGAACGTGACACCGGGATTCATTGAGAATGCGATTGACCTCGACCTGGGAGACGTCCAGGTACACATCCGCCGAATCGAGGAGATCATAGGCCTGCAGCAAACGCTCAGCCCCCGGGCGTCCCTCCCCCACCCACTCTGACGTGAGGAGCGCAAAACGTACGCTGCCCTTCCAATAACGCCGTATGGCGTCGAAGACGAACGCGTGTCGCTTGAGGGGGATGAACGTCGCGATCATCGCGAAATCGTAGCGCTTCTGCACGCCATCGAGCGGGCGAAAGCCATCTTCGTCTACCCAGTCCCCGTCCGACACGTTCAGCGGAAGAAAGCCGAGCCGGGCATACTGGCTCGCCGATAACCGTTCCACGGTTTGCACTCCAACGACGCTCGAATTCGGATTCACGAGCCAGGTGGATGGCTGCATGAACCCCGTGGTGCTGGGCTCGAACACGAGATGGTAGCGGCGCTGGACCGCCTCAATGTCGAAGAGCAGGGGAAACGCGTTCAGCACCTCGCAGTACTTGAGCAGTAGCACGCCTCGCTCGCCCGCATCGCGGAACGGCTTGAGTGCGATCACATTCGCGTGAACGAGATCGCTCGATCCGGCCGAGTGAAAGCGAACGCGCACCTGCTCGGCGCCCGGGCACGCCAGTGCTGCAGTGCGACGCGTGCCAGCATCAGGCTCGTCCGAGCCCCACAGCATGAAGCGCGCGCCGATGGCCGGTGCCAGCCGGGCCCCCGTCGATTCCGCTGCCGCGAGGAGCGCCATGGCTTTGTACCACCGCAGCCAGCGCACCTCCAGGAGTCCCCACGTCAGCAGCCGAACCGCAGACAGCTCACGTCGCAGATGACGTAGAATTCGATTCATGTCCCGGCTTGCGGAAGTGGATGATGGGATCGCGATAGACCGTTCCGACGTCTTCACTCAGCACTTCATAGCCGATTTCTCTCAAGAGCGCGCAGGTTGCGTTCGCGCCGATGTGGTAGAACCGGCCGGGATGCGGAATGTCGTTCTCACGCTTGTCCCTCGGTCGAAAGTCGCGTTCGCCGTATTTGCGCGCGACGAATCGATCGACGGCCCGATTCCACGCGCGTGCGAGAACGCCTGCCCGACTCGCGTGGAACAGACGTGCGACGTGCCGTGAGCGATCGGCAATGGCGGCGTTGTATCGATCGTAGTCCGCGACCAGCAGAAACCCGTGAGCTCCCCCGCGCATCTTCCGATAGACATTCCGCATGTACTCGGACGTTCCAGCGGGCGAGATGTGGCAGAAGCAGCCAAAGGAGAAAAAAAAGTCGAATCGCTCGTCGGGCACATCGGCACACGCGAAGTCCTCGACCTGCAGGTACGTGACATTCCGAAGATCACCCACGTAGGCGTCGAAGTCGTTGTGCTCGCGGGACAAGGCATCGAGGCACCAGATCTCCTTCGCCCCAAGGCGTACGAACGTGCGCGTCCATGCGCCACGCCCCGGTCCAATCTCGAGCACGCGCGACTCCGGTCCCACGTACGGCTTGATGCAGACGAGGTACGTCGCATGGAGAACGCTCATGAAACCGAACGGTCCATAGCTCGACTTGGAGAGCGGATCGAGCGGATCGCCTTCGAAATATCCTCCCTTCCAGATCTCCGTGAACTGCTCCAGCTCCTGTCGAACCCGCTGCGGAGTCGCTTGCGGAACGGTGATCGCGGACGGAGTCGCCTGCTTCGTGATCGACGGCATATTCCTCGTTATGTCTGTAGCGCCGCGCGCATGGATCGCTGCGTCACTACGCCCTCATCAAAGCGGAACGTGGGAGCCCGTCGGTCGCGCGACGAGCAAGCTTACTCGCGACACGCAGGCGCAGCTGCCGGGCGGCCGCGACGGCGAAAGACGCCAGATCCGCCGCGGCGTGGGATGCGATCGCGGCCGGCCCGGTCCGCCGGCGTTGGTGGATTTCCGAGAGGAGCGCTGCGTATCTGTCCATACAAATCGCAATGGAGAACTCCTGTTCGGCGAGTCGTCGCGCAGCTCGCCGTCGCTGCGCTGGCGGGACCGCGGCAGCTCGCAGTACCAGGCGAGCTGCTCCCGGCACGTCGCCGCACGGGAAGATCCAGAGTGCCTCACGAGCCTCTGGCGAGTCGAGATAATGGTCGAGACCGGAGGTGTCACTTGCGACCACCGAACACCCCCTGGCGAGCGCCTCCATCGCCGCGACTGGCATCCCTTCGAAGTTCGAAGGAAGAAGTAATACATCCGCACGTGCCAGGAGGTCCGTAACGGCCTCGTGGTTCAGCCACCCGTGGAAATGCACGACCTGCGTGAGCTCGTTGCGGACGACGCTTTCGCGCAGCGCACCCGAGTCCTCACCATCCCCGGCAATGTCCAGGCGAAAACGCCGGCCTGCTCGCGCCAGCTCAACCGCAATTGCTGCAAGATCGCTCACGCGCTTTTCACGCTCCGTAATGCGCCCCACCCATATCACCCGTATCTCTGATGATTCGTGCCCGGGGGCTGGGGGAGCGGGTGGTAGTGGGATGCCGCACGGGATGACCCGTGTCGCCATCTCTTCTGTGCGGACCCGAGCGCGAGCCGCGTTCAGGACGCGCGGCGAAACCCCGACGATGGCGGCCGCAACACCCTGATATTGCTCCGCCAGACGCATGTACGGCTCATCAGGACCATGCAGTACCCCGATCAATGGGTGCCGCCCGCGCACGAGCGAGCTTCCGCGCCAGGTCGCGGGATCGTCAGAGACGACGATGGGGACTCCGGCAGGAAGTGTTTGTTGCAGGGCACGGGCGAGAACCCGCGCCCGATAATCACAGGTACCGAACTCGAACTCCGAACCAACGACTGGAGCAGCAATGCGGGGGCGCACCCCCGAGGGGAGTGTCTCCGCCAACTCCACGATTGTCGGCCGGCCCGCGCCGTTCACGAACGGCGATCTGGGGAGGGGCGCAACTAACCAGCAGCGTCCTTGATCTCGACGAACCCACTCACTCGCCGCGTCCACCATCCAGCGCGTCACTCCACCGCGATGGTACGGCTGGCAGAGAAACGCGACGTCGCGCGCCTCTGGCTGCCCCACTGGACGCGCCGCGGACCTCACCTCATCCATTTCGCGATCCACCGACACACTATTTTACGGCTTCAATGATCATCGCCATTCCGAAACGATTGCCGAGACGCCGGATCAGCCAGCGAGGCCAGAGCCGCCAGAGTAATCGGTACAGGACGTTTCTGTTGTATTTCGCTCCCGGCCGCATCAGCAGCAGGTCGCCGTGTCCCAGCTGCGTTCGCACGTCGACGACCGAGAATCGCGAAAACAGCTCGCGCGTTTCACGTACCGTATAGGCGTTCGTACCGGGGCTTTCGAGATAATGGTAGATGGCCCACCGCGGGCCCTTCCACGGGCGTCCCTTTGCCAGGCAGTGCACGCCCCAAAGCATGAACCCAACCCACGAGTGCACGTTGTAAATCAGTCCGACGAATGTCCCCCCGGGCTTGAGGACACGATGCGCCTCGGCGATCGCCCGCGCGGGATTCGGCGGCACGTGCAAAACGCCATTCGAGTAGACCACGTCGAACGAGTTATCCTCGAAGGGAAGGTTCTCGGCATCGGCGCGTCGCACATCCGCGGTTAGCCCCTCGAGCCCGAGTCGTTCCCGCGTCAGGTTCACGCCGCGATCGGTGAGATCAACACCGGTCGCGATGGCACCGTGCCGGACCCAGTTGATGAAGTCCGTTCCCGCACCGACGCCGATTTCGAGGAGCCGCTTCCCTCGCGCACGATCGAATTTGGCGTACTGGGGAATGTACGGTTCCCACTCGTATCGCTCGCGCTCGATCTGATCGAAGAAGCGCTTGCGATCTTCAGCCTCAACGCCGCGCGTACCGCATGGCTCTGCTTCCCAATATTCCTTGATTTGCTGCTTCAGCAGACTCGGGTCTTCGGAGACTGTTGGCTTATTCACGGGTGCGATCATTCAGAGGTGGAGAAGGGAGAGTGCCGGTGAGTGTCGCTCGGAGCGTATCCATCTGCGTCCGCATTGTCTTCCAGTCGCGCGTTGCGACCGGTTCTTCAACTGTTATCGCGGCCGACCGGCCGAGACCCGGGCACTCGGTTTGGTACGTCACTATTACGGTATCGGGTTGGCCGATGGCGGCGAGTCGTTCCGCCTCCTGGCAGGTCGTGTCAATGGCACCCTTCAGCGCGCTCCGGCCGAAGAACAAGGTGGAGTACGCGATGAGACTGCTGCCGTACGAGCCGCTGAACGCGGGCGTTCTGGTGCCGAATACCAGGATGTCTGCCGATCGTACATCGTGCAAATGGCGCGCTAGCACGACTTCCATTCGCCGCTCGGCGACGTAGGTCGCAGCCGCCGACGTGACGACCACGGTCCCGAGCAACGCCATACCTGCGCTCGCCGCAGCAGCCGATGCCGTTGCCAGGGCGGGCTCGCCACTCACCTCAGTCAGCGCCCAGGCGATCACTAGTGACAACCCGAACGTTCCAGCGAGCGCGTAATAGCCGGGGAACGAGGGCCAGGGTGCGTAGATGAGCCCGACGGACAGGGGCAAGAGCAGCGGGATGGCGACCCACAGCAAGGTTTGGCGTGCGCGTCCGCGTCGGATGCCCACCGCGACGCCGAGGAGAATGATGACAACAGCCGCGACATTAGCCGGAAACCACGGCACGCGGGTCACCGGAAAAATGGACGCGCGCACCGAGTTGGATAGCGTCGCGAGCGAAAAGGTGGACGCGGAGTAGCGCTCAGCGTAGTCGGGATTCTCTGCCAGGAAACGCACCGCCAGGATGGGGCCGATATTGGCGACTCCGACCAGCACCGCGATGGCGATCACGAGCAATCGCACCCGATCCCATGAAGGAGCAGTGTCCCACGTGCCCTCGCGCCAGAAGAGCGCCACACAGGCCACGAAAGGCACCGCGGCGACAAGGGGCTCCTTTACCCAAATCGCTGCCACCAGGGTGATCGAGATGGCCATCGCTGTTTGCGCGGGTTTGCTCGTGACTCGATAGCGCAGTGCGATCAATGTGGCTCCAATGACGAGCAATGCCGCGAGCGGTTCCATGACCTGCGGCAGGAGCCAGGCACCCGACGCGTGATCGGAGTAGATGAAAAGCGAAGCGCCGACAAACGCGGCCAGCGGTAACAGACGGAATCGACGCAGTGCGACGTACGCCGCGGCGACGAGTGCGGCTCCGACGATGAACCCAGCCCACCGCCAATCGACGCCGCTCGAGCCAAACAGCTCTTCCTTTGCGGCCAATGCGAGCATCGATCCGGGCATGAATCGCCCTTCACGGGCGAAACCCGTCGTGAGCGCGACCGTTCCGTCGAGAACACTCGTCGTCTCGTGCAACGTGGTGAGGATGGCGCCCATGTCGGAGACGGGGGGAGGCACGGCTCGCCACGGCCGTTGAATCAGCATCGCCCAGAGCACGAGTACTCCGACGAGCAGTCCATCGAGCTTCCTCTGTCGACCGGACGCCCTCATCACATCGCGGCGGAACCAGCGTTCTCCGGACGTTCTTGCAGGAGCTGTCGGACCGCTGCGCGGTGCCGCTCATGCTCCGCTGAGAGGAGCATTGCCAGCGGCTGACAGTCGTAGCTGCCGCGCACTTGATTGATCTTCAGTCGCCCCACGTCGACAAGCATCCGACTGGAATCCCGAATCAACCGAACGGACGACGTTTCATTGCGCCGGAGCCGGACGGGCACTCGCTTGATGTCGAGTCGGTGCTTCAGGGCAACGTACAGTAGCTCGACGTCGAACGCGAACCGGTTTATGCGCAACAAGGGCGCGAGCAGCTGCGCAACGTCGCCTCGAAGCGCCTTGAGGCCGCACTGCGTGTCGTAGAAGCCGCCGGTGACCAGGTGACCGACGAGGAAGGAGAAGGCGTTTGATGCCAGCCGGCGGCGCCATCCGATGTCATGCGCGTACTGCGAGCCCGGGAGCGTGCGATCTCCAACGACGAGGTGGTAGCCCTGGCGAAGGTGACTGGCCATCACCAGGATCAGGTCCGGGTCGTAAGGCACGTCAATGTCCGTGAAGACTCGCGCCGTCCCCCGCGCTGCCATCAGTCCCGCTCGCACGGCCGCGCCCTTTCCCTGATTGACCGGAAGGCGAACGGTACGCGCGAACGGGCTTTCCGCGAGATCTGCCGCCGTGACGTCACCGCCACCATCATCGACAACGATGATCTCGTAGGACCAGGGCCCCGGACGGAGGCACTCCTCGAGAAGCGCGACGCTGCCGCGAACGAGCTCCCCGGCACGATAGCAGGGGAGAATCACCGACACGTCCACCACGTCTGACACGCTGGCCCTATTCGGCGCGCGCAACGGCGAAGAGGATGCTCCCAAACGGGAGCGTAATGGATTCCTCGACCTCGGCGACGGCGTCAGCGACGCGCCAACCGAGTACACTCATGAAGGGTGCGACCGTCGAGAATGTCGTTAGGTGTTGTATCCGCCATCCCACGTCAGACAACAGAACCGCCAGAGACGAGCGCGTATACTTGGCGACGTGCTGGGCCTCCGCCAGCGTTGGCGCGAGGCGGAGTGTATCCATGAGCCATTCGATCGCGGGCCATACGCCGCGATAGTTGGGCGTCGTGAGCGCGAGCATCCCACCGGGGCGCGTAAGGTCGCGACACTTCCGCAGGAGGTCCCGCCCCTGTCCCGCGTACAAGTGCTCGATCAGCTCGAAGCAGTACACCCGGTCGAACGAGGCGTCGGGAAAATCGAGCTCATCTACCAACCCGTGTACGAACTGCAGGTTCGGCCTCTGGAAGGTCTCTCTCGCATACGCAATCGCGTCGGCGCTTCCATCGACACCGGTTGCCGTGGCGCCGAGCTCCGCCAGAAGATTCGTGATCACTCCCGATCCGCACCCCACGTCGAGCACCCGTTCGCCAGGGACCGGCTGGGCAAACCGGCGTATCATTCGCTCCTTCTCGTAGTGCCAGTAGCGCTGAACAACGAAGCCGGAGGTGCGGGCGCGATGCTGATAATCGCCGGGGATGCGGATTTCATCGCCCGTCCGGCGCGGCGCCGCGGCGAGCGGAGCGTCTCTCACGGTTGGGCGGTGACGCGCTGGCCAGTAAGGGGCGTCATCGCGCCGTCCTGCGCTCGGTATGCCTCGCCACACGCAGCGCATCGAACGATCCGATCGTCGGTCGGCTTTGCGGGAACGTCCAGGCGAACGCCACAGCGACACATCCACCCTATCCGGCGGGCGGGGACGCCGGCCACCAGAGCGAATGCTGCCACGTCCTGCGTGACGACGGCTCCGGCGGCGACGAAGCTGTACTCGCCAAGACTGTTTCCGCAAATGATCGTCGCGTTCGCTCCGATCGATGCTCCGCGGCCTACCCGTGTCGGCAGATAGGCGTCCTTTCGCGGGACGTGACTGCGCGGGTTGATCACGTTCGTGAACACCATGGAGGGCCCCAGGAAGACGTCATCGTCGCACTCGACGCCCTCGTAGATGCTCACGTTGTTCTGGACTTTGACATTGTTGCCCAACCGTGTTCCGGGCATCACCACGACGTTTTGGCCGAGACTGCATCGCTCACCGATGACGGCGCCTGCATTGACGTGGCAAAAGTGCCAGATCTTGGTGTCCTTGCCGATCCGAGCCCCCTCATCGACGTAGCTCGACACGTGTACTGAATAGCCGCCGGGCGTCGCGCGCATTTCGCTCACGTGACACGCTCCTCGTGCGAAAACGAGCGGAGCGGCAACGCAACGTCGCGACCGGTGCGCGCCGATTCGTAGATCCCGAGGATGAGCTCGAGCGATTTTCGTCCCTCGCGCCCATCGGTGCCGGCGGCCGCTTCTCCGCGAAGGACCTTCACGACGTTCTCGTAGTACGCGCGATGGCCCGAGCCGTACACCGACAGGGGGTCCGCGGCGGTCCGCAGCGCCTCCGCTTCGCGGTCGGCGTCGTCGTACTCCGCGAACTGCCAGTGTTCGACGCGGTTGAGCGCGGTGCCGCCGATGCGAACCGTGCCGCGTTCGCCCAGGATGGTAATCGAGCCCTCGAGATTGTGGGGGAACGTGAGCATTGTTACCTCGAGCACACCTAACGCGCCATCCCGAAACCGGAGCAGCGCCGCCCCCGTATCCTCCGTCTGGATTCGTCGCGCAAGCGTGGCCGTCTTCGCCGTGACTGACTCGACCGGACCCATGAGCCACTGCAGCAAATCCACGTAATGACTGGCCTGATTCATGAACGCGCCGCCATCGAACTCCCACGTGCCGCGCCACGTCGCCATGTCGTAATACTGCTGCGGTCGGTTCCAGAACACGCGAACACTCGCCATGTACGTCCGACCAAACCTCCCTTGCTGCATCGCCTTCTTCAGGAGCTGAACCCCCGGGTTCAGGCGGTTTTGCTTGACGACGAACAGATGCACATCGGCGGCATCACATGCGCGTACCAACGCATCGGCTTCTTCCAGACGCGTGGCCATCGGTTTTTCGCAAATGACGTGAAGCCCCCGTTCGGCCGCCATGATGCCATGGCGCGGGTGCAAGCCACTCGGTGTGCAGATCACTGCCGCATGGGCCTCGGTTTCTTTCAGCATCGCCGAGTAGTTCGTGAACGCCGGAACTCCCAACCGCTCTCCCGCAGCTCGAGCCCGCTCCGGAACGTCGTCGCAGACGCCAGCGAGAGTCAACTCTGGCATCGCGGCAATGGCATCGAAGTGACGGTCGCTGATACGTCCGCACCCGACGAGCACGAGCACGATCGGTTCCTCGAGCGGCATCACCGGCTTCGGCATCTACGCTTCCTTCGAGCGATGGGTGTGGAGCGACCGCGCCCGGATACCAGCGCGGAGTCGCCGGCGAGACGATGTGAGCGCCCGCAGTCTCCGCGTCAAGGCGCACACGGGCTCATGACGTCGTCGCCGCAGCCCAGGCGAAGGCGCGTTGGTAGGTGGTTCGCCACGTGTCAATGTACCGCGACCAGATGAACTCCCTTTCACAGAGCGCAAGTGCCCGTTGTCGCATCTCATCGCCCCGCTGCCGAAGCACCTCGGCTGTGTCGTCAGCCGCCGTGGCAATATCGGCGTCTCCAAACACATCCGCGACCACGCCAACGCGCTCGCGCTCGACCTGCCGATCAATTACTCCCACCCCCGGGGAGACAATTATGGGAAGACCGCTCGACAGATACTCGGCATACTTGATCGGCTGCCACGTGGGCGCCAGACGACAGGGCCGCATGAGGAGAAGTCCGGCATCGGCCGCCGACAGGTAGGCCGGCACGTCAGGATGAGCCACGCGCATGACGGTTGCGCGAGTAGCGTCGACGCCCGCCGTCGCAAGTAGGTCGCGGAAGCGAGCAGGCTCGGTGGTGAGGCACAGCAGGTGCGCGTTTGCGGAGCGACAGGCGAGCACACGAAAGAAGCGAATAAGCCCGTCTTCGATCGAATGATAGGACGCCAGAATCCCGACATAGGCGTAAACGGTCTTGTCCTCGACGCCTAACTGTCGCCGCATTGCTTCGCGAACGGACTGACGGAATTGTATCGCGGACACCGCACAGGGAACGTACGCCATCCGAGTGCGTGGTACGCCCAGGCTGGCGAGCCAGTCCAGCATCCCCGGCGACACGCTGAGAACGGCGCCCGCCGACGCGAGCGCGCCGTGCAGCCGGCTGAAATGGTGATGGTACCGCTGGACCAGCGCAGGTGGCGCGTTGTGAGGTCCGTCGAACCCCGCGGCATGCAGCGCTTCCTCCGGCCACGCTCCGCGGATGTCGGCAATGATGCCGCAACCGGGGAAGTGCGGTTTCAGCGCCGCCACCCATTCGACAGCGGACTCACCGCGGCAGTGAAACATCACTTGGCGTTCGCCGACGACGGATCGGAGCCATCGCGCGAGCGGCACGGCGTTGGCGTGAATGCCAAACCGTCCGACCACCGGATATGCCGACACGCGCACCGTCCCGGCGCGTTCGCGTAAGGCACGAAGCCGGACGCGCATGGAACGAGAAACGACCCGCCTCGCCGGTTCGAGTAGCAGCGTCATTGCCGGAGAGGCCACTCCATCGACTCCGAGTGCTTCGGCCTGACGGACGGTCGGATCGATGACCTGCGGCCCGATCAGATCTTTCTCCCCCTCACCCGCGACGACATGAACGAGGTGCGGGAGTCGCGACGTCACCTGCTCACTCCGGCGCAACGACGGTTCGACACTCGACGGCGCCGATACCATCAGCGGGGTAGCAACGGAATGTGCCTAACGTCCCGCGCCGCGAAACGCCGTGCGTTGCTCGGCGTCAACGGACGGCGTGCCCTGTGGGACGTCGTCGTGCTTCGTACAATACCCCATCCCGGTGCCGTGAGACTGCGCGCACGAGCGCCGCACGCGAAAGCTCGTCCTCGGAGTACGCGTAGGAGAATCGGACCAGCGAGGAGTCGAACGCGGCAACATACACGCTGTCGAGCCGTTCCACCTCGCGCTGCAACTGCCGCAACCCCAGCGTCCGTCCGTCCCGCTGGGGTGGATCGTAACGCGGACCGAATTCGCGAGCACGGCGTCCCGACCAGAGATACACCGCCCCGGGCGCGTTCGACACGATTTGGACGTGGGATGGCAACCGTGCCACGGCGCGCGCGAGCTCCGACGTACGCCACTGGCGGGTGTTGTACTCGCCACCCCCTCCTCCAACGGACAGCGAGTATCGAGCCGAGTTCCACGAAAACCAGAACGGATATGCGAGCAGTCCCACCGTCACCACACCAGTCGCAATGCGAGCGCGCCATCGAGAGCCGCCGCGGGGCTCGCGTGCGTGCAAGAGAGCCAACGCCAGGCCAAGAACGAGGACGACGCCGACGTACAAGGGTGCGAACATGCGTCGGTTGACGTCGATCATGACGAACAGCGCGCATCCGATCCAAAAGGCATAATAGCCCGCAAAGATGGCTGCCCACGGATACGCCTTGCGGGCGAGCGCGCGCTGCTGAGCGTCGGGGCTGTGCATCGCCGTGATCATCAGTGCGGCAAGTAGTCCCGCGATTGCCAAAGCCACAGCTATTCGCAGACTGATTGGAAGCCACAGAGGCATGACCGTCGTCGCCACTGCGTCTACCGAATTGGCAACGACAGCCCCCGGCGAGATCACAGGCTCGATCCAACCGCCGCGAGTCGTTCCCGCAAGTGCGCGATTGCGAAGAAACCACGCCATCACGGGCAGCCCAGCGGCCACACAAAACGCGACCAAGCGTGTCATCGTGCGGCGATCCATTCGACCACTCCAGATCACCAGCGAGCCGCCGAGCACGATGCCAATTCCCGCGTATCGTGTGAGCACCGCGAGCGCGCCGAGGGCGCCCGCAATTGCCGCGTCCCGCACGAGCTCATTGGAATGTGCCCGCGTCAATGCCGCCGCGAAGAGCAATACGACCACCGCGAACAGCGTCTCGCTCAGGGCCACCGTCGAGAGGCTCGTGAGCGGGACGGACACGAGCAGGGCCGCGGCCGCCAGTCCGCCGACCCAGGCCGGGCGGACGTTCCGAACGAGCCAGGCGCCAGTCAACCCGATAATGAGGGCAGCGCAGAGGGCGTTGAGCCATCGCGCGGCGTCCAGGGCTGACAGCCCCGTCACCCTGAACCCGGCGAGTACCGCGGGATAGACAGGCGGCCACCGCACCAGCGGCGTACCGTCGTGCATTACGAAGCGACCGTCGGAAAAAAAGCTGTCTGCAGAGGACAGGTAGGCGACGGAATCGGTTGTTACTCCCAAACCAAGCCCTCGAGTTTCCAGCAGCACCCGGGTCGATCCCGCGGCTGCGAGCAGAACGACGGCCATCAGCCAGAGCGAACGTTGGCGTGGAGGATCCGGGGGTGAGAATGCCTCGATCGGTGTGGGCGGCGCGAGTGTCGCGACACCGAGATCACCTCCGCCCGTCGTCGACATCGTCCGCACTCAGCTGCGCGTCACGGCGACGCGAGCCTTGCGACGCATGAAGGCGGCGCGGAGCTCGCGTAGGCCGCCCGCCACGACAGCCGCCCGGCGCGCCCCGAGTACAGCGCACATGAGCGTGAGCATCCACCGTCCGCGCAGGCGTAAATCCGGATCGAGGGATCTGGATAAACCATAGAAGCCTTCGGCGATCGCCGGCATGGATCGGCGAAGCTCCTCCCAGCGATCGAAGCAGTATCGGGCGAGGGCCTCACGAGTATCGGATCCGTCGAACGCGCTGTGGGACAGGACACTGGCAAAGCGGCGCCGAAGGGCGAGCAGGTCGGAGGCTTTTGCCTCATCATTCCCGATAACGCCTTGTCGCGCTCCCAGCGCGTGATCGCGGCAGAGCGAACGAGGGGCGGTACATCCGACAATGCCGTGCGTGGTGGTGAGAACACGAAAGAGCAGCTCCACATCCTGATTGACGCGAAGTGCCTCATCATATCCCCCGTGCTCTCGCACGACGGAGGTCCGCCACACGATCGCGTTGCCCGCGATGTACCATCCACCTAACAAGCGCACCACGTGCGATCGACTCGCGAGCACCGATTCGATCGGGTATGGGGAGTGACGAGGCTGCACGAGCCGCTCGTGGAATGCCGCATCACCGACAAAGAAATCGAAAGGGCCGTACGCCCCCGCGGCCTCCCGATGCTCGTCCAGCATCTTCACCCGGGGAGCGAAGAATCCGGGCTCGACGAGATCATCAGAATCGAGAAAGAGAACGGCTTCGCCGCGCGCGGCGCGAAGCCCCGCATTGCGGGCCGCCGCCGCACCCCGATGGGGGCCACGGAGGATTCGAGCCGCCGGATGCACGCGCGAAGCCACCTCGGCGCCGCCGTCCTGCGAGCCATCGTCGACCACCACGACGTCCAGGCGAACATCCGGATGGTTCTCCGGGCACAGCGACTCCAGCGTGTATGGAATCAGTCGTCCGCGGTTGTGCAACGGAACGACCACCGAGACATCAACGCCCGACATGTATTGGTGGCAATCGGTCGACTCGCGGGTCCAGCACGTGACTCACGCCGCCGTTGACCGAGCGCGTGGCGAGAGCGTGCCAAGCACCGAGCCAAGCGACATCACGAGCAAGGATTCACGGCTTCCCGGCGTGATCTTGGTGACGTCGACGTACTCGCGGAGGCTCAACGCACTATCGAGAAAACGCCCGGTCAATGCCGAGGCGTGGGGGCCTGTCCACCATTGTGCCCAGGGAGTCGCAAACCCGACTTTGTCTTTCCGATCGAGGATGACATCGGGGACGATGCCTCTCATGGCCGTGCGCAGCACGCGCTTACTCGTGCCGGCGCTCAGCAGATGCCGGGTTGGAAATGTCGCGCACAGCTCGATCAGACGATGATCGAGAAATGGCAGTCGCGGCTCGCGGGAGAAGGCCATGGCGTTGCGGTCCGCGTAGCGCAGGAGCTCCTGAAGATGTCCGCCGGTAAGGTCGGTGTGCAGGCGCGCGCGCAAGGCGTCCGATCCGGCGTTTACCGTTCGCGGCTGCTCGTTCGCGAAACGCTCTCGAAAATCCGGTTGAAGCCAACCGACTGGGTGGACGTGATCAACCAGCAGAGCGTCGCTCGCACGCGCCGGGTGCCGCATGAGCGAGAGCAGCGCACGAGGTGGGACAGGATCGATGGCGTTGCGACTCCGGAGCGCGTCGCGCTCGGACCACCATCGCAGAACTCGACGACGGCGGGCCAGGTCGGTCAGCAGCACAGCAGGGTAATGCGCGTAACCCGCCAGGTATTCGTCGGCGCCCTGGCCATCGAGAAGAACCGTGACGCCATGCTCGGCAGCGAGCCGGTTCACCAAATACGACGCGAAAATGCTCGTCGAGGGAAAGGGCTCTTCCTGGTGATAGAACAGCGTGTCGAGCTCCTGCAGAAACTCATCGGCCGTAGGCTTCGTCGAGTAGCCCGGTATGGCCACGCGAGCAAGCAACGCATCCACATGCCGGCCTTCATCCAGTGACGGATCATCCATGCGAGCGGTAAACGCCTTTTGCCCTTCGCTCGCCCCGATGGCGTTGACCTGACACAGCACGCTCGACGAGTCGAGCCCGCCGGAGAGGGATGTCCCCACCGGCACATCCGATCGCAACCGAAGCCGCACGCTGTCTGCGAAGAGCGACCGGAACTGATCCGCGGCATCGTCGAGAGAATTGTCGATGACGCGAGTGAAGTCCACCTGCCAGTAGCGCCACGTCGACATCGTGAGCCCATCCTCTTTGACATCGACGCTGAATGCTGTCGCCGGAAGAAGTCGGCGGACCTCACGCCAGATCGTCTGCTCGACCCCCGCCTGCTCGCCGAACCTGAAATACCGATAGAGCGCTCGGTCATCGAGCGACGGCTTGGCGACGCCGAGCGCGAAGAGCGCTTTGACTTCGGAGGAGCACGCGAAAACGCCCGCTCGCTCGTTCAGCACGTAATGGAGCGGTTTTTCACCAAGACGGTCCCGCGCCCCGAACAGGCGTTGCCGCCGACCGTCCCAGATCGCGAAGGCGAACATGCCGTTCAGGCGCGCCAAGCATGCGTCACCCCACTCCGCGTAGGCCGCCAGCAGCACTTCGGTATCGCCAGTGGATGCGAAGGTGTGCCCCTTCGCGGCCAATTCGGCGCGGAGCTCGACGTAATTATAGATCTCGCCGTTATAGACGAGCGCGAGCTCGGCACCCCCCACCTCGTTGGGGGTCGCTGGGCGCGATGCGAGCCGCCCGGTACGCAACAGCGGCTGATCACCATGCTCGGAAATATCGAGGATGCTGAGGCGTCGATGGGCGAGTGCCGTCCGCCACCCACCCACCTCTCCGGACAACCAGAGGCCCGCGCCGTCGGGACCGCGATGCCGCAGAGCGTCGCGAGCGGATGCCAGCCGATCGATGTCGAGGGTGTTTCCTCGCGCGATTAGCCCAACGAAGCCACACATCTCTAGCTTACGCTGCGCGTGAGCGGAGTTTCATCCGGCATCACGGCCTCCCGCGCGGCGGCGATCGTCATCGCTAATCCCTGCTCGAGATCGATGGTCGGCTCATAGCGGAGGTGCTCGCGCGCGAGATCCACCGCGGCGAGTGAGTCGCGAACGTCCCCACTCCGCGATGCCGCATGTCGTGCATCGACCTGGGTTCCCGTAATCTCGCGAATCCGATCCCACAGCGCGCGTACGCTGACACGGGATCCGCACCCGATGTTGTACGCGTTCCCGACGACGTCCGAGCTGGCCCGGCACGCCAGAAGATTGGCTCGCACCACATTTCCGACGTACGTAAAATCGCGCGTCGCGCCGCCGTCGCCGAAAATGGTCGGAGATGTGCCCTCGAGCGCTGCGGCGACAAAGCGCGCGACAGCTGCCGCATACTGCGAAGTCGGATCCTGCCGCGGTCCAAAAACATTGAAGTACCGAAGCGCCACCGTCTCCAGGCCGAACGATGCAGTGAACGCCCGACAATAATACTCCCCGGCGAGCTTCGACACGGCATAGGGAGAGAGCGGTCGAGGCGGCATGTCCTCCCGCTTGGGCAGCTCGGGCGTATTCCCGTACACTGAGCTCGAGGACGCATACACGAGCCGACGCACACCCGCCGCTCGTGCCGCGATCAACATGTTCAGCGTACCGGTTGCATTGGCGGCGTGTGTCGATGCCGGATCCTGAAGCGAACGAGGCACGGAGGGCAGTGCAGCTTGATGGAGCACGTAGTCCACGCCGGCCGCGGCGACCTCGCACGTCGCGAGATCCGTAACGCTTCCTTCGACGACGCGGACCCGATCGCGCCACGGCGCGAGATTCTCGCGTCGCCCGGTGGAGAAATTGTCGAAAACAACCACCTCGTGTCCCTCGGCGACGAGCGCCTCGACGAGGTGAGAGCCGATGAACCCAGCCCCGCCCGTCACCAAATATCGAATGGGCATCACACTTGAATCAGGAGAAAAAAGGGAATCGGAAACTCAAGACGCGAGCCGTTCCGTCGCGGCAGGGCTGCCGGAATGCCGCTCACTCCAGGCCCCCAGCACGGCCGACGCGAATAACAGACGCGGACTCCGCGGCGGCTTGCGGATGCCCAGCAGACGTGCGCCTCCCGCTGCATGGTCGCGCAGATACTCGCGAGCAGGGCCGTCGAACCAGGCACCCACCGGCGAATTAAAGCCCGTCTTCGGCCGAGCGGCTGCTCCTGGCGGCCCAAGCTCCCGGAACCACTCACGCAGCAGGCGCTTCCCTTCACTGCCGACGCGCTTCTCACTCGCCGGCAATGCCTTGACCTTCGCCACGACAGGGTCGGCCAGGAACGGGACGCGCGTCTCGATGCAGTATGCCATCGACGCGGTGTCGACCTTCGCCAACATCTCGTCGACGAGTGCGGTACCACGATCGACGGCGAGCATTTGCTCGATAGTGCCGGCGCTTTCGAAGCGGTCCCAAATGTCAACGGCGCGGTGGAGCATCGGGTCATCGGCCGGCCACTCGAGACCCATCGCCGCACGCTCCTCCTCACTCGAGATCTCCAGCTTGTCGAGATACACGTGTCCCGCGTGCCTCCGAGCGAGGACGGCAGCCGCATCCAGGGTCGCCGACAGCCGTCCGCCGCTGGAGAACGCCCGGCGTACCGCCGGGGCGGCGATTCGAAACAGGGATGAACGCGCCCACCACGGCAGTAACGGCATGCCGATGTGCCAGTCATATCCCGCAAAGAGCTCATCGCCGCCATCCCCCGATAACACGACCCGCCGATCGGGAGAGATGGCTCGGAACAGCGCGTGTAATCCGACGAGACTGGACACGGCGAGCGGCTCGTCCATGGCATCCACGACGGCCGCGATCGTGTCAGCCGTAGCGCCGACCACACCCACCGGAATCTCGTGAAGGGGGATCCCCAGATGTTGCGCTGTGCGCACCGTATCAGCGTACTCGTCTTCGGGAAAGCCCCGTTGGCTGGCCGTCCACGCTTCGAGCTCACCGCTCGCGCACGATCGCGTCGCCAGCGCCGTCACGACACCTGAATCAATTCCCGCGGAAAGCAGTACGCCCACGGGAACATCGGCGACGAGATGTGACCTCACTGCATCGTCGATCGCGGCCCTTACTTCGCCGGGCGTTGACGGGGCCGACGGCGGCGCATCCTGCCACCAGACGACCTCCGAGACAACGCGTCCCTCGCGGATCCGCACGTACGATCCCGGCACTAGGTGTCGCGCGCATCGCAATGCCGACCACGGCGTGGGAACGAATCCCCAGCGCATCACAGTGGTCAAGGCCTCCCCACGCAGATCACGCGGCACGTCAGGATCGGCGAGCAATCCGCCGATCGTCGACGCGAACGTCACGCCGCCAGCATGTTCCGCGATCGCGAGCGGTTTGATACCGAGTCGATCGCGGACGAGATAGAGATCGCGCGTGCGCGAATCCCAGAGAGCGAAGGCGAACATTCCTTCGAGTGCACCACAGCACCCTCCGATCCCGCGCTCTTCGTAGAGGTGAACGATCACCTCGGAATCCGAGCGGCTGCGAAAGCGGTGGCCGGCGCGAGTTAGCGTGTGGCGCAGGTCCTGGAAATTGTATATCTCGCCGTTCACGATCACACAGATGGTCCGATCCTCGTTCCACATCGGCTGCAGCCCGGCCTCGCTGAGGTCGACGATGGAAAGTCGCCGATGCACTACCACCACATCGCGGTCATGATGGAAGCCACTCGCGTCTGGGCCGCGAGTCTGCACCGCCCGGGAGAACGACTCGCCGAGGCCTCGCGCATGATTCGCTTCCAGCGACGTGACCGCCGAGCGGCCAGCAATCCCGCACATTAGTTCTGCGTCACCGGTGCGTACGAGCTCCGCATGAGAAAGGCAGGTAGCTCTGCTCCCTCCAGCACAGCGTCGAAGAGCCTCGCAACTCTCCCGCCATTCTCGGCCGACGTGCCGATCGCCTCGGCACGCGATCGTGCCGCGCGTCCCATGCGCGCCCGCCGGGCCGGGTCGACCACAAGGTTTCTCAGCACTTCACTCAGCACGCCGACGTCGCGAACCGGCACAAGCTCGCCATCGACGCCCGGCTCGATCACCTCCGGGTGACCGCCGACGGGTGTCGTGATGACGGGCAAGCCACAGGCGAGTGCTTCGAGGACGGCGTTCGACATCCCTTCTCCGTGACTCGGAAGACAAAAAATATCGGCAGCGCGATACACCTCGCTGAGCTTCGCCGCGTCGAGATCGCGCAGCTCGACCATCGTCACACGCGGGGCGATCCTGTCGCGCAGCGCGCGCAGGGCCAGATCGCCATGACCGGTTGTTACGGCTATGAGTGGCGGCGGAGATGGCGCGAGTCGCGCGAGCGCCGCCAGTAACTCGGGCCATCCTTTTCGTTCGAGCGCAGCCGCAACGCACAGAACCACCGGCCCCTCGGCCGGCAGCCCAAGAGGTGTACGACGGTCGGCGCGTTCTTCGTCCGACGCGGGCCGAAACAGCGAGACATCGATTCCGTTGGCGATGACCACCCCACGCGGAAGATCATCCTCCGCCAAGCGACGCGCCTCCGTCAAGAGAGCGTCGGAGACAGACAAAACCACCGAAGCGCCGAGTACCGTCTCGCGGAATGACTGCAAACCATTCCGCCGGGTGTGCGGCCAGATCCACACATCATCCCCACGAAGGTACACCGCATATGGCAGCCCCCTCCGTCGCGCACTCGCGCGCACGGGCGGGCCGTTTGGAAGCGCGAACTGCGCGAGCAAAAGATCACGACCTTGCACGGCCCGCACGCGGTTCAGGTGGTTGTCGAGCTCGAGGCTGACCAGGTCAGCATAATCCCGCGGGCGGTTCAGCCGGTTCGGCACAATGTTGCGATAGCGCAGGTCACTCACGGGAATACCATCGAGAGCAAATCCCTGCTCAATGCTCGCCTGGCGCGCCATTCTCCAGCGAGTTGCTACCCGCCAGATCCCGGGAGGATACCACCCGTTGGGCACGAGCACCGAGACGTCCCATCCAGCCGCGCGGACGCCCGTGAGCTGCCGGTGTGAGAAGATGCAGTGGGTTCGGGCATTTGGTCGGGGGTAGCATTCCGTTACAACCCATAGCCGTTTTCGGTGGCCTGTCACGAAATGCTGTCGGGACGGTTCCCAGCGGCGACCAGCAGCGTCCCGGTTCGAGCCGGCTTCACATCGACACGTCTCGCTCCTTCTCCGCGAAGGATCTCGGTCGCCTCGTCAGGCGCGAGCGGATTCAACAACCCGGCACCGCCGATGGCAGAGAGCGCGTCACCAGTGCACCACGCGGAATGTCGCGCCAGCAACCTGCGCACCTTATCCGGGACAGGGCGCCGCGCGTCCAAGATCCGCTCGAACAGCGTGCGGCGGGATCGCATCGATGGCACATCCGGAAGCTCGACGATCAACACACCGCCGGGCGCCACGGCATACCATAGGTCGCGGAGGTAGTCCGCCGGATGACGACACGCGCCCAGGCTCGCCCCGAGAGAAATAACCGCATCGGCGCTCGCGGTTGCCAGTGCCCCGGGGATCGTCGGAGATCGCGCTGGCAACCAGGACACTTCGCCGTGCGACGCCGCGGAGCTCCAGGTAACTCTCTCCGGCGGTAGACTGGTGTCGAGAACCCGGGAACGCGCCGGCAATTGGTCGAACAGCTGACGTGCCGTTGCGGGGATCGGACGCGGGCGCACGTCATGCAGGCGGGCTCGCAGAGCAGCCTCGAATGCCGCGCCGTCTCGCCGGCTCCAGCGTGTTCCGCTTTCCCGAACGAAGTCGCTCGACTCGCCGACAGGGTTGCTGAGCGCTGCGGGGGGGAAGGATGGGCGCGTGGCGCGGAGATACACCTCACCCGTCGCAATGGTCTGGACGATCCGATCGAAGCCACGCGCCTTCAGGCGAGTGGCAACTTCGTCGAAGGTAACGCGGTCGTTGATTACCGGACTCAGAAGATCGAACAGTTGATGCGGGTCCTGTTCCGGATATCGCCGGCGAAGCTCGGCGACTTTCGCATCGAAGCTCATGTCGGCGAGCTCCCGACGCGTGCGCTCGATCGCCGAGCGTCCGCTCGCGTCCCAGGACGTGCTCCCGTACAGATAAAGAAAGAGTGCGCCCGACTCGTCGACGAGGCTCGCCACGTTGTCGAGCGCACGCCACGTATCGCCCGTGTGATGAAGCACGCCAAATGAAAACACGAGGTCGAAACGCTCCTCACTGAGGTCTGCAGGGAGCTCCAGAAGGTTCACGCGTCGCGTGCTGAGATGGGGATGATTCCCGCAAATCGCGGCGGTTCGCTCCAGCCCGGCTTGACTGTAGTCGATCGCGGTGACCTTCGCACCGAGCTCGAGCAGTGCGCGGGACCATCGACCCTGACCGCATCCCGCATCGAGAACGCGCTTTCCCCGGAACCAGGCCGGGTCGAGGGCGCACAGCTCTCGAGCCAACACCCTCGCGGCGTTGGTGTCGAACCATCGGTCGCCGGGCATGAAATCGCCCGCGGCGAGATGTGTCCACTGCCAGTCGAAGCTGGAGAGTGTCTGGAGCCGCTCGTCGGTGTCGGTCATCGCGCCGCAGTCACTCGGAAGGTCGCTGGAGTCCACGTCACCCCGCGATCCGCCAACAAGGGCATCCCGGTCCCGAGCACGTCACGCTCGGCGACATGAAACGTGAGCACGTCCTGGAGATGCTCGCAGACCTCCGCGCCGAACGCGAGGGCCGTGCGGAGAGTGATGGTGTGCGCCCTGGGAAGAAGCCGAACCTCCGAAAACGAGACGTGCACATCGTAGATGCCGGGCTCGAGTGTCCACTCATCGCGATAATCGCGGTTGGAGATCGTCGACAAGAGCGCCCCCTCGATCGTCGACAGGGCCACGGACAAGTGAAGTCCACGAACGGCAGAGCTCACGGCGAGACGGACAGACAGTTCGATGTCTTCGCCCTGCACCACTGCAGCTCCGTGACTTCCCGAGACAGCGGCTTGTACGATGCGCACGGCCGCGGGGCTCGAGGGCTGGGCCGCCTGGTATCGACTGATCTCCCCGTGTGCTCCACTCGCACCGCTCAGATACTCCCGAACCACTTCCTCCGCGGGCCCGATTCGCACGACGCGGCCACGATCGAGCCAAAGAACGCGGGTACACAGATTCTCCACGGCGGCCATGTTATGGCTGACGAACAGTGTCGTACGTCCCCGCCCCGCCGCATCGCGCATGGCCATGGTGCACTTTGTCTGAAACTCGGCATCACCAACCGCCAACACTTCGTCGACGATCATCGTGTCGGCTGCAAGATGTGCCGCGACGGCAAAGGCGAGCCGTAGCTGCATGCCACTCGAGTATCGCTTGATGGGCGTATCGATGTAGGCGCCGATGCCGGCGAACTCGCAAATGTCATCGAAGGCGCGGTCCACGCCGCGGGATGACATTCCAAGCAGCATCCCGTTGAGATAAACGTTCTCCCGTCCCGTGAGCTCAGGATGAAACCCCGTTCCAACTTCGAGGAGGCTGGCGACGCGGCCCGCGATTTCCGCGCGCCCCAGCGTGGGAGTGGTAATGCGCGACAGGATCTTCAGGAGGGTGCTTTTTCCCGCTCCGTTTCGCCCGATGATACCGAAGACCTCGCCTTCGTTGACGTGGAAGCTCACGTCGTTCACGGCGACCACATCCAGCGTGCGGGGCTGGCGTCGGGATCGGCGCGGCCTGCGCAGGTAGTCCGACAGCCGCGGGGCATTGGGATGCGGAATCCGAAATCGTTTCGACACCCGATCGACAACGATCGCCGGACGGCTCATACGACATCCACGATCGTGCGCTCCGCGCGCGTGAAGTACCACAAGCCCACGATGACCGCACCCAGCGAAACGGCGAGCGAGCTCACCATCATTTTTTCAGGAGGCAATGGCAGGCCGAGTACCGCTGAACGAAATGCAGCGACGATCGCGGTTACGGGATTGAGGGCGAGCAGCCACTGCCAACGGCCGGACACCACTGCCGGCGGATAGACGATGGGTGTGGCGAGGAGCCCGATCTGGAGCAAAAACGGGATCGTGTGCTGCACATCGCGCCACCGCGCGTTCACCGCAGCAAGCAACGCCGACAGACCGAAGCCAAGGAGCATCACTGCCCCGAGCGCCGGCAATGCGAGGAGAACGGTCTTCGCCGGCGCAATGCCGTACAACGCCATCAGCCCACCCAGGAGGACGACGCCAACGATCGCGTCGACCAAAGCCGAGGTGCCTGCCGAGATCACGAGATAGATGCGCGGGAAAAAAAGCTTCGTGATGATGTGCTGATTGACCGCGAGAGACGTTGAGCCATCCGTGATGATTTTCGACAACACATTCCAGGGAATCAGTCCCGCGAGCGCAAAGACCGGATACGGAATTCCGCCGGGATCGGCGCCGGCTATCCGACTGAATACCACCGTAAACACGGCCACCTGGAGAAGGGGCTGCAGCACGGCCCAGGCGATACCGAGCACTGCCTGCTTGTACCGCGACCGGATATTGCGCAGCGCGAGACTGTACAGGGCGCCCCGATACGCGACAATGTCGGACCACCATCGTGCCCAGTTCGAGGATCCGTCGATCACGACCCGGGGAAGCTCGTGCGTGGGCGAGCTCTCGGTGGACGACTGCCCCTGCAAGTCGGATCGAGGTGGATGGGACGCGGTGAGGTGCTCCACCGCGTCGCGCGCGGGAGGTCTCAGACGGCGACCGGCTGCGACGAAGTCGCGCGAGGCAGCTTAATGCGGGCGCGAGCGCTCACGCACGCGTTGCGCGTATCGACTACCATTCGCGCCATCCCGCAGACGCGCTCGTAGTCGACGTTCGAATGATCTGTCACGATCAGGACGAGATCCGCATCCTGAATGCGGTCATCCGTCAGCGGGACCGATCGGCCAAGTGCGCCGATCGGAGTATGACCGTCATCGCGAATCTCGGGACAGTACGGATCGTGATAGGACACGATCGCTCCCTTACTGGTGAGCTGATCGAGAATCTCGAGCGCGGGGGACTCGCGCAGGTCATCAATGTCCTTCTTGTAGGCCACCCCGAGCACGAGCACGCGCGAGCCGTTCAGGGGTTTGCCCACGCCATTCAACGCGTCCTGCACCTTCGTCACCCAGAACGCCGGCATCTCGGTGTTGATCTCCCCCGCGAGCTCGATCATCCGCGTCTTGTACGCCAGCGTCCGCATCTTCCACGCGAGATAGTGCGGATCGAGCGGAATACAGTGCCCCCCCAGACCCGGTCCCGGCGTGAACTTCATGAACCCGAACGGCTTCGTCGCGGCAGCATCGATCACCTCCCACACATTGACGCCAAGCTTGTCGCAGATCTGGGCCATCTCGTTCGCAAGACCGATGTTGATCATGCGGAACGTGTTTTCCAGAAGCTTGGTGAGCTCCGCGGCCTCAGGCGAGGACACGCGCACCATGCGCTCGATGAAGATCTCGTAGACCGCGATGCCGAGCTCGGTGCACTTCTCGGTAATGCCGCCGAGAACCTTCGGCGTGTTCTTCGTGTGCCAACGCTCGTTCCCTGGATCGACGCGCTCGGGAGAGAAACAGAGGAAGAAATCCTCGCCGACATGGAGCCCGCTCTCCTCGAGGCGAGGGAGCATGATCTCGCGGGTCGTCCCCGGATAGGTCGTCGACTCGAGGACGATGAGCTGACCGGTTCGGAGCGCCGCCGCCACCGCCTCGGTTGCCGAGACGATGTATGACATGTCGGGATCCTTCGTCTTTCCGAGCGGAGTGGGAACACAGATGGAGACGACGTCGCACTCCGCCAGTCGTTCCATGTCGAGGGTGATGTCGAGCAGCTTGCGGCGCCGCAGCTCCGCGACGTCGGCGCCGGCAACGTCCTTGATATGGCTGCGCCCCTCACGGACGGTATCGACGACCTGCTGTGATTTCTCGAATCCGATCACGCGCAACCCGCTCTTCGCCATTTCCACCGCGAGCGGCAGGCCCACGTATCCCATTCCCACTACGCCACACACGACCTCGCGCCGCGCGATCTTCTCCTGCAGCGCACCGTAGATGCTCATGACTGGACTCTGAAAACCGGAAAGAAGGGAACGACGGACGACTACGCGACGACGCGGAACCCGGCTTGCGCGAACTTCACCAGCGCCCGCACTCGCTCGCGCTCGCGGCGCGCGAACAACGGGTCGACATTTGGAGACTCAGTCAGCGCGACTACCCCCTGGGCGTCCATGCGCGCGCGAATCTCCTCGATCACCTCGAGCGGAACGCGGGCGGGCGTCTCTCCGCAGTGGACGACGTAGAGGACGCCGCGCGTGCTGCGGGCCGGTCGAAAATCGGTGCCTGCGGGCGCGCCGACGAAGACGTACCGCGGAAACAACGGGCCGAAACCGTCGCGCTGCCGCACACGCGGCAACAGCGTCGTAAACCCCTGCCTCCGCAGGTTGATATCGGCCCAGCTCTCCGCGCGCGCCTTCGTGTACAGCAGTAGCCAGCACAGATCGCGATCGACGTGATCCAAGTGCGTTCTCCGAGGGTGCATCGCGACGAGCGCCCGCGAGAAACAAAGCTACCGCGCGATCTGCACCGAGGCGCAAACCGATGGAGCGAAATCTCTCGTTCAATCGTCACGGATCGCACCGCGATCCGACAGTAACCTTCCAGGGGTGTCACCCGTCAACCAACGCCGGGTGTCGGGCGCGCCCAAATGGCCGCCGCCACGAAACTTCACGCCTCGCGTGAGTCAAATCACGTGCCAGGTTCCGGCGTCCGACGCTAGTGAGTCGCCTGATGAAAACGGCCCGCCCAGCGGCGTCGAACAGTGGTCCTACGTGCTTGTCGTTTCCGCACTTCCGCAACCTAACCCGCGGCGCCATCCCCATCAAGCAGCCGATGAGCACCGAGCGCGCCACCCCCGACCTCCCGATGCCCTACGCGCCCCCGGACCAGAGCGGGGCCACCGGTGGTGCGGCCTCCGTGCGACCGGCGAGCGATGCGCCGTATCCGGAAGCCCCCTCGCAGGCCGCGTGCGGCGCGCTCGTGCCGTGCCGCCACTCTGCACAGGGTTGCCCCCTCGGCGTCGACATCCCGTCGCTCGCGCGAGCGGTGGCAGGGGGCGATCACGAGGCGGCGTTCCGAATCGCGCGTGCAGCCCATCCCTTTGCCTCGACGTGCGGAAATGGTTGCCACGCGCCCTGCGAATCCGCATGCCGCCGGCGTCCTTTTGGGGCTCCGGTCGCGATAGGGGCGCTCGAGGAGCATGCAGCCGCGTTCGCGATGCCGGATCTCGTGACACCACACGGACCGTGCGTCTCTCGGTTCGAAGCCC
This sequence comes from Gemmatimonadaceae bacterium, assembly GCA_035253695.1. Lineage (GTDB taxonomy): Bacteria > Gemmatimonadota > Gemmatimonadetes > Gemmatimonadales > Gemmatimonadaceae > JAICNG01. The sequence continues at coordinate 34,391 of DATFBS010000090.1, forward strand.
GATCGGTCGCGGGCGCCATCGGACGTGCCGCCGCAGCCGCGGCGACCGCCACCCGGTCAGTCCACCGGATTGCCATCGTCGGCGGCGGTCCCACAGGCCTCGCCTGTGCGCACGACCTCGCGCTCCTCGGGCATCGCGCGGTTGTTTACGAAGCGCGCCCCGAACCGGGCGGACTCATGACGGGGGGCATCCCCGCATTTCGGTTCCCCACCGAGAGCGCTCGCGCCGAATCCGCGGCTGTCGTCGCGCTCGGTGTGGAATTCAAGGCGCTAGCGGCGGTCGCGCATCTCCGAACGCTTCTCGAGGGAGGGGCACACGCCGTGTTCCTCGCGGTTGGCGCCTCGCGCCCCAGCTCGTCCCCCCTCGAATCCACGCAGCAGCATCCGGACATCTTCGATGCGATGGACGTCCTCTGCACCGACGTCGCCCCCCTGGGGCGGACCATCGTCGCCGGCGAAGGCGCGCTCGCGATCGATGCGGCCCGTATGCTCGTCAGGCGGGCGGGCAGCCATCAGCGTGGGGGGCCGTCTGTGGAGCTGGTGCTGACCGCACCGTTGAGCGCACCGGGGGTCAGCCCCGAGTTGCTCGCCTCGTGTGCGCGCGAAGGCATTCGCGTGTATCACGAGTGGCGCGTTCGGCGGGCTCAGATCGACGCGGAATCCGGCCTCCTCACGGCAATCGATGTCGCTGCACCCGACGGCGCATCGGCGCGCGTTCTCCCCTGCGACCGGCTCATCCTCGCCCCAGGACGCGTGCCGGACGCGGCGTTCCTGGCGGGCGAGGTGCAGCTGACCCGCTCGGGATTCATCGCCACCGATCCGCAGACGCTGCGCACGTCGATGCCTAACGTGTGGGCGGGTGGCGCCTGCGCGTTCGGTCACCGCTCCATCGCTCACGCCGTCGCAGACGGGAAGCGGGCCGCCTGGGAGATTCACGCGTCACTGACCGGCCGGCGTGTCGGCACGACCTTCGCCTCGGCGTGGGTCGAGGCGAGCGGGCGCCCGCGACCGGATCGCGGAGCTGCCGAGCGTCGACGTGCCCTCCCGTTGCTGGATTCTGCTCCTGCCGATCCGTTCGCGCCGGTGAGCGCGCGAGCCGCGACACGCGCCGGCGAAGAAGCGGCTCGATGCTTCGACTGTGCTCGCATTCCGGTGATCACCGGTGCGTGCACGGGCTGTCACGAGTGCGCCGACCGATGCCCCACCGGTGCGATCGCCGTGGTCGACACGCGTCCGGTCATTGACGCCGCCATCTGCAACCGCTGCGGCGCGTGCATTGAAGGGTGTCCGGAAGGCGCGCTCACGATGCTTCGCGCGGAGTGGGAGGAACGACTGCGTTTCGACGCGCCCCAACCGGACGGGAGCTACGTTCTCCCAGTCACCGCCAGTGGCAATGCCGAGAGCAGAGCGTTAGGCTGACGGACCTCGGAAGGCGGCGCGTCCCCGTCCCTTACGCGAGACGCGGGGTGCCAACGTAATGGATTTTCCCAAACCCGATGCGCGCCTGACGACGCTCGAAGTGCTTGTCAAACTCCGAGAGGATCACCGTTCCATTTCGGAGCCATGCTTCGTAGGTCGTGCGCTCATGATCGATCATCGTCGCCAAGGCATCGATCTTCGCTAGCGCACGTCGGGCAAGCGAAAGCTCGCAGACACGGTGCACGAGCCTCAGGAACGGGGTATCCCACGGCTCGACGGCGACGAACAGACCGCCCCGGCGCAGTACACGACCGACTTCCCGTAGCACGGCGCGAAGATCCTCAGGGATGGTCGGTAGATGGTGAAGCCCGCCTTGAACGATGGCGATGTCGGCCGATCCCGTCGCGACAGGCAATAGGCGACAGTCCGCAACCATGCAGTGCGAGGAATCCACGCGCGCCCGCAAAAGTCGCGGCGACAAATCGAGTCCCACCACACGCCGAAAACCGAGGTGGTGGAGCGCCCGCGCCCCCCCGCCGCGTCCACAAAAGAGGTCCAGTATCAGCGCATGCTTGTCCCACGTCGCGGCCCCGGCGGCGACGAGTCTGCGAACGAACTTGTGTTCTTCCTGCTGCGGGGTCTCGAAGCGGAGGTACGCGGACTCCCAAGCGTCCAGAACCTCCTCGTTCGGCCGCTGTGACTGGACCGACATTACGATGACGATGGAGCGGCCGCACCGCGTCGGACGACAACGGCGACGAAGTGAAGCGAACGATCAAAGACCCACGTCAAGGGAGGTGGATAAAGCCCGAGCCGGCGTTGCATCATGGTAACGGCCATTCCCAAGCGCCCGAACATCGCCTGCCACTCGTCCCACCGGAGGTACAGGTGCGGGAGCGCGACGCCAAAGCGCGCGTTCCCGACGCGGTCCATGAACCGTAATGTGGGCCATGCGAGCACGCCATCGGCGCAGTGATCCTTGATGATCACCGCCTGCCGAGCGACGTCGCGGGCGTCGCGGAGGAGCGCTTCCGCATGCGCCGTGTGGTGCAAAACGTCCGCAAAGAGCACGACGTCGAAAGAATTCCCGGGAAAAGGCAGCCGCGTCCCATCGAACGTCGTGACGGGGATCCGAGCATCTGCTCGCGCCATGACGTCAATTCCCCGAAAGCGGACGTCGGGCCGACGGCGCTGTACGGCGTCGGCGAGGAGCCCATCTCCGCTTCCGACGTCCAGCACGGTCGCGTTTATCGGAACGAGCGGGGCGATCGACGCAGCCAATGCTCTCACGCGCCGTGACTTCACGTATTTCTCGTGCAGCCGCTCGATCAGCCTCACCGGCGATGCATGCCGAGAATACTCATGAAAAAGCTCGACAGGACAGTCTGGAACCCGAGCGCGGTCAACGTCACGCCCGGCACCACGACTCGCATCGTCGACGAGTAGTCGAGCGGCCCAAAGTCGGCGCGCATCCATCGGAAGACCGCCACGGCCAGGAGGCCGATGCCAAGGACCATGGCGGCTGCGCCGGCGAGCGCCCCGCGTTCGAGCGTCACGAGGCGGAATAACGCCGTCATCCGGCTGTCTTCCGGGAGAAGCCGCTCGCGGATGGCAAAGATTTTCGCGAACACTGCGAACAGAATCGCCTGATATCCGCAGATCAAGGCAAGACTCGAAAACAGCAACGTGTGAGCGTCGAGCGCGGCCCCCCCGATTCGAACGCCGGGCAACGCCAGCGCGTAGCCGAGCACGCCCAGCGCGATCAGGAGCCCGCCCGGCACGAGGAAGAGGTATCGCGGGCTGTACATCAGGAAGAACCGCAGCGTCCGCCATCCATCGCGGAAAGTCCGCAGATGCGGCGCGTGGGTCTTCCGACCGTCGGGATGGAGCGTGATCGGCACCTCGGCGATCCGAGCCGAGCGAAGGCTCGACTTGATGATCATCTCGGTCGCGAACTCCATCCCCGTACACCGCTGATCCAGCTCCTGATAGAACGTCTTTCGAAATCCTCGTAGCCCGCAGTACACGTCGTGGATGGGGGCGCGGAACCAACGTCGCGCCATTGCGGAGAACATCGGGTTGCCCCAATACCGGTGCAGCGTGGGCATCGCGCCCGGCATCACGCGCCCTCCGCCAGCGGGCAGCCGACACCCCTGCACGAGATCGTATCCTTCGCGAAGCTTGTCCACGAAACGGGGGATCTCGAGGAAGTCGTAGCTGTCGTCGGCGTCTCCCATGATGACAAAACGCCCGCGCGCGCTCGCGATGCCGCCCATGAGCGCACTCCCATACCCGCGCTCCGGCACGGGGACGACTCGGGCGCCCAACCGCTCCGCGATCGCCTGCGAACCGTCGGTGCTCCCGTTGTCGGCGACGATCACCTCGCCGCTGATCCCCGCATCGCGCAGCGCCCGCTGTGCCTTCTCGATGCAGATACCGAGCGTCTCAGCCTCGTTGAGACACGGCATCACGATCGATACTTCGACATCGATCACGCGCGGCTGCAGTTCGGAGCGGGCAGTGCCCTGAGCAGGGCTCGGAGGTAGGATCGTCACGACTGGAAGTTGTACAGAAAGGTTCGCGGGGAGAGTTCGTCAGTGGGCTCGGATCTTCGCCCCCTTCCCTCGTAGCTTGCCTGCCGTCGCGTCGTCGAGTCGGGCGCGCAGGATCATCACCCCGTCACGCTGCGCCTGGTCGACCACGTCCGCGCTGCGATGCACCTCGGCGAGCAGGCGCCCATCAGTCACGGGAATCTCCACCTCCATCAGCGGTCGCTTCGCGCGAATCGCCCCAAGGAGCGCCCGGCGCAATGGCTCGAGACCGCCGTCTGCAACCGCCGAAACGTAGATCGCTTCCCCAACGACGTCGCGTCCGCGCTCCTGGAGCGCATGCAGCTCAGCCCCGGCGAGGCGATCGATCTTGTTGAAGACGTGGAGCACCGGCTTCTCCGCCATCTTCAGCTCGGCCAGCACCTCGTTCACGACCGAGACCTGTTCTTCCCATGTCGGATGACTGCCATCGATGACGTGAAGCAACACGTCGGCGTCCGCGGCCTCCTCGAGCGTGGCACGGAACGACGCGACGAGATCGTGAGGCAGCTTGCGAATGAATCCGACGGTGTCCGTCACCAGCGCGGGCGCGTGATCGCCCAGACTCACCTCACGAGTGAGCGGGTCGAGCGTCGCGAAGAGCCGGTCCTCGACGAAGACGTCGGACGCGGAGGCGAGGGTGCGCAGAATCGACGATTTCCCGGCGTTCGTATAGCCGACGAGCGAGGCCTTGAACCTGTCGCGACGACCCGCGCGCTGTACTTCCCGAGACCGTCGCACGTCATCCAACCGCTCACGGAGAACCTTGATCCGGTGCCGGATGAGACGCCGGTCCGTTTCGATCTGCGTCTCGCCGGGCCCGCGCAGACCGATGCCGCCACGCGTCTTTTCGAGGTGCGTCCACATGCGCGCCAAACGAGGCAGCATGTATTCGAGCTGGGCGAGCTCGACCTGCATCTTCGCCTCGCTCGTTCGCGCACGCGTGGCGAAGATGTCGAGGATGAGCTCGGCGCGATCCATGACGCGCGTCCCGAGCTCCAGCTCGATATTCTTTCCCTGCGTGGGCGACAGCTCGTCATCGAAGATGACGAGGGTCGCTCCAATGTCGGCCACGCGGTGCCGGAGCTCCTCGAGCTTTCCCTTCCCCAGATACGTCGCCGGGCTCGGACGATCGAGCAGCTGCGTGACCTCGCCGACCACCTCGGCGCCCGCCGTGTCGGCGAGGCGCGACAGTTCCTCCAGATGCTCCGTCAGCAGATGTCTCGCCGTCGACCGCTTGAGCGGAGCGCCGACGAGAATGGCGCGCTCCACCGGCAGCGCGAGCGAGATGATGTCTCTAGCGATGATGACTCCTGCTCGAAAGTCGTTGCCTCGGCGCCCCCAGCGCCTTCAGCGCCCCCAGCGCCTCCGTTTCTTACCGACTCGACCCACCTAACGTCGAAAAGCGTCCGGTCCGGTCGTAGGGGACCCTGAAGCTTCCGACGGGGGTCGCGACCGTCACCTCTCCCGCCACGCGATAGTTCACCGAGCCGGTGTTGAGGAGCTGACGACCCGCTTCTCCCACGCCGGCGTAGCTGAAGCTCACCGGGACGCGCACGAGCGTGGAGTCCTTCTCCTGCACCGTGAACTGCTGCTGGAGCGTGCCATTCGCGAAGCGCAGGCTGTCGACGAACAGATTGTAGTTCAGCTGGGTCGCGTCCAGCCGATACCCGTTGGGATTATAGACGCTGAGGACGACGTCGAATGATCCGCCGGTGAGTCCAATCCCCTGAAGCTTCACATCGCGAAGCGTCACCACGGGCTGGGCGAACGCGTTGCGAGCGACGCTCGCACATCCGTACGCGCCGACCGCCACGGTCGCGGCAAGTCCGACCAACGCGAGCTTACGCATACCGTTGTCTCCCTCGTGCGTTGAAGGCCTTCATGTATCCCCCGAGCGCCGCCTTTCGGCGGCAGCCTTTTCTCTCAGCTCCTGCCACCAGGCCAGCCGCTTCGCGATATCCCGTTCGAATCCGAAGGGCCCCGGTTCATATAGCTGGGTTCCTCGCAACCGTTCCGGAAGATACTCCTGCGGGATGTATGCCTCCGGGACGGCGTGTGCGTACTGATACCCGTCCCCATACCCCAGTTCCTTCATCAGTCTCGTCGGCGCGTTGCGAATATGCAAAGGCACCGGCTCGGCTGGAGACTCGCGCGCGAGCCGCATCGCCTCGTTCCACGCCTCGTACACACGGTTGGATTTCGGCGAGGTGGCCAGATAGACGGCCGCTTCCGCCAAGGCGAGCTCCCCCTCGGGCGAGCCGAGAAAGTGATACGCGTCACGCGCCGCAATGGCGAGACGCAAGGCATCCGGATCGGCGAGACCGACGTCCTCGGCCGCGAAGCGCACGGTTCGCCGGGCGATGTACATCGGATCCTCGCCACCATCGATCATGCGCGCCAGCCAGTAGAGCGCTCCCTGGGGATCGCTCCCGCGCAGCGCCTTGTGGTACGCCGAGATGAGGTTGTAGTGCTCCTCTCCCGCCTTGTCGTACCGCGCGAAGCGCTTCTGGAGCGCATCGCGAGCGACCTGCACGGTGATGTGCCCGCCCTCTCCCACGTGAGCGGCTGATGCTTCGAGCACCGTGAGCGCGCGCCGGGCGTCGCCGTCCGCTTCGACCGCGATCAGGGCGATGGCCTCGTCGTCCGCCCGCAGAGAGAGTCTGCCCAGACCTCGATCCTCGTCGATCAGCGCGCGCCTCACGAGTGTGGCGACGTCGTCGACGCCAAGCTGCTCGAGCACGAACACGCGGCTGCGCGAGAGCAGCGCCCCGATGATCTCGAACGACGGGTTCTCGGTCGTGGCACCGATCAACGTGATCGTGCCCGCCTCCACGTGGGGGAGAAAGGCATCCTGCTGCGCCTTGTTGAGGCGATGGATCTCGTCCGCGAACAGAATGGTTCCCCGCCCGGTTTCGAGTCGGGCTTCAGCCTCGGCGATGATCTCACGGACGCGCGGGACGCCCTCGGTCACGGAGGAAAACGGGACGAACTCGCGATCCGTGTATTGCGCGATCAGGAAGGCGAGAGTGGTCTTTCCGGAGCCCGGTGGCCCCCAGAAGATCATCGATCCCACGCTTCCCTTCTCAATGGCATCACGCAGCGCTCGGCCGGGCGCGAGTAAATGTGTTTGGCCGACGAACTCTTCGAGCGTGCGCGGGCGCATCCGCGCGGCCAGCGGCTGCGATGAGGCTGGCGGCGCGAAGAGTGAAGGGTCGCGCGGCCGTTTCACGGGGAGCGTGCGCGGACGGTTACGCGGCATTCGCCAGGGCTCGCATCATCACCGGATCAGGACTCGTGCGGCGACGTAGATACCGCAGCCCGCGAAAAACGCGAACGGAAGCCGCCAGCCACCCTTCGCCTGGAATTCCGGAACGAGATTCGACGCACCGACATACAGGGTTACCCCCGCCGACAACGCAAGTCCCCACGTCGCCAGGAGGCCGACGACGTTGGTGAGTACGACCCCGGCGATCGTCGCGGCGCCCAGGGCAGCCGCCGCGTACAGAGCACGCGCTCGACCCGCGCCCGCGGCCAGAAACAGGCTCGAGATCGCCAGACCCTCCGGAAACTTGTGCAAGAGAATCGCCACGAACACGAGGACGCCCAGCGATGTGCTGACGCTGAACGCACTGGCGATGGCAACGCCGTCGACGAACGTATGCAGCAGCAAGCCGATGAGGGCCGACACACTGACGACGTTGGAGACCTCGTGCGTCTCCTCTCCAAAATGGAAGTGGGGCGCCAGCGTGTGCTGCGTGAGATGGACGAGCGCGTACCCCAGGAGTGCGACGAGCGCGGCAGCGGTTCCACCCCGGGCGATCGCCTCGGGGAAAATGTCCGTCACCGAGGCCGCGATCATGAAGCCCGCCGCAAGGGCGATCATCGTCTCCAGCGCGCGGGCACTCCACTCGCGGCGCCACGTGACCGCGGCCGCACCCATGACGTTCGCCGCCGCGGCGACTACGGCAAGGGCCAGCGCGGCCCCACTCACGCCGGCTGAAGGCCTAACGATGTAGCAGCCTGCTCGAGCGCCTGGCTGAGCTCGGGGGCCGGCGGAAATTCCTGCTGCTTCAACCGCCAGCTCTTGGTCCGCACCGTACGGCGTTCCTCCAGTCCTTTCCCCTGGAGGATGTACAGCCATTGATCGCTTCGCGCGTAGATGAACAGCTCGAGCACGGGATTGAGCGTCAGCTGATCCTCGCTCGTGTACACCGCGATCTCGACGCCACCCGAGCCGGCCAGCGCCGTCTTGAGGCGAGCGATTGCGTCGCGAACGTCGGGGAGAGCGAGACTCTCCCCCTTCCATCGACGGCCTGAGCGGCGGTCCTCGATCGCAACGTCGACCGCCGGCGGAAGGTGCTCCATGAGCGCGTGGAAGAGATCGACCACACGTTCGGCGTTGGCCACGACGTGGGCAGCGTAGTAATCCGTCTCTTTCGAGAAGGAATAGCCGTCGGCCGCGGTGCGAAACCGCTTCCAGATCGACGTGTCGAATTGTTTGCCGCGAAAGAACATCGTCGTGTGGGCTAGCGTTCCCCGTCGGGATATCGTTCTAGCAATTCGGCAGCCAAACGCCGCAGCTCCTCCACAGTGTTCCGCCGTGGATCCTCGAGAACGCGGTCGAGCAGCCGATGGAGAACCCAGCCCATCGCCGGGCCCTCCGGTATTCCCACGCCGCGCAGGTCATCGCCGCTCACGGCAAGATCGCTGAGCTCGACGGGCTCATGAAAGGCCGCCCGCAGAACCCGCCTGTACAAGCCGGCGACTTGTTCCGCCGACGGCGCCGGCTCGCCAGCCGCACGCTGTGTGGCGAGCCGCGCGGCGACGAGGCGAATTACCGAGGCGATGCGAGTACGACCCGCCGCGGCGATCCACTTCCGCATTGCCGTTGGCGACGGAGACGTTGTCGATCCGTGCGCTTCGACGATTTCACTCTGTACGCGCTTCGCATGCTCGACGACGGCACGGATCCAGGCCGTGTGTTGATTGGAGAAGCGCAGCTTCCTGGCGGTCTTTTCCGCCTCCCGTGGCGACAGCTCGCTGAAGAGGGCGACCAGACGCAGCATTTTGCGCTGACTGGCGCGCTTGCCGAACGCGCGCGGAAGGTGATCGAGCGTGTCGAGCGTGGACGCTGAGACGCCTTCCAACGCTGGGAGAAGTGCGCGGAGGGCACCGCTTTCCCGCCAGAGCTCCAGCGCTCTTCCCGGCCGCTCGACCTGTTCCATGGTCTTTTCCAGCTCCTGCTTCACACGCTCGGCGGACAAGCGTCCGAGATGGGGAGCGCTGTCGATGATCGCCTGCCAGGTGTCGGGGTCGATGTCGAAGTCGAACCGTGCCGCGAAGCGGATGGCTCGCAACGCGCGCAGCCGGTCCTCGCGCATGCGCTCCCGCGGTTCCCCGACTGCACGGATGACCCGCCTGGAGATGTCCTGCCGTCCCTCGAAAGGATCATGCAGGCGACGGGTTTTCGGATGGAACGCGATGGCGTTCAGTGTGAAGTCGCGACGGGCAAGGTCCTCGTCGATCGTCGCGCCGAATGTGACGACCGCATGTCTCCCGTCGGTTTCGACATCGCGGCGAAACGTCGTTACCTCGTGCATCGTCCCGTTGCGGTCGAGGACGCCGACCGTGCCGAACTCGATCCCGACCGGAACCGTGCGCGGGAAGAGGCGGCGCACCTGCTGCGGCGTGGCGGCGGTGGCCAAGTCCCAGTCGAGGTGGGGATGCCCGAGGAGGGCGTCCCGGACGGCCCCACCCACGCACCATGTCTCGAACCCCTCGTTTTCGAGCCGTTTGGCAATGTCGAGAACGGGGCCAGGCGGGGAGAGCGCGGGCACTTCGGAAGGCTTTGAAATGGCCCTTCAGATGTTTATGTTTAGCGACCGATGAATATCGAACCGCTGCTCGCCATCTCTGGCGCGACCGATGAGTTCAAGGCTTCCGTGCGGCAGTATAGCACGCATGGGAAGGCACCATTAGTCGAAGCGGCCGGATTCGCGCCCCAGGTGAAGGTGCTACGAGTCCTGGCCCAGCTACTGGACGTCGAGCCGTCGCTCCGCCTCGAGCGAGTTCGCGTCGAAGGCTATGCAGGGTGCTCCGACTTTCGCGGCTCCGTCCAGGCACACGTGGAAGGTGTCGTTCGGCAGTGGACCTTCGTCTGGTGCTGCAAGTGGCGCGCGGCAGAGGAAGGCTGGGTGGATTGCTTCGGCTTCCCCGACCAGATGCGCGCCGCTCGCGAGTTCGGCCATCGATGCTTCGCGGTCTGGAGAGAGGCCAACTGACAACTGCGAACTGCGAACTACGAACTACGAACTGCGAACTACGAACTGCGAACTACGAACTGCGAAGGCAGCTCGCAATTCGCAGCTCGCAATTCGCAGCTCGCAATTCGCAGCTCGTAATTCGCAGCTCGCAGTTCGCAGCAGTAGCTCTCTTCACTCCTCGAAAAGCCGCCTCAGTTCCCCGCCTTGTAGTCCCGCGCCCAACGCGAGACTGAGCTCGATTCGCGCCTGTTGCGGCCGGCGCGAACCCGCGAAAACGGCCCCAAGGTCGTGCAGCCGCCGTCCCGCACCGGGATAGCCATAGGTTCGTCCCACGCGCCCGCGCGGCGCTCGTGAGGCAATGACCACCGGCATTCCCGCCCCGATCCACCGCTCGATCCCCGGCACCATCGCCGGCGGCACGTTTCCTCGCCCCATCGCCGCAATGACGACGCCTAACGCGTCGAGGCGCGCGGCATCGAGAAGCCGAGCGTCGGCGCCCGGGTATGCGGCCACGATATCGACGGGCACTGCGGGTGCGGGCGGAGCCAGCAGCGGAGGGGCTGGGGGCAGTGCGCGACGAAAGATCACCTGCCCATCATCGATCACGCCGATGGGGCCGAGCCCCGGACTCTCGAACGCGTCGAGCAGATGCGTATGCGCCTTGGTGACGTCGAGGCCGGCGAACACCCGGCCCGACATCGCCACCATAACGCCGTGACCTCGCGACTCCGGGTTTGCGGCAACGCGAACGGCGTCGATGAGGTTCGAGGGACCATCCCAGCCTAGCTCGCTCGCTGTCCGCATGGCGCCGGTGAACACGATCGGTTTATCGGCGGTGATCGTGCGGGCGTTCAAGTAGGCCGACTCCTCGAGTGTGTCCGTCCCATGCGTGACGACGACCCCATCGACCTCCGGCCGCTGGAGATGCTCCGCGATCCTGTTTCGCAGCGACCACATCCGCTCGAGCGTCATGTGGGGCCCCGGATACGACCCCCACTCTTCGACCTCGAAGTCCGCGACGTCCTCGATGCCGCGGGTGGCGGCGAGGATGTCCCGTCCCGACAGCGTCGGAATCGCGCCGCCAACGGAAGGATCCTGCCTCATCGAAATGGTGCCGCCGGTGAAGAGGATCGGGATCAAAGGTCGAAACGAGTGCGAGATGCCGAAAACGTGGCCCGCCTGGCATCTTCAATCTGAACTGATGGCGGGCGTGGGCGCCACGCACCACTTTTCAGCTTTCGAAGCCGAACGCAACCGAGGCCCGCTGAGCAAAGCGGGCCTCGGTTGGTGCATGACCATTTGCAGCCCGGCGACTCAGCCGTCTTCGTTGCAGCGCGCCTCTGCCCTGACGAAAGTGGCAGTCATCTCCCCGTTTGCGTTGATCGTCGTCTTGACCGTGATGTCAACGGTGGAGTTGTTATTCGGCCCGCTTCCGATGAGACGATAGCGGAAAAGCTGGGTCGACTCGAGGGGCATCACGTCGGTAAAATCGTTGTTGATCGTCGCGTTGTGCACCTGCGCCAGACGGTATTCTGTCCCGCTAACCTGCGCAACGCCGCTGACCCCTTGCAGGTTCGTGTGCATACGAATGTGCGCGCGACCGCCGGGGTTGTCCTGGGCCTGATGGGTGAAGTTGAGCGTGCCCGTCACGACCAGGGGCTCGGAGAGACATCCGGCGACGACGAGCGTGAACGGTTCCTGCCGATGCGTGAAGACGCGAATGCGATCGGGTGAGTTGCCGACGCCCGGGCCGACCGCAATAAAGCGAGGCTGCGGTGCTACAGGGGAATCGGCGCCCGGTGAGCACGCCGCAGCGACGAGCACGGCAGCGACAAGGTAGCGGCGCATATATCCTCCAAGAGGAATGTGAGGTGGATCACACCGCTACGTTTGTTTAGCAAAGAACGGACCGCTCAAGAGATCTCCGCGCGGTCAGGCCTCAGCCGCACAGAACGCTTCCCCCGTTCACATTGAGAATCTCGCCAGTGACGTGCCTCGCCAAGTCGGAGCAGAGGAACACGATAGGTCCGGCAATGTCCGCGGCAGTCGCGATCCGCCCGATGGGAATCGACTTGCGAATGCGCTCCTTTGCCTCCCCTCCGTAGGCCGGCGCCGACATGTCCGTGTCCACCCACCCCGGCGCGACCGAGTTGACCGTGATGTCGCGGGACGCGAGCTCGATGGCGAACGACTTCACGAATGAGATGATGGCTCCCTTCGACGCGCCATAGTCGGCGTGGAAGGCCTCGCCTCGCTGACCTGCCGTGCTCGAGACGAGCACGATGCGGCCCCCATTCGAGAGCATCCGCGCCGCGAGTCGCGAGCCGTAAAAGATCGAGTCCACGTTCTGCCGCATGGTTTCGAGCCAGCGCTCGTCGGACATCTCCGCGACCGGCGTCTCCTCCGCGGGCCAAATGCCCGCGTTGCCAACGAAGATGTCCAATCCTCCAAACTCCCGCCGAGCGCGGTCGAAGAGCGACATCGTGGCCTCGGCGCTCGAGAGGTCAGCGGCATGCGCGAACGCCTTGACGCCGCGACTCGCGATTTCGCGCACGACCTCGGCCGCCTCCGCCTCGCGAGATCGGTACCCAATGCCGACGTTCGCGCCCGCATCCGCGAGAAGTAATGCCGTGGCCGCCCCGATCCCGCGGGAACCCCCGGTTACGAGCGCGTTTTTTCCACGAAGAGAGATCATGGTGGGCTTCGACGTCGCATGCTCACAGCTCGTCCTCGATTACTTCACAGATCGCGTGTCCCATACACAGGTGGATTTCCTGGGCGCGGTCCGTTCGGTCCGTAGGAACGATGATGATGTGATCGGACAGCGCGCTGAGCGGTCCGCCACCTCGCGCCGAGAACGACAGCACCTTCACCCCTTTGGCTCTCGCGGCTTCGGCGGCGCGCAACACGTTCGGTGAGCTTCCACTCGTGGAATGGATGACGAGCAGGTCGTCGGGGGTCGCCAGCGCCTCCACCTGACGCGCGAAGACCTCATCGAATCCGAGATCGTTGGCGGCCGCGGTGAGGAGGGAGGTATCGGTGGTGAGTGCAACGGCGGGATAGGCGCGGCGGTTCTTTCGGTATCGAACGACGTACTCGGTGGCCAGGTGCTGCGCGTCGGCGGCGCTTCCGCCGTTGCCACAAAAGAAAAGCGTGCCGCCACGCCGCACGGTGTCGCGCACCAGCTCGAGGGCGCGATCAAGGTCCGGGCCCAACGCGTTCGCCGCCCGCGTCGCGAGCGCCGCCAGCTCGCGCAGCGCGTCCGCCGCGTTAGGCATCAGTGGCCCAGCACCAGCTGCTTGAGCCGGGCAAGCATGCCTCGCTCGACCACCGGCAGCGGCGCCACCGGCAGGGGTAGTTGTCCGTCGAGCATCCGGCGCGCGTTGCCGCGCGTGAGCAGCTCGGCCTGCTCGTCGGCGCCAATCTCGAGAAGCCACTGCCGTGCACCGGAAAGCGAGCGCCTGTCGCCATGGTTGTCGCTGGCGATACAGTCGACGAGACCCTCACCCAGGAGTGCGCGGGCCAGCTTCGAGGCGCTGGGGCCGCCGAGCAGCATGGATGCATCCATTTGAATGGCGGCGCCGGCATCGCGCCACACCCGAACCTTGTCCGGCGTGCATCCCCAATAGCGCTCCGGATGCGCGAGCACGGGAATGATGCCGCTCGTCCGAAGGCGCATCAGCTCCCGCGCCGCCGCGGCCGGGACATTCATACGAGGAAACTCGACGAGGACGGCGACAGACCCGCCGAGACCCAGGCGCCGGTCGCTGAGATCGACCTCCGGAACGTCGATCATGATCTCCCAGCCGCGCAGTAACGTGAGGCCGCTCGGCGCGCGCGCGGTGAGATCACGGAAGATCGTCTCGTACTCCTCGTGGGGCGCGCGTGCAGCTCGGCTGGCCTCGAGATGCGGCGTGCAGATCACTACCTCGACCCCGTCCCGCCTGAACCGGTCGAGGATCGGCAGCGAGACGTCGAGGCTCGGCGATCCATCGTCGACCCCGGGAAGGAGGTGCGTGTGGATGTCGATCACGCGCGCGCGGCGAGCGCGAGCTCGCGAACAGCGGGCGCACCTTGGCGCTCGAGCAGCGTCCCGACCACGACGAAGTCCGCCCCGGCATCGCGTGCGGCACGCACGGCGTCGGCAGAGCGCACACCTCCGCCGACGAACAGCGGGCCCCCTGTGGCGGCGCGTGCCGCGCGAATGAGCGACGGCGAGACCGGACGCCGCGCGCCACTGCCGGCATCGAGATAGGCTGCCGCCATGCCGACGAGCATGGCGGCCCGCACATGCGCCGCGACCAGCTCGGGCTTTCCCGCTGGGAGTGGACGCGTTTGGCTCACGGCCTCAACCGAGGTGACCTCACCGCCGTCAATCAAGAGGTAAGCGGTGCTGATGGGCTCCACATCCGGATGCCGCTCGAAAAACGGGACTGCACGAACGTGCTCTTCGATCAGATACTGAGCATTTCGTCCCGAGACGAGCGAGAGCAGTAACACGGCGTCCACGTCCGGAACGAGATGGGACGCCGCGCCCGGAAACTCGAGCAGCGGCACGCCAGGCGCGCCGCGCCTCATGGCCCGAGCGACCGTCCCAACGTTTGCCTCATCGGCGTACGAGGTGCCAACGAGGAGGGCCGCCACACCCTCGCCTGCGGCACGCGCGGCAAGCTGTTCCGCTTCCTCCGCCGCGGTTCGGCTGGGGTCCACGAGCACCGCGAGTCCCCCATTCGCCTTCAGCCGTGTCAGGACGCTCATGAGCTCTCCGGCTGGAGCCGTCCAAACCGCTCGAGCGCGCGCGTAGCCCTTTCCGAAAACGTAGGCGGCGTCTCGGCGGCGAACTCGAGCGCGTAGGTCACCAAGGCGTCGGCCGCAAGCAGGTCGGCGGCTTCATGTCGGCTTCCGCTGCCATCCGCGAACAGCCCCGTCAAAACACGTTCGGCCGCGTCGAGGCACACCTGTTCCGTGTCCTTGACATCCTGACCGGTCGCATTGCCTAACGCCACCAGGATCCGGGACCGCAGGAGCTCGGGGGGTGGAGGCGTCCGGCTCTCCAGCCAGCCGCCCACCGTCTCGGGACGAGGCTGATTCACCTCGTCAGGCGCTGACGAGGGCACGCTCGATGATCTGCGGAGCGTGCTCGATGGCTTCGGGCAGCTTTGTCGCATCGGGGATCCCAGCTTGCGCGAGGTGCGGCTTGCCACCGCCTCGGCCGCCCGCGATCGCCGCGATGTCGCGAACGAGGGAATCGGCGCGCACCCCTTTCTCCCGGAGATCATCGGTCACGACGACGAGCATCGTCGTCTTGTCGCCGATCGAGGCGCCTAACACCCCCACGCCGCTGCCCAGCTTCTCGCGGAGCGCATCCGCCAGTGCCTGGAGCTCCTTCGCATCGCTGACGCGCACCTCGGCGGCAACGACGCGCGCGGCGTTGACCTGTCGCGCTCCGGCCACGAGCGTCGCCACCTGGTCGCCGCCACCGCGCAAGCTCTCATCGAGCCGACGCTGCAGCTGACGCCGCTCGTCCACGAGTGTCTCCACGCGCTTCACGACGCCATCGGACGTCGCTTTGACGAGATCAGCGATTTTCTCGAGACGGCGCTCTCCCTCGCGGATGAGCTCGTAGGCGCGCGGGCCGGTTACCGCCTCGATCCGGCGCACGCCTGCCGCAACCCCCGTCTCCGCTACGATCTTGAACAGCGCGATCTGTCCCGTGTTCCGAGCGTGCGTGCCCCCGCACAGCTCCACGGAGTATCCGGGAATCGAGACGACGCGCACAACGTCGCCATATTTCTCGCCAAACAGCGCCATGGCGCCGGCTTCCACCGCCTCCCGATACGATTTCTGGGTGAATTGCACGTCAACGTCCGCCCAGATGGCGCGATTCACTCGCTCCTCGATTTCGGTCAACGCCTCGGGCTTCACCGGTCCATGGTGCGTGAAGTCGAACCGCAGGCGGTCCGGGGCCACGAGTGAGCCTGCCTGGTGCACGTGCTCCCCCAGCACGTCCCGAAGGGCGGCATGCAGGAGGTGCGTCGCGGTGTGATTGCGCTCGGTATCTCGCCGGCGATCACTCGGCACGCGCGCAATGACCCGGCCGAACTTGAAGGACCCCGTCAGCCTGCCTAACGCCGCTACCCGGCCGTCCACGCGCCGCACGTCGTCGACATCGACGCGCCACCCTTCGCCAATGATCTCGCCGACATCGGCGATCTGGCCCCCCGATTCGGCGTAAAACGGCGTCTCTCGCAGCATGACGGCCAGGCGGTCGTCACCGAGGTGGCGCACGGCTGTCACCTGCGTCTCGATCTCGACGGTCTCGTAGCCCACGAATACCGTTTCACTGATGTCGCGCGGCGCGACGGGAGTCGCGGGCGTGGCATCCGCCTCCCACGCGCCGTCCGTCAGCTGATCCGCGGCCATCCCGATTTTCTTCGCTTTGCGATCCGCCTGCGATTGCTGACGCTGCGTCTCGAGCGCCGCCTCGAAGCCGGCGATGTCGACGGTGTAGCCGCGCTCCCGAGCCATCAGCTCCGTGAGGTCGATCGGAAATCCGTACCGATCGTAGAGGACGAACGCCTCCTCGCCGGAGATGGTCCCGCGAAGGGCGGTCGACCCCTGCGTCGTAGCCGGAGGCGCGAGCTCGTCGAAGCGCGCCATGCCCGCATCGATCGTGGCGAGGAAGCGCTCCTCCTCGGCGGTCGTGGTCTCGACGATGTGCTTCGCCCGGTGGAGCAGCTCGGGGTAGATGCCGCCCATACTCTCGATGACCGCCTGCACGACCGGCGCAAGCGTCGGCTGCTCGCGGCCGAGGAGCCAGGCGTGCCTAACGGCCCGCCGGAGGATGCGGCGCAGGACGTACCCGCGGCCTTCGTTCGAGGGGAACACGCCGTCGCCGAGAAGAAACGCGATCGCGCGCGCGTGATCGGCGATGACACGAAAGGACGCGGGGTCGACCGCGTTCGGAATGATACGACGCACGCCGCCCGGCAGGTGCGCCGCGATGCCGCGACGCGCCTCGTCGCTTTCACGGCCCCAGTATGGAACGCCGACGACCTCCTCGATGGTGCGAAGGATCGGCGTGAAGAGGTCCGTGTGAAAGTTGCTGGTCGTTCCCTGCATCACCGCCGCGATGCGCTCGAGACCCGCCCCGGTGTCGATCGACGGCTTGGGAAGGGGCGTAAGCGTCCCATCGGCGGCGCGATCGAACTGCATGAACACGAGGTTCCAGATCTCGAGAAACCGCCCCGCCTCCGCGCCGATGACGAAGGCTTCGAGCGAGAAGTCAGCGCGGTCGCGCTCCGTCCACTCGCCCGTAGCGCCCGCCGGAAACACCCAGTCGTTCGCGACGTGGGCGAGGTCGACGTAAATCTCCGCGCACGGCCCGCACGGCCCGGTCTCCCCCATCTGCCAGAAGTTGTCCTTCTCGCCAAGGCCGTAGATTCGTGAGGGCGGAAGCCCCGCGACGTCCTGCCAGAGGTCGCGTGCTTCGTCATCGGAATGGTAGACCGTGACCCGGAGATGGCGAGGATCGAGCGAAAGCTCCTCCGTGACGAACTCCCAGGCAAACCGGATGGCGTCTGCCTTGAAGTAGTCGCCGAACGAGAAGTTCCCGAGCATCTCGAAGAAGGTGTGATGCCGGAACGTGTGCCCCACCTGCTCCAGATCGTTATGCTTCCCGCCGGCGCGCACGCATTTCTGCACGGTCGTCGCCCGACGGCCATAGTCGGTCTGTTCCTGGCCGAGGAAGATCTTCTTGAACTGCACCATCCCCGCGTTCGTGAACAGCAACGTCGGATCGTCCGCGGGAACGAGCGGAGAGCTCGGCCGGACGGAGTGCTGGTGCGCCTGGAAGTAGGAGAGAAAGCGCGCGCGGATCTCGGAGGCCTGCATAGACGCGCAATATACGCGGCGCTCGTAGGCCCGGGCCAGCGGACCACGCTGTCATGCGGAACCGGCGCCCAGCCAGGTGCCGCCGGGCGTTCGAGCGGTTAGCGCTCGGACATGCGCCGCAGCCGCTCGAGGACGACGCGCACCTGGTCGACAGAATAGCCGCGGCGCGCGAGGTACGCGTACAGGCGACGCCGCTGTGTCTCCTCGTCGACGCCGGCGAGCGTTCGCAGTTTCTTCAACGCGGCACGCTCGACGTTGGCAGCCTCGTCGATCTCATCGTCGTGCAGGACCTCGACGATGGCGGCATCGGCCACGTCTCGCGCGACGCCTCGCTTGGCGAGCTCCTGTTGCAACCGCCGCCGCGAGAACCCCTGAGAGGCAACCTTCGATCGCACGAACGCGCGTGCGTATGCCGCATCGTCGAGAAGGCCAGCGGCGGTCAACCGCTCGATGGCAGCGTCGACGTGAGCCTCCATCTCGCCTTTGAGCAGGAGCCGACGACGGAGATCGCGGACGGACCGCGGTGCGCGAGCGAGCATGTCGAGCGAGCGCGCGTAGGTGCGCGACGGGTCGACGGTATCGCGGGAATCCGAGGCTTCGCCGGAGCCACCTTCAGCATGTCCGTGCGGCATGACCTCTCCTCGATCACCTCGACGACCTCGACCCCGGAATTAAGAACCGCCGGGGCCCAGATCACGTGGACGTGAGCGCATTCCGGGTAGCGTCACATCCTCCGTAATCCGTTCCCCGGCGTTTCGATCAGCCGGTTCAACGCGGCTACTCTTCGGCCGCGCCTTCCTCTTCCGGGCTCGCTGCCCGAATGCCGAGAATGCCCTTCACCTTCTCCTCGACTTCGGTCATCAGCGTGGGGTTGTCCTTCAGGTACATCTTCGCGTTCTCGCGACCCTGGCCGATCTTCTGACCGTTGTAGCTGTACCACGCGCCCGACTTCTCGATGATGTTCGCCTCGGCTGCAATGTCGAGCACCAGGCTCGCATGGCTGATGCCTTCGGCGTACATGATGTCGAACTCGGCCTGCTTGAACGGCGGCGCCACCTTGTTCTTCACCACCTTCACGCGGACGTGCGAACCGATCACGTCCTCCTTCTCCTTCACCGGGCCGATGCGGCGAATGTCGAGGCGCACCGATGCGTAGAACTTGAGCGCCTTTCCACCGGTCGTCGTCTCGGGATTCCCGAACATGACGCCGATCTTCTCACGCAGCTGATTGATGAAGATGACGGACGTCCGCGACCGCGCGATCGCGCCCGTGAGCTTGCGAAGCGCCTGGCTCATGAGGCGCGCCTGAAGCCCGACGTGCGCATCGCCCATCTCACCCTCGATCTCGGCCTTCGGAACCAGCGCCGCCACCGAATCGATCACGACGACATCGACGGCGCCTGACCGCACGAGGATGTCGCAGATCTCGAGCGCCTGCTCACCGGTGTCAGGCTGCGAGATGAGGAGATTGTCGACGTCGACTCCGAGCTTCCGGGCATACTCGGTGTCGAGCGCGTGCTCTGCGTCAATGTACGCCGCGACGCCGCCGATCTTCTGCGCGTTCGCGACGACGTGGAGGCAGAGCGTCGTCTTTCCGCTCGACTCCGGCCCGTAAATCTCGGTGACCCGCCCACGGGGGATGCCGCCTACCCCAATCGCCGCATCGAGGTTGATCGCGCCGGTCGGGATCGCCTCGATCCGGACCTTCGGCGAATCGGCCCCCATCTTCATGATGGAGCCTTTGCCGCAGCTCTTTTCGATCTGCGCGATGGCCAGATTCAACGCTTTTTTCTTGTCGTCCTGAACCGTGGAGACTGCCATTCGTCCGCCCTTTGAGTTGTCGTGAAAAGGATCTGGCCGTGCGGTGAATCTACCCGTGGCCGGGGAGCACACCATACCCGAACAAACTACGAAACCACTCTCTGAAAGTCAATGTGAGACACGGACCTCGAACGCATTCTCGACGTGCCGAATTCGCACGCGTTCCTGCTCTACCAACACCCCCACCACGTCGAATCGATACGTCTCGTGGGGTCGGCCATGACGGTCGATCCAAACGAGCGCCGAGCGGGTGAGCTCGCGCCGCTTTCGCCACCCAACGGCCTCCACGGGCTCGCCGAATTCCGACCCCCTTCGTGCCTTGACCTCCACGAACGTCACGAGGCCATCGCGCTCCATGACGAGGTCGATGTCGCGGTGACCACTTCGGAAGCGACGCATGAGAACTCGCCATCCCTGCCGCTTCATCCACCGCTCAGCCACTCGCTCCCCCAGCTCTCCGAACGCCAGCCGCTCCGTCGTCATGGGCGGCCAAAATAGGCGGCCCTGCGGAAGCTCCGTCATCGATCTCCCGCACACGCTGCTTTCGTGTTGCACAGGTATCGAATGTCGGAAGGATCGACGACCGGTGCCGCGGCTATCGGATTCGTCTCGCCAGGTTCAGAATCCGGTTCACCGTAATTGTCCTCGCTCGAGTCCATGAGAGTCGTCCTCCTCACCGAAACCGCCGGCCCTGCAATGCGAGCCCTGTTGCAGCTCGGCTTGCGCGCGATCACGGTCGCCACCGTCGTCGTAGCGGCGCGTCCCATGGTCTCTGTCGCAGCCGAGACGGCCGCGGCGATTCGTCGTCGGTCGGGTCGGCGCGTGCTCGGAACCGCCTTGCGGAGACTTGCCAGCGCCGTCGATCCTCCGGCCCGATTTCTGGGCTCCGGACAATTCGATGGTCTTGCCGAGCGCGTGGTGGTGACGGAGTCGCTCAATTCGCCGGCAACGATCCAGAGCCTCGAGAGCGCGCGACCCGACCTGCTTCTCCTTACGGCGACCGCGTTAGTCGACAGCTCCGTCCTCGCTGTGCCGGCATTGGGCACCCTGAATTCCCACCCCGGGCTGGTTCCCTGGATTCGGGGGAATGGGGCGGTGGAGCACGCCATTCTCCGGCGCGTGCCCGTCGGCGTCTCTGTGCATCATGTCGACGAAGGGGCAGACACCGGCGATATCCTCCGGCGGGAGCTGGTTCCCATCATCGCCTCGGACACGCTGGGATCGATTCAACAGAAGGCCGAGGAGGTCCGATGGATGGCCCTCGCGGACGTGACGGCACAATTCGTATCCGGATCGCCGCCACGCCGAGTGCCGCAGACCCGACGGCTTCAGTCGGTGCGTTGGCCAACCGCCGCTGAGCGCACCGAGGCGCAGCGACTCGTGACGGAGGGCGACGCGTATCGTCGCTATTGCGCGTGGCGCGATATTGCCGGAGGTGATCTCCTCCCGCCGGACGACGCCGCGTTCGATCGAGCCACTTCCACCTAACGGAGCGCACGCTCATGCGCATCATTGCCATCCTCTTCGGCCTAACGCTCATCAGTGCGTCGCCGGTCATCTCGCAGACGCCGAATGCGCAGGCCGGCTCCGCGCTCGCCGAAAAAAAGGTCGATCCCGAGAAGGAGAAGGCGATCCGTAAGCTCATCGCGTTGACGCACGCCGAGCGCACGATGCTGGAGGGGATGAAGGTGGGGCTCGACGCCCAGAAGAAGGCGCAGCCAGACATCCCGGCCGTGTTCTGGGAGGAGTTCATCAAGCGGGCGACCGACAACATCGGGGAGTTCGTCACCGTCCTCGTCGGCGTGCACGATCGGCACTACACGAAGGAGCAGATCGATCAGATGATCGCGTTTTTCGAGACGCCGCTCGGTCGCATGATGGCGGAGAAGCAACCGGCTGTCGCGCTCGAGACCGTCGGGGCGGCTGAGCGCTGGGGGATGAAAATGGGAATGCAGGTGATGATGGACCTGACCGAGAAGGGGCTGATTACGCCCTGACGTAGGAGTTCGGGGTCAGGGGTCAGGGATCAGGGGGGGTCAGGGAGTAGGTTGAAGGAGCTAGCGGCCGTTCTCTCCTACAACCTATTCCCTGACACCCCCTGATCCCTGACCCCTGACCCCCAGCTCCTACATCACCTCGGTCCGCAAATCCGGTCGAGCTCTTCCAGCCCGACCAATACATCTCGCGGCTTGGATCCATCTGGCGGCCCGAGGATTCCCGCGGCATGTAGCTGGTCGATGATGCGCGCGGCCCGACCGTAGCCGACCTTCAGGCGCCGCTGCAGCAGTGACGTCGAGCCCTGCTGGTGGTGAATGACGACCTCGGCGGCCTCACGAAAGAGCTTGTCGCGGTCGCCGACTTCGGCGTCCTCCGCCTCCTCCCCGCCCTGCTCGAGCGCTTCGCGCGCCCGCACCGTCTCGAGGATGTCGGGCTCCGCCTCCACCGGTTCTTCGAGTACCAGCCCCTGGGCCTCGTAGGCCTTCCGCTTGGCGTCGCGCTCGTCGCGATACCACTGCATGAGCCGTTCAGTGTCCTCGTTCGGAATGAACGCGCCCTGCAGCCGCCACGGCTCCGACTTTCCGGGCGGAATGAACAGCATATCGCCGCTGCCTAACAGCGACTCGGCGCCGATGCCGTCGAGAATCGTGCGGCTGTCGACTTGCGACGCGACGCGAAACGCGATCCGACTCGGGAAGTTCGCCTTGATGAGACCCGTGATGACGTTCACACTCGGCCGTTGCGTGGCGAGGATCAGATGGACGCCCACGGCGCGCGCCTTCTGCGCCAGCATCGCCAGCGGTGTCTCGACCTCCCCCTGCACGGTCATCATGAGATCGGCGAGCTCGTCGATGACGACCACGATGTACGGCAGCACGCCGCCACGCCACGTCAGATCCTCGAAAGCGATGTCGGCCCGCTTGGGCATCGAGAGCGGCAGGCCGTCCTGCACCTTCCGGTTGAAGTCCTGAAGGTTCCGGCAGCCGTTGGCGGCGAGCAGCTCATACCGCTCCTGCATCTCGAGCACGGCCCACTTCAAGACTGCCGCCGCATCGCGGTTGTCCGTGATCACCTTGTGCCGGAGATGCGGAAGCTGATTGTACACCGAGAGCTCGACCATCTTGGGGTCGACCATCAGGAAGCGAAGCGTCTTGGGCGTGTGCCGAAACACGAGGCTGGTGATGAGCGTGTTCACGCACACCGACTTTCCCGAGCCGGTCGCCCCCGCGATCAGCAAGTGCGGCATCTTCGCCAAGTCGGCGATCACCGGCTTGCCTTCGAGATCCTTGCCTAACGCGATCGGCAGCGCGGCGCGGGCCTGCTGAAAGTCCTTCGACTCGAGGATCTCGCGGAATCCGACGATCTCCGGAACCGGATTCGGAACCTCCACCCCCACCGCGCCGCGTCCGGGGATCGGCGCGACGATGCGGATGCTCTGCGCACGCATCGCCAACGCGAGATCGTTGGAGAGGTTGGCGATCTGGCGGACCTTGACCCCCGCCGCCGGCTCGACTTCGAACTGCGTGACGACCGGACCCGTCGTCCGACCGACCAGCTCTCCTTCCACCCGGAACGTGCGCAGCGCGTCCATGAGCTTCACGCCCATGGCGTCGAGCTCGCGCTGCGACGAATCGCGATTGCGCGGCGGTGGCGGAGAAAGAATGTCTGGCGTCGGCAGCTCGTCGGCCGCGACCTCGGGGACCGACGCGTTCGCGTCGATCACCGCCGCGATCTTCTCGGCGTGCTCAGCGGCCAGATCGGCCTTGGTGCGCTTCTTCTTCCTCGTTCCTCGTTCCTCGTTCCTCTCGACGGCCGCGCCAAAGGAGGGATCGACACCCGGCATTTCCTCCGGGCTCGGGGCCAGCGCGAGGGCGGCCGCCTCGCGATCGACGACATTCTCCTCGGCGACCGGCCAGCGGCGCTTCGCCTTGGAAGGCGCCTGGTCCATGACCAGCGCGGCAGGCCGTGGCTTCCAGCCGATGAGGACGCGCACCGGATTCCACGCCAGCGTCACCGCCGTGAGCGCGCTGAAGAGCAGCGCAACAATGATCCATGCACCGGCAAAGCCGAACGCGCGCTGAAGGTAGAACGCCGCGAAGCTGCCCCAGAGCCCGGTGTGCTGCGTGACCTCGCGCGCGGCACCCATCGCGAGCGCGATCGCCACCGGCAGCAGCAGGGCCAAGCCGCCGAGGAACACGAGCCACGAGCGATCCGTGTCGGCCTCGATCCGGCGAAAGACTCGTAAGGCGTAGACGAGCGGCAGGAGCGGAAGCAGGACCGTCGCCGGAAGGCCAAGCGTGGCGACGAACACCGAGCGCAGACATGCGCCCACGGGTCCCGTCGGCCCCCGCTCGGCGAGGCAGCTGGCGGCGTCCGACCCCGGGAAGGCAATGGCTGCCCCGAGGAAGAGCGCGAGGAGAAGAAGGGCGATGCCGGCGAGCTCTCGCCGCAACGTGGTACTACCCAACGGACGGCCCTACCGCTCGCGTTCCGGACCGAGCTTGGTGATCTGCCGGTCCTGATAGATGGGGATGATCGCGTGCGAGTCGATCTGCGCGCATGTCACAAGATCTTCTGCGTACCCGGCCTCCGACAGGGCATGGCCGTGAGCGGATTCGGCGAAGAGCTGGTCGACCCGGTCCCCGTATCGCTTCGCGATGAGCTCGCTCGCGCGAGCCCCGTCGTTCATTTCCATCTCGGGAGTCCGCGTTGTGAGCTGGCGCACATATCGCCCCGCGCAGCCGGCGTCCTCGAGCGCGAACTCCTTCTCTCGGCCAGCGCAAATGATGCTGATGTCCGTTCCGGCGCGTGCGGCGGCGCGCATCATGGTCAGCACCGCGGAAAAGTTGACGTAGGATGCCACGACGACATCCCGCGCCCCCTGGACCGCGAGGAACGCGCCCGTTCCGTTGGTGGTGGTGAACAGCAACGTCTTGCCTTCCACCGCTTCACGCGTGAACTCGCCCGGCGAGTTGCCCAAGTCGAACCCGGGAATCGGATTCATCTTTCGCTCTCCCGCCAGGCGGACTTCGGAACGGTCGAAGCTCTTCGACCGCGTAATGACCTCGTCGGAGCTCTCCAGGGGTACGACGGCGCGCGCGCCATTGGCGAGCGCGATGGCGGCGACGGTCGACGCCCGCAGTACGTCGATGACGGCGACCAGACGATTCTGCACGCTCGCCGGCTGCAGGCCCTGCACGCCGAAGTACACATCGACGCGCACTAGCCCGGCTCCCGCATGAGCTCGCCCTCGCGCTCCAGGAACTTCGTGTCCACGTCGCCGGCTTGAAATTTCTTGTGCATCATCACGCGTCCCAGGAACGGAATGGTCGTCGTCACGCCTTCAATGATGAAGCTCTCGAGCGCCATGTGCATCCGCCGAATCGCTTCCTGTCGGTCTCGGCCCTGCACAATGAGCTTCGCGATCAGCGAGTCGTAGAACGGTGGGACGGTGTACCCCGCATACACGTGCGTGTCCAGGCGCACGCCGGGACCGCCAGGCGGGTGAAAGACTTCGATCTTCCCCGGCGACGGTTGAAAGTTTCGCGCCGGATCTTCCGCATTCACCCTGCACTCGATGACGTGTCCGCGCAACGGCGGCAGCTCCTTTACCGACAGCCTCTCCCCCGCCGCGACGCGAATCTGCTCTTTGACCAGATCGATGCCCGTCAACATCTCGGTCACCGGATGCTCGACCTGAATGCGGGTGTTCATCTCCATGAAGTAGAACGAGCCGTCCTCGTTGTAGAGCATCTCGATCGTCCCGGCGCCCACATAGCGGATCGACTTGGCGCCGCGCACCGCCGCGTCTCCCATCTGGGCGCGAAGCTCGGGCGTCATGATCGGGCTCGGAGCCTCCTCGATAAGCTTCTGATGTCGCCGCTGTACCGAGCAGTCGCGCTCGCCGAGGTGAATCGTGTTGCCATGCTTGTCGCCGAGGATCTGGAACTCGATGTGTCGCGGACGGGCGAGGTACTTCTCGACGTAGACCTCGCCGTTCCCGAACGCCGACAGCGCCTCCGATCGTGCGAGTTGAAAGGAGCGCGCGAAATCGTCGACATCCTTCGCCACGCGCATGCCTTTGCCGCCACCCCCGGCGGCAGCCTTGATGATCACTGGGAATCCAATGTCGCGCGCGAGCCCGATCGCCTCCTCCGGGTCGTCGACCGGGCCGGGTGTGCCGGGAATGATCGGGACTCCCACATCAGCCATGGCCTTACGAGCGGCCGCCTTGTCTCCCATCACCCGAATCTGCTCTGGCGTGGGCCCGATGAACGTGATGTTCGACGCCGCACACGTCTCGGCGAACTCGGCATTCTCGGCCAGAAAGCCGTATCCGGGGTGAATCGCATCGGCCCCGGTGATCTCGGCGGCGGCGATGAGGCGAGGAATCCGCAAATACGATTCGCGCGCGGGAGCCGGCCCGATGCACACGTCGTCGTCGGCGAAGCGGACGTGCAGCGATTCGCGGTCGGCTTCCGAGTAGACGGCGACGGTCTGAATTCCGAGCTCGCGGCACGCCCGAATTACGCGTAACGCGATCTCTCCGCGATTCGCGACTAGGACTTTCTTGAACATGAGGTGCTCAAGGTGCTCAAGGTGCTCGATGTGCTCAAGGTGCGGTCGCCACTATCCTCGAGCACCTCGAGCACCTTGAGCACATCGAGCACCTCGGGTCACTGCTTTTCCCGGAACTTGTCCCAGCTCTTGTCGCTCGAGCCTTCGACGCCCTGCGTGCGGAGGGCGAACTCGCTCGGGTTGGTCGCGTAGAACATCGCGCTCTCGTACGAGATGACGCGCTGGGTGTACCAGTGCATGAGCGATTGGTCGAAGCTCTGCATCCCGTACTGCACGGTGCCTTCCTTGATGAGGTCGGGGATGTTGAGCGACTTCGACATGTCGCGGATCTGATCACGCACGGCAGCGGTGTTGATGAGGATCTCGCACGCCGGCACGCGCCCCGGCTTGTCCGAGCGCGGCACGAGACGGAGCGAAATCACGGCCTGCAGCGCGCTCGACAACGAGAACCGGACCTCGCTCTGCTGGTGCGGTGCGTAGAAGGAGAGCACACGATTGATGGTCTGCGTCGCGTCGGTCGTGTGCAGCGTCGAGAACACCGTGTGGCCCGTGCTGGCGGCCTTGAGAGCGACCTCGAGCGTCTCGAGGTCTCGAATCTCACCGATGAGGATGACGTCGGGGTCCTGACGCAGCACACGCCGCAGCGCCGAGCCGAAGTTGCCGGTGTCGGTTCCGACCTCGCGCTGGTTGATGTTGCAGTTGATGTCCCGGTGCAGGAACTCGATCGGATCCTCGATCGTGATGACGTTCGCGTGGCGGCGCTCGTTGATATGCTGGATCATTGCCGCCAGCGCCGTCGATTTGCCCGAGCCGGTGACTCCGGTGACGAGCACCAGACCGCGCGGCTTCATGGCGATTTCCTCGACGACCGGCGGCAGATTGAGCTCGGTGACGTTCTTCACCTGATAGGGCACGAGCCGCAGCGCATAGGCGATCGTGCCGCGTTGCTGGAACACGTTCACCCGGAATCGCCCAATGCCGGGGACGCCGATGGCGAAGTCGGCTTCCTTGTTCTCGGTGAATTCCTTCACCTGCTTCGGCGTCATGATCTGCTCGGCCAACTGCTTCAGGTCTTCCGGCTTGAGTGGCGGAAGATCGAGCTGTTGAAGCTCGCCATTGATGCGGAGCACCGGAGGGCGTCCGACCTTCAGGTGAAGATCGGAGGCGTTCTGCTGGATCATCCGCTGGAGGACCGCCTTGAAATTGAAGCCAGCCGTGGGCTGGCCCCCGGGCGTCGGAGCGGTGCGTGCGGCGGTGGTCATCGGTTACCCGTTGGGATCGATACGGAAGAGGACTTGTCCATACTCGACCGGGTGCGCGTCCTCGACGAGGATGTCGCGTACGACGCCCGAGAATTCGGACTCGATCTCGTTCATGATCTTCATTGCTTCGATGATGCAGAGGATCTGTCCTTTAGAGACGCGCGCCCCTGCCGTTACGTAAGCAGGAGCCCCCGGCTCGGGCGACTTGTAAAAGGTCCCGACCATGGGGGACTTGACCTCCAGCAACTTCGACTTGGGCTCCGCCTTGGGCGTCTCCCCTTCCCCCACCGCCGGGAGGGACTCGCTGGGGGTGGCGCGAGCGGGCACCGGCGGGGCAACCGGCATCGGGATCGGGATGGGTGGCGCTACCTGCACCGTGCCCCGCTGCTGCGGGGTTTTCGAGATGCGGATCTTCATCCCCTTGTCCGTCGAGATCTCGATGGAATCCACGCTCGATTCATCGAGCATCTCGACGAGCTTCTTCACATAGCGTAGGTCGATCATTGGGCTGGGATGAGGACGGTCACGTCGAATGCGAATGAGGAACGAGGAATGAGGAAGGAAGTGGACCTCGGCGTTGCGTGCAGGAATCCCCCTTCCGGTCGGATGAGTCGCTCAATTTCCTCGGTCCTCGTTCCTCGTTCCGCTATCCGATTTCAATCAGGTCGCGCGAAAACGCGGTGAGCACGCGAGCGCCCGCGTCCTCGAGAAAGACATCATCCTCGATGCGCACGCCACCCCACCCGGGGCGGTAAATGCCCGGCTCGATGGTGACGACGGCGTGATTCGGCAGCGACGCTTCGGCGGTACGCGCCAGCCGCGGCGCCTCGTGGACCTCGATACCGATTCCATGGCCAAGGCTGTGGCCGAACGCATTGCCGAAACCGCGGTCTTCAATGTAGCCCCGCGCGACCGCGTCGGCATCTCGCCCTCGCATGCCGGCGTGAATGGCTCGGGACGCCCGCTCGTTCGCCTCGCGAACGATCGCGTGAATCTCCCGTTGCTCCTCCGTCGCCCGCCCGACCACGAACGTGCGCGTCACGTCGGCGCAATACCCGCCAACGACCGCGCCGAAGTCGATCAACAGGAAGTCGCCATCCTTCACCGCGCGCTCGGAGGACCGCGCGTGCGGAAGCGCCGAGCGCTCCCCGGATGCAACGATCGTCGGAAAGGGGAACCCTTCGCTCCCACCGTCACGAAGTGCGCGCTCGAGCAAACCGGCGATCTCGAGCTCCGACATTCCGACGCGTACCTCGCCGATCATGCGCTCGAGCGCTGCGTCGGCAATGTTGGCCGCGCGGGAGATCAACGCGAGCTCATCCTCGTCCTTGCGCTCCCGTAGCGACTCGACGATGTCGATCGTAGGACGCCATTGCCAGCGCGCACCCTGCTCGAGCAATCGCTGAAAGTCGCGATGGACGAGATGGTGCGATTCGAATCCAATGATCGCCGGCATCCCCGTGGGGAGCGTTCGCCAGAGTCCCGCCCAGAGACTTTGCGGCTCGATCACGACGCGAGCCAGATCACCGACCTCGGCGCTCGCCTGCGTCTGGTAGCGAAAATCGGTGATGAGGATTGCATCCTTCGCCGTCACCAGGGCGAGAGCGCTCGTTCCGGAAAAGCCCGTGATGTACCGGATGTTCGGCAGGCTGGTGAGAAGAATCGCCTCGAGATGCGCCGCGAGAACCGCCTCCGAGAGCGCCTCGAGGCGCTGCGGTCGTCGGTCAGGCACTCGACTCGGCCAGCTTGGCGACGAGGCCGCGTAATGCCAGCTCGTACCCGAGCGCGCCGAATCCGCACAGAACGGCGGTCGCGGCGCCGGCGAGCATCGAGTGGCGTCGCTCGGGCTCCCGAGCGAAGATGTTCGACAGGTGGACCTCCACGAAAGGCACGTCAACGGCGGCGAGCGCATCTCGGATCGCCAGGCTCGTGTGCGTGTACGCACCGGCGTTGATCAGCGCGCCATCCGCCTTCCCACGCATCGCGTGGATTCGGTCAATGAGGTCACCCTCGCCATTGTGCTGGGCGAACTCCACCTCCGCGCCGATTTCTCCGGCGACCACGCGCAAGCGCTGCTCGATGTCGCCTAACGTCGCGTGTCCATAGATCGCCGGCTCGCGTGAGCCGAGCAAGTTGAGGCTCGGCCCATTCAGCACGGCGATGCGCACTACTTCTTGAGCTGGTCGAGCCACGTGTTGAACAACTCGATCTCACTCGAAGCGTCCTGAGAGGTCTCGCGATTCGCCTCTTTCTGCTCGTCGAAGAATTGGTCGAAGGTGAACCCCGAGCGAGTCGGGGGTGAGCCGGACGCCGGGGTCCGACCGAACACCTGATCGAGTGACAGCTCTTCGTCCGCCTGACGAGTCGCGCCGCTCGGGCGCGTGCCCTCCGCGGGCGTGCGCGACGAGGGCCCCTGTGGCGACTGCGTCGGAATCGGCCGAACCGGCGTGAGCCGTGCCGCGAACTCCGGCTCGAAGGCGCTCGCCAGCGTCGCCGCGGCATTTTCATCCTCCGTCGGGATGCTTCGCGTCGGGAAGAGCTCGGACGGAGGAATGGCGATCATGTCGCCGGTATGCCCCTGTGTTCCCTCGGGGCGTCGGGGCTGCTGCTGCTCATCCGGCTCATACCCCGTGAGCCACGGCACGTCGTCCTCCGACTTCGCACGAGGCGACGGATCGGCGCCACCCGTGGGCGTGCGCGGCATGGCGGAATTCCATTCCGCCTCGTCGAGCAGCGCGAACGGTCCCTTCTCCTCCGGACTCGGTGCCGGGGGAGGTTCAGGCTCCGGATCGGACCGGAGCCATGCTGGCTCTTCGAGCTCGGGGGCGGCACGGCGCGGCGCCGGAGACGCGGATGGCGGTGGAGGCGCAGCGGGCGCGGGAGGCGCGTATGTGTCTTCCTGTTCCGCGTCGCCGCCCGCTTCACCCTCAGGGCTTTCCTCGCCGCGCTCGACAACACGCCGCATCGCCAGTCTCGCGAAGAAGCTGCGGATCGTCTTCTTGGGCTTCGTCGTGGCACGCTTGTGCGCGGCTTCCACGACCTCGTCCGAGATGGCCGCGATCCCGATGCTCGAGCGCGAGCCCTGCTCGAGCTGCCTAACGCGCTCTCGCAAGGTGGCGTCGGCCGGATTCTGCGCCGCGAGCTGGCGGTAGATGTCGAGTGCTTCCTGCACGTACCCCTGCTGGAGGTACAGCTCCGCCATCGTCTCGGTGACGAACGCGCCGGGCGAGGGGCCGGTCGACTGAACGTCCAGCATCGGATAGTACGCGTCCACCGCATCGCGGGGCTCGCCACCTTCTCGCGCCTCGTCCCCCATGGCGTCCCCGAACATCGCCTGGGCCTCGGCCGCCTTGGGGGCCGTCTCGCCGGGGCCGATGCCACTCACCTCGAGACTTTGCTCCAGATCGGGGAACGCTTTCTCGGCGCCACTCGCCGGCTCGAAGGCATCCGCCGTCTCGATTTCGAGCGGTTCATGCTCGCCGACGGCGTCGCTGGACTTCGCGGCGGTGTCGAGCTTGTACTCGTCGAGCTCGATGTCGGACGCTCCGGGCGCTCCCGTCTCCGGCGCCGGGGCGCCTTCGACCGTGGGAACGCTCAATCCCTCGAGATCGACTTCTGGAGAAAACTCTCCCGCCACGACCGGCTGACCCATGGCGGGCGTGCCGCCCGTGGATTCGCCCATCGCCTCGAGCTGCGCGACGACCTCATCGTTTTGCGGATCGACTTCGAGGAGGCGGCGGTACCAACCACGAGCGACGTCGTTCGCGCCGTGCTGCCGCGCAATGTCCCCCAGGTGTCGGAGCGCGATCAGGTTCTCGGGATCGAGATTGAGCGCGGTCTCGAACGTCTGCCGGGCCTCTTCGAGGCGGCCACAGTCGTACAACGACTGGCCGAGCACGATGTGGCCGCTGATGTACCCCGGCTGCTGCGGAATCTGGCCGCGACAGATTTCGATCGCGCGGTCGTAATCGCCAGACTTTCGAAGCTCGTTCGCAAGTCGGGCGAATACACGGCGCGGGTTCTCAGCGTATTGTCGAAGAAGGTCTTCGATCAGGGCGGTGTTGGCGGCCATGCAATGCCCTCAGAGGAACTGCCCCAGGCCCGGGGCGGCGAGACGCGGCAAGATATACCCTCCTGACGATTGAAGTCAATCGGAAGTCATATCGTGGCTTGATTTTATGAAGCGCCGCCGGATAGATTTTCTGGCTGCCACTCCCGCCCACCTACAGCCCGTCCTTTTCCGTGCTGCAAGCGTTCCGATCGCCGACGTTCATCAAGATTGTTTTCGGGGTCATCCTCGCGACGTTCGTCTTCTTTTTCCTGTTCGCGGAGACCTCCGGGCTGAGCAGCCGCGGCATATCGCTGGGCACGTCCGTCGGCAGCGTCGATGGCGTGGACATCAGATACGATCGCTGGGACAGCCAGGTACGTGCACTATCCGCTCAGGAGCAGCAGCGACGTGGTGCGTCTTCGTTAACCGACGATGACCGGCGCCGCATCGAGGACATCGCGTTTCAGCAGATCGTGGACTCCATCCTGCTCGCGCGCGAATACGAGCGCCGTGGCATTGCGGTCACGGACGAAGAGATCCAGTACGCCGCGCTGGCGATGCCGCATCCCGACCTGGCGCAGAACCCCGATCTTCAGACGGAGGGGCGGTTCGACCCGGAGAAGTACCAGCGCCTTCTGCAAAGCCCGATGGCGCGGACGCAGGGGCTGACGCAGTTCCTCGAGCAGTATTACCGCACGGAGATTCCTCGGCAGAAGCTTTTCGAGCAGATCGCCGCCGGCGTGTATCTCACCGACGCGCGACTCTGGCGAATCTGGCAGGACGAGCGCGACTCGGCGCGAGTCTCCTACGTTGCCCTGCGCCCGGCGACGGTACCGGACAGCGCGGCGCGCGTTACCGACGATGAAATGCGTCGGTATTTCGACGACCACCGTGACGATTTCTCGAAGCGACAAGGTCGCGCGGTGTTGTCACTCATCGCTCTCCCCCGCCCGATTACTGCCGCGGATAGCGCGGCGACACGCCAACGTGTCCTGGCGCTTCGCGAGGAGATCGTCGGGGGCGTGCCGTTCGACACCGTCGCGCGGCGTGAATCCTCTGACAGTGCCTCGGCAGCCCAGGGCGGCCTTCTCGGTACGGTGGCGCGCGGCACGTATCCGGCAGAATTCGAGCGCGCGGCGTTCGCGCTTCGCCCTGGAGAGGTATCGCAGCCTGTCCTCTCGCCGGTCGGCTACCACCTCATCAAGGTCGATGAGAAAAAGGGCGACTCGATCACCGTCCGACACATTCAGCTGCCGATCACACAGAGCGATTCGAGCGCGCAGCGCGTATCGGAGCAGGCCGATACCATCTCCAACATCCTCGGTGCCAGCGACGCTCCCGGTCGGCTCGACAGTGCGGCCAAGCGATTCAACCTTCCGATCGCACGCGCGGTAGCCACCGAGGGCGAGCCTCTCATGTGGAACGGGCGGTACGTGCAGGACCTCGGCGCCTGGGCGTTTCGCGGATCGCGGGTTGGCGATGTCAGCGACATCATCGATGCACCCGACGCGTTCTACCTCGCGCGCATCGACTCGCTCGCGCCGGGCGGCGACGTGCAGCTCGACGACGTCCGGGATCAGGTCCAGCGTCTGCTCGTCAATCGCAAGAAGGTGGACTATCTCGAGCCGCGCGCTCGTCGCATCGCAGACGCGGTTGTCTCCGGCAAAACCCTCGAGCAAGCGGCGCAGGAGAACGGCGCGAGCGTCGAGAGGACCGGCATGTTCACTCGCGTGAGTCTCGTCCCCGGGATCGGCCGGCTCAATGAGGCAGTCGGAGCGGCGTTTGGATTGCCAGTGGGGGCGACGAGCGGCCCAGTGAAGACGGAAGACGGTGTGTTCGTCGTGCGCGTCGATGCCCGTGTGACCGCTGACCGCGCCGCATGGGAGGCACAGAAGGAGCAGCAGCGTCAGCAACTGCTACTCCGCCTTCGCCGGCAGCGCATTCAGGATTTCGTGACGGCGCTTCGAAAGGAAGCGGACGTGGATGATCGCCGGGCGGAGGTCCAGGCGATGACGAGGGAACGGGCGGGATAGCAGCTAGGGATAAGGGGTCAGGGATCAGGGAAGGAAAGGCAAACGGCCGCGCACTGCGCGGCCGTTTGCTCATCTGATAGGCGCGTCTGCCGCGAAGCGGCGACGCGCCTTTCCTTCCCTCATCCCTGATCCCTGACCCCTAGCTCCTAAATCAGTCTCTTGGGCTCAGGGCGACGCTCCTCCTGGCTTCGCGCTTCGCTTTCCGGGCGCGCAGGTGGAAGACTCTCCCGCGCCTCAGGCTCGGTCAGCGACCGATTCACATCGGTCAGCGACTTCTTGAATTCGCGAATGCCCTTCCCCATCGACGCCCCGATTTCGGGAAGCCGCTTCGCGCCAAAGAGGAGGAGCACGGCCACCATCAGGAGGATGATCTCCCAAAAGCTGAAATTGCCGAATGGCATTGTGCCTCCTAGAACAGCGATCGAGCGATGAGATAGGCGATCAGCACGCCGAGCAGGCTCAAGAGCGAGATGTCGACGGCCACGGGTCCTAGTGAGAACTTAATCATGATCAGGTCGATCGACACTGGCCCGACGGAGCCACTAAGCCCCGTGGTCAGGAATTCCTTGACCGCGCCGGGTGGCAGAAAGCGGCGGCTAATGTGAGTGATCAGCCCACCGACCAGAAAGCCGATCGCCAGGACGAGCGCGTGAAAGCCCGGACGGTGGCGAGCCGAGCGGGACATCGAGGAGGACGGGCGATTCATCACTGCGTTCGCTCCATGACGTAGGCGATGGCATCACGCAGCGCCAACGTGGCGCGCGATTCCGGCAACTCCGACAGTGCTTCCGCAGCCTCATCGGCGAACCGCTCGCCCCGGCGTCGCGCGTACTCGAGCCCGCCGCGCTCCTCGACGATGGCGATCACGTTCGCGATCAGGTCATCATCGGGCTCCGATTCGGCGAAGAGGCGCTCGACGACCGCGCGGTCGCCAGGGCTCATGTTTCGGAGTGCATGAATCAGCGGGAGCGTGACCTTGTGCTCTCGAAGATCCAGGCCGGTGGGCTTGCCTGTCGTCGAAGGGTCGGCGGTGTAATCGAGCAGGTCATCGACGATCTGAAACGCCATGCCGAGCTGCAGCCCATACCGCGCCAATGTGCGCCGATGCTGGGCAGCGCCGGCGATCGCGCCAATCTCACACGCGGCCGATAGCAGCGACGCGGTCTTGGCGTCGATCAGCGCGTCGTAGTCCTCCTCGGAGAAGCGCAGCGCATCGAGCGCCGTCAGTTGTCGCATCTCCCCGATGGTCATCTGATTCGTCGCGTGCGCGAGCACCTGCAGGGGCGCCATGTCTCCGACCCGCACGAGCTCCACCACGGCGCGTGAATACAGGAAGTCGCCCATGATCACGGAAATCTGATGCGTGAACAGGGCATTGATGGTCGGCATGCCGCGGCGGAGCGTCGAGTGGTCGACAGAATCATCGTGTACCAGCGTCGCGAGATGCACCAGCTCGACAACGGCGGCCAGCGGGATCGCGCGCGGGTCCGGCCGACCTTCCACCGCACTCGCCAGCAGCGTGAGGGTAGGCCGGAACATCTTCCCCTTCATCTGGAGGAGATGGGTGGTGATCGCCTCCATCATTGGAAAGTCCGCGACGACGACCCGCTGCAGCTCCGCGGCAACCTGGTCCAGCCGCTCGCGCACAGGCGCTTGTATCTCACTCAGCTGCCCAGCGGGCGCCCGGACGGCGCGCGCTCCCGCCCGTGCGGGAGCACTCATTTCGCTACTCGCTCCAGCGCGGCGAGACGGTCGTTCACGTCGCGGAAGGTAATGTCGACGGCAAACACACGCTCATAATACGCGAGAGCGTCGTTGAACTTCTGCAGCGCTTCCGAGGCGTACCCGAGGAGATAGAGCACCCCGACGAGCTGCTCGTCGGTCGCCCCCGGCTCGGCCGGCGCCCGCGACAAAATCGTCACCGCAATCTGATACTGTCCTTTCTCGATGAAACATTGGCCTAACGCCTCGAACGTGCGGATGCGGTGCTCCACGCCCCGCAGCGCCTTCTGGAATTCAGCGATCGCCTCGTCGAGCAGGCCCATCTCCTTGTAGGCAACCCCGAGATCGTAGTGCGCCTCGTGATCCTCGTCCGATACGTTCTCGGCGATTCCCTGCTTGAATCGCTCGAGCATGTCCGAGAAGTCGACCTGGTCCGATTCGGGCTCGCGCACGTCGGCCACCATGCGCGTCGACTTGGGCGTCTTATCCTCGCTCAGCCAGTCGGAAAGGTTGACGAAATCATCATCGCCCCCCGATCCGTGCCTCGCGGCCGGACGGGATGCGCGCTTGGGATCCGGGCGCTTGGGCTCGGGACGCTTCGGCTGGCGAACGGGCTCGGAGCGTCGATGCTCTGGCTTCGCCGCAGGCTTCGGCGGCTCGACCTTCGCCGCCGGAGTGGGTTGAGCGACGCGAGGTCTGGCCGGCGGTGGTGAAGGCGTATCCTCGATGAGAGGAAGATCCTTCACGGCGTTGCGCAAATCGCCAAGTGGGTCGCGTACGGGCTCGGTGCGGGACGTTGGCGCTGGCTTCGGGGGTTGCTTCGCGGGTGCTTGCGCAGACGGTTTCGATGCCGCAGGTGCCCGCTGCGCAGGCGAAGGTGGCGGCGGAGCGCTTCGGGTCGGCGCTGCCTGAGAGGCGGGCGGCGGCGCAAACGAGGACTCGGGCTCTGCCGGCGCGCCTCCGGGCGTGTCACCAAAGACGGCGAGCGCCGCCTGGGCGCGCGCGTCGTCAGGCGCGATGTCGATCACACGCTGGTAAACCGCCTGCGCCTTCTCCTCGTGGCCGTTCCTGAACAAGCAGTCGGCGAGCTGGAGATAGGCATCGACAAGGCGCGTTTTGTCGTTGAGCAGGAACGAGTACTCGACGCGCTTCTGATGGTGACGTACCGAGTTGGGATCTAGGTGGAGAATCTCGTCGGCAACCGCGCGTGCACTGGCGTGGTCGGACGTGCTCTCGAATCCGACCATGGCAATCTCGAGCTCATCGATGCCGCCTTCGCGATCGCCGTCTTCGAGTAGCGCCTCGCCGAGCTGGCGATGAAGCTGCCAGTTCCCTGGGTCGTCGGCGACGGCGTCACGGAGCCGCTCGACGAGCGCGGACCGCGCCGCGGCCGGATCTTCGTCGACGGCCGCTTGCACCCCGTCGTGTCCAGACGGGTGGATGAGCGGCAGATCCGCACCCCCGCTGGGTGTATCGTCGAGAAAGGCGGTATCCTCGAGACGGATCTCCCATTCCGTGCCATCGGCCAGCGAGCTGCGCGAAGGATCGGGCTGCAACGGCATCTCGTCGGGCTCGATCGCGGATCCCGATGCATTCAAATCGGCCAGCGGATTCACCGCCTCATCTTCGGGCATGATGAGGTCGAGGCGCTGGGCGCTGCGCAGGGTGTCCGTGTCCGGAATCTCGATCATTGGGAGCTCGCCCGGGAGCGACACAGCCTCGTCAGGCGAAACGTCGGGAACGGACAGCTCCGAATCGATCAGCGGGAGGTCCGAGTTCGCTCGTGCCGTGCGGCCGCCACCGATCGAGGTGGGCTCGATATCGAGCAGCGGGACTGGCGGAGGAGACGCCTCGGCGCCTAACGCGGTCTGCTCGAAGCCTGCCAGTAGGCCGGGTGAAGCATCCACTCCCTGATCGGCGCCGGCCGCGCGCGCGCCGTGAGACAGGGGCTCGTGCGCCCCCTTGGCGGTCGGCGGCCCCGCATCGATCATGGGCAACCCGTCCATCGACGGTCGCCTCACCGGCTCGGACGGTCGCCGAACCGGCGCGGGCTTGGGCCGAGGCTGGTCCTCGGCTGGCCGTGGCGGCCGCGCCTTGGGAGGGGCCGGTGCATCGAAGCCGACGTCGAGGAAGACGAGGTCGCCGCTCTTCGGCGCCGCGCGCTGCCCCGGCGCCTGCGGCTCGACAGCCGGGTCGATCGCTTTCATGCGATCGACAGTCGCGCGCGCCTCGCTCGAGCGGCCCTCGGACTCGTACCGTTCGTAGAGAACCTGGAGCTGCTCGATCGCCTCGCCCTTGCGGTCTTTCTTCACCAGCTGATCCGCAAGCATCAAGCGGATGTCGTCCTGGTCCGGGCAGAGGTCGGCGAACTCCTTCAGCGCGCGAAAGGCTTCGTCGAGCTTGCCGCTCTTCTGCATGCGGTCGGCGTACTCGAGGAAGTTCTGCTTCGCGTCGTTGGTGAAGCCCTTTTTGGCGCTGATCTTTCCGAGCTTGTAGTAGATCGAGTTTCGCCCGGGTGCGTTGCGGAGGATCTTGTTGCAGAGCGCGATGGCGTTGTTGAAAAAGCCGCCCTCGGCGTACAGGTCCACCGCCCGCTCGTAATGATCGACGGCCTCACTGACATTGCCCTGGCGGAGCATGAGGTCGCCGACGCGGTTGAACAGGGCGACGTCGGCCTCGTCCTCGCTCCCGGAGACTTCCTCGAGGATCTGGAGGTAGACCGCAAGCGCCTTGTCGAACTGCTTTTTCTGTTCGAACTCGCCCGCTCGTTTCTTGAGCTTGGGGACGTTGGACATCGGCGCTTGGTGAACTCCGGAGAAGCCGCGAGGCAGGTAGCGGGGAAATCGTTGGGGCGTAACTGCTTAAGATATTGGTGCGCTGGAAGGGTGACAAGTTTCCCCGCGTACCCACGTCCCCCTACAACGACGGTCTCCATACCAATACGGCAACTCACGAATGTCCTCGCAGTCAAAAAGTGCGAGGTCGGCCGAAAACCCCGGGGAGATTTGTCCTACGTGATCGGCGAGTCCGAGGGCAGCAGCGCCGTTTACCGTGGCCGCGACGAGCGCCTCGGCCGCTGACATGTGAAGCTGGCTGACGGCGAGCGTGAGAATGAGCGGGAAGTTGAATGTTGGGGACGTCCCCGGATTGAAATCCGTCGCCAGGGCGACGGCCGCTCCCGCCGCAATGAGAGCGCGGGCGGGCGCCTGACGAGGGCGTCCCAGGAACAGCATGGTGCCGGGGAGCAGGGTCGCGACGGTGTGGGAGGCGGCGAGCGCCGCTATCCCCGCCTCCGACACCGCCGCGAGGTGGTCAGCCGAGGTCGCTCCGAGCGCAGCGCCGAGCTCCGCGCCCCCTGACGGCTCCAGCTCGTCGGCGTGGAGCTTCAGGCCGAGGCCCGCCCTTTTCGAGGCTTCCAGGATCGTTCGGGTCTGATCGGTGGTGAATACCCCGGGCTCGCAGAACACGTCGGCGAATCGGGCGAGGCCGCTGGCGGCGACGAGCGGGAGCATTTGATCGACGAGTAGTTTGACATAACTGGCGCTACCGCCATCGGTGCCCCGATACTCGACGGGAATCTCGTGCGCCCCTAACCACGTCGGGATGATTCGCATTGGCAGGCGCGAGGCGACCGTCGCGATGACGCGCAGAAGCTTGAGCTCATCGTCGAGCGTCAGCCCGTACCCCGATTTCACCTCCACGGTGGTCGTTCCGTACGACGCGAGCCGGCGAAGTCGGGCCTCGGCCAGCAGGGCGAGGTCGTCAGCCTCGCGTGTCCGGGCGTCGCGAACCGAGGCATGTATGCCTCCGCCCCGTCGCGCAATCTCCATGTACCCTATGCCCGCTGCGCGCATCTCCTGCTCCTCATACCGTGGTCGACCGAAGACCGCATGGGTGTGGGAATCGACCAGTCCCGGGGTGAGCAGGCCGCCCCCGCAGTCGATGCGCTCCGCATCGGGGCGCGCACGCTCCAGCTCCTCAGGCGGCCCAACCATCGCCACGCGATCCTCGACGACGAGCACGCCGACGCCACGACGCGTCTGCGCGTCGCCGAGCTCCCCGCCCCGTCGCGCCCGCGGCGGGCCACTGCAGGTGACGACCTGGGACGCGTTGTAAAACAGGAGAGCACTCATCGAACACTACTGCGGACTGCGGATTGCGGATTGCAGGCGGAAGCACACACGAGCGTCGGAATGCTTCGCGGTCGCACGCAGTTCATCCGCGTTCCCCAATCCGCAGTCGGTTCACGCAACCACATCCCTCACCCGCGAGAGCGTCAGTGGCGCCTGCGCCTCCCCGCGGCAGGCGTAGAAGCAGGCGTTGCAGTCGATCTTCGAGTAGGGGCGGAACTCGCGCCAATGCACATCGGCGGGAAAGTCGGGGCATCGACGAACGAACCCGGCGGGATCGATGTGAATGGTCCGTAGCCCCGACGC
>DATFBS010000091.1:0-81040 GCA_035253695.1 Gemmatimonadaceae bacterium
GCGGATCGTTCCCGTTGCTGACAGCTCTCCTCCACAGGAGCAAATAGCAGTGTTTTTTTTCGCGCGAGGAGAATTCTCGGCGCAGGCACGATCCGCCCGATCCGTGTATCCGCGTAATCCGCATCCCCCCTTTGAACCTGGATGTCGGCCCTAAGTTCTTGCTTCTGATCGAAGCCGCACGCTCACGCATCCCGGCCAGACGCGGCTTGTCTAGCCGAGACGCGGCGCTGGGGCGACATTCCGGGCGATGAGGATCGTCACCGTGGGCGGCGGACCGGCTGGGCTGTACTTCGCGCTCCTACTCAAGAAGCGTCGGCCCGACGCCGACATCATCGTCCTCGAGCGGAACGCCCCCGACGATACGTTCGGATGGGGTGTCGTATTCTCCGATCAGACGCTCGACAACGTTCGCGCCGCCGACGCGCCGACGTATGAAGCGATCAGCGACAGCTTTGCGCGCTGGGATGACATCGACATCCACTTCAAGGACACCACGATCACGTCGGGCGGACACGGGTTCGCCGGGATCGCTCGCCGGCGACTGCTCGAGATCCTCCAGCGACGAGCACGGGCGCTCGGCGTCGACCTTCGGTTTCGCCAGGAGGTGGGCGGGCTCGCCGGTCTGAAGCGACTCGGCCTCCACGACGCCGATCTGATCGTGGCGGCCGACGGCGTCAACAGCATGATTCGGCAGGAGCTCGCCCAACATTTCCGACCGAACCTCGACGTTCGGAAGGCGCCGTACATCTGGCTCGGCACCACGCAGCGATTCGACGCCTTCACGTTCATTTTCGTGATCAACGACGCGGGCGTCTTTCAGGTACACGCCTATCGGTTCGATGAGGCGCAGTCCGCGTTCATCGTCGAGTGCGACGAGCGGTCGTGGCGCAACGCCGGATTCGATCGCATGGATGCCGCGGCGACGCTCGCCGAGTGCGAATCGATGTTCGCTCCCTGGCTCGGTGGCCATCGGCTCATGCACAACGCGCCGCACCAGCGCGCCAAGCCGTGGCTCACCTTCGTTCGCGTCAGCAACGCGTCGTGGTACCACGACAGGGTGGTTCTCATCGGCGACGCCGCGCACACAGCGCACTTCTCCATCGGATCGGGAACGAAGCTCGCCCTCGAGGACGCGATCGCGCTGGCTCGCGTGATCGACGAGCATGGGGTGAAGGACCTGCCGCGGGGGCTCCAGCGCTATCAGGACGAGCGCATGACCGAAGCGCTCCGTCTTCAAAACGCCGCCCGCAATTCCATGGAGTGGTTCGAGAACGTGCGCCGTTACGTCAACCTCGATCCACCGCAGTTCGCCTACTCGCTGCTCACCCGCAGCCAGCGCGTGAGTCACGAGAATCTGCGCATGCGGGACGGCGCGTACCTCTCTGGCGTCGAGCGCTGGTTCGCGAGCCGCGCGGTAACCTCGACCAATTCCCGCGAGCCCACCCCCGAGGAAGCGTCGCCGCCGCCACCCATGTTCACCCCATTTCGACTGCGTGGCATGACGCTCGTCAACCGGGTGGTCGTTGCGCCGATGGACATGTATTCGGCCATCGATGGCATGCCGGGTGACTTTCACCTCGTCCACCTCGGCGCGCGCGCGCTCGGTGGTGCGGCGCTTCTCGTCACGGAGATGACCTGCGTGGCACCGGACGCGCGCATTACCCTTGGCTGCACGGGGATGTACTCACGCGAGCACGCGACCGCCTGGCGGCGCATCACCGACTTCGTGCACCGCTGGAGTCGCGCGAAGATCTGCCTGCAGCTCGGCCACGCGGGACGCAAAGGCTCGGTGAAGCTTCCCTGGGAGGGTGGCGACGACACTCCGCTCGGCAACGACGGATGGACGGTGATCGCGCCGTCCGCGATCCCGTATACCTCGCACATGCCGGTCCCGCGCGAGATGGGCCGCGCCGACATGGACCGCGTGCGCGACGCATTCGTGCAGGCGGCGCGCCTGGGGCTCGAGGCGGAGTTCGATATGCTGGAGCTGCACTGCGCGCACGGCTATCTCCTGTCGAGCTTCATCACCCCACTCAGCAACCATCGCCGGGATGAGTACGGAGGCTCTCTCGAGAACCGCGTGCGCTTTCCGGTCGAAGTGTTCGCGGCGATGCGCGACGTGTGGCCGGCCGATCGGCCGATGTCGGTGCGCATCTCCGCCACCGACTGGGTGAACGGAGGCGTCACGGGCGACGACGCCGTCGAGATCTCGCGCGCGTTCGGACGCGCCGGCGCCGACATCATCCACGTGTCCACCGGGCAGACGTCGGTCGACGCCAAACCGGTGTATGGGCGCATGTATCAGACACCGTACAGCGATCAAGTGCGCAACGAGTGCGGGCTGCCCACCATCGCGGTCGGCAACATCGTCGACGGCGATCAAGTGAACGCGATCATCGCCGCCGGCCGGGCCGACCTGTGCGCGATGGCTCGGCCGCATCTCTCGAATCCGCACTGGACACTGCTGGCGGCGGCGACGGCCGGGTATGCGGCGCAGCATTGGCCGGTGCAATACCTCACCGGCAAGCGACAGCTGGAGCGCGCCATGCAGCGCGAGCTGGAGCTGCGCGGAACGGCGACGATATGACTCCCGACTTCCTTGATGGCAAGCACGCGGTCGTCACCGGTGGGGCCAAGGGAATCGGCGCCGCGATCGCGCGCGAGCTCGCCGCATGCGGCGCCTCGTTGACACTGCTCGGACGAGACACCACCGCCCTCGACGCGCAGGCCGCAACCACGAGGAAGCTCGGCGCTCGCGTGCAGACGTTCGTGTGCGATGTCGCTGACGAGGCGCTGGTCGACGACGCGTTCACCCGAGCCATTGAATCGTTCGGCACACCCTACGTGCTGGTGAACAACGCCGGCGACGCCTCGGCCGCTCTCTTTCACGAGCTGGATCGTGCGACCTGGGACCACACGATCGCGGTCAATCTCACGGGGACGTTTCTCTGCACGAGACAGGTCATTGGACCCATGCTCGAGGTGGGCGAGGGGCGGATCGTCAACATTGCGTCCACCGCGGCGCTCAAGGGATACAAGCGCATGGCCGCGTACAGCGCGGCCAAGCACGGGATCATCGGCCTAACGAAGTGCCTGGCGCTGGAGACGGCGAAGAGTGGCATCACCGTGAATGCCGTGTGTCCCGGGTACACCTCGGAGACCGGATTGCTCGACCGCGCGGTGAGCAATCTCAAGCGCTCGGGGAAGACCGAGGAGGAAGCGCGAGACATGTTGAACCGCGGCAGCCCGCGCGGATCGCTCGTGCGCCCGGAGGAGGTGGCGAGTGCGGTCGTCTGGCTGTGCTCGCCAGGCGCGAGCGCCGTGACGGGGCAGGCGATCGTCGTCGCCGGTGGGGAGGTCATGTGATCCTCCGCCGCTTCCCGCCCCCGGCCGTCCGCTCTATGTTGGCCGAATGACGACCCGCATTCGCGGCGCCGATCTCGAGCCGCGCCACTTCAAGTGGCACGTCGACGACCGCGTCGCCACCATCACGCTCAACCGTCCCGAGCGAAAAAACCCGCTCACCTTCGAAGCCTACGCGGAGCTGCGCGACACGTTCCGCCAGCTCGCGTTCGCGACCGACATCAAAGTCATCGTGCTGACGGGCGCCGAGGGCAATTTCTCGTCCGGTGGGGATGTGCACGAGATCATCGGCCCGCTGGTCAAGATGAAACGCGAAGGGAAGATGGATGAGCTGCTCGCCTTTACCCGGATGACCGGCGATGTCGTGCGGGCGATGCGCGCCTGTCCGCAGCCGATCATCGCCGCCGTCGACGGGGTGTGCGCGGGAGCGGGCGCCATTCTCGCCATGGCCAGCGACCTGCGGATCGGAACATCGCGGACGCGCGTGGCTTTTCTGTTCACGCGCGTCGGCCTTTCGGGAGCGGACATGGGCGCGTGTGCGATGCTTCCGCGCATCATCGGGCAAGGCCGCGCGGCGGAGCTCCTCTACACCGGCCGCTTCATGTCGAGCGACGAGGCGGAGCGGTGGGGGTTTTTCAACAAGGTCACGACGCCGGAAGCCCTCGAGGACGAAGTGCGCTCGCAATCGCGCTCGCTCGCGTCCGGCCCCACCTTCGCGCACGGGATGACCAAGCGCGCTCTCCATCAGGAATGGGGGATGGGGCTGGACGAGGCGATCGAGAACGAGGCGCAGGTACAGGCAACGTGCATGTCGACGGAAGACTTTGCCCGGGCGTACGAGGCCTTCACGCGGAAGCAGTCGCCGGTATTCGAAGGGAATTGAATGACGGCGCTTGACCATCTCGAATGGCCATTCTTCGACACGGTGCATCGGGAGCTCGCGCCCGAGATACACCAGTGGGCTCGTAACGAGCTCTGGGACGAGCCCGAGCCTGACGATGTCGACGCCGCCTGCCGCGCGCTCGTCAGGCAGCTGGGCGAGGCGGGATGGCTGCGACACGTCGTGCCCGCCGCGTTTGGTGGGGTGGCGGACCAGCTCGATGGGCGGTCGCTCTGCCTCATCCGTGAATCACTCGCTACCGCCTCGGGCCTGGCCGACTTCTCATTCGCGATGCAGGGACTTGGTACCGGTCCGATTACGCTGTTTGGATCCGATGCCCTCAAACGGCGCTACCTGCCCGACGTCGCCCGTGGAAAACGCATTGCGGCGTTCGCGATCTCCGAGAGCGGCGC
Source organism: Gemmatimonadaceae bacterium (assembly GCA_035253695.1). Taxonomy (GTDB): domain Bacteria; phylum Gemmatimonadota; class Gemmatimonadetes; order Gemmatimonadales; family Gemmatimonadaceae; genus JAICNG01. The sequence continues at coordinate 4,657 of DATFBS010000091.1, forward strand.
AGGCTCGGACGTCGCGGCGATGGGCACCGTCGCGCATCGTGACGGCAGCGGATTCGTGCTCGATGGCGAAAAGACGTGGATCTCCAATGCGGGAATCGCCGACCACTACGTCGTCTTCGCGAGGTTCGACGAAAGCCCGCCGGTGCGAGACGGGGAGCGACGATACGTCGCGCTCGTCGTGGACGCCGACGACGTGGGCGTGCGAGTGGTGGAGCGAATCGATGTTTCGGCGCCGCATCCGCTGGGGACGGTGAAATTCGACAACTGTCGCGTCTCCGGTGATCGTCTCGTCGGGGAGCCCGGTGCCGGGCTCCGTGTCGCACTCGGCACCCTCGACCTGTTTCGCCCAACCGTTGGAGCGGCAGCCCTTGGGCTTGCGCGTCGTGCGATGGAGGAGGCACGCGCGTGGGTCGCCGAGCGTGAGGTGTTCGGCAGGCCGCTGTCCGAGCACCAGATGACGCAGGCACGGCTTGCGGATATGGCGGTGCGGATCGACGCCAGCGCGCTCCTGGTGTATCGCGCGGCCTGGACGCGCGACGCGACCGGACGCCGAACGACGCGCGAGGCCGCGATGGCGAAGCTGCACGCCACGGAAAGCGCTCAGCGCGTAATCGACGACGCGATCCAGCTGCTCGGCGCCCGCGGGGTGCGAAAGGGAGCCATGGTGGAGCGGCTCTATCGGGAGATCCGCGCCCTCCGGATTTACGAGGGGACGAGCGAGATCCAGAAGATCGTGATCGCCGGCACGGTGACGAGATCCGCATGACCGCTCACGTCGATCAGTTCACGCGGCGAATGCTGCCGCCCCGAGAGCTGTGGCCGGAAATCGTGATGGGAGAGCTCCGCTATCCCGACGTGATGAATTGCGCGGCGGAGCTGCTCGACACCATGGTGGGTCAGGGAAACGGCGATCGCATCGCGCTGCGCTTCCCTGGCGGAACATGGACGTATCGAGAGCTGCTCGAGCACGCGAATCGGACGGCGCACGTGTTGACGCGGGAGCTCGGGCTCGTCCCCGGGAATCGCGTGCTGCTCCGAGGCCCGAATAACCCGATGATGGCGGCCTGCTGGTTCGCGGTGCTCAAGGCGGGCGGCGTCGTCGTCTGTACCATGCCGCTCCTTCGCGCCCGCGAGCTGGCGTATCTGATCGAGAAGGCGCAGGTCAGCCTCGCGCTGTGCGACGCGCGCGTCATTCACGAGCTGGAGCAGGCGGCGGCGAGCGCGCCGACGCTGAAGCGCATCGTCGAATTCGGGACCGATGCGCCGGAATCGCTCGACACGCTGACGCGATCGCGCCCGGCGACCTTCACGAACATTGCCACCGCCGCCGACGACGTCGCGCTCATCGCGTTCACGTCCGGGACGACTGGACAGGCCAAGGGGACGATGCATTTCCATCGTGACGTGCTCGCGATCTGCGACCTGTTCCCCCGCCACGTGCTCCGCCCGACACGCGACGACATCTTCTGCGGTTCTCCCCCACTGGCCTTCACCTTTGGACTGGGCGGGCTCCTGCTCTTTCCGATGCGCGTCGGCGCGTCGACAGTCCTCCTGGAGCAGGCCACGCCGCCGCAGCTGCTTCAGGGGATTCAGGACTTTCGCGCGACGGTCTGCTTCACCGCACCCACTGCCTATCGAGCGATGGCGGCATCGAGCGCGGAGTTCGATCTCTCGTCACTCCGGAAGTGCGTCTCGGCGGGAGAGCATCTGCCGGCGGCGACATTCGAGAAGTGGCGTGCGGCGACCGGCCTCAAGATCATCGACGGTATCGGCTCGACGGAGATGCTGCATATTTTCATAAGTGCCGCTGGCGACGACATCCGCGCCGGCTCGACAGGGCGCGCGGTACCGGGGTATCGCGCTCGGGTCGTCGATGCCAACGGCATCGAGGTGTCGCCGGGGACGATCGGGCATCTCGCGGTACAGGGTCCCACCGGATGCCGTTATCTCGACGACACCGAGCGGCAGCGCGCCTACGTGAAGGGTGGATGGAATCTGCCCGGCGATTCCTATCGAATGGATGAGGAGGGCTATTTCTGGTATCAGGCACGCACGGACGATCTCATCGTCTCGTCGGGCTACAAGATTTCGGGGCCCGAGGTCGAGAATGCGCTGCTGGATCACCCGTCGGTGTCTGAGTGCGGGGTGGTCGGCGTGCCTGACGAGGAGCGTGGCTCGATCGTAAAGGCGTTCGTCGTGCTCCGCCCGGGTGTGGCACCGACGGAGATGCTGACGAAGGAGCTGCAGGAGTTCGTGAAAGCGCAGATCGCCCCGTACAAGTATCCGCGGAGCATCGAGTTCGTGCCCGCGCTGCCGCGCACGGAGACGGGGAAGCTTCAGCGCTTTCGCCTGCGGGAGGCGCCGGCGGGACCGCGCGCGCGGAACGCCACGTGAAGCTCGTTCAGCCCACGGGATGGCCGAGGCCGGCCGGATACGCCAATGCCGTGACGGCGAGCGGACGGATGGTCTCGGTGTCTGGACAAATCGGGTGGAATCCCGTTACCGAGACGTTCGAGACCGATGAGATGGCGGCGCAGGTGCGACAGGCGCTCGACAACCTCGTCGTCGTGCTGCATGCGGCCGGTGCCGAGCCGCGCCACGTCGTACGTCTGACCTGGTACGTGACCGATCGGGAAGCTTACGTCGCGTCCCGTCGCGAGATAGGCGACGCATATCGCGCGCTGTTCGCGACGCACTACCCCGCGATGTCCGTGGTCATCGTCGCCGGGCTGCTGCACCCTCGCGCGACGGTGGAGATCGAGGCGACAGCCGTCGTACCGGAATGAATGAGGAGCTGGGCACATGATGGCGATGTCCGCGCGATCGATCGGCTTGGGGACGGCGATGGTGGTGATCGCGGGGTGCGGAGGGCAAACGCCGGCTGCAGGTGAGCCCTTCCCCGCCCAATCCCTCTGGGTGAACCCGCCACGGCCTCCGCTCGCGGCCGACGCGGATACGAACGATCCAAACGCGTATTACCAGCTCGGTGCGCTGGATATCGTGCGTCGGCCCGACACCGCGGCCGCGGCGTTCTACTGGACAACGCGGCTCGACCCCTGGCGCGCCGACGCCCACTATGCCCGGTCGGTTGCACTCATCCGGTCGCTCTGGAAGCGGCACCGGCAGACCGGGATGTGGATGCCTACGCGCCGGCTTCGCGAGAATGAGATGAAGGTCATCGACTCGCTGAATCGCATCGCGTACGAGCTCGACCCGTACATCGATCGCCGCTTCGACCGCCTGGTCGGCCCGCCGGCTACACCCTATCTCTGCGAGCGCGCGCGCGACGCCGTCTCCGCGGGACTCTGTTTCATGCAGCTGGGGAACTTCGCGGCCTCCGTGCAGAAGCTGGGCGCGGCCCTCGAGAAGGATCCGAAGCTCATCTCGCTGCACTATCTCCGAGCGCAGGCGCATTTTCAGCTCGGTCAGTACGACAGCGCGGCCGCCGAGCTTGGCGTGCTCGCCGATTCACTCGGCAATCGCCAGGAGAAGGAGCTGACGGCGTTCTACGTCTCGCGGGCGACCATCTACTACGCGCAGGGAATGGCGTACATGCAGATGGCCGATACGGTCGCGGCCCGGTCCGCGTACGAGCGCGCGCTCGTGGAGGATTTGGGATTTCACATGGCGAGCGTCCGGTTGGCTGGACGAGCGCTCTCGGTGGGCGATACAACAGAGGCGTTGAGTCAGCTCGCGCACGCGGTGGGCGTGAGCCCCTCCGACGCGCCACTCCGCTACTACTACGGCCTGGTTCTCGACCACAATCGACAGTACAAGGAGGCCGAGGAGCAATATCGAAAGGCGATCGAGATCAACGAGGATTTCGCGCCGCCGTACCTCCACCTGGCGAGACTGCTCGAGCCTCATGATCTCGCGAGCGCCGTGGCGTCGTACGACACGTTCCTGATGCGATCTCCGCGCAGCGACACGACCCGCGCGTGGGTGGCGCAGCGCTTGCGGCGTCTCGTCGGCTCACCCTAGCCACGAGAAGCCCACTCCTGTGCCTACGCCGAAGAAGAAAAAGCCGCAGCACCAGACCGACCCCGAGCGGCCGCGTCAGTCGCCGCCGGAGAAACCCGATGCGGTCGAGGAGGCATCGGAGGAGAGCTTTCCCGCGAGCGACGCACCCTCATGGGAGCCCCTGCACCCCGGGAAGCCCGCCAAGCATCCGGATCGGCGTTAGGCGAGAGAGACCGAGGTAGTCCAGGCTGTCCAGGTTGTCCAGGTAATCGAAGCGATGCGACGACGTTCCCTCGATTACCTGGATACCCTCGATGACCTCGATTACCTCTGACCGTTGCATCATCCCGCCGCGCGTCGCCAACTTTCCCCCACATGCTGAAAACGACACCATTTCACCCGCGCACCGCCGCGATCATGGAAGCGCAGCAGTGGCGGCGGTGGGCGGGATTTCTCGTGGCCAGCGCCTACGAGATGTCCCACGAGCGCGAATACCACGCGATTCGCAACTCGGCGGCGCTCTTCGATGTCTCGCCGCTCTACAAGTACCACATCCGCGGGCGCGACGCGACGCGGCTCCTCGACCGCGTCGTCACGCGCAACGTCGCCAAATGTCAGGCGTGCCAGGTGATGTACACACCTTGGTGCGATCCGCGCGGAAAGGTGATCGACGACGGTACGTTGCATCGCTTCGGCGAGGACAACTATCGGCTGACCTCGGCGGATCCCAACCTGCGCTGGCTGCATCAGAACGCGCGCGGCATGCAGGTCGATATCGAGGATGCATCGGAAGGCGTCGCGTCCCTGTCGCTCCAGGGACCGCTCTCGCGCACCATCCTCGAGCACGCCATCGGTCGGGATCTCGGGTCGCTGAAATACTTTCGGCTCACGAACGCGACGATCGGAGGCATCTCCGTTGTCATCTCCCGCACCGGCTACACCGGCGACCTCGGCTACGAAGTCTGGATGGACGCCGGCGACGCTCTTCCCGTGTGGGACGCGCTCATCACGCATGGCACACCATACGGGATCACGCCGGCAGGCATGCTCGCGCTCGACATTGCGCGCATCGAGGCCGGCCTCATCCTTCTCGACGTCGATTACGTCTCTGCGCGCAAGGCGCTGATCCCCGGTCAGCTCTCTTCACCGTTCGAGCTCGCGCTCGCCTGGACGGTGTCCATCGACAAGCAGCCATTCAATGGCAAGCCGGCCCTCGCCCGCGAGAAGGCGGAGGGGCCGTCATGGTTGCTGATGGGCCTGGAGATCGACTGGCTCACGCTCGAGCCTCTCTATGAGAACATGGGGCTCGCGCCACGCGTGGCGCCGGTAGCATCGAGAGTCAGCGTGCCGGTGTACGACGGATCGAAGCAGGTGGGCTACGCGACGAGCAGCACGTGGTCACCGCTGCTCAAGCGCTATATCGCCCTCGCGCATCTCGAGGCGTCGGTCGCGCGCCCCGGAAAGACATTGGAGTTCGAGATCACCGTCGAGCACCGCCGAAAGCGCGCCGAGGCGCAGGTGCGCAAGCTGCCGTTCTACGATCCGGGGAGAAAGCGGTCGTGAAGAACGGGAAGGTAGACGCCATCGTCATCGGCGCCGGGCATAACGGACTCATTTGCGCCGCGTACCTCGCGCGCGCGGGTAAGAAAGTGCTCGTGCTCGAGCGCCGCCACATCGTCGGCGGTGCGGCGGTGACCGAGGAGATCGTCCCCGGGTTCAAGTTCTCCGAGTTCTCGTACGTCGTCAGTCTTCTGCGGCCGGAAATCATCCGCGAGCTCGATCTTCCAGGGCACGGGCTGCAGATCCTCCCGCTGGAGAGCACGGTCACGCCCATGCTCGACGGGAACTATCTCGCCGCATGGGCCGATCACGACGAGACACGGCGCGAGCTGTACCGGCATTCGCCACTCGACGCCGACGCGTACGACGAGTTCGGGATGCTCATGCATCACATGGCGCACGCGGTGAAGCCGATCATCGGCATGATGCCGCCCGATCCGGCGTCACTCTCGCCAAAGGAGCTGCTCTCTCTGGGCAAGCTCGGCGGACACATGCGCTCGCTCGGCACTCGCAAGTTCTACGCGCTGCACAAGCTCATGACGATGAGCTCGGCAGACTACCTCGATGAGTGGTTCGAGACCGATGTGCTCAAGGCGACGAAGTCGGCGAGCGGTATCATCGGCACGTTCATGGGACCGCGCTCGCCCGGATCGGCGTACGTGCTGCTGCACCACTACATGGGGGAGATCGACGGCGCGTTTCGCGCCTGGGGGTTCCAGAAGGGCGGCACGGGAGGCGTGAGCGACGCCATCGCCGGCGCGGCGAAGCGACTGGGCGCGGTGATCAAGCTCGAGTCGCCCGTTGGGCGAGTGATGGTGAAGAACGGGCGCACCACCGGCGTGGCGCTCGAGAATGGCGACGAGTATCACGCCGACATCGTGGTCTCCGGACTCGATCCCAAGCGCACGTTTCTCAAGCTCGTGGAAGAGCGCGAGCTGCCCGGTGATTTCGTCGCCAGCATTCGACGATTCAAGACGCGCGGCTCGTCAGGCAAGGTGAACCTGGCGCTGTCGGAGCTGCCGCGCCTCACCTGTATGGCGCCGGAGAACATCGCGCGGTGGGGGGGCGTTCCGATTCCGGCGCAGCGCTATCTCCGCGGCGCCATCTCGATCAGCCCCACGATGGAGTACGTCGAACGTGCGTATGACGACGCCAAGCATGGCTCCTTCTCGAGGCGGCCATACATGGACGTCGTCATTCCATCGATGATCGATCCGGAAATGGCGCCCCCCGGGCAGCACGTGATGTCGATCTTCTGCCAGTACGCACCCTTCGCCGTCGAGGGCGGATGGGATGACGCGAAGCGGGAGGCGTTCGGCGACGCGGTGATCGATGCCCTCGCCGTGCACGCACCGAACATCAAGAGCGCCATCATCGCTCGGCAGGTGCTGACACCCGCCGACATCGAGCGGATCACGGGACTCACGGAAGGCAACATCTTTCAGGGGGAGCTGGCCCTCGACCAGCTTTTCTTTCTCCGCCCGGCCCCCGGCTACGCCAAGTATCGCACGCCGGTGGACGGTTTCTATCAGTGCGGCTCGGGGACGCATCCGGGCGGCGGCATCATGGGGGCATCCGGACGGCTCGCCGCCCTCAGCATCCTCGGCGAGCGGTCATGACGTACGACGTGATCGTCATCGGCGGTGGTCTCGCCGGCCTCACGAGCGCCGCGCTTCTCGCGAAAGCGGGGCGTCGTGTGCTCGTCCTCGAGCGCCGCGAGGTCCTCGGCGGCCTGCACTCCACCGATGAGATCGCGCCGGGCGTTCGAGGGGATGCTGTCGAGCACGACATCGGATGGATGCCATCCTCCGTGATGCGCACGCTCGACATCGACGAGCACGCGCTGTCGCTCGTGCGCCCCGATCCGTCGGCGGTCTCGCTCCTTCCGGGCGGTGACACGCTCACACTGTGGAGCGACCCGGCGCGGACGTCGACCGAGCTCCTGCGCCGGTCACCCAACGACGCGCGCGCGTGGCCGACATTCGGCGAGCGTGTGAGCCGTTTGGCGGGGTTTCTTCAGGCCATCTACGAGGGGCCAGCGCCGGAGCCTCTGGCCTCAGGGGCCACGGAGCTGTTGTCGATGTTGGGGCTGGGCCGCAAAGTCCGCTCGTTAGGACGTGATGGAATCATCGACCTGCTTCGGACACTGCCCATGAGCGTCGCCGACGTGCTCGATGAGACCTTCGAGAACGCGGCATTGAAGGGGCTCGTCGCGACATCGGGAATCTCGCGGCTCGTGCAAGGTCCGAAGTCGGGGGCGACCGCATTCTTGCTCGTTCACAATCACGTCGGCGCACCACCCGGGGCCATCCGGTCGCGGCTAATCGCCCGCGGTGGTCTCGGTGCCCTCGCGAAGGCGCTCGCCGAATCCGCGCGTTCCGCGGGGGCGGAGATTCGGACGGGGTCCGCCGTCGTGCGCATTGCCGCAAGCGAGGAAGGCGTGAGTGGCGTCATCCTCGAGGGTGGCGACGAGATCTCCGCCACGACCGTTTTGTCGACACTCGATCCACGCCGCACCCTATACGACCTCGTCGACCCCATCTACGTCGATCCCGAGCTGTCCCAGGCGATCGGCACGGTGAAGTATCGCGGTGCCTGCGCGAAGGTGAATCTCGTTCTCGATGGGCTGCCTGCTCTCTCCGAGGAGCTTCTCCGGGGCGCGCTCGTCGTGGCGCCGAGCATGGCGTACCTGGAGCGCGCGTTCGACGCCGCGAAATACGGAAGCATCTCCGAGCGGCCGTACCTCGAGGCACGCATTCCGACGATGCACGATCCGTCGCTTGCGCCGGCGGGAAAGCACGTCATGTCCGTGCTCGTGCAGTGGGTCCCGTACCGCCTTCGCGGCGCGACCTGGGACAGCGCGCGTCGCGATGTGGTCGGCCGCCTGACCGTGGACACGATCGCCGAGGCGCTCCCGGGATTCGCGAAGCGGGTCGTCGCGATGCAGGTGCTCACGCCGAAGGACATCGAGGACCGGTATGGCACCACCGAAGGGAACCTGACGCACGGCGAGCTCACCCTCGACCAGATCCTGTTCATGCGACCGGTACCCGGCTTCTCGAGGCATGCAACGCCGATTGCCGGCTTGTATCTTGGCGGACCAGGAACTCATCCTGGCAGCTCAATAGCCTCGGCAGCACGTGCGGCGGCGGCCATTGGGACGCGGAAGCGCGGGTCACCCCGGCGCGCTCGCGCGACGGCGGCCGCAAAGTGACAGGATGACGCGGATCTCGGTGTAACCATGGCGACTTTTCTGCGGACGGTCGAAAGCTTCGTTCAGGGCGCTCGCACGATGCCGCAGCGCTACTACATCGGCGACGACGTCTTCGCGCTGGAGCAGGATCGCATCTTTGCCCGCTCGTGGCTCTGCGTGGGGCGGGCGGACGAGCTCCCGGCCCCGGGCGCATATAAGCTCCAGGCGATCGGCGCCGACAACGTGATCATCCTTCGCGAGAAGAGCGGGTCGCTCTGTGCGTTCCACAACGTGTGCCGTCACCGCGGGACGCGACTGTGTGAAGCGGAGCGCGGCACGCTGCGCGAGACGATCCAGTGTCCCTACCATGCGTGGACCTATGCACTCGACGGCCGTCTGATCGGCGCACCGCACATGCAGGAGGTCGCCGGCTTCGACAAGAAGGAGTACTCGCTGTTCAGTGTCGCGCTCCAGGAGTGGGAGGGCTTCATCTTCATCAACATGGCGCCGAGCCCGGAGCCATTCGAGAAGGTGTATGCGCCGCTTCTCGGCCGTTTCACGCGATTCAACCTTGCCGGTCTGAAGGTCGCGCGACGGATCGAGTACACGGTGAAGTCGAACTGGAAGCTCGTCCTACAGAACTACAACGAGTGTCTGCACTGCCCCACGATCCATCCGCAGCTCTCGCGAGTGCTCCCCTACACGAGCGGCGCCAACGATCTCACCACCGGGCCCTTCCTCGGTGGCTTCATGGAGATCGCGCCGCCGCACGTAAGCGCGACCATGAGCGGTCGGTCGTGCGGGCTGCCGATCGGAGAGCTGCCCGACGAGGACCAGAGGCGGGCATACTACTACAGTCTGTTCCCGTCGATGATGCTCAGCATTCACCCCGACTACGTCGTGTACTACATGGTGTGGGCGCAGGCACCGGGGGAGACGAAGATCATCTCGGAGTGGATGTTCCACCCCGATACGATCGCGCGGCCGGACTTCGACCCGTCGGACGCGGTGGAGTTCTGGGACGTCACCAACACGCAGGACTGGCACATTTGCGAGCTGAGCCATGCCGGCATAGCGTCGCGTGCGTACGTCCCTGGGCCGTACTCCCCGAGAGAGAGTGTGCCGGCGGCGTGGGACAGGGAGTACCTCGGGCGGATGGGTGAGGGGGCGGGTCCGCGGGGCTGAGGGCCAACACCCGAAGACGTCGGGCTTCAGACGTCAGATGTCAGTCGTCAGAAACCGTTGTGGGGAACCGGCTTCGCCGCTCCCCGCAGGCGTTTTCTAATTACTGACGTCTGACGTCTGCAGTCTGACGTCTTCGGGTGTTAGCCCCCGCTCGCGGCCTCGCTGCCCGAGTCGTATACTCTCGGTCCCATCGAAGGAGTGCAACGATGCACTGCGGTATAGTCGCCCTGTTCGCGCTGCTGACTGCTCCGGGTCTCCTGGCCCAGACGCCCCGAGCAACCACTACGGCGCAGGACATCCCGGACATCAAGTACGAGAAGTTCGTGCTCCCCAACGGGCTCACCGTTCTCGTGCACGAAGATCACAAGGCGCCCATCGTCGCCGTCAACGTGTGGTATCACGTCGGCTCGAAGAACGAGAAGATCGGCCGGACGGGCTTCGCCCATCTCTTCGAGCATCTGATGTTCAACGGCTCGGAGAACTTCAACGACGACTACTTCAAGCCGCTCGAGAAGGTCGGCGCCACCGACCTCAACGGTACCACGAACTTCGACCGCACGAACTACTTCCAGAACGTTCCCACGTCGGCGCTCGACCTCGTGCTGTTCATGGAATCCGACCGCATGGGACACCTGTTAGGTGCCGTCGATCAGGCGCGTCTGGACGAGCAGCGCGGCGTCGTGCAGAACGAGAAGCGCCAGGGTGAGAACCAGCCCTATGGGAAGGCGTTCTCCAACATCGTCGAAAACACCTATCCGCGCGGGCATCCGTATTCCTGGTCGGTGATCGGGTCGATGGAGGATCTGAGCGCCGCTGCGCTCGCCGACGTCCAGGACTGGTTCAAGACCTATTACGGCCCGAACAACGCCGTCATCGTGATCGCGGGCGACATCGACGTTGCCACCGCACGTCAGAAGGTCGAGAAATACTTCGGCGCCATTCCGCCGAGCCCACCGATCGCGAAGCAGGACAAGTGGGTGGCGAAGATGACGGGAACGCACCGCGGCATGATGCAGGATCGCGTTCCGCAGGCGCGCATCTACAAGATCTGGAACGTGCCGGAGTGGGGAACCCCCGAGGCCGATTACCTGAGTCTCGTCGCCAACGTTCTCGCCGACGGCAAGACCTCCCGCTTGTACAAGCGACTCGTCTACGACGAGCGCATCGCCACCGATGTCCAGGCATTCGTCTTTCAGAAGGAGATCGGGAGCCAGTTCTTCATCCAGGCGCGCCCGCAACCCGGTGGCGACCTCGCGGCGGTCGAGCGCGCGATCGACGAGGAGCTCGCGCGATTCCTCCAGCAAGGGCCAACTCCCGCCGAGCTTCAGCGCGTGAAGACCCAGTTCCGCTCGAACTTCATTCGCGGCGCCGAGCGCATCGGCGGGTTCGGCGGAAAGTCGGACGTTCTCGCGACGAACATGGTGTACGCGGGGAATCCCGATCACTATCGCGTCACGCTCGGTCGAGTCGCCAACGCGACCGCCGCGCAGTTACGCACCGCGGCTCGCGACTGGCTGTCCGATGGCGTGTACATCCTCGAGGTGCATCCATTCCCGCAGCTTCAGGCTGCCAGCCGGCCCGTCGATCGATCGAAGCTGCCCGACGTCGCGCCGCCTCCCGCGCCAAAGTTCCCCGACATCGCGACGGCGACGCTGTCCAACGGCCTCAAGGTGTATCTCGCCGAGCGCAACGACGTTCCGCTCGTGAACTTCAATCTCATGGTGGATGCGGGCTATGCCGCCGACCAGGGCAGAGTGCTCGGCACGGCCAGTCTCGCCATGAACATGCTCGACGAGGGCACCAGGACGCGGTCGGCGCTTCAGATCAGCGATGCGCTGCAGCGCCTCGGCGCCCAGCTGGGAACGGGATCGGATGTCGATGTGTCGACAGTATCTCTGTCGACGCTGAAGGCGAACATGGATTCGTCGCTCCAGATCTTCGCCGACGTCATTCTCAATCCCAGCTTCCCGCAGAGTGATTTCGAGCGGCTTCGCAAGCTCCAGCTGGCGCAGATCCAGCGCGAGAAGGTCACGCCCGTCCAAATGGCATTGCGGGTGTTCCCAGTGCTGCTATACGGCAGCGGACACGCCTATGGGATTCCGCTCACCGGATCGGGAACCGAGGAATCGGTGACGCGGCTGACCACGGCCGACCTCACGCAGTTCCATCGGACCTGGTTCAAGCCCAACAATGCGTCACTCATCGTCGTGGGCGCGACGACCCTCGCCGAGATCACGCCGAAGCTCGAGCGGCTCTTCGGCTCGTGGCAGCGTGGCGAGGTGCCGCGCAAGAACATCGCCGACGTCGCGCATCAGCCGCGCTCGGCGGTGTATCTGATCGATCGGCCAGGATCGGAGCAGTCGATCATCTTCGCCGGGCACGTCGCGCCTCCCAAGCGCAATCCGGCCGAGATCGCGATCATCACCATGAACGACATTCTGGGGGGCAGCTTCACCTCTCGCGTGAACATGAACCTCCGCGAGGGGAAGCACTGGTCATACGGAGCCTTCAGCCTGTTGTTCGACGCGCGGGGCCAGCGCCCGTTCATCGTGTACGCGCCGGTGCAAACGGACAAGACGAAGGAGTCGCTGGCGGAGGTGGTGAGCGAGCTGCGGGGCATCGTGCGTGACAAGCCGGTCACTCCGGAGGAGCTGGCGAAGGCACAGGCGAATCTGACGCTGAGCCTTCCCGGTCAGTGGGAAACGATCGGCGCGGTCGGTGGGTCGATCGCCGAGATCGTGCGCTTCGACCTGCCTCACGATTACTACAACACGTTCTCGACCAAGGTGCGCGAGCTTCAGGTGGCCGATCTCGCCAACGTCGCGCGTGAGACGGTGCAACCGGACAAGCTGGTGTGGGTGGTCGTCGGCGATCGCACAAAGATCGAGGCGGGAATTCGTGAGCTGAATCTCGGACCGTTGCAGTTCCTCGATGCGGACGGCAAGCCTGCGCAGATGGCGGAAGTGCCGTGACAGCAGGGGTGAGGAGTCAGGGATCAGAGATCAGGGGGGCTCAGGGAATGGGTTTGGGGAGAGCACGGCATCGCTCTCCTCCCAACCTCTTCCCTGACACCCCCTGATACCTGACCACTGACTCCTGAGCCCTGTGATCAAGACCTACGGCCTGACCCACCTCGCACTCGGAGTGGAGGATCCGGAACGCGCCTTCCTCTTCTATCAGAAGGTGCTGGGCGTGGTTCCGGTTTATCGGGAAAAGGATTTCATCCAGGCACAAACTCCCGGCAGCCGCGACGTTCTCGTGTTTCAGAAGACGAAACGTCGATCGCGCTCGTCCGGCTCCATCGCGCACTTCGGATTTCGTCTCGTCGATGCGGCGGACATCGACGCGGCCGTGCGCGCCGTCGAGCAGGCGGGAGGGACGGTGCTCGATCACGGTGAATTCTGTCCCGGGGAGCCGTACGTGTTCTTCCGCGATCTCGATGGCTATGAGGTCGAGATCTGGCACGAGATCCCTACGCCGGTCGACCCTACTTAGTCTCGACCGCTCCCGCCGTGGGTCCGGTTACCCGCTTCTTCTGCTCGACGACTTTCGCCGCACCCGCCTCGGGACGGATCCCACTCCCGAACTTCACCGCCCACGCCTGCGTGAACTCGGCGCCGAAGAGCACGATGTGCGACGCGTAGTAGATCCAGATGAGGATCACCGCCAGCGTGCCCGCCGAGCCGAAGGAGCTGCCGGGATCGCTGCGCCCGAGATAGAACCCGATCAGGAACTTGCCGATGACGAACAGGATCGTGGTCACGATCGCGCCGACCCAGACGTCGCGCCACGCGACCTCGGCATCGGGCAGGACCTTGAACATTGCGGCGAACAGGAACGTCACGACCACGAACGCGAAGACGAACTCGAGCACGAGCATGACCGACTCGTTGATCCCTCCACCGTAGCGCTCGGTGAGCGCGGTGATCGCGGCGGTGACGGCGAGGGAGACGATCAACAGAAAGACGATCCCGAGAATGAGGCCGAGGGAGAAGACTCGCTTCGTGATGAAATTTCTGAGTCCTCCCTGCGATGGGTCGGGCTCGACATCCCACGCCTTGTTGAGCGCTCCCTGCAGCTGAAGGAACGCGCCGGTGGCGCCGAACGCGAGCATGGCGAGGCCGACGATCGTCGCCATGGGACCCTGTCCTCCCGTGGGATCTTTGTGCGCCACCATGGTCAGCACTTCGCGCGAGGCCTGCGGACCCATGAGATCCCGGATCTGATATCCGATGGCATTCTGGACTTCCTGGGGATCCCAGATGATGCCGGCGATCAGCAGCAGCAGCGCGATCAGCGGCGCGAGCGCGAAAACCGTATAATAGGACAGCGCGGCGGCGAGCCGTGGGCAGTCATCGCGAAAGAATTCCGTCGTCGATCGTTTGAGCAGGTCGAGCGCATCCCGCGGACGGATCTTCATGACATCTCCTGGTGACGTCGGTCACAGGGAGGCGAGGCAAAGTCGATGCCCGTTCAGCGCGATTACATATTGCGTCTCCTGGAGCAAGCCGCGGCCGTCGTTCGCCGACTGCGAGAACTGCTCGGCGCAGGCACCGGGGAGCCGGCGGTGATGGTCGAGGAGGCTCGCGCCGCGCAGGCGGCGCTGCTCGGGAATACGTGGACGCTGCTCGAACAGGTGAACGTCGCCACCGCGACCTCGTTGGTACGCGATGCACGGCAGCTGGCCGTTTGGGCCGACCTCCTGCGAGTGGAAGCGGAAGCGACCCGCGCCATGGGCAACGAGGAACGCGCCAGCTATCTCGAATCGCGCGCTGAGGAAATCGCGGCCGCCGCGGTCCGTACCGCGCAGGCGCCCTGATCCGCATGGCCGCGGTCACGCTGCATCGTGGAATACTGGTGCTCGCGCTGATGGCGTGTCGCGTCGTTCCGGAGCATGAAGAGGGCCGAGTCGACACCGCCAGCGCTCACGGAGACACGCAGACGATAGAGCTCGCTGCTCCACCGCGTGCCGCTCCCGTGATCGCCGACACGCTCATTGCCCTCGACAACGGCGACTCGATTCGACGAGACACGACGAATCCGCCGGTCCCGCGCGAGACGGAGCTGAGCGAGCTCGATCTGATTATTCCCGTCGCCGGCGTGAAGGCGGAAGATCTACTCGATACGTTCAACGAGATGCGCGGGGAGCGGCGTCACGACGCCCTCGACATTCCCGCCCCCCGAGGCACGCCCGTGCTCGCGGCGACCGACGGTCGCGTGCTGCGTCTCTTCACGAGCGAGCGCGGCGGCTTGATGATCTACACCGCCGACGCGAGCGAGCGCTTCGTATTGATGTATGCGCACCTCGACGGCTACGCCGATGGCGTCAGCAATGACGGCCCGCTCCGTCGCGGTCAGGTGATCGGCTACGTCGGGACGACAGGGAATGCGCCACCGAACCTGCCCCACCTGCATTTCGCGATCGCGCGCTCCTCGAACGTCGCGCGATGGTGGGAGGGGACGCCGGTGGATCCGTTGCCTTTACTGCAAGGTCCTCAGGGTCCTCGGGGTCCTCAGGGTCCTCAAGGTGCAAAACCCTGAGCACGCGAACCCTGAGGACCCTGAGGACCCTGAGGACCCTGAGGACCCTGAGCACCTCAGTTAATGCGTATTCCGAATCTCCCTGAGAATGTCCCTCGGCGAATAGCCGGGACAGAACCATCGCATCGTCGTCGCCGACTGCGAGATGGCCATGTAGCCGGTTCGCGGCAGCACTTGCAGTGCGCCGACGGTTAGTCCCCACAGTACGATGACGAGAGACAGGGCGTGTGAGCGGGCCATGCGGCCGCGCCAGGTCCACCGCACCGACCACAGGCCGCCGACGACCACGACCAGCGCGGCACCGAGGAACCAGAACAGGCCAGAGCCGCAATCGCGAGCGTAGGGCCAGAAGTAGATGCCGACAGCAACGGCTAACGACAGACCAATGCGAAGCATCGCGCCATTGGTCAGCTCTTCGGGGGTCAGCGAGGCGGCGGCGAGCCCATTGGCGGAGATACGACCCGGCTTGCCGGTAGCGCCGTGGGTGTCGTACTCGCGCTCGATCTTCTTGAGCTCGGCCTTCCAGTTGATGATTTCAGTCACGGGTGGCTCCATGGCGTAACGACCCTGCACAGGTGAGACGGAGAAGCGCCGCGCAGGGCAACGGCGCTGATGACGGCGCCTCTTCGGTCACCCGAAACGTGGTTTCACTACCGCCCGAACACCCGCCAAATTCAGGGGTATTTCACGCCACCCTCTCCTGAAAGAAAATCCGTGACCACCGACCGAACGATCGTTGGCAGCGCCATCCTCGCCGCGGGCTTTCTGCTGGCGGGACTGCTCGTGGGCGTTGGGTTCGCGAAGGGACGCGACGCCGACCGTTTCGTCACCGTGAAGGGAGTATCCGAGCGGGAAGCTCGAGCGGATCTCGCGATCTGGCCCCTCGGCATCGTTGCCGCCGACAACGATCTGAGTCGCGCGCACGCGAGCCTTCTGCGCAGCGTGCGCGAGATCAAGACGTTTCTCGCGCGGAACCAGATCGATACGACCGAGCTGACGCTGCAGCAGTTCGTCGTCTCCGACGCACTCACCAATCAGTACGGCGGCGGTCAGGTTACGACACGGTTCGTCATCCGGCAGACGGTGGTCATCCGCTCCACCGAGCCGGATCGCGTCGCCGCCGCTAGCCAGCGCGTGGGCGAGCTGGTGAGCGCGGGCGTCGTGCTCTCGTCAGGCGGTGAGTATGGACCGGGAGGGCCCACGTACGTCTTCACCAAGCTCAACGACCTGAAGCCGCCGATGATCGCCGAGGCGACGGCGAGAGCGCGCGAGGCGGCGGAGCAGTTCGCGCGCGATGCGCGCAGCGAGCTCGGCGGCATCCGGCGCGCGAATCAGGGAATCTTCGAGATTCTCCCCCGCGACCAGGCGCCGGGCATCTTCGAGGGAAATCAGATCCTCAAGACGGTGCGTGTGGTATCGACGATCGAGTATTTGCTGGACTAGAAGGCGCTGAGGGCGCTGAGGGCGCTGAGGGCGCTGAGGGGGAATAGCAGTTCAGCGCCTTCAGCGCCTTCCGCGCCTTCAGCGCCTTCAGTCACAGCATCTTCCCCAGATCGAAGCGGCCCCGGTGCTCGTTGAGTGGGCTCCAGAGGTCCCCAACCCGCTCGACGCGAGCCGGGACGTTGTCGAGTCGAAAGTCCTCGATCCTGATTCCCTTCTCGACCTCCCGCCACGTCACCGGTGTCGAGACGGGCGCCCGCGGCCGGGGACGCGGCGAATAGAGCGACGCCAGCGTTCGTCCCCACGCGTTCTGGTTGTAGTCCACCAGCACCCGCCCGCGGGGACGTTTGGCGATGCGATACTCGGCGGTGAGCAGCTTCGGGTGCCCATCGGCCAGCGTCTGCGCGAGCGCCTTCGCGAAGGTCCATACCTCCTTCTGCGTCGGCCCTCTCACGATCGGCACATACACATGCATTCCTTTTGAGCCGGTCGTCTTCACGAACGTCGGCATGCGCAACGCGTCCAGTGCTTCGTGAACCACCAGCGATGCCTCCAGCACCTTCGCGAACTTCGCATCGGGTACTGGATCGAGATCGAAGTGCAGGTAGTCGGGGCGGTCGTAGTCATCACACCGCGCGTACCATGGGTTGAGATCGATGCAGCCGAGGTTGATCACCCAGAGCAGTGCCGGCATGTCCTGGATGATTGGGAAGTCGATGACGTTGCCCGACCGGTGCTCGATCGCGCAGGTCTCGATCCACTCCGGACGCGGTGACGGCGCCCGCTTCATGAAGAACCACTTGCCCCCCGCACCGTTGGGATAGCGCTTCATCACCATCGCGCGGTCGCGAAGGTGCGGGAGGAGCACGGGCCCAAGGTCCGCGTAGTATTGCAGGAGGTCGCCCTTGGTAATGCCGTCCGCCGGCCAGAAGGGCTTCGCAAGATTCGTGAGCCGCACCTCGCGGCCGTCTACCTCGACGATCGCATCGCGCGTATCGCGGGGGATGACAACTCGAGGTTGTGTTCGGCGACGCGGTCGCTTGGTGACAGCGGAGGGGCTCACACGGTCATCGTCCGGGGCAACGCACATGCCATTCGAGCAGTCGGCGCTCTCGATATATGTGCTCGGCGACAGTCTGCTCGCCGTGGTTCGCGGCGCTCCGACGACCGGGCGTCAAGAAATTGTCGAGGTCACTTATCGAGGTGCGTGCGCGATCCATCTCATCGCGATGCTCGGCCGCATCGGAGCGCTGGACACTCCCGGTCCGCCCGCTTATCACTTGAGGGGTATCCTCCACCTCTGGGCATGCGCAGACGATTCTTCTTCTTCATCACGACACTCGCGCTCGGTGCGCCCCCGATTATCGGAGCGCAGACAAAGAAGGCCGCGCCTGTCCTACGGACAGACACGCTCGCTGTGGCGCTGCTTTCGACCGATACGGTCGCCGCAGGTCGAGTCGAAACGGTCGTTCGCGCGCGCCACCGCGAGGTACAGTTCTGCTTCGAGGAAAGCGGGCTCAAGACCGATCCGGAGCTGACGGGAATGTTCGCGATGGTGCTGACACTCGACACACTTGGGACGGTGGCGCGTGTCGACCCGTCGTGGCGAGAGTGGAGTGGACCCGATGGCACCGCTGTGGAGGCGTGCGTCATGCAGCGCGCGCTTACCTGGAAGTTTCCGCCGCGTCTCGCCGCCACACCGGCGCGGCATGAAGTGACCTTCCAGTTCTCCCGCTAGATGCCGTGCCTCTTCGCGGTGTTCGCTCTCGTCACGCCGCGACTGCTCATCGCCTTCCTCTATTTCTTCACGACCTGGTTCAACGGCATCTTCAGCTCGCTGTTGTTCCCGATCCTCGGCTTCATCTTCCTGCCGACGACGTTGCTCTGGTATACGGCGGTCCATCACTGGTTTGGCGGACAGTGGAGCCTGTGGCCGATCGTCGGTCTCGTGGTCGCGCTGATGCTCGATATCTCCCCAGCGGGGGGGCGGCGGCGTCCCAAGCCCGCGTGAAGACACCGAGCTTCGGACTGATTCTCGTCGCGGCGTTCGCCGTCGGCACGGGACTCAACGGACTCTACAACGGCGCGACCGACATCCCGACCGCGCCGAATACGCTCGCCACGATCGTGGGCATCATCAATGTCCTCATGGGCATCGCTGGTCTCACGGCGGCAGTGCTCCTCTGGCGTCAGCATCGCGCTGCCGCGCCTCTTATCGCGGCATGGGGAGCCTGCGCGGTGACGGTCTCGATCCTGGCGCCTCGCGCCTACGCTCCCGAGGCCGGGTGGCCCGCCGCCATACTCGGCGGCGTCGTAACCGGCGCGCTCGTCGTCACGGTCGTGCTCTACGTGCGGTGGCGGCTTGGCCTAGGGAGACCGATGGATAGTCCCGCCCTTCATGACGAAACGCACGCGTCGTAGCGCGGTGATGTCGCGCAGCGGATCCCCTTCGACTGCGACGAGATCGGCGAGCAGGCCTGCACGGACGGCGCCAATCTGCTCCTCGAGATGCAATACGCGGGCGTTGACGGACGTCGCGGCGCGGAGCGCCTGAATCGGCGTTAGGCCGTAGTCGACGAGCAGCTCGAGCTCGCGCGCATTCTCACCGTGCGCGAAGACCCCGACATCGCTCCCGTTGCAGATCGTCACTCCCGCCTCGAGCGCCGCGCGCACGCTCTCGCGCTTCTCGCGGATGCGCGCCGGCTCCGGATCGACGCCCTTCCGCCAGCCGCGATACTGAAGCACCGCGTCACCGGCGGCGATGGTCGGACAGAGCGCTACACCCTTCTGAGCCATGAGGCGAAACACTTCAGGCGTGCCCGCGTCGCCGTGATCGATCGTCTCGACCCCGGCCATCACGGCGCGGCGCATTCCCTCGGGTGTCGTCGCATGCGCTACCACCGGTCTTCCGCCGCTGCGGGCCATCTCGACCATGACCGTCAGCTCATCCTGCGTGAATGCGGGTCGCGCCTCTCCGCCCGGTCCCCAGCGGTAATCCGCGTACACTTTGATCCAGTCGGCGCCGCGCGCGCTCTGGTCACGCACGACACGACGGATCTCGTCCATTCCGCTCACCTCCTCGGCACCCTGCGGAATGGCCAGCTCCGGCGCGAACCCTGACGGGGCGTACGTCCCGTTTGCGACGATGGCGCGCGTCGTTACGATCAGCCGGGGACCGGGGATTATTCCCTGCGCGATCGCGTCGCGAAGTCCCACGTCGGCGTATCCCGCGCCTTCCGTCCCCAGATCGCGCAGCGTGGTGAAACCCGCGAGCAGCGTGGCGCGTGCGTGGGCGGTCGCTCGCGCCACTCTCAGCGAGAGTGGTTCGCGCAATACCTGGTCGTCCCAGGATGTTTCGTTGTAAGGATGAAGCAGCAGATGCGAATGCGCGTCGATCAGACCGGGGAGAAGTGTCGTCCCTGGAAGGTCGAGAACGCGCGCTCCGCCAGCGTTCACATTGGCGGCTGGCCCGACGGCGGCGATGCGGTCGCCACGGACGAGCACGACCCATCCTTCGCGCGCCTGATTCGCGACACCGTCGAAAACGCGCGCCGGACGTAGGAGAATCGGCTCGGCCGAGCGCGCGGTGTCAGG
Source organism: Gemmatimonadaceae bacterium (assembly GCA_035253695.1). GTDB lineage: Bacteria > Gemmatimonadota > Gemmatimonadetes > Gemmatimonadales > Gemmatimonadaceae > JAICNG01. The sequence continues at coordinate 25,130 of DATFBS010000091.1, forward strand.
AGGTTGTGCGGCCGCTGGTCCGATCAGAAAGAGCGGCGGCGCGACGACGAGGGCGAGCCATCGCCCTCGCGCAGCGACTATGCTGCGTCCGCTCCCGGGTCGACCGTCGGACCTGGGTCGGTATGCTGCGGCTTGTCGTTCTTGCCGTTGCGTCGGGCGAAGATCCAGCGCAGCAGCCACACAACCAGGAGAACTGGCAGCGCGATCTTGAGGAGCGCGAACCCGACCGCGAGCACCGCCGAGATGACACCGAGGATCGCCATTCCCGCCCCGAGAACGATGAGGAGCGGAAGTCCGATCACCGCCAGGAGCAGAAGCAACGGCGCCCCGACGATCAGCATCACGAGGAGCAGCGGGATTCCGATGACCTTGAGGATGCCGGCAATCGGAAGCAGGATGGCGAGCAGCACGGCAAGAACCGCCCCCAGAGACCGCTTCAGGATCAACTTGAGCAACCAGGCTTTCACGAGCGTCCACATGGCGACCTCCGCGCGGCGTCATGCCGTTGGGCGTCCTACGGGCCCGGCGAAAGGGAAGTTTCAGCATGACCGATGGTCTCCCTAACGAGTAACCACGTGCGCGCTATGCGATTCCAGGCGTGTCATATCCGCACTGCACGCCGGGGCGAGGTCCCCCGCGGCGGCAACGATGTTGAGCGTGGTCGTTCCCGGGCGGAAGGGCAAGATCGAGAGGCTCCGTTCTGCGGGACGAAGGCGGAACGGGCCCTGCGTAGCTGACACCCCATGACCGCACCCCAACCGACGGCCTTGATCACCGGCGCATCACGCGGTATCGGGCGTGCAATCGCGCTGCGACTTGCCCCCCGCTGGCGCATCGTTGCCCTCGCTCGCTCCGCCCGCGAGCTCGATACGCTTTCCACGGAGATCTCGCGCGAGGGCGGAACGTGCGAGTCGCTGGTCATGGACGTGAGAGATGGGCCCGCCGTGCGCAGCGCACTCGCGGGGCGCGAGATCGACGTCGCCGTGAACAACGCCGGCGTCGGTGTACTGAAGCCCTTCATCGAGCTCACGCCGGAGGAGTGGCAATTGATGATGGATGTGAACCTCGGCGCAGTGTATCACGTGACGCACGCCGTTCTCCCCGGAATGATCGAGCGCGGCCGGGGGCACGTGGTGATCATCGGATCGATCAGCGGAAAGACCGGGTTCGCCGGAGGGACGGTCTATGCGGCAACAAAGTTCGCCGTCAATGGATTCGCGGAGAGCCTGATGCTCGAGGTGCGCGACGCGGGGGTGAAGGTGTCGGTGGTCATGCCGGGCTCGGTGGCGACGTCGTTCAGCCGAACGGGCCACGATCAGTCGTGGAAGCTCATGGCGGAGGACGTCGCCGAATCGGTGGCGTTTCTCCTCGATACGCCGCAGCGGATGCTCGTCGATCGCATCGAGATGCGGCCGCTCAACCCGCCCAGGAAGAAATGACGCGTTTCATAACGGCCATCCTCGTCGCGCTGCTCGGCAGCGCCTCGACCGCTGTGGCCCAGGCGCACGGCCCCACAGTTACGGCGGCTCGTGTCGCATTCGTTGCGCCGTCATCTGGCGAGCGGCGGGTGCCCGTCGTCGATTATGCGGCCACATCGTGTGGCTCGGCGTCGAAGAATGCCGCGCTGCTCGGCCTTGGACTCTCCCTCGCCACCGCGACACTCGAGCTCGCCTACACGGTGGTTCGAGAGCCGTTCGTGCGGAACGGCCATGACGTGCCGGGGGCCGACCCGACGCTCATCGGCTGGGCGGGAGGAGCCGGATTCATCGGCGGCCTCGTCGCCACCACAATGTGCCGACGGAGACGTTAGGCACAGGCGGCCATGGCAACACGGAAGATCGTCGGATTCCGTCAGGACGAGGAAGACCACTGGGTGGCCGATCTGGAATGCGGCCATTCGCAGCACGTCCGTCACGATCCACCCTGGCAGGTGCGCCCGTGGGTCGTTAGCCTCGGAGGACGCGCCGAGCGACTCGGCACGACGCTCGACTGTCGGCTCTGCGATGAGCCGTTCGTCTCACCTTCCCCCTGAGCACTCTGACTACCCCGACCACCCTGACCACCGATCTTCTCGACACGCCGCTCACCCGTCACGCGAAGGTCGAGATCCCGCTCATCTGCGGCGCAATGTTCCCCTGCAGCAACCCGGAGCTGGTCGCCGCGGTCTCCGACGCCGGCGCCCTAGGCATCCTGCAGCCGGTGTCGCTCACCTTCGTGCATGGCCACGACTTTCGAGAGGGGCTTCGTCTCATGCGACGGCTCACCCCAAAGCCGATCGGGATGAACGCCCTCATCGAGCAGTCCTCGCGCATCTATCACGAGCGCATGGTCAAATGGGTCGACATCGCGCTCGAGGAGGGCGTTCGCTTCTTCGTGACTTCACTTGGCAACCCGAAGTGGGTCGCCGAACGGGCGCATGCGGTCGGTGGCGTGGTCTACCACGACGTCACCGAGCGAAAATGGGCGCTCAAGGGCCGCGACTCCGGTGTCGATGGCCTGATCGGAGTGAACAACCGCGCCGGCGGACACGCGGGGCCTTACAGCGCCGAGCGGCTGCTCGAAGAAGTCGGAGACCTCGGTCTGCCTGTCGTCTGCGCGGGGGGAATCGGCGAAGAGCGCGAGTTCGTCGCGGCGCTGCGCATGGGCTACGCGGGAGCCCAGCTCGGCACGCGATTCATCGCCACGACGGAATGTCGAGCGAGCACGGCGTACAAGGACGCGATTCTCGACGCCGATGAGGAGGACATCGTCCACACCGAGCGTATCACCGGAGTACCCGTCGCGGTGATCCGCACACCCTACATCGACCGCATGGGACTTCGCGCGGGCCCTCTCGCCCGCTGGATGTTGCGGGGACGCCGGAGGAAACACTGGATGCGCACGATTTACGCTGTGCGATCCGCCTTGCAGCTCAAGCGCGCATCACTGGACGAAACGGGTACGAAGGACTACTGGCAGGCGGGCAAGAGCGTTCGTTCGATCTCGAGTATCGAGCCCGCCGGTGAGATCGTGCGCAGATTCGCGAAGGCCGCGATCCAGGGGTAGCTTGTGATTCGACTTCCGATTGCCTTTGACCTCTCGCACATCGTCTCGTGAACGGCGACAAGCCCAATCGCATTCCGCAGATCTATGGCTACACCGTTTGTTTGATCGCGGTGGTGGCGTTTCTGATCAGCATCAACGGTGTCGTGGACGCGACGTTCACCCTCGCGAATCCGATGCACGGGCCATACGGTCACGTCGAGAGTCTCGCGAGCTTCGAGGCGTATGAGGCAACTCGCACCGAGCGCACCGTCATCGATCGCAATGCCCCGGTCGACACGACCTCCGAGGAGACCAGGCGCCGCCGCTTCGAGGCGCTCCGCACCGACCGCGTTGCGGCCAATCGGCTCCAGGCGTGGCGGCGATTGGTAGGCAGCGGGCTCACTATGCTCATCGCGATTGGTCTCTTCGCCTGGCATTGGAGCTGGCTGCGAGCGCGCATGGCAGAGGAGCGCGCCGCGGTGGGCCGGGCGGCGTGAGTCGGCCGACGCTCGCCAGCGAGCGTCTCGTGCTTCGTCCGTTCGCGCTCGAGGATGCGGCCGAGGTCACGCGCCTCGTGAGCGATCGGCGCATCGCCGACACGACGATCAACATTCCGCATCCCTACGACGAGAACACGGCTGAGGCGTGGATCGGCACGCACGCCGAGGTTGCCGAGCGTGACGAAGGTCTGACGCTCGCGGTGACCGAGCGGCAGAGCGGACGCATGCTCGGCGCCGTCGGCCTGAGCATCGCCCGCGCGCACCAACGGGGCGAGCTCGGCTACTGGATCGCGCTCGCGGAATGGGGGCGCGGATACGCGACGGAGGCCTCACGAGCCATGCTCGACCACGCGTTTGGCCCGCTCGGGCTCTCGCGCGTCGTCGCGCACTGCCTCACGAGGAACGAAGGCTCACGCCGGGTGATGGAGAAGCTCGGCATGCAGCAGGAGGGACGGCTGCGCGCGCACATCATCAAGTGGGACGTGCCGGAGGACGTGTGGCTCTACGGCATCCTGCGCGAGGAGTGGGAGCGCCTCAGGCGCGCGGACGATCCTTATACCTGAAGCGGGCCCACTCGGGCACGCGCATCCACCTCGCGCGGTTCGCGAGGGATCCGCCGCGCAGGATCTTCGGCTCTTCCACCGTCACGAACGCCTGGGAATCCCACTTGTCGACGATCTCCATGACGTCGTCGAGATGCGAGCGGTGGACGACCGAGTCGACGATCTCGACGGTGCCGTCACGGCCATAGCCCGCGACCTCGGTAGCGCCGTAGCCGCGCTCGCGAAGCGCATTCGCGATCTCGACGCCGCCATGGGGAGAGACGATGCGCACGGTCGAGAGCCCGTACGCGACGGCATTCTCGATCTGTACGCCGACCAGCGTACCCGTCGCGAAGCCGGCCGCATATCCGAGCACGTGCCAAACGCTGCCGAGGTGCTGCAGCACGTTGCCGACGACGAGAATGAAGATGAGCGCCTGGAAGAAGCCGAGCGTTGCGGCGTGATACCGCTTGCCGCGCACGGCAAACAGCACCCGCATGGTGTCGATGGAAACGTCGGCCACTCGGAGCCCGAAGATGAGCAGCGGACCCCACGGCAGGTCGAACAGCTCGGGGGCGTTCATGGGCTCAAGCTACTGAGGCTGTCGAGGGTGTCCAGGTAATCCAGGTGGTCAACGTGCCTCACGTCGATGACTTCACCTCGATCACGTGGACACCCTGGACACCCTGGACACCATGGACATCCTGAGTCGCGTTAGGCATCGACAGCGGGTTGTGGACGGGACGTACTCTCTGCGTCGATGGCGCTCCCTTCCAGCGCCTCCACCCTCGTCCCGAGTCGCTCGATCGCTTCCTGCATTCGCGCCAGGCGGACGGTGACGTCGCCCACCGGAACCGCGGACGGCGGCGCGCTGGGGAGCGCCACGGAGCGCGCCGGCCAGAACGTCTTCACGACTGCGAAGACGAACAGCGCGATCAGCACCAGCTGTGCAAGCAACGTCTCGACGCTGTTGTAGATCCCCATGGCGTCGATCGAGGGGAAGCCGGGGATCGTCGTGATCGGCACAACGTTCCCTTCCTGCAGCTCCCGGATTCCCTTCCCGGCGAACACGAACGCCATGTAGTACAGGACGACGCTCGTGATGGCGAAAAACGGACGGAGCGGGAGCCGAACGCCGAAGCGATAGAAGAGCGTGAAGACGATCGCGAGGACCGCGGCGCCGGCCATGATGCCAAAGACGATCGGCCCCGTCGCATCCCTGCCTTCACCGAACAGCGCCTGATAGAAGAGCGCGGTCTCGGCACCTTCCCGATAGACGGCAAGGAACGCGACGAATGCCAGCGCCGACCCGCCCCCGTGCTGGAGGGCGTTCGTCACCTTCTCTCGAATGAACTGCTGCCAACGCGCCGCCTCGACCTTCGAGATGAGCCAGTAGCTCACCGAGAACAGCACGGCAACCGCGACCAGCATCGTTGCGCCTTCGATGATCTCACGGCTCGCCGGCATGGAACGCAGGATGGTCTGCAGCACGATGGCCGTCGCGGCGCTGGCCACGAGCCCGAGCGCCGTTCCAGTCCAGATCGAGCGGAGCCTGGCGCGATTCCCCGTCTTGAGCAGGAAGGCGCAGATCGCCCCGATGACGAGAATCGCTTCGAAGCCTTCTCGCAGGATGATGAGGAACGACTGGAAGAAGGTCGCCCATCTTCCTGAGGGCGACTCGGTGAGCGCGAGAATGTCCGGAAGCTGCGCCTCGATCGTATTGCGGGTGCGCTCGGCACCACGCACATCGCCGCGGCGCACGGCTCCCTTGAAGTCGGCAAACTGTCGCTCGATTGCCGCGACCAGTCCTGGATCGCGCGCACGCGCCCGCGTCTCGAGCGGCTCGAACGCCAGATACGCGTCGAATGCGAGATCGCCCGCTTCGGGACCGCGACCGCCCCGCGCCGCGGCAAGGGACTGATCGAGCGTCTCCATCACGCGGCGCGCGGTACCGCTCACGTCCTCGGTCGACGCGACTGCGTTAGGCATTGGCACTCGCGTGGCCGCGAAGCTACGCAGATGTGCCACGATCCTCGCCAGCTGCGCATCGTCGAGCTCGCTGGACGGCATCGCCGTGCCCGGGATCCCGTTGCGTATCACCGCCGCGAGCGCGGCGTCACTCCGCTCGGCCTGCCAGGCGAACGTGCCGATGTCCGGTGGCAGGCGCGTGAGCGACGGGGCCGCCGGTCCGTCGGCTGCGCCCGAGGCTCCGTGGCAGGCGAGGCAGGAGCGCGCATACAGACCCTCGCCCTCGAGCCGCTGCGCATCCGTCGCACGCAAGGAATGCAGATAGCCGACGATGTCCCACCGCTGGTCGGCGGTGAGACGGTCACCCCACGCGATCATCGGCGTGCCGGCAATGCCTACGGAGATCACGCGGAAGACGAGCGCCGGAGTCAGGTCGGCCATCGCCACCGGGTCGCCAAGTGCCGGAGGTGCGGGCGTCATTCCGCGTGCGGCCGGTCCGTCGCCCATCCCGCGCACGCCGTGGCAGGACGCGCAGTTTTGCGCGTAGAGCGCGCCACCCGCGGCCACGTCGAGCGCGCGGGTCGGCAGCTCGAGTGCCCCTTCGTTGCCGAGGGCGTCCACGAAGCGCTGGTAAAGCGCCATGACCTCGGCGGGCGGCCGGCGGTCGGCCACGCTGCCGCGAAGCGAATCGACGAGAAGGCGAACCGCTGGCGCGCGGTCGCCGCTGAGACGCTCGGCGACTCCCCGCGCGTCCTGGAGGAAATCGACGGCCTCCTGGTACTCGAGCTCGGAGGTGAGCCGTCCGGAGGCATCGATCCCCTTGGAATACTCTTCGACGGCGACGCCGACGATGCTCGACAGCCGCCGAGCCGGATGTTCCTGTGCCCAACCCGGAGCGGCGGCCGCGAGAATGAGGCCGAAGGTGAGAAACGTTCTCAATCGCATCCCGACCGAATGTATCGGGATTGGAGCTTCGAAGTAACCCCGTCGGAGATATGGGGCTACGTGATGAGGCGCCGGATAAGCGTGGACACCGCTTCTCCAGAGCCCCCAGCGCTTTCTTCAGCGCCCCTAGCGCTTCTCCAGCGCTAGCTCTCGATGCTAGATTCCGCCCCCATGCGCCCAGCCCATATCCTCGCCATCGCTCTCGGCCTGCCCCTCGGGGCCGCCGCAGTGTCCGCGAATGCCCACGACCACACAGCTCCCACCGCTGTCACCGTATACAAGAACGCCCAGTGCGGTTGCTGTCGGAAGTGGGTGGATCACCTTCGAAACGAAGGATTCGAGGTTACGGCCAAGGATGTCGACGACATGGCCGCCATCAAGGCCAAGCTGGGCGTTCCAGCGGCGGTTCACTCCTGCCACACGGCGATCGTGGGTCCGTACATCGTCGAGGGTCACGTGCCGGCGGCCGACGTCCGCAAGCTCCTGAAAGACAAGCCCGCGATCGTCGGGATCGGCGTCCCGGGGATGCCCATGGGCTCCCCGGGAATGGAAATGCCCGGCATGGCGGCCGACAAATACGACGTCATCGCGTTCTCGAAGGACGGCAAGCAGAAGGTGTTCGCATCGCACTGAGCGACGCCCCGCAGTCTACTTCACGACCTCGAGCACGAAGTTGATTTTCTCGGCCGGAAGTATCCACGCGAACTTCCGCTCGTAGCGCTCGGGATCTCGGTTCGCCCACCGCGCAATGGCGCGCTGGATGACGCTTCTCCCCTCGAATCCGATCCGGGCTTCGCGCTTCTTCAGGAAGGCGTTCGAGTAGCGGTAGCGCGCGAGCGTCGTCCCCTCCACGAAGTAATCGAAGCTGCGCGTGCTGAACGCGTGACGGTGGGTGGGATCGGTATGAAAGTTCGCGCTGCTGAAGTGCGGCACCTCCACCAGCAGCACGCCACCGGCAGCCACGATGCGGTGCAGCTCCTCGACGACGCGAACCACGTGCTCCACGTGCTCGAGCACGTGCTCGGCGATCACGATGTCGAAGGAGTCGGCGGGAAAGGGATACGGAGTGACGTCGAGATCGTGCAGTACGTCGGGCGCGGCCAGCGGGTTGACATCGAGCGTTACCGCGTGCGGGACACGCTTGATCGTGCCAGCGCCGATCTCGAGCACGCGGATGCCGGGCGCGATGCTGTCGATTCTCGTGGGCACGGCCGGCCTGACGACGGGCATCTCGTCTATCGCTCCAGCACGACGAAGGCGGCGGCGGTCGGGCCGTCGTGCGTCAGCGTCAGCCACGTTCGCGCGATGGCGAGCTCCTGAGCACGCTCGTGAGCCAGCCCATGCAGCGCGAGCTGCGGCCGGCCGTGCGCACCGATGACGACCTCCATGTCGCGCCAGGAAATCGCATGTGCTCGCGCGTTGCCCGACAGCGCCTTGAAGGTCGCTTCCTTGGCCGCGACCCGCGCCGCGAGGTGGCGAGCGGGCTCCATGCGCGCCAGCGCATAACGACGCTCTTCCTCGGTGAAGAGTCGCTCCAGGGCGCGGCGGCCTTTGGAGGAGAGCAAACGCTCGACGCGCGCGATGTGAACGAGGTCGACGCCGATGCCGACGATCACGCCGGTCCCCGGGCGACGAAGAGCTTCAGGCGGCGGATGCGTCCATCGGAGCGCGCCACGGCGACATACACGCCATTGCGCACCGCCGACGCGATGTCCCATACGATCGTCGTCGCCCCTCCCTGCACCGGCGTCCCCCACACCAGACGCCCGGCGAAGTCGAATACGCGCAGATCTCCCCCCTCGTCGCCAAAGGGCCAGGTGAGGTGCACGACATTCGACCGCACGGGATTCGCCGACGGGCGCATCTCGCCGTCGGCTCGAGCGACGCTCGCGGCGCCGTGCGCCGTCACGAGGATCTCATCGAGCCACCAGCCAGACTGACCCGAGAAGAACTGGGCGGCAAACTCGAGGACGATGGTGCGGTCGGCGAGTCCCGTCATCACGACGCGCTCCGGGTAATAGACGGGCGCGCGTCCCGAGACGCGACCCACCGTCACGAACGACGCACCCGAATCGACCGACAGCCGAATCTCCCCACGCGGGTCGAGGCTGAAGCCGTTGCCAAGGTACCGCGTCCAGAACAGCACGGAGACGGTGTCGATATTCGCGGGAACGGAGATGAGTGGCGACCGCAGACGTCCGACCTCGGCGTGCCAGGCCGCGCGTCCACTGACGCGGTCCTGCACGACGGTAAAGCCGTTAGGCACCCATCCGGCTTCGTTCGCTTCCGCGCCCGTCGCCGCGAGAACGGTGAGCTCGAGTGTGGCATCCCCAGCGGCGATCGACGCGCGCGTCGGTCGAGCAATGGTGTCGCTCTCCATACGAACCGTGTAGGTGCCGCCGTCGCCGCTTGGATGCACGGGTACCACGCCGCGCGTCTGCACCGTCGTTCGCGTCGTCGCCTCGCGTGGGACCCGCACGCGAATCACCGGCGATAGTGACTCGATACCGATCGTCTCGTTCTCCAAACCGGTCGTGATCGAGCGCACTCCCTGCGGATCGACCGCCGCATCGAGCAGATCGAGCGCGAACGGCAGGTTGTCGTCGAACACCTGCGCGAGGCGCTGCTCGTTGTCGGGGAACTCGAATCCGTAGTATCCATTGTTCTCGAAGCCGCTCGTCAGCTCCGGGGTGAACGCGATGGTTCCAAAGGTCGCGTACGCCCAGTCGGTGTACTCGCCGTTGGTGGGGTAGAGATTCCAGCCCCATGCGGGGTGATAGTGATCCCGCTCCGATCCGGGAAGGTTGTCGCGCACCGCCGGCCGAACATCGGTGCCGGCGAGCGCGCGAAAGATACCGTCGTCGCCCGTGATGCGACCGAAGGTATCGCCCCACGGCCAGAGAATCAGCCCGGTGAAGGTGTGATAGCTCACCGAGATCACCGGCGGATGCGTCCGGTGAAACGCGGCGATCGCCTGCGTCTCGAGCTCCGACTCTGCCGACGGCCCGCGATATGTCTCTGCGCCCGCAATCGACGAGGATCCAGTCTCGTCGAGACCCCAATGCTCGGTGTGATTGCGGTTGAGATCGACGCCATAGGTACCGTCCGTATTCGGCCGGCGATTCTTCCGCCACAGCCGATCGGTCGTGAACGTGTACTGGTACCCATCCGGATTCACCACCGGCACGATCCAGATGTCGCGCCGCCTGACGAGCGAATCCACGCGCGGACTCGGTGCCGGACTCGCCGACAGGTAACGGACGAGCCGAAGCGCCATCTCGGTGGCCGCCCATTCGCGGGCGTGATAGGTCGCCAGGAACAGGACGTTCGGCCGTGAGGGAGCGTCATCGGCGGCGCCGACTTTCACGGCCAGAATCGGTCGCCCCTCGAGCGTCTGGCCGATCGTGTCGAGATGAACTTGCGGATTCGCGCGCGCCAGCGAGTCGAGGAGCACCGGTATCCCACGCACGGGATCGTCGTACGACCGGTACACCTGCGTGACTGTGACCGCTGACAGGCCCAGTTGGCGTTCGCGGCTCGTTCCCGGTGCGATCACCGGCGAAACGCGACCTCCAAGCAGATCGAGCTGGCCGCGGCGCGTCGCTTCGACCACCACCAGCGCGTAGTCGCTGCCCTGAAAGACGACATCGAAGCCCCGGGCGATGAGCGTGTCGCTCGGGACACCTTCCACGCGGAGCGTCACGTGCTGCGCGGCCATGGTCACCGGAACGACGATCGCCAACGCCGCTCCGAATCGGAGGCGCCGCCACCAGCGACGCTTCGGTGCCGGACCGCTCTCGCGCAGTACCGGGTGCATGGCGAACCAGCAGCGGTCGGCCGAGTCGATGAGGTCGTGTACGGTATCTCGCCAGGCGCGCCACCGCGCCAGCTGGACTTCCGGCGGGCTCGATCGCACTGCCGCCGCGGCCGCCTGGAGTCGCTCGAGTTTCCGCACGACATCGTCGGTGCACTCGCCGAGGATGGCCTCTGTTGCACGCCGGTCAGGGGGCTGATCGGGATACCGCGTCCGCGCGAACTCCAGTACCTGCCGCTCTACCGCTTCGCGGAGACGCGCGGCATCGAACGCCTCGAGCCGAACCGCCGCGTCGCTCGTGCGCTCCGCCTTGGCGCGCGCCGAGAGGAAGGGAGCGAAGAACCGGTCGTGATCGTCGTCGGGACGCGCGCGGTGCGAGCCCATTCCCCGCAGAGACCGCGTCAGCTCCGGGAGCGCATGCGCCGAGGTCAGAATCAAGCGCGCCAGCGCGTCGAGCCCCGATGGGGCGTACATCGCGATCGTATCTCCCGTGTCGGCGAAGACCTCCAGCGATCCTGGCCCTTCACGCAGCCCATCGAGCCGACTGAAGGCCACGAGTGCCCGCCGCTTGCCGACCGTTAGGCCGAGCGCTTCGCCGACGACTTCGATGGTGCCGTCGCCGGCAAACTCGACGCCGCGAAGGAAGGCGTCGATGGTCGCGGAAAAGACCGGCCCCGAGCGCTCAGGCATCGTCGAGGGCGTACGGATGCTCACCGGCGAGCTCCCGATCGCACAGTGCGGCGCTCTCGCCGGTGCGCTCCTGCCAGCGACGCACGAAGTCGAAGAGTCGTTCCGAGGTGAACGCCTCACGAGGGAGCCCGATCGCGGCTATCGCGCGCTCGATGGCGCCTGGCTCCCCCTCGACCTCGACCAGGTCGTCCATCCGCGGGTACCGCTCGAAGCGCACGACCGCGCCGTCGAGCTCGTACTGCGTGACGTCCCGGTCGATTTCGCGAGTGAGCACGAATCCCATGTGCTCGAGGATGTACCGCAGCGCATCGGCATCGGGCGATCGCGCGCCCACCTCGTCGCGCACCTTGTAGCCCTCCTCATATCGCGTCGGGCCCTTCCATCCAAGCTCCGCCCGGACGCTGCGATCGTCGCGATAGACGCGGAGCCGCAGCACGTCGTCACGGGCGCGCAGCTGCCGGTCGATCGTGTCGTAGCGGCAATCCTCGAGGCGGCCCCGAAACACGAGCCGGCCGCCGGCGCGCTCGACGTTCGCCATGCGTGCCGGCATCGAGTCGACCACGGCCTTGAGCTCGACCTCACGCATCGACAATGGCCCTCACCACGCGATCGGTGTCGGCGAGCGTCTCGAACGCGGCATACGCGCCGCAGCGAAGCAGCTCATCGACCGTGTAGGAACCCGTCGCGACACCAATCGCGCGTACGCCGAGCGATCGGCCGCACTCGATGTCGGCCGGCGTGTCGCCGATCACGACGAGATCTTCTCCCGAGAGCTCGACGCCCAGCTCATCCTGGGCTCGCTGTCGCGCGACCGCCGGCAGCTCCGGGCGATTCTCATGATCGCTGCCGAACGCACCGACGCGAAAGCGATCGGGTTCGATGCCCGCCGCGCGAAGCTTCGCGTACGCGCCTTCGCGGAGATTTCCCGTGAGCAGCCCGAGAATCGTATCATCCCGACGCTCGAGCGCCGCGAGCAGTTCGAAGATTCCGGGGTGAACGAGCGTGTCGACGTGTCGAAGCTCCTCCTGCAGCCGGACGATGTAGAGGGCCATCAGCGCGTCCATGCGGTCGTCGATGTGCGCATCGTGGTGGCCCTCGAGCCGCATTACCTCGCGGACGATCTGGGGATCGGTCTTGCCGTCATAGCGATGGTCCTCGGGACCCGGACTCCCGAACACGTCGCGGAGTGCCGCGAGCATGGCGCGGCGTCCCGCACCATTGCTTCGGAGAATGGTGCCGTCGATGTCGAACAACACGAGGCGCAGGGGCCGCTGCCCGGTCATCATTCCACCCACGGCTCGGCGGTTCGTGTGAGAAGCACTCCGCCGATGATGGCGACCGCCCCCACCAGCTGCCACAGCCCCGGTCTCTCACCGAGCATGACGCGAGCGGCGACCAGCGCGAAGATCGGTTGCAGGTTGCCGAACGCCGCCGTCCTCGTAGGGCCGAGCAAGCGAACGCCGCGATTCCAGAACAGGAACGCGATGACCATCGACGCCAATCCCGCGTAGACGATGGCGCCCCACGTCGCAAGCGACAGCTGGTCCCAGGCGATGTCACCCATCGCTGGAAGGGCGATGAGCGAGAGCGGAAGCGTTCCTCCCACGATGGTGATCGCGGTAACGACGCGTCCATCGAGACGGTTCGCGTACGGCTTGATGAGGACGGCGAAGAGTGACCAGCAGATGCATCCGATGAGCACCAGTCCGCTGCCGAGCAGCGTCGTGCGTCGCGTGAGCGCCTCCGGCTGCGTCAGCGCAACGAAGGCGATGCCGACGATCGAGAGACCGATACCCAGGATGCCGCGCTTCCCGATCCGCTCGACGCCAAGCAAGCGACCGAAGAGGGCGACGAATACCGGACCGGACGACAGAATCAGCGCCGTCGTCCCCGCTCGCGTGCGCGCGAGACCCTCGATCATGAAGAACTGATACAATCCCGTCCCGAGCACCCCGAGCGCGAGCAGCGTTCCGACATCGCGCCGCGTCAGGCCGGTCTGCCGCACGCCGAGGGCGAGCACGACCAGCGCGATCGATGCGAGGCCGAGACGTGCGGCGTTGAACACGAGCGGAGGCATCTCGGTCACCGCGAACTTCATCACGCTCGCGTTCACGCCCCAGATGAGCGCCGTGGCGAGGAGCAATCCGTCGGTGAGTGTCGCGCGAGAGTGAATCGCGCCTGGCGGTGGCGCGGCGACGCCCTCGGTAGCCGTGGAGCTCATCCGAGAAAGTTAGACGGCCGCTCGACAGCGCGACAGCGCGCCGATAGCTTGCGCGCATGAACGTCTCCTTTGCGCTCTTCTGCGACGCCGCCAATCTCTCCCAGGAGGGTAAGCTCAACATCCTCGGCGTCTTCGATGCGGTCCAGGTCGGGACCGTCCCGACGATTCATCCCCGCGCCCACCTCGTGGTACGGTTCAAGGGTCGGCGCACCGACATCGGGACGCACTCAGTGGTGTTGCGGTGGACCGGTCCGGAAGGAAAGGAGCTCTGGTCCAGCGGCGGCGAGCTGGATGTCGGCACGCCCCCGGCCGGCGTCACGGAGATGGATCTCCCTCTCATTGCGGCGATCGATCTTCCCATCGAAACCACCGGCGCACACACGATGACGATCGCCCTCGACGGCGCGCGCCAGGCGGACATCACGCTGCAGGTCCGGTCGGGTCCGGCGGTCTCGGCGCCGGGCGGGATGATGAGCTAGGCAACTGCGAACTGCGAGCTGCGAACTCCGAACTGCGAACTGCGAGCTGCGAGCTGCGAGCTCCGAACTGCGAACTTCGAGCTGCGAGCTGCGAGCTGCGACAGGCCTTCATCGCAGTTCGCAGTTCGCAGCTCGCAGTTCGCAGTTCGCAGCTCGCATTTGCTCTTAGAGGAGTCGTCGCGCGAAGAGGTATCGCCCAAGGAGCGCCTTCACGTAGGGATCGCCCTCGTCAGTGAGGTCTTCGACGCGATAGCCGCCGCGGCCGAGGGCGAGGTGAACGAGGCGCGGGCCGCCGAGTGAGATCGCGACGTGAGTGATGCGACGGTCGGAGCGGTCGGAGAAGAACAACAGGTCGGCGGCCGAGAGGGCATCGGCGGCGAGCTTCACTTCGCTGCCTACGCTCGCCTGTTGCGAGGCGTCGCGCGGGAGCGCGACACCATGAAGGCCGAAGATCGTCTGCACCAGGCCCGAGCAGTCGGCGCCCCAGGGGGTGATCCCGCCCCATTGATACGGCGTGCCCGCGAAATGACGGACGGCGCTGCGCACGATCGCGTCGGCACGACGCGGAAAGCGGTGTGGCAGGTCGGTGGCGTCGATCGCCTCGCCGCTCTCGAGGCGGGCCTCGTCAGGCAGCACCGCACCGAGAGGCAGCGGGCAGGGCCACCCGCGCGAATCGCGAATGATGCACCCGAGCGAGGTGCGACGGCGCTCGTAGCGAGCCAATCCATCGACATCGACGTAGCCGCGGTGGATCCAGCCTTCGTACTCATCGGCCCCGCGCACGCGCATCCACGGCTCCCGCTCCTCGAGCACCGTTAGGCGATGGCCGGCGAGTCGCTGGGAGACCTGCTCGCTCCCGGCCGCCGGCTGCCCCTGGAGCGGAGCGATCGCGGCACTCACGATGACCGTTTTCATGGTGTCGGCGCGTCGGCGAGCCCGGGGATGCCATCTCGCCCACGAGCCATTCGGACTGCCCGCTCGATCGCCCCTTCCAGCGCCGCGACCGCGAGCACCTCCACCTGAAGTGGCGTGGCCACCAGCCCGTTCAGCGGCGACGTCGCGAATACGACATCCCCGTCGTACGACGTTCCGACTGGGGTGATTCGTCGGCCAAGCGCAACGCTCGACGCCGACGAAAGCTGTGCGAGCTCCTCGCGGGAGAGGGCCGCGTTCGTCATCACGACCGCCAGCGTCGTGTTGTGGAGGGCCCTGGTCGCAAAGCGCGATTCGGCGGGGAGCGAGCCGGCAGCGAGCGAGCGCGAGAGGTCCACGAAGTTTCGTCCGTCGCCGCGCGCCCCGGCAATGATGCGGCCCTCGGCGTCGCGGACATCGCCCAGCGCGTTGACGACCGCAAGCGCAGCGACCTGGAGGTCGCCTGCCGCTTCGAGCGCGAGTCCGACACCGCCTTTCATCGCACGCGCCACGCCGGCGGCCTTCCCGACCGTCGTTCCCGTCCCGGCCCCGACGCTTCCTTCTGCGATGTCGTTAGGCCGCGCGTGCTCGCAGGCCTCGTACGCCATCAGTGCGCTTGGCCGCGCCGTCGGGGAGCCGCAGGGCGCCAGGTCGAACACGACGGCGGCAGGAACAATCGGAACGACGCCCACGCCGACGGGGAACCCGCGTCCGCGCTCTTCCATCCATCGCATCACGCCGCCGGCCGAGTCGAGGCCGAACGCCGACCCGCCGGTGAGGACGATGGCGTCGACGCGGTCAACGAGGTGACGGGGCGATAGTGCGTCGAGCTCGCGCGTTCCTGTGGCGCGGCCAAGGAGGGCGCACCCGGCGCGAAACGGAGTGTCGATGCCGCGGAGTACCGTCACGCCGGTCGCCCCGATGTCATCGGAAGCGTGGCCGACGGCCATCCCGAGTGCCGAAAGGTCAGCGGCCACGCTTCTTGTTCGTGCGAATTTTGGGAAGCGGGAGCTCGATCGCCCGCAGCGCGTCAGCGATCTCCTTGTCCTCGATCTGACCGATGGCGGCCAGCAAATCATCGCGCCGCACCGCGCTGCTCACAGGAGCGCTGGTGAGCGGCGCCGAGAAGGACCGATCGAGGGAGAGGAAGACGAGCGTGGCCTGCCACATTCCCTTGGCGCCGTTGAAGGTTGGATCGGCCATCACCGTATATGCGCGATCATCGAGATCGAACCGCTCGCGCACGAGCAGGAGCTCGCCGCTCACGTGGGCTGCTTCACCCCGCGCTTCTCCTGACACGCCTTGCACAGCGTGACGCCGCGCATCTGGCACACCAGACAGATGAACGTGCCGCAGTCGTCGCACGGATAGCCTTCCGACGCGCGCTCCTCGTTGCCGCAGGCGCGGCAGCGCATTTTGTCGTGCTCCTTAAGCTCTGTCATTGGCAGCTGGGTTCCTCTTTCATTTGGAGCGGGTCATGGGCCAAGGGCCAAGGGCCAAGGGATGGAAAGGCGGCGCGGCTTCGCCGCTGCCGCCTCATCAGATGAGCAAGCGGCCTTCGGCCGCTTGCCTTTCCACACCCTTGGCCCCTGGCCCTTGGCCCCTGACCCGTTCTACCTGCGCTCAAGCCCATACCCGCGAATCTTGTTGATCAACGTCGCTCGCGAGATTCCCAACTCCCGCGCCGCGCGCGTCCTGTTGTCGTTGTGCGCCCGGAGCGTTCGCTCGATGTGCGCGCGCTCGACTTCCTCGAGCGACTTCGGCACGTGCCGCTCGACGCCGGCTCCCGTCGCGCTCCGTACCTCGGGGGGAAGGTGCTCGGTACCGATCTTCCTCGCGCCCCGCCCAACGATCATCGCCCGCTCCAGCACGTTCCGCAGCTCGCGCACATTGCCCGGCCACGAATACCGCAGGAGCTGCTCGAGCGCCCCCTCCGACAGCTCCACCGGTGCTTCAGGCAGCTGCACGTGCAGCTCCTCGAGCGAGCGCGCGATGAGATCGAGCATGTCTTCGCGTGCCCGAGCACGCAGCGGCGGGAGGTGAACCGGCATCACACTCAACCGATAGTATAAGTCCTCTCGGAAGCGCTCCTCCACGACTTCGCTCGCGAGATCGCGGGTCGTCGCCGCGATGACGCGCACATCGACCGTGATCTCCTGCGTGCCCCCGACACGGCGAAACGACTTCCCTTCCATCACCTTGAGAAGCTTCGGCTGAATGGCGGCGTCGAGCGCGCCGATCTCATCGAGAAAGAGGGTTCCTCCATCGGCCACCTCGAAGAGGCCAAGCCTTCGCTCCTTCGTCGCAGCGCTCGCGCTCGCCTCCTGGCCGAACAGCTCCGCCTCGAGGGCAGGCGCCGACAATCCGGCACAGCTCAGCTCCACGAAGGGCCGCGGCGCGCGCGGGCTCGATGCGTGAATGGCCTCGGCGACGCGTCCCTTCCCCGTTCCGGTTTCGCCGATGAGCAGCACCGTCGTTCGCTCGGCGGTCGCGAGAAGCTCGATCTGATGCGCCAGCTCGCGCATGGCCGGCGACGGCCCCAGGAGTGCCGTGGTGCGCGCACTCCGGCGCTCGAGCAGATGGCGGTTCAACTCCCGCAACCTGGCTTTTTCCAGAGCGCGTTCCGTCGCGGCGCCGAGGTGCTCGAGCTCCACCGGCTTCGTGAGAAAATTCTCGGCGCCGCGGCGCATGGCCTCCACCGCCAGCGGAATGTCCCCGTGCGCCGTCACCATGATGACGACGCGCTGATCGGGCTGCAGCCGCTCGAGCAGCTCGAACCCCCGGACGTCGGGGAGCTTCAGGTCGAGAAGCACGAGATCCGGCCGCACGCGAAGACACGCCTCGAGACCGTCGTCCCCGGTGTGTGCGCGCACCACCTGATGGCCCGAGCGCTCGAAAAATGCCCCGAGTGCGGCAGCGAGCTCGACTTCATCGTCGATGATGACGATCGTGGCCACGCTAGCGGCGCACCTCCGTACAGAGCAGGTCCGCGACGTCCTCGAGCGCGAAGGGCTTCTCGATGTATGGGCGGCCGCTCTGCTGGAGGAACGCCCGCGCGGCTTCGCTGTCGACGTCGCCCGTCGCGAAGACCACCCGCGCCGCATGCTCCGGGTCGCTCGCCTGCAGCTCGGCGAAGAGCACATCACCCGACATATCCGGCATTCGCAGATCGAGCAGGATCGCATCGTAGCGACGCGAGCGGGCATGCTCGAGTGCTTCGCGTCCGCTCGCGACCGCGTCGACTGTATGTCCCTCGCGCTCGAGGTACAGCGACAATGCGGCGCGAAGCGCTGGCTCGTCGTCGACGATCAGCATCGTCCGCGGGGCAACGGAGCGTTCGGGGACGACGGGGATTTCCCCGGTGCGCGGCGCGGGGGCGTGGACGATCGGGAGCTCGACGGTGAACGTCGCGCCTTCCCCGAGCTTGGACGTCACGCGGATCTGGCCGCCGTGCTCGCGGATGATCGCGTCGGAGATCGACAGACCGAGTCCCGTTCCTTCGCCCACCGGTTTCGTGGTGAAAAACGGGTTGAAGATCTGATCGAGCTCCTCGGGTGGAATGCCGGGACCCGTGTCGGCGACGGAGGCGATGATGAACTGCCCCTGCCGCCGCGTGCGAAGGGTAATCCGCTTCTCCCCGCCATGACTGCGAAGCGCCTGCTCGGCGTTCGTCAGCAGATTGAGAATGACCTGCTGCACCTGGAACGCGTCGGCCCACGTGAGCGGGAGATCGGGGTCGTAATCGGTATCGACCTCGATCTGGTGCGTGCGGAGTGAATACCGCCGCAGCTCGAGCGTGTCCTGAAGCACCTGGTTGAGATCGGCGTCGGTGCGCTCCGGATGCCGCTGCCGAGCGAAGATCAGCAGGTTCGACACGATCTTGGCCGCGCGCTTCGCCTCCTTGTGGATCGTGACCAGGGCATCCTGTTGATCCGGATTGGCGCTCGACATGGCCAGCATGAGCTGCGAGAACGCCATGATGCCGGCGAGCGGATTGTTCAGCTCGTGCGCCACGCCGCTCACCAGCTGTCCCACCGCGGCCAGCTTCTCGCGCTGGAGCAGCTGCTCCGCGAGCGTGCGCTCCTCCGTCATGTCACGCACGATGCCGAGGCACCCGGTGACGCGTCCCTCCTCGACGATCGGTGTCATGGTCACCGAGCCGACGCGCAAGGAGTCCTGCGCATCCCGGTAGCGGATCTCGCCGCGCACGCGCTCGCCCCGGAGCGTCGCCTCGAAGTGAGTCCACACCGCGTCGCGATCGGAAGGCTCGATCACATCGATGAAGCGCATGCCGAACAGCTCGCCGCGAGAGCGACCAATCGCGCGCTCCAGCGCCCGGTTCACGGATGTGACGCGACCGTCGGAGTCGATCGTGAAGATGGCATCCGACGCCGATTCGACGAGCCGGAGGTACCGCGCCTCAGAGCGCACGAGCGCTTCCTCACGCGCACGATCCGCGGTGAGGTCTCGAACGATCGCCAGCACGCCAACCACCATGTTGCCGCGCAGGATCGGCGTGTTCGTCACCGATGCCACCCGGCGGTCGCCCGTCTTGCGATAAAAATGGCACTCGTAGCGCTCGGCGGTTCCCGCCAGCGCTTCCTTGAAATGCGCCTTGACCGTCGCGACCTCTTCTTCTTCGAGCAGTCCAAGCACGGAGCGGCCGAGCAGCTCCTCACGCCCGTATCCGGTGATCTGGCACGTCGCAAGGTTCGCCGACGTGAAGGTAGCGCGCTTGTCGAGCGTGAAGATCGCGTCGGGCGCTGTTTCAAAGAGGTTGCGGTAGCGCGCCTCCGACTGCGCCACCGCATCACGCGCGCGCCGCTCCTCGGTGACGTCGCGCAGCGAGGCCACCACGCCGGTGATCTGGCCGACCTCGCGCAAGGGCGCGGTGCTGACCGAAACCGTTCGACGGTCGCCGTCGGCGCAGACGATGATCGTCTCGTAGCGCTGCGGCTCGCCGGCGAACGCCATCTCCTCGCGACGCGATACGTCATCCCGAAGCTCGGGAACGACCAGCTCGCCGGCGGGCATGCCGATGATCGCGCCATCCGCGTAGCCGAACAGATCGTCCGCGGCCGGATTCGCGAACTCGATCCGCTTCGCGCGATTGGTGATGACGATCGCATCGCGCGACGTCTCCACCACGCGACGATACCGCTCGGCGAGCATGTGAAACGACGTCACGTCGTCGAAGGTGACGACCGCTCCGCCGCTCGGATGCGGCGACGCGACGACATCGAAGACCTTCCCGCGGGCCATCGACCGCTGGGTGCCGTGGCCGGTATGTCCCTCGACGAGCGCCTTGCCGATCACGCAGTCGCTGGGCGGATGATGCTCGCGCAGTACCGCGTGATAGAATGGAAGCCCGACGAGATCCTCCGGCCGCGTGACGTTGGCGAGCTGAAGCGCCCGCGCATTGCTACGCACGATGCGGCCTTCGGCGTCGAGCACGACCATCCCGCCGGCGATGGCATCGAACGCCACCTGCCACTCGCGCGTCGCGCTCGCGACCTCCTCGAACAGGCGCGCGTTCACGATCGCCACGCCGACGTGATCGGCGAGCCGCTGCAGCACGCGCGCATCATCGTCGGTGAAATCGGCGGCCCGGTTGATGGCCGCGAGCGTGCCGATGGCCCCTCGCGCGGTGATCAGTGGCACCGCGATCGCCTTGTGAATGCCGGCCGCCTCGTGCGCGGGACGGTACACGCCTTCCTCCGGCGCGCGATTGGCGATCACGTACGCATGGCTGAGGAACGCGCGTCCATTGAGGCTCGTCGCGACGGGGAGGCGCATGCCGCGCAGCGGCTCGGTGGCGCCGACGGCCTCGACGACCTCGAGCTCCTCACCAGCCTGCAGCGTTACGCATGCACCCTCGGCGCGAAGCAGCGCGGACGTGTGGCGCAGCGTGAGGTTGAGCACGTCGCTGAGTCGGAGCGACTCGTTCACCGCGCGAGCGACATCCGCCAGGGCCTCGCTCTGCCGGCGCTCCCGCTGACTCTCGGCGTACAGTCGCGCGTTCGCCAGGGCGACGGCCGCCTGCGCCCCCATCGTCAGGAGCACTTCCTCATCCTCATCGGTGTACCCGTCATGCTCCCTCGTGTAGGCTGCGAGCACGCCGAGCAGCTGGATGCCGACCATGATCGGGACGGCAATGAGCGCGCGTGCCGGCTCGTCGTCGCCCACCACGTCATCATCGTGGAGCGCAGCCAGGCCAGGGTGCGCCACTCGCACCGCGCGACCGGTGCGCGCGACCGTGGCGATCGGCCCGCTGCCTAAAGGCACCGGAGGGCGCACCGACGGCATCGACCGCACCAGGCGGACGAGGGTGACGATGCGATGCGTGTCGAGCTCGGGACGTGCGATGACGATACCGTCGGCATCGATCACGCGCGCGACCTGCCGCGCGAGCTCGCGCAGGATCTCTCCCTCCTCGAGCGAACGCGACAGCGCGCTGCCAACATCGTGCAGGCGCTGCAGGCGCTCGGCACGACGTCTCGCGACATCGGCCAGCGTCGCCTCGGTAATGGTGAGCACAACCTGTCTGCCGAGCAGCTCGGCGATGCGCACGAGTGATTCGCTCGCGGGACCGTCCTCCGTCCCGGCCAGAATGAGCATCGCCACGAGACGGCCGTCGCGGCGCCGGAGCGGGAGGAGGAGTATTTCACTCGCATCCAGAGCGACGGCGCCGAGCTCGCGGGTGACCCATGCGTCGCGCGTGTCGAGGCGGAACGAGGCATTGCTGCGGAAGCGGGCAAACTCATCGAGCCGCCGCGGCCACGCACCGGGATCCCCCAGCGCCCGCCTGACCACCGACTCGGCGTCGGGCACGGCACCGGACGCGGCGACATGCACTGCCTGACCCGACTCGTCCTGGAGCGCGACGGCCGCGCGCGCAAAGCCGAGGGCGCGCATTCCTCGCAGCAGCACGCCGAGGCGCGCGTCGAGGGAGGTGGAGCGCTCGAGGTCGCGCAAGGAGTCCTGAAGCACCAGCAGCCGATCGCGCTCGCGCGCGAGCTCTCGCATCGCCCGCGCCTGCTCGGGTGTTAGTCCCTCGAGTGACGGGAGCGGAGTGGCCGCGGTCGGCCGGGACACTGACGTGGCTGACCTGGAGACGTCGGTCATTCGGGCGGGTTCAAGGAGCCACCGGCCACGCGGTGGGGGAGGCCAATGTAGAGTTTCTAGACAGCAGGGTCAACCAACCCGGGGCAGCAGCAAACGCGCGGCGCGCGGTTGAACTTCCAGCTCCACGGGCGTTCTCCCCACGAGCTCGCCGTCGGCTTGTGCGTCCTGCGGTGGATCGCACTCGATGCGAAAGTGCGTACCGGAGCGATACGCGATCGCTCGATGAGGGCGGAAGTCCTTCCGCAGCAAGCGCCAGGCGATACGCAAGGCCTCCCAGCCACTGGCTGGGGAGAAGACGCACAAGTCCAGCTTGCCGTCATCGCGCGCGATGCCGGGGCCCAAAACGATGAGATCGCTGAGGACGGCACCGAAGTTCGCGACCATCACCGCGGTGGCATTGCGCTCCAGCGTCTCCCCGTCGACGGTGGCGCGAACGCGAAAGGTCACGTTGCGCAGCGATGCGCGGAACGCCACGTACGCGTACGCCACGATGCCCAGTCGCCGTTTCCAGATCGGCGGTGTGTCGCGGATCATGCGTGCATCGACGCCGACGCCGCACGAGAAGGCGAAGCATCGTCCCGATGTGAGCTTCCCGAGATCGACCTCGGCGATCTCGCCGCGGAGGAGAGCGGTCGCCGCGCGCTGCGTCGCGATCGGGATGCCCAGCCCCCGCGCGACGAGGTTGCCCGTGCCGCCGGGCAGAATGCCGATGGGGATTCCGCGGCCGGCGAGCGCGCCGACGACCTCCATCGCCGTCCCATCGCCACCGAGCGTGAAGACCGCCTGGTAGCTCGCGGCGCGCTCGGCCGCGATCTCGGCGGCGTGCCCGGGTCGCTCGGTCGTAACGACGTCGACAC
Organism: Gemmatimonadaceae bacterium; assembly: GCA_035253695.1. Lineage (GTDB taxonomy): Bacteria > Gemmatimonadota > Gemmatimonadetes > Gemmatimonadales > Gemmatimonadaceae > JAICNG01. The sequence continues at coordinate 48,207 of DATFBS010000091.1, forward strand.
GCGCACCGCGCGCGCCTAACGCCCGCGCGGCAGCGGCGAGGCGGCTGCGAGCACGGCGCGCGGCGGGATTGGCGATGAGGAGGAACGGCCCCCTCAGAAGCTCCATTCCCGGAACAGATCGAGACCGAATTGACGAGGGCGGTTGAACTCGATGGCGTCCGTGCGGCACAGCGCGGCGCTGGTTGCCGGCTCGACGCTCATCTGCACCGAGAAGCCGTGATTGAGGCGGTGCTCGAGGGTGAGGCCGAAGGCATCGAGGAAGCGATGGTTCTCGGTTCCTCCCACGCCGAATGTGCAGAGTCCCGCGTTGGCGCCGAGGAACGTCCGCTCGGTCAACTGCTTGCCGAAGGCGATGCGTGATTGCGCGAACACATCTCGAAGATCCTGCGAGAAGTCGCTGAACGTGGTCGTGCCCGCCTGGAACTGGAAGACATCGAGGAACCGGAGCTGCTCGACGATCGCCTTTTCGACGAGCGCCCCCAGTGTGGGCAGCATCGTCGCGAACGCGGTCTGGAGCTGGCCGCTGTTCTCGGCGACGAAGGTCGGCTGGCCAGACACGAGATAGCTGAGAATCTGCGTCTCCGAGATCTGGATACGCTCGGCGCTCGACAGGGCAAGCCGCGGCTGCAACAGCGTGCCGCCAATCGTGACACGAATGCGAATGTCTCGCCGAACGCTTCCCGCTTGCCGTACCGTGTGCTCGGCGACGATGTCGAGCGCGGGATCGATGACAGGGCCCCCAAAGAAGGTGATGACCCCCCGTTGGACCTCGAAGGTGCGCACCACCGGCCCGAGGTAGAGCCGATACGTTCCGCGGTTGGCCACGAGAGGCCCCTCGAGCGTCAGGCGACTGCCTCGCTTCGTCACGTTGACGGACCCGCCAAGCTTGATGTTGGCTTCCTGCGAGCGGAGCCACACGTCCTCGCCGAGCGCGATGTCGACGTTACTGACCGTCATGTTCTGTCCAAGGCGCTCGAACCAGGTCGGGCCCAGCACGAGTCGGCCGCCGGCCGTGAACGACGTGTCGATCCACGCGCTCAATTCTCCAACGGCCACGGTATCGACATTGATCAGCTGCTTGCGAAGACGCTCGCGCAAATAGATCGAGCCCCGCTCGACCCGAAAGCCTCCGGTGAGAAGCGACGAGCGGTAGCTGCCGGCGAGCTGCACGTTCCCGCTGACCTCCAGCTCGGCGACACGCGGCTGGCGAATCGCCTCGAAGTTGTCGGCGCGGAATCGGATGTCGAACACCGAGCGCTGCGCGAGACACTCGGCGATCAGGCCGCTGCCAGCCTCGCACAAGCTGTCAGGGCGCTCGGAGAAGCGCACCGTTCCGGCGAGAAACGCTCGGCTATCGCGGTGTGCGCCGCTCGCCATGACGAGGCTATCGAGCCGGATGATCGGAACCGAGTCACCGGAGAGCGAGAGATGCCCGTTGATGTTGCGGAGATGGATGCCCGTTCTCGCGAGCCCCATCTCCGCGGCGCGAACCGCGACATCGCCGGCGAACGTCGGGCGGGTCCACGTGCCGCCGATGTCGAAACGCGCCTGAAGCCGCCCCCGGGCGCCGGCCACGTTCGGAATCATCGCTTCGAGGAGCGCGAGATCGACACTGTCCGCCCGCACTCCAACGCGCAACGAATCGTCGATCAGCCGCTTCTCCACGTCGCCAATCGCCATGTCGATGGGCAGGCTGGCCGTCATGGTGATGGCCGGCTGCGCATCGCGGAGCAGCCGGAGATCTCCTGTCAGCCGGCGCGTCGCGTAGCGCGCTCGCGCATCGAGGCGCGGGATGCGCACGGTCCCGATCCGGACGGTGTCGGCGGTCGCACTGAGCTGCATCGTCGGGTCCTGGCGTAGCCCCGCCAGGCTGAGATCGAGTGTCAGCAGGCCACCTAACGGCGACGGGCTTTGGGCAAGCGCACCGAGGTCCGCCAGCGGCACCTGATACATGCGCAACGATGCGCTCACCGGCCGGGTCGACGGGAACTCCCCTGCGAGCACTGCGCGCGCTCCGCCTTCGGCGACCACGGCAAGCGAATCGACGGCGGCCCCGGTGGAGTCGAGGGTGACGCGTGCCGGCGAGGCGAGCGTCCACTGCCTCTCGCCAATGGTGGCACCTAACGTGTCGACCACGAGGCGTGTCGTGTCGCCGCTGAGCGCGTAGGTGAAGGACATGCGGCCGCGCGGACCAGTCGCGCTGCCAATCCCGAGGGCCAGGCGCCCTGCATTCTGCGCCGCTGCATCGAGGGCGAGGCGGGCCGAATCCAGTCGTATCCCGGCCACCACCAGCGTGTCCAGGGCGAGCGTGAGCAGACCGGCGGGTGTGCGCGGCAGGCCGGTCAGCGCGAAGCTGCCGCGAAGCGAGCGCGCGCGATCGCCGGCGATGAACAGCCCTCGACCCTCGACGCTCCCCACGGTGGCCAGTGAATCCATCGAGCCGGTCAACGCGCCATTCACCTCGACACGACCGGCGAGTGAATCCCGGTACACGATGACGAGCGAATCGCGACGCGCACCGGTCGTCGTATCCTCCCTCGCCAGCGCACGGGCTCCTCGACCCGCCCGATCCGTCGGAATCCAGGGACGCAACCCGCCGAGCGAGTCGACGACAATGGTATATCGCAGCGAGTCGGCGCGGACATCGGCGAGCGACAATGCGCCCGATGCGGTGAGGGTGGCAGCGGTCGTCTCGACGCGCATCGTGTCCACGCGCAGCAGCCCGCCTCCGAACGCGAGCGAGGCCATCGAGGGAAAGATGCGGACGCCACCGACCGTGGATCGGTCGAGATCGATCGCGAGCGTGCCGTCGAGATTCGCCAGCGAGTCCCCGCGGAGATTGGCGCGGTACTGTCCGGTGATTCGAGAGGCGAGAAGATCCGTACGCGCGAGCAGCGCCCGGGGGTCGAGATCCTCCACCGCTCCTGTCATGTTCGCGGCGAACCCGGGAGTGGCCAGGTCGAAGCGGCCGTCCACGCTCATCATTCCGGCGTCGCCGCGCAACGTCGTGGCGAGGACGAGGTCGGCCATCGTGCCCTGGACGCGCAGAGGGCCAGTGTGAGGCCCGCGCGCGGGGAGCGTTGGATAGGAGCGCGCGAACTGCGTGAAGTCGATCGGCTGCGCGAAGAGATCGACATCGAACGACATCAGCTCCTCGCCGTAGGTCACCCGTCCCGATCCGGTAAAGTGCGACTCTCCCGGGCCATCATCGCGCAGGATGACGTCAGCCTCGCTGAAGCGCACATCCATCCAGGACGAGTCGAGCACGGCGGTCCCGGAGATCGTTCCACGCAGCCGCGGAAAATCGGTGAAGAGGAACTGTGGTGTCCGAAGATCGAGCCGCTCGATGTCGACCGAGAAGCCGAGGAACTTCGTGAACGCGGGGTCGAGAATGTTGAGACCGCCACTCGCGGTCGCGCGCGTGACCGCACCCGGCACATGCTTGTCGCGGAAAGTGATGTTGGCCTCATCGACCATGAAGCGATCGAGCCGGCCGCCGCGTCCGCGCACGCTGCCGGTGAGCGTTCCCTGCCAATCCACCGGAAACGGCCCACCCGCCAACGTACGAAACAAGTCGAAGTCCACCGGTTCGGCGCGCAGGTTCACGTCCTTCACGACCAGCACCGGACCGCCGACACCGAACGTCCAGTCGCCGACGAGATGCGATTTGGCCGCGCGGACATCCATGCGTGTGATGCGGTAATCGAGGACACGCGGGTCGCGCTGGTCGTTGACGATGTGCAGCAGCATGCGGCCGCCCCCCTGACGCGGGAGGGTCGGATACACCCATGCGATGTCGGCCAGCGAGACACTGTCCCCCGCCACCTGGACGTCGTATCGAACGGGCCCCGGCTGCTTCCAGTGGACCATCCCGCGCGCGCGGCCGGTGGAGCCTGGCAGATCGAAATGCGCGAGGTCGAATCGCACCGTGTCATCGCCAATGCGAACGGGGCCGCGCACGTCCCGGAACTTGAATGGGGGGTCGGTCTCGTCCACGTCCATGTCGGCGATGACGATGAGACGCCCAGCGCTGTCCGGATCGGCGATGCGGGCGTACTCCGCCTCGACCTCGAGTCCCGTCCAGCGCCACGTCTTCTTCAGGCCTTCTTTCGTCTCACGAATCTCGTGGCCGCCAGTCGTGCGTGCATAGGTGAGTGCGGAGTCGCGCTGCCGGGCATTCAGCGTATCGGAAGGCGACCAGGGCATCGTCACGATGACGGTGCCGTCGTGAATCGTCGCCGTGTCGATGACGATGTAGTCTCCGAAGCGGCGGTCCGGTGTGCGTACGCGAGGCGCGCCCTTGGGAAAAATTCGACGGTAATTCCACACGCCGTCGGCGTGGCGCCGCAGATTGACGAACGGCTTGTGCACGACGAGCTGCCCGATGAGCAGCCGCTTGTCGACGATGTCGCGCGGATCGTAGGTGATCTCGATGGGGCCCGCACTCACGAAGAGGGAATCTTCCTCATCGCGGATGGCGAAGGAGTCGACCACGACGCCCGTGACGAGACCGCCGCTGATGCGGCCGATGTACATCGTGCCGCGCTTCCCAAGCTTGGAGGCGACCTGCGACTGGAGGTAGCGCCGGACGTAGTCGCGCCCGAGGTCCGTCTGCGTCACCGACAACACAGCGGCCGCCGCGACCACTCCGATGAGGAGCAGCGCGACGGCGCTGATGATGGCGACGAGACGACGACGGGACATTGCGAAGGGTCCTCGGGGTCCTCAGGGTCCTCAGTGTCCTCAGGGTCCTACGTGTTCAGGGTTTCGCACCCTGAGGACCCTGAGGACCCTGCGGACCCTGAGGACCCTTAGAACGCCTGCCCTATCGAGAAATGAAACGTCAGCTTCTGAAAGAAGGAATCGTCCCGGCGCGGCGTGAAGGACGCGGGGCATCCCTCGCCGAATCCGTTCGGCAGCGTGTTCCCAGGGCTGACGCACCGGAGGCGGCTGGGGTTTCCGGTTGCCTCGTCGCGAACGATCGTGTACGCCGGGCCCCGCTGCTGCGCATACCTGTTGTACGCGAGATCGAACCTGATGGGTCCAACCGGTGACGCAATCCGAAGACCCACCCCAGGGGTCCAGCGGAACTGGTCGAGGCGGACGGTTTCGGCCCGGCGGTTGTAGACCTGCCCGCCGTCAACAAAAAGTGCGAACTGGAGCAGGTCCCGAAGAAAAGGCGGCCGCATGCGAAGCTCGACGTTCGCGACCGCGAGGGCGTTGCCGCCGGTGGGCGACGTCCGAAGGACTGCGATCGTGTCGTCCGCGACGAAGATCGTGTCGCCCGAGGGGAGGATCGAATCCACCCGGATCCGGGTGGTGTCAACGAGGTACACCAGAGGCCCGAGCTCGTTCTGCCGGTAGCCCCGAACGGAATTGGGCCCTCCCCCGTACATGCGCTCCTGCGGTGGCACGAAGTCATCGGCGCCACGCAGCGTCCCCAGTGCGAGCACGCCACCCAGCTGGAGGCGGGAGGCGAAGGTCACTCCCGGGCTCAGCGCCTTGTACCAGTTCGCTTCGCCCGTCCACTTGTTGAATCGGAAATCCGACCCAATCAGCGCCGAGGAGTGCCGCCACTCGAGGCGCACGATGTCGCCTCGCCGCGGGTCGTAGAGGTTGTCGGTGCGATCGCGCGAGAGGCTGAGGCGCGCCGTCGCGAGCTGGGTGGGCCGCGTCAGCTCGCTGATGGCCTGCAGCTCGCACACGTTGAACACCGCGCAGAACACGGCGTCGGCCGCCTGGGTGCGGCCGTACTCCAGCTGGTAGGCGAGCGTCAGCGGCGTGCGTGGACGCGTTTCGCGAGTCACCGACGCGACACCACCGATCGTCGTATTCCGCAGATACGCGTCGAGCTCCGAATACCGCTCACTGAACAGCGTCACCGATGGCGCGAGCCGCAATCCAAACAGCAGCGGCTGCCTAACGGTCGCCCCGGCGTAGTAATTCACCGTATCGCTGAACACGTCGTTCCGAACCTGCGAGGCGCACAGCTGCTCGACGCCGTCCAGGGGATAGCCGACCCCGATCTTCGACAGCCGCCCGTTCACCTCGAGCCGTCGGGCGTCGCCGATGAAGTCCCGGTCGACGAAGCGTCCCTGGGCGCGAAAGCAGTCGAGCGTCGCCCAGCCGGCGCCGACGCGCACGGAGTGCATCGCCGCCTCGCTCAGGAGAACCTGGACGACGAGGAGCGAGTCGCCCGGCGGCTGCAGGCTGTCGGGCGCCAGCCGGATCTCGGCGTGCGCCCAGGTCTCGAGCTGATAGAGGTCGCGCTGGCTGCGAAAGAGGTCCTGCTCTCGAAAGACCTCGCCGACCCGTAGCGAGATGAGGCGTCGAACCTCGGCCTCCGGAATCTCCTGCCGCTTCCCCTCCCTCGGCTGAATCTCGACGTCGATGCGCGCGATGCGCGTGAGGCGACGGGGGAGAAACTGCAGCTCGACGGTAGCTCGGTCGCGCAAGGTATCGACGAAGGCGTTGCGCAGGACCTCCGCGCGCGCGAACCCCTGGTCTCGCAGGCGGTCGATGACGCCGGCGACTCGACGCTGCAGCTCCAGTTGGTCGTATCGGCCTCCGCGCATCTGCTCCAGCGCGCGCGCGAAGCGCGGACCGTCGCGCACCGAATCCAGGCCGCTCACGCTCATGGTATCGATCAGAACGGGCGGGCCTTCGACGATGTCGAAGTTGATGTTCACCCGTCCCGGTTCTACCAACGCAACGGTCGTGTCGACCGTCGCCTCCCAGAAGCCGCGCTGCCGGTACAGGAGGCGGAGACGCAGCACGTCACGCTGAAACTCGACGCGGTCGAGACAACGCCGCGCGCCGACGGGGAAGCCGACGCGGCGCCAGAAGCTCGACGGGGTCGTCGCGATGGCCGCCTCGAGCTCCGCGTCGGGGAACGTCGCGTTGCCGCGAAACTCGATGTCGTCGACGCGAACGTCGCCCGGGTCGCACTCGAGATCCTGCGCGCCGGCGACGGCCGGCACTGCGAGGAGGAGCGCGACCGCTACTGGTGCGACATGTCGCGTGGCCCGCCAGCTCACCGGCGCGCGGACGTCCCGGACCGTTTTTGCGGAACGCGCCTCACGATGGCGCCGCGCTCGTCGATCTGCGGGATCGCCTGCTCGCGGGCAATCGGCGTGCGCTGGAGCATCATTCGCGCAAGGTAGAAGGCCGCGATCCCCGCCCCCACCGCGAGCCCCGCCGCCGTGAGCGTTTCACGCGCATCGAGCTCGCGACGGAAGTAGTAGACCGACGGAGGAACGAGGCGAGATCCGGAGTCAGGCTTCATAGTCTAAAGGTTCGAGAAACAAGGAATGAGGAGCAAGGAGTGAGGAATTCGATTGGAATACGACTTCACTTCAAAGGAATTCCTCACTCCTTGTTCCTCGCTCCTCATTCGAGTTCTACACGGTATGGACCAGGATTGTCCCCGGCCCCCTCTGCTTCGCGCGCCTTTTCACATCCGCGGCGAGCGAGCCGATCTGGCCAATGGACGAAAAACGGTCGGGTTGCACCAGCAGGATCGCCACCGAGAGACGAGCGATCGGGAATTCTCTTGCACGGCCGTCGCGATCGATTCCCATGAAGTGGCCTCGACGAACCGCATCCTCGCCCACCGCGTGCGCTGCCACTTCCACGAAACGGCTCGCCGTTTCACGGCCGATCGCCTCCGCCCGCTCCGCCACCGTCACGACGATGAAGTCATCGCCCCCAATGTGTCCGACGAAATCACGTGGCGTGCCGACAGCGAGCACCGCGGCGCGGACGGCCGCGCCCATCTCGCGAATCACCGTATCGGCCGCCGTGAAGCCGAACGTGTCCGCGAACGGCTTGAAGTTGTCGAGGTCGATGTAGCACACCGCGAACGCCTCGTTCTGCTCCGCGCGGCGGGTGATCTCTTCCTCGATGGCCGTTCCTCCCGGAAGACCGCTCGTCGGGTTCCGATCTCCTTCGCGCCGCACGATCCGTAACAGCGCCACGACGCGTGCGCGAAGCTCACGCGGGTCGAACGGTTTGGCGAGATAGTCATCCGCACCCGCCTCGAACCCGGCGACCTTGTGGTCGACGTCGCCCTGCGCCGTCAGCATGAGCACCGGAATGCGAGCGGTGAACGGGTTCCGCTTGACCGCCCGGCAGACCTCGAAGCCGGACATGCCGGGCATGACGAGATCGAGCACGAGCAGGTCGGGCTCTCGCTGCTGAATCGATGCGAGAGCCGTCGCGCCATCGGCGGCGAGCGCCACCTCGTGTCCGGCTGACTCGAGGATGTCGCGCACCACGAGGCGCATGTCCTCGTTATCGTCCACGAACAGCAGGTAACTCACGATTGACGCTGCGCTTAGGGCGCGATAAGGTTCACCGGCGCGGACGCCCGTGTCAACGGTACGCGATCGTGCATCCCCCGATAACGATCCGACCCATGCGCCGATTTCTCCCCGCGCTGCTCGTCCTCATCGTCATCGCCTGCCGGAGCGGCGACACCTCGCCGCAGCGCCGGACGCTGATCGATTCCCGCGACACCTACGACCCCAGGACGCTCGATCCCGCGCTCGCCACCGACGTCCCGAGCGGGCGCGCTGTCGCGTATGTCTTCGATGGTCTCACGCGATTCACGCCCGACGCCCGCCTCGAGCCTGCGCTGGCCGAGCGATGGGACGTGTCTCCCGATGGAAAAGTATACACGTTCCATCTGCGCCGCGGCGTGCGATTCCACGACGGCACGCCCTTCGTCGCGCGCCATGTCGTGCGAAGCTTTCATCGAGTGCTCGACCCGGCAACGAAGAGCACGGGACCGTGGGTGCTGTATCCCGTCGCCGGCGCGCGCGAGTTTGCCGACCGCAAGGCGCAGTCGATTCGTGGCATCGAAGCGCCCGATGACTCGACCGTCCGCATCACCCTCGCTCAGCCGCTGGCGATTTTCCTGAAGCTCCTCGCCATGCCCGTGGCGTCGATCGTCCCTGATTCGGTGGGACCCGACTTTCGCGAGCGACCGGTGGGCACCGGACCGTGGAAGTTCGTCGAATGGCGCCACGACGACTACCTGCTGTTCGTGAAGAACGCCGATTACTTCGACGGAGCGCCGAGGACGGACTCGCTCCGCGCTCGCATCATTCGCGAGCCGAGCACGGCGGTCGCGGAGTTCGACGTGGGAAACGTCGATCTTCTGTACGTCCCCGAGGCCGACACGCGCCGATGGGAGGAGACGGACGAGCGCAACGCCACCCTCGCGGCGGCGCCCGCGCTCCGGCTGTGGTACATCGGGATCAACACCACGCGCGGGCCGCTGCGCGACGTGCGTGTGCGCCAGGCGATCAACCACGCGATCGACGTCGGCATCATCCTCGACCGGCTGGTCGGCGGACGCGGCCGTCGCGCCGCCGGGGTGATTCCTCCCGTGCTGGATGGCGCCGATACCACCCGCGCGCCGTATTCGCACGACGTCAGCCGCGCGAGGCAGCTGCTGTCGCAGGCAGGCTTCCCGAACGGGATCGACATCGATCTCTGGCACTCGGACAACGAGGCCTTCTCGCGCGTCGCCCAATCGATCCAGAGCTATCTCGGCGAAGCCGATATCCGCGCCCGGCTCGTGCAGCGCGAGGCAGCCGCGATGCGCGCGGCGGCGCGGAATGGCGAGACGGACATGGTGCTGAAGGACTGGTACGCGGACTATCCCGATGCGGAGAACTTTCTGTATCCGCTCCTGCACACCGCCAACCGCGGCCTCGGCGGCAACGTGTCCTTCTACTCGAATCCGGAGTTCGACCGTCTGGTCGATCAGTCACGCGTGGAGCTCGACAGCGCGCGACGGGTTGAGCTGTACCGGCGCGCCGACTCGATCGCGTTCGCCGACGCGCCGATGGCGTTCCTCTTCTTCTATAACGAGCTCTACGCGGTGCAGCCGTGGGTAAGCGGCTTCCAGGTGCCGGTGATTTTCAATGGACAGCGGTGGGTGGAGGCGGAGCTTCGTTGAAGCTCCGCGGGCCATGGGCCAGGGACCCGGGGTCACGGGGTGGGGCAATGGGCCGCAGCCACGACCGACCCCTGACCCGCCCCGTGGCCCGTGGCCCTTGGCCCATGGCCCGCTTCAACTAAATGTTGTCCTTCGTCGCGCGCCGGCTCCTTCTCGCGATCCCGACGCTGTTCGGCGTGATGGTCGTCGTCTTTCTCCTGTTGTACATCGCGCCTGGCGATCCCGTGATGGAGATGGTAGGCGAGCGCGCCGATGCGGAGACCATCGCGCGGCTGCGCGCGGAGCTGCGGCTGGACGATCCCGTTCCCATTCAGTTCGCGCACTACATCGGTGGCGTGGTCACCGGTGATCTCGGCACCTCGTACATCACAGGCCGTCCGATCGCGCGCGACATCATCGAGCGCTTTCCCAAAACGCTCCAGCTCGCCACGGCGGCGATGCTCCTCGCCGCGGCGCTCGGCATCACCATTGGCGTTCTCAGCTCGCGACGCCCCGGCAGTGCGTTCGATCGGCTGGCAATGGGGGGGGCCTACCTCGGGATCTCGTTTCCCGTCTACTGGGTAGGGCTGATCCTGATCCTTCTGTTCGCGGTCGCCCTGCGCTGGCTTCCCCCGTCGGGCTTTGGACGGCCCGAGTACCTCGTGCTGCCCGCGCTTGCGTTAGGCACCCGCTCGATCGCCTTCCTCGCCCGGATGACGCGCTCGGCGATGCTGGAAGTGCTGGGTAGCGACTTCGTTCGCACTGCCCGCGCAAAAGGACTGCGAGAGCGCGTCGTCCTCGGCCGCCATGCGCTGCGCAACGCGCTGATTCCGATCATCACCGTGCTCGGGCTCGACTTCGGCTACTATCTCACCGGCAGCATCCTCACCGAGACGATCTTTTCGTGGCCCGGCATCGGCCGCTACGTCGTCAATGCGATCGCGCGCCGAGATCTCCCCGCAATTCAGGGCAGCGTGCTTTTCCTCAGCGTCGTGTTCGTGCTCGTGAATCTCGTGACGGATCTGCTGTACGCGAAGGCGGACCCGCGAGTACGGTATGACTAGGCGGTGGGGTGGGCCAAGGGCCAAGGGCCAGGGGCCAAGGGGTGGAAAAGGCGGCGCGGCTTCGCCGCTGCCGCCTCATCAGATGAGCAAGCGGCGGCGCCAAAGCGCCGCCGTTTGCCTCTCCTTCGCTTGGCCCCTGGCCCTTGGCCCCTGACCCGCTCAGACCCCCGCTTCCTCCTTTACTCCAAAAACCGCCATGTGCGACGAGTGTCCCGGATTGACCTTCTTCTCCGGGTAGATCCAGTGCACGGCCTGGTTCACCGCGATCGCGGCTTCGGAGTATCCGGTGGCGATGAGCTTCAACTTGCCGGGGTAGGTCGTGATGTCGCCCGCGGCCCAGATGCCCTGACGGCCCGTCTCCATGGCGCTGTTCACGACGATCTCATCCTTCTCGAGATTGAGTCCCCATTCCGACATCGTGCCCAGGTCGCTGACGAAGCCGAGCATCGGGAGAATGACGTCGCAGTCGAGCGCGACCGTGGTCTTCGCCTTGATGTCCTTGAGGACAACGCCTGACAAGTGCTCACCGTTGCCAGTGATGTCGTGCAGCTCGTGGAAGGTGAGCATCTTCGCGCGCCCCTCGGCGCACGCTGCTCGAATTTCCTCGACCGTCGCTGCATGGGCACGGAAGCGGTCGCTGCGGTGGGCGAGCGTCACCGACGAGGCGCGGTCGAGCAGCTGATGCGCCCAGTCGAACGCCGAGTCGCCGCCGCCAATGATGAGCACCTGCTTGCCGCGAAAGCGCTCGGGGTCGAGCACTCGGTCGTGAATTCCCTTCCCGTACCAGGGCTCCGCGCAGGGCTGCGGGAGTCGCCGCGGTGAGAACGCGCCGATGCCGGCCGCGATCACGATCGCCCTGGTCGGAAAGCGGTCCGTTTCGGTGACCAGCGTGAAGGTCCCGCCGTCCTCCTCGAGGGACACGACGCGCTGATCGAAATGCATGGGTGCGCCGAACTGTTTTGCCTGCTCGAGCTGGCCTGCCACGAGGTCCTTCGCCAGCACGCGAGGAAACCCTGCGACGTCGAAGATGTATTTCTCAGGGTAAAGCGCAGTGAGTTGGCCGCCAGGCTCCGAGAGGGCGTCGATGATCTGGGCGGAGACGCCCCGCATGCCCGCGTAGAACAGAGCAAAGAGGCCAGTCGGACCGGCGCCGAGAATGGTGATGTCCTTGGGTTCGTGCTGCATTCAGGAAAGTTAGTCAGGAGGCGACGTCGAGGGAAACACCCGAAGACGTCGGGCGTCAGACGTCAAATGTCAGACGTCAGGAACAGCAAGCTCATCGTGATGTTGTCTGACATCTGACACCTGACGTCTGGTACCCGACGTCTTCGGGTGTTGATCTGCGAAGGAATCGTATGGAGCGCTCCGAAGATCACATTCTGGACTACGCCGGCTCCTTCCGCCTTCTGCGAAAGATCGCTGACGGGGGAATGGCGACGGTCTACGAGGCCGAGCATCTCGGGCCCGCGGGATTCGCCAAGCGCGTGGCGCTCAAGGTGATTCATCCGCGGTACGCGTCAGAGCGCCACTGGCTTCAGCTCTTCATCGACGAGGCGAAGCTCTCCGCCAACCTGGCGCACGGGAACATCGTGCAGATCTACCAGCTCGGCGAAGTCGATGGGCAGTATTACATGGCGATGGAGTACATCCAGGGGCCGACACTGCGCTCGATCATCGATCGGCACGCCGAGATGAAGCAGCCGATGCCCCTCCCCATCGCCGCGTACATCGCGTCACGCGTCTGCCGCGCGCTCGACTACGCGCACAATTTCGTGGCGCCGGGTGGACAACGCCTCGATGTCGTGCACCGGGACGTCTCGCCCGGGAACATCATGGCGACGTGGGATGGCCACATCAAACTGGCCGACTTCGGCATCGCGAAAGCGCGGACTTCATTCGATCCAGCCGCTGAGCGTCAGATTCTGATGGGGAAGAAGCACTACATGTCGCCCGAGCAGGCGCTCGCCCTCGCCGTCGACGCCCGCTCCGACGTCTTCACGTTAGGCGTCGTTCTCTACGAGATGCTGACGCTGGAGCCGCTGTTCAAGGAGGACATCACCGATCTTCTCCTCGATGAGGTGACGGTGCACCCGCTGCCGAGCGTTCGCGCACGAGTGCCGCAGCTCCCGGGCGAAATCGAGGACGTGCTGACGCGTGCGCTGTCGCGCGATCCCCACCGCCGCCCGACGGCGGCGGCCATGGGCCACGCGCTCGACCGATGGATCGAGCGCCAGCGCCCCGTAGCGACGCCCGACCGGTTGCAGGAGCACTTGGTGACGATCTTCCCGACGTCGCACAAGCGCATCTCGGGGTCGTCGAGCAAGGCCGAGACGCCGACGAAGTTCTCGAATTTCAAGCGGGGCCTGAGGAGGCCGAGGAAGGTCGGGTTCCTTGCGAGGCTGTTCGGGCTGTGAAGAAACCAAGGCGCTGAAGGCACTCCAGGCGCTGCAGGCGCTGAAGGCGCTGGAGGAGCGCGGGGTTCAGCGCCTTCAGCGCTTCCAGCGCCTTTTGTCCTTCCGCTTCGGCCGCGTTAATGTCTTCCCATGAAGATCTACACGAAGACCGGCGACCGGGGCGACACCGGACTCTTCGGCGGTGGTCGGGTGCCGAAGAATCACCCGCGGGTCGAGGCGTACGGGGACATTGACGAGCTGAACGCGATTCTCGGGATGGCCCGCTCGGTCGAGATGATGCCGCGCATCGACGAGGTACTCGTTCCCGTCCAGCGCGATCTCTTCTCCCTTGGCGCCCTGCTCGCGACACCGCACCCGGAAAAGGTCAAGCAGCAGCTCGAGAAGGCTCGCATCGACGACGCTCGAATTGCCGAGCTCGAGCGAGCGATCGACGACGGGGAGGCGGAGCTCGAGCCGCTCGAGGCGTTCATCCTCCCGGGCGGCACCCCCAAGGCATCGGCGCTGCATGTCGCGCGTACCGTGTGCCGTCGCGCCGAGCGCCGCGTGATCGCGCTGGGCGCCGAGGTCGACATTCCGCAGATCGTGCTCATATACCTGAACCGCCTCTCCGACTTGCTGTTCGTTCTCTCTCGCGTCGCGAACCGGCGCGCGGGCGCGGGAGAGGTGACGTGGTAAGGAGGAACGAGGGATACGGAATGAGGATGAGGAAATCGATCAACTGACCGGCCTTCACCTGAGTTCCTCACTCCTCGTTCCGGATTCCTCATTCGCCTAAGCATGCATTCCATCTCTCTCCCGACTTACGACGTCCTCGTCAAGCACGGCGGCCTGGCGAGCGTCGCGGACATCGCTCGCGCGGCGACACGGGCGCATCGTTATGCGGTGATCTCCGACACCAACGTCATCCGAACGTATGGCGAGCGCGTCGTGCAGGTGTTGGGCTCGGTGGGGACGAGAACGTTCAGCATACCCGCTGGTGAGGCCTCGAAGACGCGGGAAACGTGGGCGCGTCTCACCGACGAGCTGCTCGAAGCCGGATTCGGCCGCGATTCCGCGATCATCGCCGTAGGCGGTGGAGTGGTTGGAGATCTCGCGGGATTCGTCGCCGCCACGTTCATGCGCGGGATCAAGTACGTGCAGGTCCCGACGTCGCTCATCGCGATGATCGATGCGTCGGTCGGCGGGAAGACGGCCGTCGATACGCCCCGTGGAAAGAATCTCGTCGGCGCCTTCCATCAACCCGCCGCCGTGCTCGCGGATCCCGCCGTGCTCGGAACGCTGCCCGCCCAGCACTTTCGCGCCGGGCTGGCCGAGGCGCTGAAGCACGGCATCATCGCGGACGGGATGTATCTGGAGCGTACGATCGCCGACGCGCCGATGCTGCTCGACGCGGCAGCACGACGCGCCGACGCGATGGAGGCCCTTGTCGCGCGGAGCATCGAGATCAAGGCGGAGATCGTCAGGCGCGATGAGCGCGAGCAGGGGCTGCGTCAGGTGCTCAACTTCGGCCACACGATCGGCCATGCGATCGAGGCCGCCTGTGATTACAAGCTCCTCCACGGCGATTGCGTGGCCATCGGAATGGTCTACGAGGCGACCATGGCGGTGAAGATGGGGGTCGCCGGCCCCGGGACCGCGCGCGACGTCCGCCGCGCCGTCGAGCGCGTCGGACTGCCCACCGCTCTGCCACCCAATGTCACCATCGACCGCCTCGTGGCGCTTATGCGCGCGGACAAGAAGGCTCGCTCGGGCGCCATTCGCTTCTCTCTCCCACGCGAGATCGGAGCGATGGCCAGCGGCGACGGCACCTGGTCGGTGCCCGTCGAGGAGTCCGTTGTGCGGGCGGTGCTCACCGCCTAGGGCTCGGCGAAACGGTTGCTCCCGGGAGGGGGCACCCAACTTGCCAGAACCGGGTTCGTTCGCTCCAGCGAAGCGCTAACCTCGGAGGCATCAATGTCTTCGTTCTCGACGTACATCCTCGGCTTCATCATTCTCGTCATCGGCCTGGCACTGGCGGCCTACCTGTTGAACGTGCCCGCGATGTGGATCGCCGTTGGGGTGGTCGTACTGATCGGCATCGGGGTGTTGATGGCGACGAGCAGGACCAAGCCTCGCGACCCGCCGGTCGCCTAGGGCGACCGGCAGGTCGCTGGGCCACGGGCCAAGGGCCAGGGGCCAAGGGGTCGGGTCAGGGGTCATCATGGTGAGCAAACGCCAGCGCAAAGCGCTGGCGTTTGCCTTTCCATCCCCTGGCCCCTGGCCCTTGGCCCCTGACCCACTAACTGTTAAACCGCACCATACACGGTTAACAACCTCACAGTTGACCTTTCGCCACCACCGCTATTATCCTGCGCCTCCCCGACAGAGCAATGCTTGCACGACGGCCGACGACTGGCCCACACCATCACCTTCCATGTAAGGGGTGTGTATGCAGCATGTGACGGAGAGCAGGTCCAAGGGTTACTTCCGTTCCTCTCCTTCCACCGCATTCGACCAATACCTACAGGACATTCAAAAACTTCCTCTCATCGAGGACCCCGAAGAAGAGCGGCGCCTCGCCCGTCGCGCACAGAAGGGTGACGAAAAAGCCGCCGAGCGGCTCGTCACGGCGAACCTCAGATTCGTCATCTCGTACGTCAAGAAATACCAGGGCCACGGACTCGACCTCTCCGAGCTCGTCGCCATTGGCAACGAAGGACTGCTCAAGGCCGTCAAGAAATTCGATCCCGATCAGGGCGTGAAGTTCATCTCCTACGCCGTCTGGTGGGTTCGTCAGGCAGTGCTCAAGGCGCTCGCCGAGCAGACCCGATCCGTCCGCATCCCCCTCAATCAAAACTCGCAGCTCATCAAGCTCGCGCGCGCCGAAACGGTGCTCGCGCAGGTGCTGAAGCGCGATCCGACCGATGACGAGATCGGCCGGCTGATCGAGGAGACGCCCGACCAGGTGCGGGCCGCGCGGCAGATGTCCGCCACCGAAGTCTCGCTCGACGCGCCGATCGACCGCTCCGACCGCGAAGCCTCGACACTCGGAGAGCGCTTCGTCGGCGTCGACGGCCGCGACATCGAGGACGTCACCGATTTCAAGCTGATGCGGGAGTTCATTGACCGCGTCTTCACCAAGTATCTCACCCCCCGCGAGCGTAAGATCCTCTATCTCTACTACGGGCTCGAGGAAGGCTCCGAGGCCATGACGCTGGAGAAGATCGGCGCCCTCATGGGCGTGACACGCGAGCGCATCCGGCAGATTCGCGAGCGGGCGTTCGAGAAGCTGCGCGAGTCACCCGATGGTCGGGCGCTGGCCGGGTTCTGGAATTTCGCCTGACCGATCGTCAGCCTGACGAGAAGCGGGGGCCTGGCAGACGCCGGGCCCCCGCTCTCGCATCCGGTGGCTTCGCGTTATGTTGCGCACCGTGAGCTCCGAGCGGAACGCGCCGGCGAAGCCAAGCGTCCTGGTCATCGACGACGAATCGACGATCCGCGCGGCGCTGCGGCGCTTCTTCAAGCGCCGCGACTGGGTCTTCGAGGAGGCGGAGGACGGCGCGCGCGGACTCGCGAAGCTGCTGACCCCCGGCGCCAACTACACGGCGATCATCTCCGATCTGCGCATGCCGGGCATGTCCGGGATGGCGTTGCACGACGAGCTCGCGAGGCAGCGGCCGGACTTGCTCGACCGTCTGGTCTTCTCGACCGGCGACGTCGCCTCCAAGGATGCCGCAGAGTTCGTGCAGCGCACGCGGTGCATCATCATGGAAAAGCCGTTCGAGCTGAGCAAGCTGGGGGAAACCCTGGAGCGCATCCGCGCAGCCACCCCGCCCACCCCCTGAGCGACTCCCGACTGCCACTGCTGATCAATGCCTCCGCGCCGAGAACGCGCGAGGTGATCGAAGCCGTAGGCAAAAGCGGACTGCCCATCGACATCCGCGAGCTCGCCGCCGAGGATGTCCGCCCGTCCATGGAACGGCTGGCACGCGACGGCGTTAGGCGCGTCGCCGTGGCCGGCGGCGATGGCACCATCGCCATCGGCGCGGCGCTCGCGTCGAAGCTCGGGATGGAGCTCGCCGTCATCCCCGGCGGCACGCTCAACCATCTCGCGAAAGACCTTGGCATCCCCGAGGCGCTCGATGACGCCCTGCGCCTCGCGCTCACCGGCGAGGCCCGACCCGTAGATGCGGGCTCCGTGAATGGGCACCTGTTTCTCAATACGAGCTCCGTGGGAACGTACGTCACCTTCGTCCGCATGCGCGAGCGGCTCGAGCGTTTTCTCGGCTATCGACTCGCCAGCATCGTCGCGGCGATTCGTTTGCTCATCCGCCCGCGCGCATTCACCGTCGAGCTCGAGGTCGAAGGACAGATGCGCTCCGACGTCACGCCGCTGGTATTCATTGGCGTCAGTGAGCGCGAGCTGAAGCTTCCGACGCTTGGTGGCCGCGCAACGAATGGCCGACGCGGGCTGCACCTGATGATCGTTCGCGGCCGCTCGCGCGCGCGCTTCGCCGCGCTGGCGTTTGCCGCGGCAGCGCGAGGAACGCGGTCGGCGACGCGGAGCCCCGCGCTCGATGCGTTCATTGTGAACAAGCTCACGATCCGGATGCGCCGCCCTCACGTCTACGTCGCTACCGACGGCGAGCTTCACGCGATGTCGGGGCCTCTCGAGTTTGCGTGGGTAGCCGATGCGGTGAAGGTGGTTGTCCCGAGGTAGTCGAGGGTGTCCAGGTGGTCCGGGTGATCGAGGAGACTCAACGCGTTTTCCTTGATCACCTGGACCACCTGGACACCTCGTCAACCTCCTTCGCACACCTTGAGCACCTCGAGCACCTCGAGCACCTTTAGATCGTGGCCGCGAGCACACTTCCGATCTTCCCGCTGCCGCTGGTCCTCTTCCCAGGCGTCACGATCCCGCTGCACATCTTCGAGCCGCGCTACCGCCGAATGTTGGCGGACTGTCTCGAGCGCGATCGGCGCTTCGGCATCGTTTTCCTCGCCGAAGGGACCTCCGAGGACAGCCTGGGCATCGGCGGCGATGTAGGCTGCATCGCGCACGTTCTCTCGCACGACCTGCTCCCTGACGGACGATCCAACATTACCGTCGCCGGTCGAGAGCGATTCACGCTGCGCGCGTTCGTCACGTCGCCGCTGCCGTATCACATCGGGATGGTCGTGCCGCTCGAAGACACGGCCGAGCCGGGCGCCCTGCTCGAGCCATTGGCGACACGGGTGCGCGAACGGTTCGAGCGAATCGCGCGCGCCGCACGCACGATCTCCGACGATGACGATGCGATCCCCGAGCTGCCTGACGATCCTGCGCTGCTCGCCTTCCGCGTCGCCTCGTTCATCGATCTCAACATCGCGGAACGTCAGCGCCTTCTCGGCTCGACTTCGCCTGGCGAGCGGCTGCGCACGGTCGACAACGTGCTCGCGCCAGCGGTGGATCCCATGGAGCAGCGCGCCGTGACGCACACGCGCGCGAAGACGAACGGCCATGGCGGCGTCGCCCATCTCTGACGCGGCCGGCGCCGCGCTCTCGCCGCAGCTGGAGCGCGCCGCGGCACGGCTCGCGTCGATCGTGGGTCCGCGCGCGATTCTCTCTCGTCCGAGCGAGCTCGTCACGTACAGCGCCGACGGCTTGCCCTTCTACCGCAAGCGTCCGGCGCTGGCAGTCTTTCCCGAGACGCGCGAGGAGCTCATCGGCGTCGTGCGCGCGCTCGCGGAGGAGCGAGTCCCCTTCGTGCCTCGGGGCGCAGGCACCGGCCTCTCCGGAGGCGCTCTCGCGGAGAACGATGCCGTGGTCATCGGGCTCAACCGGTTGCGGCGGATCATCTCGATCGATCCCGAGAATCGCCGCGCGGTCGTCGAGCCCGGTGCGGTGAACGCCGGGCTCACGCGCGCGGCGAGTGCCTACGGTCTTCATTATGCACCCGACCCGTCGAGCCAAACGGCCTGCACCATCGGTGGCAACGTGGCCGAGAATGCGGGCGGGCCGCACTGTCTCAAGTACGGCGTGACGCTGAACCACGTCGTGGCCCTCACCGTCATCCTTCCCGATGGGGAGCTCGTCTCGTTAGGGTCATCCGACGGCGAGCGCGATGGGTACGATCTGCTCGGCGCCTTCGTCGGCTCCGAGGGATGCTTCGGCGTGGCGGTCGACGTCACCGTTCGGCTGGTGAAGAACCCGGAGGCGGTGCGCACCCTCCTCGCCGACTACACCGCCATCGGCGACGCCGCGCGCGCGGTTTCGGCGATCATTGCATCGGGTGTCGTCCCGGCGGCGATGGAGATGATGGATGGGCCGACGATTCGCGCCGTCGAAGCGTCGATCTACGCCGCGGGCTACCCGGTCGATGCCGATGCGGTGCTCCTCGTCGAGCTGGACGGCCTCGCGGCAGGGCTCGAGGAAGATGTCGCCCTCGTCGAGCGGCTCTGTCGCGAGGCGGGCGCGCGCTCGGTACGGGTGGCGCGCGATGAGGCCGAGCGCGCGCGATTGTGGCAGGGGAGAAAGAAGGCCTTCGGAGCGATGGGCCGCATCTCGCCCGACCTCGTCGTGCAGGACGCGGTCGTTCCGCGCACCCGCCTGCCGGACGTCTTGGCCGAGATCCACCGCATCGCACACGAGACCGGCGTGCTCGTGTGCAACGTCTTCCACGCCGGCGACGGCAATCTCCACCCGAACATCGCGTATGACGCGCGCGATCAGGAAGCAACGGCGCGCGTCCATCACGCCATGCGTGCGATCATGCGCACGTGCATCGATGCTGGCGGGACGATCACTGGCGAGCACGGCGTGGGGCTCGACAAGCTCGATTACATGCCGCTCGTTTTCACCGAGGACACGCTCGAGGCGATGTGCCGGCTCCGCGATGTATTCGACCCGGACCGTCGCGCCAATCCGGGCAAGGTCGTGCCGGTGCGATCCTGCCGCGAGTGGCAGATGGCGCCGAGCGTGCGTCGCGAGGCCGTGCGCGCATGAGCTCGAGCGAGGTGCGCGACGCAGTCCGCGACGCAGCGGCGTCCCAGTCGCCGCTGCGCCTCGCCGGGAGGGGAACGTGGCTCGGCGCAGGCCGGCCCGTTCGGGCGACACGCACGCTCTCCCTGTCGAGTCACACCGGCGTAGTCCAGTACGAGCCGGGCGATTTCACCCTGACGGCGCGCGCCGGGACGACGTTGGCCGAGTTGGCGAGCGCGACGCTTCCCCATCGGCAGTTTCTCGCGCTCGATCCGTATGGCGATCCGAATGGCACACTCGGCGCGACCGTCGCCACTGGCGCCGGCGGACCAATGGCATACGCGTTCGGCGGACCACGCGACAACGTGATCGGGATGGAGGTCGTCACCGGCGACGGCGCGATCGTGCGCTGTGGTGGCCGAGTGGTGAAGAACGTCGCGGGATTCGATCTTACGCGACTGTTCACGGGCGCATGGGGCACGCTCGGCGTCATTACCGAGGTGAGCGTGCGTCTGCGGGCGCTGCCCGCAGTCGACGAGACCTATGCAATGACCGTCGACGATCGCCTCGATGCGCTTCAGCGTCTCGTCGCCACGATTCGCGTTGCGTCGGTCGCGCCGTTCGCAATGGAGCTTCTGTCACCCACCCTCGCCACACGGCTCGGCGTCGGACGCACGAGCACGCTCCTCGTCAGGCTCGGCGGCAACAGCGCCTCGATTCGCGCTCAGCGCAATGTGCTCGCAACACTCGGCGACGTTCGCGAGGCACCGACCGACGCCTGGAGCGTGGTGCGCGCCGCCGAGCCGTCGGCCGCCATCGTTGCGCGCTTGTCGACGGTTCCGTCCCGCGTCGCAGACGTGTGGACCCAGGCTCGTGAGGCAACCGCGAGCGTCAGCGACGCCGCGCTGATCGGCTCGATCGGTCGCGGCATCGTGCGATGCATTCTGCCTGACGATGCTCACGAGGCCGCGCGATCGCTCGCACGGTGCGACGCCACGGTGATCTTCGAGCGGCTCCCCGGTCCGCTGTGGACGGAGCTGGCGCCGTCACCGGTCGGAGACCGCCTATCGCGCAGCGTCAAGCAGCGCTTCGATCCAGCGCACGTGCTCAACCCAGGGCTGCTCGGCGAGGACGTCGCGCGATGACGGCCGCTGTCGGACCCTCGTGCGCACTCCCGGACACGCCGCTCGCGGCGGCGGTCCCGGGGATCATGACGTGCGTACACTGCGGGTTTTGCCTGCAGGCGTGCCCCACCTATCTCGCGCTCGGTGATGAGAACGACTCCCCGCGCGGTCGCATTCTGCTCATGCGCTCGCTCGTCGAAGGCACGCTCGGCATCGACGACCCAGACGTTCATACCCACATCGACCAGTGTCTGGGATGTCGCGGCTGTGAAACGGCCTGTCCATCGGGAGTGCCGTACGGGCATTTGCTGGAGGCGACGCGCGCAACGCTGACACGCGCGCGGCCGCTCCCGTTGGTGGCGCGGTTGATTTTGCGAGTCTTCGAGCGACCACGCCTGCTGAGCGTGGTGCTGATTGGCGCGCGACTGCTGCGCGCGACGCGCCTGCCGCGACTGCTCGGCCGGCTTCCTGGGCGAATCGGGTTCTCGATGGCGATGCTGGCGGCGACGGAGGCGCGCGTGGAGCGGCGGGCGTACACACGGCGTGGTACGGGCAAGCGCGGCGCCACGGCGATCCTGAACGGCTGCGTGATGGATGGATTGTACGGGGAGACCAATCGCGCGACCGCCCGTACGCTGCGCGCAAACGATTACGACGTAATCGATGTCGACGGCCAGCGCTGCTGCGGTGCTCTGCACGCGCACGCGGGCGATCTCGAGGGCGCACGGCGTTTGGCACGCATCAACGTCGCGGCCTTCGAGCGCTCGAATGCCGCCTTCATCGCGGTGAATGCCGCGGGCTGTGGCGCGATGATGAAGGAGTACGGGCATCTGCTCGCCGATGATCCTGCGTGGGCGAAGCGCGCGACGGCCGTGAGCGCAAAGGTGCGCGATGCGACGGAGCTTCTCGCCGAGGCGGGACCCGCACCCGGCGCGCCGCTCCCGCTCGCAGTAACGTATGATGCCCCTTGCCATCTGCTGCACGCTCAGCGACTGATCCGACCTCCGCTGGCCGTGCTCGGCGCCATCCCGGAGCTCGAGATCGTCCCGCTGACCGACTCCGACCAGTGCTGCGGCGCCGCGGGCATCTACAACCTGCTGGAGCCGGAAGTTTCTGGCCTCGTGCTCGAGCCGAAGCTGGCCAACATCGGAGCAACCGGCGCCGATCTCGTCGCCACCGGCAACCCGGGCTGCCAGATGCAGATCGGTGCGGGAATGCTGCGCACCCGAACAGGTCGCGGCACGGTACATCCGATCGATCTCCTGGACGCATCGTACTCGCGGCTGTAGCCTCGCCCACATTCGGGCATTCGGATAGATTGCGAACTGCGAGCTGCGAGCTGCGAACTACGAAGAAACCAGTCCCGAGCAGGCACTTCGCACTTCGCAGCTCGCAGTTCGCAGTTCGCAGCTCGCAGCTCGCAGCCCTTAGCCTTGAGCTCATGATCACTCCCGTCAGCGGCGGCACGGCGACAGCGGACATCGGCGGACACACCGTGGTTCTGCACTACGGCGACGCCGCCGAGGAGTACGCGGCGCTTCGGACGGGCGCGATGCTCGTCGATCGCAGCGCGCGCGGACGGTTGCGCATCGGTGGACCCAAAGCGAGCGAGCTGATCACCGGGCTCGTCACCAACGACGTGAGCGCGCTCATGCCGGGGCAAGGGTGTTACGCGGCCGCGCTCACACCGAAGGGGAAGATCGTCGCCGATCTTCGCATCTTCATGCTTCGCGACGCGCTGCTGCTCGACTCGCCCCCTCGCGCGCGCGAAGGGTGGATGGCGATGGTGCGGAAGTACATCAATCCCCGCATCGCTCGCTTCGACGATGAATCAGCCTCGACGCGACAGCTCGGGATCTTTGGCGCGCAGGCGCGGACCGCGCTGGCCACGGCGACCGGGCTCGACGTCGCACAGCTCGGTGCGCTGCCGCGCTACGGACACGTGGCGCTCGACCTCCCCGCCGGTGCGATCATCGCGCGCGTTCCCGACCTCGAGCTGGAGGGATACGAGATCATCGTGCCCGAATCGGCCTTCGAGCCGCTCTGGGAGCGCCTCCTCGGCGAAGGAGCGACGCCCGCCGGACTCGCCGCGTGGGACATCGCCCGCATCGAGGCCGGCCGCCCCGAGTGGGGAGTGGACATCGACGACTCGACTATCCCGCAAGAGGCAAACTTCGACGAGCTCCACGCGATCTCGTACACGAAGGGCTGTTACGTCGGCCAGGAGACGGTGGCCCGCGTTCACTTCCGCGGTCACGTCAATCGCGTGCTGCGGGGCCTGATGGTGCCGCAGGGTCCGGTCACGCGCGGCGCCGCACTCGTCGATGCGCAGGGCAAGCCCGTCGGCGACGTCCGGAGCACCGCGCTGTCGCCACGGCTCGGTCCGATTGCGCTGGCGATGGTGCGTCGTGAGGTCGAGCCGGGCGCGACGGTCGAAGTCATCATCGAATCCGATGCCTCGCAGCGAACCGCACTTCCCGCCCAGGTCGTTCGACTCCCCTTCCCCATCGCGTGAGGCGCGCGCTCGTCACTGGCGCCACCGGGCTCGTGGGCTCGTACATCGTCGAGCGGTTGCATGCGGATGGCTGGAGCGTACGCGCCCTCGTGCGCGACGCGGCGCGGGCCAGCTGGCTCGAGGCGTTAGGCGCTGAGCTCTTCGTCGGGGATGTCCTGGATGCCTCGGCATTCACCCGCGCCGCCGCTGCATGCGACGCCATCTTTCACTGCGCCGCCGCCATTCTTCCCGAGCGCGCCGAGTGGGAGTCGTACCGCGCGACCAACCTGGATGGGACGCGAAATGCGATCATCGCGGCGCGCGCATCGGGCGCGCGTCTGTTGCACGTGTCGAGCGTGGCGGTCTACGGCGGCGCAAGCCGGTATCGTGACACGCCCACCGATGAAAGCGTCGAGCTTGCCCCTCTGCCGGAGATCGCGTTCTACGCGCGCTCGAAGCGCGAGTCGGAGGCGATGGTCCTCGATGCGCACCGCCGGGGCGAGATCTGGGCATGCGCCGTGCGCCCGGACGTCATCTATGGCAAGCGCGACCGACAGTTCGTCCCTCGCATCGGCAGGATTCTGTCGCGAGGCTTCTTCCCGTTGCTCGCGGGCGGCCGCTCGACGCTGCCGATCGTGCACGCCGGTAACGTTGCCGATGGCGCGGTGCGCGCCATTCATGCCGACATCGCCGGCGGGAAGGCGTATAACCTGGCCAACGATTACGATGTGACGGTGCGCGATTTCGTCCGTCTGGCGGCACAGGGGCTCCGTCGTCGCGTCACATTCGTGCCTGTACCGATGGTGCTGGCGAAGGTGGTGTTCAAGGTGCTGACCATCCTGATAGGAATCGCTCGGCGAGGTGCGGCGCTCTCGCAGGCGGGAGGCACAGTCGCCTTCCTGTCGCGCAACAATCCCTTCTCCTCGGATCGTGCCAAGCGCGAGCTGGGATGGGCCCCTCCAGTGCGGCCGGACGTCGGCATCCCCGAGGCGTTCCGCTGGTGGGCGGATCATCGCGCATGAGCACGAGCACCATGGTCGAGCGCACGGCGCTCAAGGAGTGGGCGGTGCTCTGCGATGCGATGGGGCGGGGCGACATCATCGCGATGGTGCGCAAGGGCGGGATTCGTGAGCAGCGTGCCGGGTTTGCCGTGCGTCACGACCGGTTCGTCCTCTATCCCACCTACTTTCACGCCCGCGAGACCGAGCTGGCCCCTCGCTTTCGATCGACGCTGGCCGCCTCGGAAGCGGAGCAGCCTCCATCGGGAGTCATCAGGGTATCGCTCGTGGCCGACGTGGCGGCAGTGTGGGCGGTGAGGGACCTCGATGCGCTCCGCGCGATCGAGCAGGATCATGGCCTCGACTGGTCGGCCGTCGAGTCGCGGTTCAACTATCGTGGGGTTCCCGGCGTGCAGGTCGTCGCGGTGCGTGTTTCGCGGCTGCCGAACGTCGCCGACGTGCCGGAGATCCGCCGCTATGCGGGGTGTGTCTCCTGGGTGGAGCTCGCGGATGACGTCGATGTCAGCGGCACCTTCCCCGTGCTATCCGACGCCGCGTTCGATGCGCGGCTCGCTTCGCTTCGCTCCGCGCTCGGCGAGGCGACGCAGTGACGTCCCAGATGCACGAAGGGCGCGACTCGTGGAGTCGCGCCCTCGTCGTCCGAGCCGTAACTGGTCAGGGGCGACGGGCCGCCGTGTCGCGAGCGGTGTCGCGCATCGTCGTGTCACGCATCGCCGTATCCGCGGGCGCTGGGGCGGGTGCGACTTGCGTGGTCGTATCGGTGGTGTTGTCCGCGTCATTCGCCTTGCAGGCGCTGATGACAACCACAGCGGCAACGAGGGCCAGGCGCTTCATTTACGTTCTCCTTGTGGGGGGCCTGAGGGCTTCGTGTTCGTCCGGCCCGCGCTTGGCGATGCTCGGAGCGAGCGGCAAGTATTCTACGATGCCGGAACGCAGTGTCAAGAGTGCGGAAACGTACCGAAGCGCAAGACAGTCAAGGATTTCGGAGCTACCAGGAGGTCTGCGGTGCGCCTGAGCGCGCTCGCCGGCGCGCTCGGAGTCCCTCTTTCGGGGGCGGACCGGGAGATCACGGGCATTGCGCTCGACTCCCGCCAAGTGCAGCCCGGCCAACTCTTTGTCGCCATTCCCGGCGCCAACGCCGACGGAACGCGCTTCATCCCCGACGCTCTCAAGCGAGGCGCCGTCGCGGTGTGCGCGGTTCGCGCGTGGGATGGAGTGGCGACGCTCGTGGTTCCTGACCCGCGCGAGGCACTCGCCCGTTTGGCGAGCGAGTTCCACGGCCATCCCGCGGGCGATCTGCGCATGATCGGGATAACCGGCTCGCTCGGAAAGACGTCGACGGCGCTTCTGCTCGAGACGATCATCGGCGCCGCCGGAGAGAAGGTCGGCGTCATCGGGTCGCTCGGCATTCGGTTCGAGGGTCACGTCGTCGAGACGGGAATGACGACGCCCGAAGCCCCGGCGATCCACGGCGCGCTGCGATACTTCGAGACGCAGGGAGCCGGCACCGCGGTCATGGAGGTGACGTCGCACTCCATTCTGCTCAAGCGCGTCGAGGGCCTCGAGTACGACCTCGGCCTCCTCACCAACATCGTGCCGTACGAGCACCTCGAGTTTCATCCGACGCCGGAGCATTACGTCCGCACGAAGACCCGCTTTTTCGGGATGCTCAAGCCTGGTGCGCCGCTCGTCGTGAACGATGACGATCCCACGGCTCGTGAGGTGAGCACGGGTCTCGATCGACCGGTGATCGGCGTCTCGCTTCGCGCGCGGGCGAGCGCGGCGGTGCACGTCGAGCGCGTTCGCATGGGTGTCGAGGGCTCGACGTTCGCGTTGCAAGTGCGACGCCCACTCCCCTTGCTGGATGGGGGTGACGTGCCACCGCAGACGATTCCCTTGGCGCTTCCCATCCTCGGTCGCCAGCAGGTGGCGAACGCCGCGCTCGCCGCGACCGCCGCGCTGGTCGGCGGCATTCCCGCACAGACGATCGCCTTCGCGCTGACTGATGTCGAGCCGATGCACCGTCGCATGCACATCTTCTACGAGGATGGGCCGGTGGTGCTCGACGACACCGTCGGGAATCCAGAGAGCATTCGTGCGGTGTTCGAGGCGATTCGCTCGATCCCCCACCACAACCTTCGCGTCGCCTACGCGATTCGCGGCTCGCGCGGCACCGAGGTGAACGAGCGCAACGCCGAGGCGCTGGCGCGAGAGATCGAGCCGATGATCGCGACGCTGGTCGTGACCTCGAGCGAGGATCACGCGAGCGAGCGCGACCGCGTGGAGGACGAGGAGCGCGACATCGTGCTCAAAACGCTTGAAGCGCGGGGCGTGCGCTTCAGCTACGAGCCGACGCTCGAGGCCGCGGTGACGAAGACGCTGGAGGGCGCGGCGAGGGGAGATCTGGTGGCGCTGCTCGGGGCGCAGGGGATGGACAAGGGGGCGGAGATCGCGCGGCGGTTGCTTCCACCGCCTGTGGACTGACCGACGAGGAGCTAGTGGTCAGGGGTCAGGGATCAGGGGGTGTCAGGTGGCGGGTTGTAGGAGAGACGGGGTTGCAGTTCTCTCCTCGAACCCACCCCCTGACACCCCCTGATTCCTGACCCCTGACTCCTAACTCCCCGTCATATATCTTCCCATCATGCCGAGCACCGTCATCCGCGGCGCGTGTCCGCACGACTGCCCCGACACCTGCGCGATGCTCGTGACGGTCGAAGACGGGCGCGCCACGAAGGTCGCCGGCGACCCCGACCATCCCTTCACGCAGGGATTTCTCTGCACCAAGGTCAACCGCTACATCGAGCGCACGTATCACCCGGAGCGCCTGCTGCGGCCAATGCGTCGCGTCGGCAAGAAGGGGGAAGGTCGCTTCGCCCCCATCTCGTGGGACGACGCCCTCGGTGAGATCGCCGAGCGCCTGACGAGTATCGCACGGTCGCCGGACGGTCCGCAGGCGATTCTGCCCTACTCGTACGCCGGGACGATGGGCTACGTCCAGAGCGCCTCGATGGACCGGCGATTCTTCCATCTGCTCGGCGCGTCGAAGCTGGCGCGAACCATCTGCTCGGAAGCGGGCATGATGGGGATGCGGATGACCCTCGGCGCGAACATTGGGGCCGACGCCGAGGGCATTCCGGAGAGCGATTTCGTCCTCTTGTGGGGGACGAACACGCTCACGTCGAATCCTCATCTCTGGCCGTTCGTGCTCCAGGCCCGCGAGCGGGGCACGCCCATCGTCGCGATCGATCCACTGCGAACGCGCACCGCCGCGCAGTGCGATGACTGGATCGCGATTCGACCGGGCACCGATGCCGCGCTGGCGCTGGGCATGATGCACGTGATCTTCGCCGAGGGGATGGAAGACGAGGAATATCTCGACAAGCACACGCTGGGTCAGGAGCTGCTTCGCCAGCGGGCGCGCGAGTACCCTCCCGATCGCGTCGCTTCCATCACCGGCGTGAACGAAGCCCGCATCATCGGTCTGGCGTTGCGCTACGGTCACTCGCGAGCGGCGTTCATTCGCGTCAACTACGGGCTGCAGCGGCACAAGGGCGGCGGGATGGCCGTCCGGACCATTGCGTGTCTGCCGGCGATCGCCGGCCATTGGCGGCGCGCGGGCGGCGGCGTTCAGCTGTCCACGAGCGCCAACTTCCAGTTCGACAAGCACACGCTCGAGCGTCCCGATCTGTCGCCACCGGTTCGCACGATCAACATGATCCGGCTCGGCGAGGCGCTGACGCAGCCGAACGCGGGTGTCGGCGGCCCGCCGGTGCGCGCGATGATCGTGTACAACTCCAATCCGGCTGCGGTCGCGCCCGATCGCAACGCGGTCATGCGCGGCCTCGCACGTGAGGACTTGTTCACCGTCGTGCTCGATCATTTCCAGACCGATACCGCCGATTGGGCCGACATCGTCCTGCCGGCGACGACGCAGCTCGAGCATTGGGACCTGCACTTCGCGTACGGTCACCACTATGTCTCGTTGAATCGTCCGTCGATCGAGCCCGTGGGTGAATCGAAGCCGAACTCCGAGATCTTCCGGCTGCTCGCCGCGCGCATGGGGATGGATCACCCGGCGCTTCGCGACGACGATCTGACGCTCATTCGTCAGGCGATCGAGGGCGCGACACCCGGCGCCTGGAAGGCCGAGAAGCTACGCGGCGTGACGGTCGATGAGCTGCTCGAGCGCGGATGGATGCGCCTCAACGTGCCGAAGCCGTACCTGCCGTTCGCGAACGGCGAGTTTCTGACGCCAAGCGGAAAGTGCGAGCTGTATTCGGAGCGTATGAAGGAAATGGGGCTCGATCCCCTGCCGTCGTTCACCGCGCCTTACGAGTTCCCGGACGACGTGCCCGCGCTGGCGTCGCGCTTCCCGCTGACGTTGATCTCATCCCCAGCGCACCAATTTCTGAACTCGACGTTCGTGAACGTCAGCGCGCTCCGCCGCGCCGCACGCGAGCCGGAGCTGATGATCCATCCGAGCGACGCCGAGCCGCGCGGCATCGCCACGGGCATGCGCGTGGTGGTGCATAACGACCGCGGCGAGTTCACCGCCGTGGCTCGCGTCGATGAGTCGGTCCGCCAAAGCGTGGTGTGGGCCCCATCGATCTGGTGGGCGAAGTATGCGGCCGACGGTCAGAACGCGAACGCCACCACCTCCCAGCTCGAGACCGACATGGGCCATGGGCCCGTGTTCTACGACAATCTCGTCGAGGTCATGGCGGCCGATTGATTGCTGGTGCCGCTGCGACGGCAACTGCATCGGATAAGAGCGTGGGACGCGGATTACGCGGATTGAAGCGGAAACGGCACGGATACGGCTAACGGCAACGGCAAGAGGTTTGGGAACGGCAACGGCAATCCCATTCCACGTAAGCTCGTCAACCATCCCAATGGCTAACCGACGGGTTTAACACAAGCCTTTGCAGTTGCAGTTGGTTATCCGTGCCGTTTCCGCTTCAATCCGTGTAATCCGCGTCCCACGCTCTTCTCCGATGCAGTTACAACAACCAGCACTGGCGCGACGAAGTACGTCCGTTCATCCTGAGTGAGCCTCAAACGGAGCATCACGTTGTCGACCAAGCAGCACCCGACCACACTCGGCGCCCTGAAGCGCTCGCCTTACGCCGCTCGCGCCAAGCGCACCGTCAAGGATGAGCTTCGCGAGAACCTCCTCGAGCGTCTCGCCAAGGGCGGCACGTTGTTCGAGGGCGTCATCGGCTATGAAGACACCGTACTTCCGCAGCTCGTCAACGCCGTGCTCGCCAGACACAACTTCATTCTCCTCGGACTGCGCGGGCAAGCGAAGTCGCGCATCCTGCGCTCCCTCGTCACGCTGCTCGACGAGGCGATTCCCATCGTCGCGGGGAGCGAGGTCAACGACGATCCCTTCAATCCGATCTCGAAGCAGGCGCATCAACTCATCGAGGAGGCGGGGGACGATACGCCAATTGCGTGGATCGGCCGTGAGCAGCGCTACGTGGAGAAGCTCGCAACGCCGGACGTCACCATCGCCGACATCATCGGTGACGTCGATCCGATCAAGGCGGCGCGCGGCGGGCACGTACTCTCGGACGAGCTGACGATTCACTACGGGATGCTGCCGCGCGCCAATCGCGGCATCTTCGCCCTCAACGAGCTTCCCGATCTCGCCGGCAAAATCCAGGTGGGATTGTTCAACATCATGCAGGAAGGCGACGTCCAGATCAAAGGATATCCGGTCCGCATCCCGCTCGATGTGCTCCTCTGCTTCACCGCGAACCCCGAGGACTACACCGCGCGCGGCAAGATCATCACGCCGCTCAAGGATCGCATCGGCAGCGAGATCATGACGCACTATCCCGAATCGGTCGATGTCGGGATGGAGATCACGCAGCAGGAAGCATGGACCGCGCGTGGCTCACTTCCCGTGCGCGTGCCCGATTTCATTGCCGAGGTCGTCGAGCGCGTCGCGTTCGAAGCTCGCACCGACAAGCGCGTCGACAAGCGCTCGGGCGTCTCGCAGCGCATGCCCATCACCGTGCTCGAGAGCGTCGTGTCGAACGCCGAGCGTCGCGCGGTGGAGCGGCACGAGTGCACGGTCGTGCCGCGCGTGTCCGACATCTACGCGGCGCTGCCCTCGATCACCGGAAAGATCGAGCTGGAATACGAAGGCGAGCTCATCGGCGGGCAGGTCATCGCGCGCGAGCTCATCCGGCGCGCCGCCGACGCGACCTTCCAGTCGCGCGCGGGCGGTTCCGACACCGACGAGATCGTGATGTGGTTCGATACCGGCAACGCGCTCGAGGTGCCTGACGACGCCGGGAGTGAGCCACTCGCCCAGGCCTTCGAGGATGTGCCGACGCTGCTCGAGCTCGTCCACGGGGTTGGTCTCGCCCCGCAGGGCGACACCGAGACGACCGTGGCCGCATGCGAGCTGGTGCTGGAGGCGCTGGTGGGGCGTCGCAAGATTTCGCGCTCGGACGCCGGACGTTACGGCCGCGCTCAGCCGCCGGAGCGCCGCCGCCCGAACGACCTCTTCGGCGGCGGTGGCATGACGGCCTAGGTGGCGCGTGCGGCGCCGGCGCGTCCGCGCGTGCGCGTTCGTCCCGCGACCATGGCGGACGTCGAACGGATCGCGGAGCTCCGCGTCGCCCTCCTGCGGGAGCACAAGTCGAACGCGATCTACTCTCGCCTCCGCCGCGACGCGCTCCACCGCGCGGTCGAGCTGACACAGGAGCAGCTCGCCTCCGATCGCGAACAGATGTTCGTCGCCGCCAAAGGCGAGCGGGTGGTCGGCGTGATCCGGTGCATCGAGCAGCGCGGACATCGGCTGTTGCGCCCGCCGCGCTTCGCGCTCATCTCCACGGTGTACGTGGAGCCGGCATTCCGCAGGCAGGGCGTACTCCGGTTGCTCATGGAGGCCGCCATCGGCTGGAGCCGCGAGCGCGGCCTGACCGAGATGCGCCTTCAGAACGCGATCGACAACCCGCTCGCGTTGGCTGCCTGGGATGCGCTAGGCTTTCGCGTCGTGGAGCAGGTCCGCCTTCGTACCCTCTGACGCGGCGCCATGGCGATCATCACGATCTCGCGCATGTACGGCTCCGGCGGCTCCGAGATCGCCGCGCGCGTCGCGAAGCTGCTCGGATGGTCGCTGTTCGACAATGCGTTCGTCGACGCGGTCGCCGAGCGCCTTGGCATCCCGGTGTCGGAAGTCCAGGCGCGAGAGGAGCGCACGCCGTCGCTCGTGGAGCGTCTGGCATCCGCGCTGGCGGTGGCGTCCCCGGAGATTCTCCCCCCGCCCACCGAGGTGCTTCCGCCGAGCGAGGAGCGGCTCGCCGATGTCACTCGCCGCATCATCGAGGAGGCGGTGGCGCGTGGCAACGCCGTCCTGGTGGGTCGTGGCGCCCAGTCCGTCCTGGCGCGACGCGCCGGGGTGCTCCACGTCTTCTGCTACGCGCCACGCGAGGCCCTCGCGCGCCGCGTGGCGGAGCGGCTGCGTGTCCCGCTCGGGGAAGCGGAGAAGAAGGTCGACGAGATCAACAAGCAGCGCGAGCAATATGTCCGCGCGGCTTTCAAGCGGTCATGGAAGGCCCACGACAACTACCACCTGGCCGTCAACACCGAGTGGCTTGGCATCGAAGGCACCGCGCAGCTGATCGTCAGTGCGGCGCAACGGATGGGGATTGTCCGGCGTGACGAAAATCCTGGCTGAGCGTAATAGAGGGCCCGCGGTCGCGCCGACCGCTTTCGCATCTCGAATCACCTGCCAGGATCCATGCGCCGCCTTCTCGTTATCCCCGTCGTCATCGGTCTGCTATCGGGCTGCTCGTCGTTCCATCTCGTTCAGCCGAA
>DATFBS010000092.1:0-4652 GCA_035253695.1 Gemmatimonadaceae bacterium
TGACGATCGCCGTCGGTGAGTCGCTGCAGCTCACAGCGGTGGTTCGGCCGGTTTCCGGTGGGATGGTGGACCTGGAATCGGGTCGGTGCAACCCGCTTTACGGAGAACCGGTTCCGGCGGTAATCCACTGGTTCTCGTCCGACCCTCGAATCGCCACCGTGAGTGCTACCGGTGTCGTGATGGGCTTGGCGCCAGGAAGTGCCATCGTCAGGGCGCATGCGCCGTTTCGGTTCGCCTCGACCAGCCTCCGGGTCTCGGTGCGGGACTGAGCGGGCGCAGTTACCTTGATCCCCTCGACATCCTTAATGGTCTGACCCCTCGTCTTCGAAGAGAAAACCGTGAAGCTGCCGCAAACCCTTTTCGCTCTCGTCCTCACCGCGACGATGGCCCTCCCAATCGGTGCACAGGGACGGCCTGACACCGCTGCCGCGGCGCAGCTGCCGAGCGTCAAGCTGCCGCCGGATCTCGCGCGCGTGCTCACCGACTACGAGACCGAATGGCGACGCGGCGGCGCGGCCGTCGCTGAGCTGTTCGCGGAGGATGGCTTCGTCCTCTCGGGCGGCCGGCCACCAATTCGCGGACGCGCGGCCATCGCCGAGCATTACGGAAGCGGAGGGGGCGGGCCCCTGTCGCTTCGTGCGCTCGCCTACGCCGCGGAGGGGTCGGTCGGATACATCATCGGCGCCTACACGATGGAGCGAGGAACGCCAGACATCGGGAAGTTCACTCTCACACTTCGTAAGCGATCCGATGGCCGATGGATGATCGTCTCCGACATGGACAACCTCAACCGACGTCCTCAGCCGCGCTCTCCGTAGCCGCGCTATCGAAACGAAAACGACAGCACGAGCCGCGTGTGTTCGCGCCAAGGCACCAGGCTCACGCGCAGCGGCTTCGGAACCTCCTCCCACCGATCGGCGGGGATCACCACGGCTCCGAGCGCTCCGACCGCCCCGCCGAGCAGGGCCGCTTGCACGTAGCCCGGTCCCGAGTCGTCGCACCCGTCACCGGTGCACATGTCGGGGATCACCGCGTCCATGAGAACGTAGGTCAGGACCATCGCAGCAGCGCCGCCGAGTGCGCCGCCGGCGACGCGTTCCCCGCTGATGTAGCGCCCGCGACTGACCGCGAGCGCAAGTGCCGAGTCCACGTGAATCCGCTTCCAGGGACGGAAGAGCGCGTCTTCCTTGCGAATGACGAGCGTATCCCCGCGGAGCTCGGTGAGCTGGCCGACGACGCTTTCCTTGGTCGTGCGGATGCGCACCCGCGATCCCACTGGCCATTGCGATACCGAATCGGCTTGAGCGCCGGCTACCGAGGTCATCGCGAGTGCGATCGCGAGCGCGTGTGCAATGCGGCGCATTGAGCCTCCTCGTGAAGTCTGCGACGCGCCAAACGGTAGGTGTGCTTGACGCCGCCAAGTTAGATCGCGCGAGGAAGGGCGAGCCATACGTCGTGTTACGTAGCCGCTATGGGATGCTTCTCCATGCGGCCTCGCATTCCTCGCACGTGCTGCCGCGCGGGTGAAGGAAGACCACGGGATCGCGGCGCACCTGCTCGACGACGACCTCGACGACGTCGCGCGAGCGTATGAGTCGCGCCTGTCCATGCCCGGCCGGCCCCTCTCGCTGTAGCCCCCGTTCTCGAAGCCAGGCGTCGGCGAGGGTGAATCGCTGGCAGCAGTGGTCGTTCTCACCGTAGTCGATTTGCACCACCCGGCCATCGACCCTGTGGGTGATGTGCTTCGGAACGCGATACGGCGCACCGCCGAGCACCTCCGCGAGGTGGATCGTCGTGTTGGAGTCGTGGCCGACGCCGAGCAGCAAGACCTGCCCGTCGAGCTCCCACACGCGGCCGATGGGGCTTTCGAGCCGGTGCGGCGGGACCGGCAACGGATCGCTCGTTATGCGACGAGCGTGGGGCCCCAACGCGGCGAAGGTGAATGGGTGGTCGGTTCGCACGGCGCCGGGCTGTCGCCAGAACGTGTCGGCGATGACGCCGAGATCGGCGGAGCTGGGGGCAACGGGATCGAATGGATGGTCGTCATCTCCTGGCCAGGAAGGCATCACGATCGTCCCGTCCGGGCCGACCGCCCGGCGGAGCGCGTCGACCACGCCCTGCGGTCCCCCTTCGACCGGGCGTATGGCGCGATACGAGGAGTGGACGATCAGGACGCCCCCTGGCTCAACGCCGAGGTCGAGCAGCTGATCCGCGAGAGCTGAGGGCGTGACGGCCGTGGACATACCGAACAATATCGGCGGGATGACTACGTAGGATGGCGTATGTCGGCCCGCGGAAGGCTGCGCGATCGTTGGAGACGCAGAATCGCAGCTCGGAAACCGGTAATTACAAACGCTTTGGGGGAAAAATGCGGAGGGTACTCGCCGCTGTAGGCTGCATCGCCGCACTCACGAGCTGCTCGAGCTACTATCCGGTGCGGTCGGAGGAGCAGCTCGCCCCGGCGTCGACGGTGACGGTGACGTTCGCATCGCCGCGCGATCTCGAGGCCACTCACGAGGCGGCGGTATACGCCCTTCCCGCTGTCGAGAAGGTCTACGGGAAAGTCGAGCGCGCATCGGCCGACACCCTGGTCCTGCGCGTTCTGCTGGTCGAGTCGCATCGGCGGCAGCCGGAGCTTCCCGAAGACGCACGCCTAACGGTCGTACCCGATCCGACGGCGCGCGTCGCGATTCGCCGCCTGTCGAGTCGCAAGACGAACGGACTGATCGCTGGAGTGGCGGTGATCGGCGCTATCGCGATCTTCCTGGCGACGCTCGAGTTCCCCGCCGCGAATCCTTCGTACTGAGCGCGATCAGTTCCGCCCGCCGCCCTCCGGCCGCGGGTCTACGGTCAGATTCCGGAAGTGCGCGACGGTTCCCGGGCCGATCCAGAGCGCGATCGCTCCCTTCCCCGACGCCCCAGTCTTGACGTCGTTGACGATCAGTGTCGGCTGCTCCTGTCCGTGGACGTAGAGACGCGCGCGCTCGCCCCGCACCTCGATCCTGATCTTCGTCCACACTCCGGGCACGAGGTCGACGTACGCCTCGTATTTCGACGGCGTCTCTCGGCGAAGACGAAACCACGGCCACTCGGGATGCGCGATGTACTGGGCGGCGTGATTCCTCCGTTCCTGATCCTCGGCACGACCGTTGGTCGGCCGGAGATAGAACGCGTCGTAGCGTTGCATGTCGTTCTGCAGACGAAAGGCGATGCCGACGAATCCGCGCGCTCCAGAGCCCGCTCCCGGCGCGGGCTCACCGGCGATCTCCGCCTCAATGACGCCGCTCGTGAACTCGATGCCCTCGATGACGGCCAGCTGCTCGAACAGCGCTTGCTGCTCGGGCGTCATGCTCTGCACACGGCGCGTGGCGTCGTCGGAGATCGTCAGTCGCACCCCTTTCTTCCCATCCAGCGTAGCCGGCTCGGCAGCCACGTTATGCAGGCGGAGGCCGCTCACGGACTCCAGGGGGTAACGTCTGATCTGCGCCGAGGACGGTGTCGGCAGCGCGAGCGCGGCACTCGCCGCGAGGACGATAAGCGGGATTCTGTTCATGAACCCTCCGGATCGAACACGGATACGGCGACGGCATGTGCTCTGCGCATGAACAGCTTTGCCTTCGGGACCGGCTTTGTCCACTGTTCCCGGTGTCAGGACTCGATCAAGTTTGGGCTACGGATCGTCATCCGAGGAACGAGCCGTGGTTGCTCGCCGCCATCTCTATCGGATCGCCGGAGCACTGGCAGTCGCGATCGCCCCGCCCTTCTCGAGCGTCGCGGTCGCTCAAGCCAGCCTTCCTGGCCCGGGGAGCCGGGTGCGCGTCACGGCCCCCGACTACGGCTTGCGACAAGCGGCCGGCCGAGTGGAGCGCCTAACGGCCGACAGCATGACGATCGACCCCGATGGCTCCCGCCCGGAGGTGACGCTTCCCTTTCAGGGGATGTCGCGTCTCGAAGTCTCTACGGGAAAGCGTCCCGGCGTCGGCCTGGCGCGGGGTGCGGGCACAGGATTCGTGATCGGGTCGCTGGCCGGGATCGCCCTCGGCGCTCTGCAGTACTACACCTGCAGCAAAGAGGAATGCGGGCTCTGGTTTCTGCTCACGGTCCCAGCGGGCGCCGGCGTTGGCCTCATCGTTGGTGGCATCGTCGGTGCGACACGACCGCCCGATCGATGGCAGGAGGTCCCGCTCACACCTCGATCGGGTGAATCGGGAATGACTGTACCCAACCACACCGCGCGAATCGGGCTGTCGATTTCGTTTTAGAACGTCAACGCGACGCCGACCCGCGCTTTTCGGACCCCACCGGCAAACCCGACGCGCACAGGCCGCGCGACCGTTTCCCAGCGATCGGTGGTGAGCATCGCGCCGACCAGGCTGCCGCCGACGAGACCGATGAACAATGCCTCCTCGAACGCCGGGCTGGTGGAGCACACGTCAGCCGAGCATTTCGTAACCGTGAGCCCAGGAATGACGGCCGTCGCGAGAAGTGATGCCGTTACCCCCGACAGAGCACCGACTATCACTCGACCGACGCTCGGCCGTTTTCCTCGGCTGACGGCAACGCTCCTCGTGAGGTCGCCGGGGACGCCGATCAACAGCCCGTTGCTCTTCAGGACGGTGATGGTGTCGCCGCGCACCTCGGCGAGTCGTCCA
>DATFBS010000093.1:0-27202 GCA_035253695.1 Gemmatimonadaceae bacterium
GCTTGCCGCGCTCATCGAGCGCTGTCTCGAGAAGGATCCCGACGATCGGCCGGCGAGCGCGTATGAAATCATCGAGGTGCTCGACAACCTCGCGTCCGCGCACACCCGTGGCTCGGTGTCCACGAGGGACATGGAAGCGCCCACGATCGCCGTCCTGCCGTTCGTGAGCGTGGGCGCGGAACAGGAGAGCGATCATTTCGCCGACGGCTTGACCGACGAGATCATCACCGACCTCTCGATGATCAAGACGCTCCGCGTCATCTCGCGACAGTCGGCGATGCGCCTGAAGGGAACCGACAAGGACCTCCGCACCGTCGCGCGCGAGCTCGGTGCTCGCTACGTGTTGTGCGGGAGCGTCCGGCGTGCTGGCGCGAGCCTCCGCGTCACTGCGCAGCTCGTGGACGCTACGGCCGACGCCCCACTCTGGGCCGACAAGTTCAGCGGGACCGTGGAGGACGTGTTCGCGATCCAGGAGCGGCTCTCTCGCCAGATCGTGAATGCATTGCGGCTCCGGCTGACACCTAACGAGGAACGACGTCTGGCCCGCCACCCCCTCGCCGATGTCCGGGCGTACGAGTACTACCTGCGGGCGCGCCACGAGATCTGGACCTTCGATACGCAATCGCTCGACCACGCGCTTCATCTCGTGAGGCGGGCCCAGGAGATCGTGGGCGACAACGAGCTGCTGTTCGTCGCCGAGGGACTCATCTACTGGCAGAAGGTCAACGTCGGGGTGGTGCCGGTGTCGGACTACGAGGAGTACCTCACGAAGGCGGAGGCCTGCGTCACGAAGGTCTTCGCGCTCAACCCGGAATCGTCGAAGGGATACAGCCTCCGTGGCGCGATTCGACAGGGGCGCGCCGATCCGAACGGAGCCGCGCGAGATCACAAGGAGGCGCTGCTCCTCGATCCTAACGATCCCGATGCGCTACTCTGGCTTGGCTATTATTACGCCGTTTCCGGCCGACCGGCACTCGCGCGCGCCCTGATGGATCGGCTCCAGCAGGTGGACCCCTTGACGTCGGTGAACCTCACCATGTATGGGATGGTCGCAATGTTCGACGGCGACTATCCCGAGGCGCTCACGTGGACGCAGCGCTCAGTCGACCTCGATCCTACCAACGCGACACCGCGAATGATGCACGCGATGATGCTCGCGGCGAACGGGCGTCGCGACGAAGGCATAGCACTGCTCGAGGCGGTTGCGCATGATACATCGTCGACGGCATGGGCGAGATTGGCGCCCGCCCTGGCCCACGCGCTCCGTGGTGAGCGCACGGAGTTGCTGGGACTCGTGACGCCCGAGCTGCGGGCGGCCGCGTACTGGGATGAGACCTTCTCGTGGTGGCTCGCGGACTGCTTTGCCCTGGTGGAAGAGCGTGAAACGGCGATCGATTTCCTGGAGCGCGCGGTCGAATTCGGGTTCATCAATCTGCCATGGCTGTCGCAGCACGAGCCGTTTCTCGCGAGCGTTCGAGGTGAGCCACGATTTGCTCGGCTCATGGAGCGGGTGCGAAGAGCCTGGGAAGCGTTCGAGCCCTGATCATACCAACCCTTACTCGGGAGCCGTTCGTGATCGGACCGCAGTCAGCTGACCTCTGGCGGCTCACGGCCGTCCTCTCCATCTCGGCGATGGCGGTGGGATGCTCGCGAGAGTCGCCGCGGCAGGGCGCCGATACCGCCGCTCGCGCACCTTCAGAGACCGCTGCGCCGGACTCGTTTCGCGTCGCGTTCGAGACGACGCGTGGCAACTTCGTCGTCGACGTGATCCGCGCGTGGTCGCCTCGCGGGGCCGATCGGTTCCACGCGCTCGTCGACACTGGATACTTCACCGACATCGCTTTCATCCGCGTTCTGCCAGGGTTCGTGGCGCAGTTCGGCATGCATGGCGACCCGGCCGTCAATCGGCGGTGGGAGCGACCCATCCCCGATGACCCGGTGGTTCAGAGCAACAGGCGCGGAACGATCGTCTTCGCCACCAGTGGCCCGAACACGCGCGGCAATCAGTTTTTCATCAACTACTCCGACAACACGCGACTCGATGGAATGGGATTCTCGCCGTTTGGTCGGGTTGTCGAAGGGATGAGCGTCGTCGACTCGATCTACTCGGGCTATGGAGAGATGCCGGACCAATCGCGCGTCGGCGCCGAAGGGAACGCCTACCTGAAGCGCGAATTCCCGCGGCTCGACTACATCAAGTCGGCGAGAATCGTCGGGCCGACATCGGCTCGCGCTCCGTAGGCGTGGTCGCGCGTCGTGCAGTCTTTGTGGCCTGCGCGATCCCTAAGCCGGTTTTTTTGCACGCGATCCAACCTGAAACGCGGTGACGCCATGACCCGCTCCGTGTCTCGTGCCTGGATTTTCGTGGTGGCATTGATCTGCTGCACGCCGCCGCGTGCGCTCCAATCCCCCACCGGCGATCTCGCAGATCGTGTCACGATCTACCGCGACAGATACGGCATCCCGCACGTGTTCGGCGAGACCGACGCCAGCACAATGTTCGGTTTCGCCTACGCGCAGGCCGAAGACAACTTCTGGCGCATCGAGGACAACTACATTCGCTCGATTGGCCGCCGCGCTGAAGCCGAGGGCGAGAACGGCCTGGGGAGCGACCGCCGCAACCACGCGCTCGAGATTCCGCGTCTCGCCCGGGAGGAGTACGCACGCATGCCACAACAGATGCGCGCACTCCTCGATGCCTTCGTCGCGGGGCTGAATGCGTATCTCGCCGATCATCCCGAGGTGCGGCCACGGTTGCTCACCCGCTTCGAGCCGTGGTACCCGCTCGCCTTCATTCGATTCAACTACTACCAGAGCGGCTTCTTCTGGGGGGCGGGCTTCCGTCCCAGCGACCTCCAGGTGGGTCCTGGTGACGCGGCGCCAAGCTCGGGGCAGCTCGGGTCGAACGGGTGGGTGATCGGGCCGAGCAGGAGCGCGACGGGCAACGCCATGCTCTTCATCAATCCGCATCTGCCGTTCTTCGGTTACGGCCAGGTCTACGAGGGGCACGTCAAGAGCGACGAAGGCTGGAACTTCACCGGCTACACACGACTCGGCTTCCCCTTTCCCTACGTGGGGCATAACGAGTCGCTCGGCTGGGTGAGCACGGACAACGCCGCGGATCAGGCCGATCTGTACGCCGAGACGTTCGACGACCCCGCGCGCCCGCTCGCCTACCGCTATGGAACGGGCTATCGCCTGGCCACCGCCTGGACGGATACGATTCTGGTGAAGACGAACGCCGGGATCGAGCGGCGGGCGTTCACCTTCCGGAAGACGCATCACGGGCCGATCATCGGCACGCGCGATGGCAAGCCGCTCGCGCTGCGCATGGCGAAGCTCGATGGCGATGGCTGGTTAGGCGAATGGTACGCGATGACTCGCGCCCGCCGTGTCTCGGAGCTCGAGGCGGCGATGCGGCCGCTGAACATGCTCTTCGGCAATGTCATGGCGGCCGACACGGAAGGGAACACGTATTACCTCTACAACGCTGCCGTCCCAATCCGCGACCCGCGCTTCGACTGGTCCGGACCTGTCGACGGGAGCGACCCGGCGACCGAGTGGCGCGGATATCACGCCCTCGAGGACCTGCCGCGACTCACCAACCCCTCCACCGGATGGATGCAGAACTGCAATACGACGCCGTTCCTCCTCACCAGTAGCGGCAATCCCGATGCGTCGAGGTTTCCGCGGTACATGGTCACCGAGGGTGACAACTGGCGCGGCCTCATATCGCGTCGAATCCTCGAATCGACGCCGAAGTTTACCTGGGACGACTGGGTGCGCGCCGCGTTCGACACCTACGTAATCGCCGCCGATTCGCTGCTGCCAGGCTTGCTGGGCGACTTCAGGGCCGATTCGGGACGCTTCAGCCGACTCCGACCGGCCATCGACACACTGGCGCGCTGGAATCGTCGAAGCGATACCGCCTCGGTCGCGATGACGTTGTTCGATCGTTGGCAAGAGGCGCTGCGGCCGGGCATAACGAGGCTCGGCGCGGTCGACAGCGCGATGTCTCGCCTCGAGCGAGACTGGGGTACCTGGCAAGTGCCTTGGGGTGAGATCAATCGCCTGCAGCGCATCGATGAGAGCATCAATCAGCAGTTCGCCGACGCTCGCCCCAGCATACCTGTCGTCGGGGCCGGCGGGCACGACGGGCCCGTATTCACGTACTACGCGGCGCCGGTGAGCGGCCAAAGACGCCGGTATGGTGTGGCCGGCGGGTCATACGTCAGCGTGGTGGAGTTCGGCCCTACGGTCCGGCGGCTCGCCGTGCACACCATGGGCGCGAGTGGCGATCCAAAGTCGCCGCACTACTTCGACCAGGCTCCGCTCTACGCGCGCGGCCAGTTTCGGCCGGCGTGGTTCACATTGGAGGAGATCAAGGCCAACCTCGAGCGGGAGTACAAGCCGAGGCGGCGGACGCCATGAAGAAAGTCATTCTCCAGGAATTCGTTTCGGTCGATGGCCTCGCCGCGGGCCCGAACGACAGCGTCGACTTCATCCCTGCGTCGATGCAAGGTGACCAGCCGTTCGGACAGCACCAGACGAAGTTCCTCGATTCGATCGACACGATCTTGCTCGGGCGAGTGACGTACGAGATGTTTGCGGCCCATTGGCCAAACGTCACGTCCGGTCCCGACGAGCCCTTTGCCGACAAGCTCAACGCGATTCCAAGAATCGTGTTCTCGACCACGCTCGATCGCGCGCCGTGGGGCTCCTATCCCGACGCGAAGGTGGTCAAGAGCAGCGCCGCGAAGGAAGTCGCAAGGCTGCGACAGGGATCGGGAAAGGACATGGTGATGTGGGGAAGTCTCTCGCTCGCGCAGTCGCTAATGAGGGAAGCCCTGATCGACGAGTACCAGCTGATCATTTGCCCGGTAGTCCTCGGAACGGGACGTCCGCTGTTTGCCGAGCAGAACGAATCAATCGGCATGCAGCTCGTCTCGACGAAGTCGTTCGATCGCGGCTCAGTTCTGCTGGTGTACACGGCCAACAAGGGGCAGTAGTGCGGCACGCCGCGTCATTCGTCGTGAGAGCCACCGGGGCGATAGTCGCGCTCGTCATGTTCGGCGCATGCTCTCAGGGACGTCGCCAACCGGAAGGTGACGCGGCCGCCGGCATCGACTCGCTGAATGCCCGTCTCGTGCAGGCCTACCGTACTCGCGATCCTCAGGCATACGGGTCGCTGTACACGGACACCGCCGTATTCGAGTGGCCCGCCTTCAACACCGTTCGCGGTCGGGCGGGAATGGAAGGGATGGCGCGCTCCAACTGGGCGACCCTCGACGCCATGGACCTGCGCCTAACGGTTTCGTCTCGCCGCATCGCGGACGATCACGCAACCGAGCTCGGAGCGTTCGAGCAATCCTTCCGCGATTCCAGCGGCGTCCGCAGGACGGAGTTCGGCCGATACGTCACCGTGCTCGCCCGCGGCGCCGATGGCGTTTGGCGGATCGACCGGTTCTTCGGCTTCGCCGACTCGACCCGACCGCCCCCGCAGCCTTAGGGGGCCTGACGAAGCGGGGCAAAGGCGCCGGAATGAGCTCCGTTCCAGCGCTTTTCCGCTGTCTTGTCACTCTCGCTCGCAATCGGCAGCGTGAAGAAGAAGCTGCTTCCTTCACCGGGCTCGCTTTCCACCCAGATCTTCCCGCCGTGGGCTTCGACGATGCCCTTGGCGATCGCGAGCCCGAGCCCAATACCCCGATGATCGCGTCGGTTCGCCTGCCAGAACTGACCGAAGATGTGCGGGAGGTGCTCGGCGGGAATGCCGGGCCCGGTATCACGCACCTCGAATTGCAGTGCGCCCTGCCCGGGTGTGCATCGCACGACGACGCGCCCTCCCCTCGGCGTGAACTTGATGGCGTTCCCGATCACGTTGGAGAACACCTGCTGCACGCGGTGCGGATCGGCCCAGACCGAAAGCTGCTCGTCGCTCGAGTTCTCCATCGCGAGATCGATTGAGGCAGACGCGGCGAGCGACCGCAGTGTCTCAACCGCCTCGAGGAGGAGCGCGTGAGCGGGCATGGGCTGTGGCTCCATCGCGAGCCGACCGCTCTCGATACGCTTCACATCGAGCAGGTCCTGCACGAGCCGGTTCATCCGTTCTCCCGCGCGCTTCACGATCATCGCGTGACGACGCGTCGGTGAATCCGGCGGGGCGGAATCGGCCAGCATCTCCGCCGCCATCAGCATCGTATTGAGCGGATTGCGCAGGTCGTGCGCGACGACGCCGAGCATCTGGTCGCGCGATCGCGACGCCTGCTCGCTTTCGTGGTACAGGCGGGCATTCTCGACCGCGAGCGCGGCACGCCGTGCGAGCTCTTCCGCCAGCTCGAGGTCTCGCTGATCGTAGCGCCGGCTGTCGCCCGTCGTGAACCACACCACCGCACCGATGATCTTGTCGCCCAGCTTCAACGGAACTGCGGCAACGGACGTCGGCGCGAGCGCGAGAATGACTGCTTCGTGCTCCTTGTCGAGCGCATGCTGCGCGATGAGCGCGTTGTCGATCTCGGAGATGAGCGTGGGCTCTCCATCCATGAGGGCGCGGTGCAGATGTGGAACGAGTCGTCCCTCGCGTACCCACTTCGTGATGTGGTGCAGAAGCGGTTCCTTTTCTGGATCGGCGTGCGCGATGCCCAGGCGCTGGACGTCGCCGTTCCGATCCAGGATGTCCACCGTGCAGAAATCCGCGAACGCCGGCACGGC
This sequence comes from Gemmatimonadaceae bacterium, assembly GCA_035253695.1. Classification (GTDB taxonomy): domain Bacteria; phylum Gemmatimonadota; class Gemmatimonadetes; order Gemmatimonadales; family Gemmatimonadaceae; genus JAICNG01. The sequence continues at coordinate 6,709 of DATFBS010000093.1, forward strand.
GAGCTGGGCCAGGTTGGCGAGCGTCGTGTGATAGTCGAATGAGGCGCTGAGCACCCGGCTCGCGTCAGCGAGAAATTCCGCGCGACGCTGCTCGTCCTCGGCGGCGGATCGGCGAGTCTGCTCCTCGATGAGCCTCAGCGCCGTGAGTTCAGCCTCGTGCTGTTCCGTGATGTCCTGACCGGCGCCGATGATCTGCGTCGGCACGCCCGCGTCATCGAGGAGGACGCGTCCCTCCACGCTGAAAACGCGCACATCGGCTGGCGGACGTACGATGCGATGCTTGACCTTGAAGCTCTTACCCTCGGTGACGGCCTCGTCGATCGTCTGGCGCACCAGATCGAAGTCTTCCGGATGGACGCGCTGGAGAATGACTCCCGGCGAGAGCGAGGAATTGGTCTCGAATCCGTAAATGCGATACAGCTCGTCGGATCCGCGGAGCTCGTTGGTGGCGATGTCCCACACGAAGCTGCCGACGTGCGCTATCGACTGCGCCTCGGCCAGCTGTGCTTCACGACTCCGGAGCTCCGCCTCCACCAGCTGCCGCTGGCGAACGTCCTCGCGCAGCGCTTCCTCCACGCGATTGCGGTAGATCGCCGCGCCGAGCGTCGCGGCGGCAGCCCGCAGCGCCGCGATAGTCGCGCGCGCCCACTCGCGGTCGCTGGTATCGTGCGCGAAGCCGAGAAAGCCCCACCAGACCTCGCCCACGAAGACCGGCACGACGGCCACCGACCGAAGTCCGAGCGATTCGAAGTAGGAACGCTCGCCGGGAGGGAAGGAGGACACAGGCCCGTCGAACACGTCACCATGCTCCAGACCCGCCCATCGGGCCAGCCCTCTCGCAACGGGGGCGAATTCACGGCGCTCGGGATCGTTCGCGAACGGCTCCAGTCCCGCCGCCACCCACTCGTGCTGCAGTCGCATCCACAGCGTCCCGGCCTCGTCGCGATCCCCCGCGAACAGGTAGACACGGCTGACTTCCGCCGCGCTTCCCAGCCGGCACAGCACGTCGCGGATGTCACGATCCCAATTGGCCGTGCCGAGGAATCGCGTGGCCGCGTAAGAGACCGCGTTGAGGATTGCTTCGCGGCGGCGAATCGCCGCCTCGAGGCCGAGCACGCGGGGATCTTCCAGCGCGGCGAGATTGGGGACCATGAACTCGGCGGTCACCGATCCCACGCCGCGCTCCGTACTCTCGTTCATGCGAGTCACTCGCGCGCGATAGTCTGGTCTATCGCGGCACCGAGCCTCAGTGAGGGAATCGGGGGGGGACGTGCTCCTCTAGTTTACTGCCTCGCGGGCTCCGGCGCACGCCGGGACTGGACTTTTCCGTGCAGCATTCGAGCGGTGGGCGCCATCCAAGGGTCGGGACCCTCCAGACGACTTCCAGTAGGAGGCAGCATGCACATCGGACGATTGGTTATCGCAACGGCCTGCATGGGTGTAGTGGTCGTGGGGAGCGGGTTGTTCCAGGACCACCTCGCGGGCGCGCAGTCCGAGCCGGACGTCGTTCGGGCCCGCGCGATCGAGCTGGTTGACAGCCGCGGTCGAGTTCGCGCGCAACTGAACGTCGAGTCCAGTGGTGAGGTGATCTTCCGACTACGAGACTCCGCCGGAACCATTCGCGTCAAGCTAGGCGCCTCGGAGGACGGGTCGGGACTCCTGCTGGCGAACGAGGCTACGGAGCCGGGCGTCCACATCCTCGCCAATCGACGCGCGACGTCGGTTACGGTGCAACGCGGTCAGCAGAGGCAGGTGATTACCCCAGAACCCAGGTAGTCGAGGTGCTCGAGGTGCTCGAGGTGCCCGAGGTGCGCGCCTTTCCCTAGAGCACCTGGAGCACCTCGAGCACCTTTGTCTTACGGAACTGCCGCCCCCGACGCGATCTCCACCTCGGTTTCCGTCATCTCGGACGGAATGTCGGCGAAGAGAGGCGTGCTGAGGTAGCGCTCACCCGTGTCGGGGAGCATGCAGAGGATTCCCGAACCCTTTGGTGCATCGGCCGCGATCTGAATCGCGCCCGCGAAGCTGGCGCCTGCCGAGACCCCGACGAAGATCCCCTCTTTCTGAGCGAGCTGACGGCTCCACTGCATGGCCTCGGGCGCCGGGATCGTGAGGACCTTGTCGACAAACCCCATGTCCACCGCGTCGCCAGCGAGCTTGGGAATGAAGTCGGGGCTCCATCCCTGAATCGGGTGCGGCTTCCAGGACGGATGTCTCGAAGCGGGTGACCCATCGTCCTTTCGCGCCTGCTTCGTTCCACTGGTCAGCATTGGGGCATCAGCAGGCTCGCACACGATCACCTTCGTCTCCGGGCGCTCTTTGTCGAGCACCCGCGCCACTCCCTTCAACGTGCCACCCGTCCCGATGCCCGTGACCCAGTAATCGAGGCGCTCCCCGGCGAAGTCGTTCACGATCTCGCGTGCGGTGGTGCGGGAATGGAAGTCTGCGTTCGCCTCATTCTCGAACTGTCGGGTCAGAAACCATCCGTTGGCCTCGGCGAGCTCGACGGCCTTACGCACCATGCCGGTGCCGCCTTCGGGCGCCGGCGTGAGGATGACCTTCGCGCCAAGGAACCGCATCAGTCGGCGGCGCTCGACGCTGAAGCTCTCGGCCATGGTGACGACGAGCGGATAGCCCTTCTGTGCGCAAACCATCGCCAACCCGATGCCGGTGTTGCCGCTCGTTGCCTCGATCACCGTCTGCCCTGGTTTGAGCGCTCCTGAGCGCTCTGCGTCCTCGATCACGCCGAGCGCAAGACGATCCTTGACGGAGCCGAGCGGGTTGAAGGCTTCGATTTTGACGTAGAGCGCGACGTGCTTCGGCGCGAGCGTGTTGATGCGGACGACGGGGGTGTTGCCGACGGTCTCGAGGATGTTGGCGAAGCGAGTCATAGAGCCGGCCTGGGGGTTGCGGAGCTTGAAATAATGAAAATAATGAACGGCAGAGACGTCAGATGTCAGAATACAGAATCCAGAATTCAGAATTCAGTAAAGGCCACGGGAGTAACGCGCGGCCTCGCGCAAAGGGTTTCTGAATTCTGTATTCTGACATCTGACGTCTCTGCCGTCCATGTAACGAGGCAAGCGCCTTCGTCCTGCGAACCGTCAGCGTCCTTTCACCGCCGCGATCACCCGCCTGACGAGCTCATCGATTGCATTCCGCTCGATCCACCGCGCGACGATGACGAGATCGTGCTCCGGATCGACGTAGACCATGTTGGTACCGGAGCCCATGTGCGCGAAGGCTGAGGCCGGGGCGCTCGGGAGAAACTTGCGATCGGTATTCACGAACCAATTCATGAATCCGTACGTCGCCTGGACCGGCGTCGGGGTGAGCGCCATGCGGACCCACGCTTCCGATAGAAGCTGTCGGTCCTTCCACTTCCCGCGACGGAGCGTCAAGTAGCCGAAGCGCGCCTGGTCGCGAGCACTGATGAACATCCCGCCACCCCAATGACCGCCTCCGCTCACCGACTGCACCGCGACGCCGTCGATGAGGATCCACGAGTTCTCGTACCCGAACCAGCGCCAGGTCTGCGAGGCGCCGATGGGATCCATCACGAGCTCCTTTAGCACTTGCGGGAGTGGGCGGCGCCAGACGTTGAGCGCGGCAAGCGCGAGAACGTTGACGCGGACGTCGTTGTACTCGTACGCGCTTCCCGGCTCGAGCCTCGCGCGGGTGCTCCACTGGGATGGCTCGCCCGTCGGCCGGTCGGCCCACTCGGGTTTTCCCCAGAGCGTCCCCTCCCAGTCACTCGTCTGCCTGAGGAGGTGGTCCCAGGTGATCTTGCGATTGTGCGGCGTATCGAAGGGGAGCAGCGCCGACTCTCCGCCGTTCTCTGCAGCGCGGCGCCCATTCTCCGAATGCCTCACGAGCACCACGGGCGCCATGTAATCCGCCACGCGATCCTGAACGCTGCGGATGAGCCCGCGATCGAGGGCGAGCCCGACCGTGGTCGAGAGAAAGCTCTTCGTCACACTGAAGGTCATGTCGACGCGATGCGGATCGCCCCACTCGGCGACGATGTAGCCGTGCCGCAGGATGACGCCCGTCGGCTCGCCTCGCGTCTTGAACGGGCCGATCCCCTCACCGAATGGCTCGCGGCCGAAGCTCTGGTAGTGCGCGGCCTCGAGGTCGCGCGGTCCCTTCGTCTCGCTTGCCTTCGCGAAGGCGATCGCCTCCTCGAGCAGTTGCGCATCGAGTCCGACTTGAGCCGGCGCGCGCCGCTCCCAGTCGTCGGCCGGGCCTGGGTAGTAGATCGCCTGCCGCCCGGCGCTGGTGCCCGCGCCCCTGGCCTGTGGTGTGAGTGTGGGTGGCGCGAGGACTAGCGCGATCCACGCAGCACCGAACGCCAGCCCCGCGCGGCGGTAAGAGCGCATTCGAGTCATTCGAGGTTCGTGGCTCATGGCACCGCCAGGGCTGAAAGAGATCTTGGTGCATCCGCTCGGATCGACGAATCTCACGCTCTCGAAACTATCTTGTACAGTTCGGCGCAGATTGTAAATCGGGATCGCGCTCCGACACATCGTCGGCATGGCGCTCCTCACGCTGCCCTCGTGCCACGTCGAAGCGCGACTCCATGACAGCACGACAGGGCGACGCCGGACGATTCATGGGTGCCGGCGCTCAGCCTAACGGAGTCACGTACTCGCGAGCCCGTTGACTCCGCCCTGGATGCCGCCGATGCGCTCGCCGCGCTTTGGCGTCAGTTCACCGCATAAGAGTACCCTCCTCGCAGTCCGGCACAGAGAATCGCGGACTCGATCATGCCGCCACTTGCACAGGAGGAGATGTATGCGGTTGAAGGAATGGCTGGTGGTTTTCCCTATTCTGATCGCAAGCACGGGGTGCGACCGCACGGTCCCCACGGAGACGTCTGACGTTAGGTTGCCGTCGTTGGCTGCGTCTGCCGCGCCCACGCTATTGTCCGAAACGACATGGGGTGGAGCGGGCAGCGATGTGACCGAGGGAGCGGCGGTGGCATCCGATGGGAGCTCATATCTCGTTGGATTCACAAGCAGCTTCGGCTCGTCCGAGAAGCTGTTCACCGTGAAGTTCGACGCGACCGGCGCGCTTGCCTGGCAGCGCACGTGGGATGCACCGGGTCAGTTCATCCGCGATGAGGCGCGCGATGCCGCGGTTGCCCCGGACGGATCGGTTTACGTTACGGGTCTCACCTTCGTGGACGGGAACAGAGCGCTTCTTTTGAAGTTCGGTCCCGACGGCACACTGCTGTGGCAGCGGGTGTTCGGGGGAAACGCGCACGGAGACGGCATCGCCGTAGGCTCCGATGGGTCGGTGTACGTCGCGGGCGGATTGAGAGACGCGGGAGATGCCGAAGATCTGTTCGTGATCAAGCTGTCACCCGAAGGCGTCCCACTCTGGTTCAAGACCTCGGGAGCCAGCGGAGTCTCTGAACACGCCCAAGGAATCGCGATTGGTGGGGATGGCAACGTCTATGTCGCGGGTGTCGCACCGAGACCGAGCGAGCCCTTCCTGGGTGAGTTCGACGCTGTCGTGCTCAAGATCGACCCGGCTGGCACTATCATTTGGCAGCGAGCCTTCGCGGGTGGCGACGTCACCGACGCCCGTGGTGGAATCGCCGTCGCGGCCGACGGCTCACTGTACGTCGCCGGTGGATTTCAGGGGCTGAGCGGGAGTGGCGTCACGAACGATGGTCTCATCGTGAAAGTCACGAGCGACGGTGACCTCGTCTGGGCTCGGCGGTGGGAGAACAGCTTCGCGGAGGGTGTGGCTGTCGCGCCGGACGGACGGATCGTGTTCGTCGGACAAACCAGTCCCGATGAGGGGGGCAGCGACGCCCTCATCGCCCGCCTCGAGCCTAACGGCAAGGCGTCGGATGCCACCGCGTGGGGCGGGGCGGGATTCGAGGGAGGACGTGACGTTGCCGTCGCGCTCGACGGCACGATCGTGCTTGGCGCATTCGCGGAGCAGCCGCCATACACGCTGGCGGCTGCACGCGGTCGTGCATCGAGAGCGAGGCTATCGGTGTCGACACCAACACTCTCGTTCGTTGATTTTGTGGGCGGAGTAGTCGATCCGGCCGGTCTGGTGGAAACTCCGGCCGGCACGACGACCTACGGAGGGGGGGTCGACGCGGCGCTCGTTCGGATGGCGCCATAAGTGGGGAACGGCAAAGATGACAGAATTCAGAATACAGAATTCAGAATTCAGAAAAAACCTACGGGGAGCCAGTGAGGCTCCCCGTAGTCGTTTCTGAATTCTGAATTCTGTATTCTGAATTCTGTCATCTTTGCCGTTGCATAACCCTACGGCGCCTCTGCAACTGCCGCCTTTGGCGTGTACCGCTCGAACCATGACCGCAAGTACAGCTGCGTCCTCATGAAGTTCGACGGCTTCGACGACGTCCCGTGATACTCCTCGTTGAACCGCACCATCGCCGTCGGCACCTTCCGATACTTCAGCGCCTGGTAGTACTCCTCGGTCTGTGAGATCGGCGTTCGCAGGTCGAGCACACCCGTCATCAGCATCGTCGGCGTCTTCACGTTCCCGACGTACATCAGGGGCGAGAGCTTGAGGTAGAGCGACGGATCCTCCCACGGCGGATTCGGGAAGCGGTTGTAGCCCCACAGGTTGATGTCGGTCGTGCCGGCGAAGCTGAGCCAGTTCGTCACCGGGCAGTTCGCCGAGGCGGCCGCAAAGCGATCGGTGTGGCCGACGATCCACGAGGTGAGCACCCCGCCACCGCTACAGCCATACACGAACATCTTCTTCGCATCGACGTAGCCGCGCGCGAGCACGGTGTCCACCGCCGCCATCAGATCGTCATAATCCTTGCTCGGATAGGCGTGCTTGATGGCGTTGCCGAACGCGCTGCCATACCCGGTGCTGCCGCGGGGGTTGGTGTAGAGCACGACGTAGCCGTTCGCCGCGTGCTCCTGCCACGAGAAGTTGAAGCCGACGTTGTACATCGAGTGCGGCCCGCCGTGAATCACCAGCATCATCGGATACTTGCGGCGAGGATCGAAGTCGGGAGGCTTCACGATCCACCCCTGAATGCGGAAGTCGTCCACCGACTTCAGCCACACTTCCTCCACGGCGCCTAACGTCTTGCCGGCGAGGACATCCTCGTTGACGCTCGTCAGGCGGCGAATCGTGCCAGGCGTTTTCAGCGCGAACGTCACGACGTCGGTCGGGGCCTGGAAGCTGCTCTGCAGCCCAACCGCCATCGCTCCGCGTATGTCGGTGACCGACAGGACGTGCGTGCCATTCGTGACCGCGCGCGGCTCGCCGCGAAGGGGCGCGAACCACAGGTTGCGCGAGCCCTTGTCCTCGACCGTGAAATAGATCCCCGATCCATCGCCTGCCCACTCGAGCTGCATCGGCGAGCGATCGAGCGCCGCGGTCAGCGCGCGCGAGCTCGAGCCGTCGGCGTTCATGACGTAGAGCGTCGCGTCCCGCCAGGTGTCGTCCGTCCAATCGAAGCCGGTGTAGGCGATCAGGCGTCCATCGGGGGAGACGACGGGATTGCCGTCGGGTCCCTTCCTGGTGGTGAGCTGCTTCACGTCGCCCGACGCGACGTCGACGGCGTACACTTCGCTCTCGTTGTACTTGTAGTCGGCATCGGGATCGCGAAGGGCTCCGAACACCAGCTTCCGGCCGTCCGGGGTCCAGCGCGCCGGACCATGCTCGAAGTCGCCGCTGGTCAGCTGCCGCGGCGTCCCGCCATCCGCGGGAACGACGAAGAGATGACGATAGCCGTCATCGACGTAGCCCTGCCTATCGAGTCGATAGCGAAACCGCGTGACCACGCGCGGCGCTTCCGTCCACTTCGCGCCCTTCGGAGCAGCGGGCATTCCGATGTCCCACTTCTCCTTGCTGAGCACGAGCATGCGAAACGCGAGCGACTTGCCATCGGGAGACCACTCCAGGTCGGCCGGCGACTCGGTCACGCGGGTCAGCTGTGTCGTTCCGCCCTCGGCGTCCATCCAGCGAACGAACAGCTGCGTTCCACTTGGCTCGCCTTTCGCGAGGTACGCGAGGCGCGTTCCGTCGGGCGACCATTTCGGGCTCGAGCCGTTCACGAGGAAGCGGTTGCGGGAACCATCGGCATTCATGATCCATAACGACGCTTCCCACCGATCGTTGAGCTTGTCGACCCAGCGGCGCGTATACACGATTTGGCGACCGTCGGGGGAAAGCTGCGGGTCGGCGACATCTTCCCACTCGAGATAGTCGGCCAGCGCGATGCGCTTGGCCGGCGTTTGTGCCGCCAGGGAACCGATGATGACGAGGGATGCGAGCAGTGCGGTGACACGGAGGGTAGGCATGGGACCCCGAGGGAAGGGAGGCGTCTATTTTGGCTGATGCCGGTGATTTGCGCCACTCTCTCGGCGAGGTGATCGAGGATGTCCAGGTGATCGAGGTGACTTCGCCTCGCTAACCTTCGTGGATTACCCTCGAGATCCTCGACGACCTCGACTCCCTCGGTATGCACAGAGCATGAGGCACGACCTATCGCGAGTGCCTGTGGACGCCCGAGAGAACGATCGGCGACCTTGGACCGCTCGATGCTCCTCCCGCCACTCGACATTTTCCTGAATCGGCGACGTGCGTCGGGTATCGGCCAAGCATCGCGAGAATCTCCCGCATCTGCTTCGAGAGCAGCAGCACGGAAGTGAGCGCCGTCGTGAATGATGGCGAGCGGGTTGTGCGCCTGAAGAAGTCGTAAGCGCCTCCGCCTCGACGAGGGCGGGGACCTACGACGTCGCCATCTCCGGCGCGCGCGTTGCCGGGATCGCTGGAATGAGCCTCGATGGGCGCGGGGCGACCGGCACCACTCTCTCGCCGCGCCGAGGCAGCGGCGACGAGATATGCCGCCGCGCTGGTGAGCAAGAGAACGCGTGACCCCGTCTCGACAGCGATCAGGGCGGCCAACGGAACTGCCAGCACCGAGGCAAAGCCATTCACGCCCCAGCCCCAGGCGAGTCGAGCATGCTCGTCGCGCGCAAAGGCCCGAAGGCCCACGGGAAACGGCATACCCATCAACAGCGACACCGGCGCGAGCAGTGCGATGCCCGCGGCCGCGCGAGCCACGAGAGGTGCGGGCTGCAAAAGATGCACGAGCCCGAGGAGAACGACGGCGAAGATGGCGAGCGCGGTGGCCAAGAGCACGGCCGCGATTCGCGCGTGCCGTGACGCGAGCTTGTCGGACCACGCGCTTCCCACCCCGGAACAGATCAGGATGGACGCAAGCGCGGTCGCGACCGCGTACACCGGATGCCCCAGCAGCAGAGTGAGGTGCTGGATCAGCGCGATTTCGGCGGCCATGTAGCCGAAGCCGATCGCGGAAAAGTACGCCACCAGGGACAGGGAAGCTCCACCGCGACCCCGCGTCACTCTCCGGCGTAGGGCGGCGGGAAGGAGGACGAGGACCGCTGCGAGAATAGCGCTCTGGACTACCGTTGCGACGAGAGCGATGTACCCCCACTCCGCGAAGGGGAGCAAGCTCGTCGATCCAGGATCGAGCATTGCCGCGATGGAGCTCGCGCGAAGAAATCGATGGGGGTAGGGCCTCTCGTCGCCCACCGGATCCACGGCGAACGTATAGGCAGCGCTGAAGCGGTGCGCGCTATCCGGATGCGTGACCGCGGCGCGCGCGGCCCGCACCAAGGTCGGGTCGTCCGGGATGTGGAAGCGTGCCTCTGGAGCCACGGCGCCTGGGTACCAGTCGAGATCGAGCTGCCGGCTTGAGGCCCAGGCCCGCAGCCGCTCGAGCTCCGCGATCGTGAATCCCGACGGCTTGACCAGCACGGTGGTCGTGCCCCAGCTCCGCGCCACGACAATGCCATTTTGCATCGCCATCGGTCGCGCGCGGCGAAGAGCCGCCCCCGCCGTGAGAATCGTGCGCACGCTGCCGCGCGGCGGGACCGTCACCCAGCGCGTCACGGCGAGCACGCCCTCCGGCGTCAGGAGCCGGAGGTACTGTTCGTAGGCCTCGGTCGTGTGCAGAAAATCTTCGTTGAGCGCGTGCACGCCGCCCGCGGTGGCGCCGTGTCCCCCACCGGGGGCGAGCGTGATGACGTCGAATCGCTCGCGAGTCCGCGCCACGATCGCCCGCGCATCTCCCGCGATCCATTCGATGTCGACGCCCGTCGTTGCGCGGGTGGGCAGAGGGGCGAGCTCGGCACTCACCCGGGTGAGTGCGGTATTGAGCTCGACCGCCACCACTCGCCGTGCGCCATGCGCGACGGCCGTCCAGACATCCATCCCCCCACCCGCTCCGAGCACGAGCACACGCCCGCGATCACCAAGCGAGTACGGAAGCGCGGTTGGAAGCCACTCGAGAATCGCCATCGCTCGATGGGCGCCACTGGTGTCCCACCGCGTGACCGCGCCCGCGATCTCTCCGTCGACGAACAGCGCGATCTGCTCAGGAAACTCTTCGGCATACGCGAGCGAGAGTCCCGGTGCATGCCGGAACGCGGGGGCGTCGACAGCGACCACCCAGCCTAACGGGCTCGTCCGTTCCGCCACCCGGCGCGCATCGGGATATGCCGCGACCTGCGGGAGCCCCTTGTAGGGCGAGGGGGTGATCCGCCACACGGGCCGAACAACGACCAGCGCCGCCAGCGCAAGCGTAGCCGCGGCCGGCGCGAGCCGCTTGACGGGAACCTCGGCTCTCCACGCAGCCACAGCCGCCGCAAGCGCTCCCACGAGAGCGGGAATCGCCAGTGCCCGAGTGGGTGCCGCGATCCACAACACGCCGATGGCGAGCAGCGCGCCCAGTCCAGATCCGAGAAAGCTCGCGCCGTAGGTTGCCCCTGGCCGATCACCCTCGAGCGTGATGGCGAGGAGGATCGCCAGCGCGCTCAACGCGAACGGCAGCGCCAGGAGAACGTATACCGCGCCGAGCCGCGGCCATTGTTTCGCGTTCCAGGCGAGCTGCGTGAGGTCGAGCGGAACACGGTCGACGAGCGCCGGCGTCACAATGAGCGTGAGCGCCGCGAGAAGAGTAACGGTCGGGAACCACCGCTTCGCCGCAGCCGGTCCCACTCCGCCGGCAGTGGCGACGAGCGCGCCGCTCGCACCAACGCCGAGCATGGCCACACCGATCGCCATGTACGCGACGTGGTGGAAGTGCTCGATGGCGAGAGCTCGAACGAGAAGGATTTCGAAAGCCAGGGTAGCGGCGGCGAGAAGGGCAACGGCCGCCTTCACCCTCATCGCAATCCGCTCAGCATTGGCACGAATGCCACGGGGAGCAGGTTTCGCGTGCGCAGCGCTCCCTTGGCGTCCTTCTCGACCAGAATGAGATACTGCGCTCCGTACACGCTCCCCACCGGAATGATCATGCGGCCCTTTGGGCGAAGCTGTCGGGTCAGTGCCGGAGGGATGTGGCTGCCCGCGGCCGTAACGACAATCGCGTCGAACGGGGCCTCGTCCGGCCATCCGTCATGGCCATCGCCATGACGGACGACCACGTTCGAGTAGCCCAATCGGCGGAGCCTCGCCCCAGCACTGTCGGCAAGCTGGCGGAAGATCTCGATCGTGTACACTTCGGCACCAGCGGCGGCGAGCACGGCGGCTTGATAGCCGGAGCCCGTTCCGACCTCGAGCACGCGCATGCCGGGGCGAGGCCTAACGACTTCCGTCATGTAGGCCACGATGTACGGCTGGGAGATCGTCTGGCCCAGGCCAATGGGCAGCGGATGATTCTCGTACGCTTCGTCGCGAAAGTCCGCCGGGACGAATTCGTGGCGTGGCACGATGCGCATCGCGTGCAGCGTGGCCGAGTCCTTGATACCCTCAGCGGCGATGTGGTGCTCGACCATCGCAAGTCGGCGACCGCGAAAGATCGCATCGTCCGACTTCGCGTCCCGCTGCGCGGCTGCGCTGCCCGCGAGGAGACCCACGGCCATGGCCATCCCCAGACCGCGAACCATTGACCGAATCCGCGTGGTTACATTTACGCTCCGTCTGGAGCGGGAGGACGACGTCCCGTCTTCTCCTGCAGCTCGTCGATCTTCTTCGACGCCTCGGCCTTGGTGAGGTCATCGCTGACCTGCTCTCCAGCCTCCTCGGCCAGTGTATGCAGGTACGAACGCTGTGCGCCGGTCATCGGCTCATCCCCCGTCGTCCAATCCTCGGGGTCCTTGATGCGATTGGAGCCTTGCTCCTCTTGAGTACGGCGATCGACCATGTTCTCACCTCCTCGGTCCCATCGGGGCAGGAGCCGTACCACGTCGGGAAGCCGGCTTGAGTCATTCGTCGCCTCCTGACGCCCCGGCGCCCCTGGCCGCCTGCGACGTCGCCATCGTCGGCGCGGGCGCCGCCGGGCTGGCGGCGATGCGCGCACTCGAGGAGCGGGGAATCCGTACATGCGTCCTCGAAGCGCGCGACCGCATCGGGGGACGCATCTATACACTTCGGGATCCTCGACTCGCGCACCCCATCGAGCTCGGTGCGGAGTTCGTCCACGGCAGCGCTCCCGAGCTCCTGGAGATCGGTCGTCAGGCACGCCTCCTCCTGTACGCTGTCGAAGGAGAGCGATGGCGCTCCCGAGCCGGGCGCCTCTCCCGTCTCGAGGATTTCTGGGACCAATTGCAAACAATTACGGAGCATCTCGATGCGAGAAAGGCCGACCAGTCCTTCGAGGACTTTCTGAGAGATGCGCCTGGGGGTCGCCGCGCTGCGGAGGCTCGGGCGATGGCGCGAGCATTCGTCGAGGGATTTCACGCCGCTGCCGCACACCTGATCAGCACCAAAGCGCTCGCGGACGGTGGCATCCCCAGCGACGAGGAGGAACAGCGCCAGCTGCGCGTGGCCGACGGCTACGATCGCGTGCCGGAATGGCTTGCCGGTAATCTGGGCGATCGCATCGCGATCAACGCGGCCGTCGAGCGGATCGAGTGGCATCCGGGCGCGATCGAGCTCCTCGTTCGCAAGTCGAATGGTGGCTCGGCGACCGTGAACGCGCGAGCGGCGATCATCACCGTGCCGCTCGGCGTTCTCCTGGCGACGGGATCAGGGGAAGGCGTGATCGCTTTCGCCCCGCGGCCGCCCGTCCTGGATCGAATTCGGGAATGCCTCACGATGGGAAGCGTCATACGCGTGAGCATCCTCTTCCGCGACCGCTGGTGGACGGAGCGACGGCGTGGCGATTCTCTCGAGTCCATGAGCTTCCTTCACGGCGACTCCGGGGATGTTCGGGTTTGGTGGTCGCTGCATCCAGCGCAACTCCCAGTGATGGTAGGGTGGGCAGGAGGACCAGCCGCCTCGCGGCTGGGCGGCCGAAGTGCCGAAGAGATCGGAGATCTCGCCCTCGGCGCTCTTGCAAGGAATTTCGGGATACCACGCCGCCGTGTGTCGTCGCAGGTCGAAGCATTCTGGACACATGATTGGCAGGGTGATCCCTTCTCACGCGGCGCCTACAGTTACGCGCTCGTCGGCGGAGCCGAGTCGGCGGCGGAGCTGGCGCGTCCCATCAGGAGCACGCTGTGGTTCGCCGGCGAGGCCGCCGATCCGGAGGGCAGAAACGGCACGGTGCACGGCGCCATCGGCAGCGGTCGGCGCGCGGCACAATCCGTGGCCCGCGTGCTGGAACGCGCCAAGTCACAGTAGCTGCCGCGTGCGTCTGATTATCATCCAGCCATGATTTCTCCTGGCTCAATTCGCCTGACCGCGACGATCGCGGTTCTCTTCGGCGTCGACACAAGCGATCTCGTTGCTCAAGACACGACGCGTGTGCCGCGCCCCGATACCATCGTGGTCGACTCTTCGCGCGAGACCTCGACTCCGCCACCCGCCACGAAAAAGCCGGTCGCCACGCGGCCCCCCAAACCCGCGCCCGTGTGGCCGGTCAACGGGCCGTTACCCCTTCCTGGGTCGATTCTGCCGCACATGCGAATCGTCGCCTTCTACGGCAATCCGCTCTCGAAGCGCATGGGCATCCTCGGCGCGCTCCCGCCAGAGCGGATGCTCGCCAAGCTCGACACTGTCGTCGCTCAGTGGCGGGCCGCCGACTCCCTGACTCCCGTCCAGCCAGCGCTGCATCTCATCGCCGTCGTCGCGCAGGCGGCGGCGGGACGCGATGGGAAGTATCGCGCGCGCATGGCCGACACCCTGATCGAGCGCGTGCTGACGTGGGCGCACACGCGCAATGCGATCGTCTTTCTCGATCTGCAGGTCGGAAAGAGCACCCTCCAGGACGAGCTTCCCCGGCTCACGAAATATCTCGCGATGCCTAACGTCCACCTCGGGATCGATCCGGAGTTCTCCATGAAACGCGGGGGGCGTCCCGGGGAGCGCGTCGGCACGTACGACGCGGTGGACATCAACTATGCGACGTCGTTCCTGGCCGATCTCGTGACGCAGCACAATCTGCCGCCGAAGGTCTTCGTCGTGCACCGGTTCACGCGTCCCATGGTCACGAACACGCGGAAGATCACGCTCGATCCCCGGGTGCAGATCGTGATGCACATGGACGGCTGGGGATGGCCGTCACTGAAGAGGGAATCGTATCGCCGGTACATCTACGAAGAGCCGGTGCAGTTCACGGGCTTCAAGCTCTTCTACCGGAACGACACCAAGAGTGGAACACCGCTCATGACGCCAGCGGAAGTTCTCTCCCTGTACCCGAAGCCGGTCTACATCCAGTACCAGTGAGGCGTCCGTCGCGGTGAGTCGGATGCTCGTCGTGCTCCGCCACCTGTTCGCCATTCTCGTTCTGCCGGTCGTGATGGCGGGGCTGGTTCCGCGCTGGCTGCTCACCACCTACGCGCACATCGATTCGCGCTGGAGCGCGGGATCCGTTGTCGCCCTGGCCATGCGCGGGCTCGGCGCGCTTCTGCTGCTCGCCGGGTTTGCGCTTTTCTGCTGGTGCGTGGCGCTCTTCGCGCGTGTCGGCCAGGGCACGCTGGCCCCCTGGGACCCGACGCGGCGGCTGGTCGCGATTGGACCGTACCGCTACGTTCGGAATCCCATGATCACGGGAGTAGCCACCGTGCTCGCCGGGCTGGCGCTCTTTACGGGGTCGTGGGTGCTCGCCGTGTGGCTCGGCGCGTTCGTCAGCTTCAACTTCGCGTACTTCGTGCTGGTCGAGGAGCCTGGCCTCGAGCGTCGGTTCGGGGCTCCCTACCGCGAATACAAGGCACACGTTCCGCGCTGGATCCCTCGCCGTTAGGCCGACAGTCGAGCCTTCGGCTCGACCGCGATCGGGAATCGCAGCCGGAAGCGCGCGCCACCCTCGGCGCGATTTTCGGCCGTGACGGTGCCGCCGTGCTCGGTGATGATCTCCCGCGCGATCCAGAGGCCGAGCCCTGTTCCCTTGCCGACCGGCTTCGTCGTGAAGAAGCGATCGAAGACGCGCTCGGCGATGCCGGGAGGAAAGCCGGGCCCGCTATCCTCGACGCATAGCCAGACCTCCGTGAGATCGCCACCGGTCGTGATGCGGACGAGGCGTGGCCCGTTGCGACCTTCCATCGCCTGGACCGCGTTGATCACGAGATTGAGCACAATCTGCTCGAGACGGCAGGCAAACCCGCGGATGGTGGGGAGGCCGTCCGGAAGCTCCGTCTGGATCGACACGCGCTGATCGCGCAGCAAGGGGCGAAGAACCCCGAGCGCCTGCGTCGCGACGCGCGACAGCGAGATCGCCTCATCCCGCGCTTCGCGCGGATGCGACACGCGCAACAGGTCGCGTACGACTTCGGCGGTGCGGCGTGATTCCTTGATGATGCCGTCCACATCCTCACGCTGCGACGCCGTCAGCGGCGTGGTCTTGAGCATCTCCGCCAGCATCAGGATCGAGGCGAGCGGATTGTTGACCTCGTGGACGACCGTCGCCGCCAGCGTGCCGACCGCCGCCAGCTTGTCCGCTTCCTGCAGGCGAACCGCTAGTGCCCGTTGCTCCGCGTCGCGCTGTACCTGGGCGATGAGCGCCCGACGGAGCGTTTGCGCTTGTCGAGCCGTCGCGTACGTTGCCGCTCCGCCGGCGATGGCCAGGAAGAACATCCGCGCGCCCTCATCGAAGAGGGAGGATCCCGGCATGATGGGCGTGTCGAGGGGATTGCCGATCAGAGCCAGGTGCCCGGTCGAGACCAGGAGTGTCACGAGGGCGCCGTACTCGACGATCGCGAGCGTCGACACACCGGCCGCCCGGCGCCATGAATTCGTGAGAGACTGGGCGGCAATGACCACCGTGTACGCGAGGAACATGGGGGACTTCACCGCGAGCTCCGCGCGCCCGAACACGCCGTAGCCGGCGAGCAGCACCGTCAGGGCGGTCGTGTCGACAATGGCATTGAGCGTCGACAGCCACCGCGGAGCCCGCCCCTTCCCGTGAAAGAGCATCTGCTGTCCCACCGTCCATATCAGCATGGGGAGCAGCACGCCCGCGTTCACGCGATTCAGGGACGAGGTGAGACGCGTCGCGTACAGCGCGCTCACGATGGCGAGCAGGAGGAGCACCACCATCCGGACGCCGTTGAGCACGCGCTCGCTCCGCACCCGCTCGACATCGAGAAGGTGCGTCGTGAGCTGCGCGATGACGGACGTGGGTGTGTCGGCCGCGGGCTGCGCGCTTTCGGCGGGTGGGAGCATCTCGACGAATGGACTGGCCATCGCCGATGGGGGTCACGCCGGTGCTACGTTATGCAATCCTCATTGCGAGTGGCCTGTTTTCCACACATCCTCAAAGGACCGAGGACGTCACCGGAGATCATGCGAAGCTCGGCAACGGCTCGTCTCAAGTGTGAGCGCTGCAGCGCGCAGCTCGGGTTATCGGGGGGCACGGTCTGCTCCGGATGCCGCGAGCTCTTGTGCGGGCGCCACTTCGGGCCTGGGACGGGCTCATTGTGCGACGCGTGCCGCAACCCGCTTCGGCGCCGTCGAAGCCTCCTCCGCCCCTGGATCCGTACCCGAGGCGCTGGCTAGCAAGCGCTGCTGCTCCCCTCCGCCGTCACCGCCTGGCGTTGCGGAGCGCGTCCTGTTGCTCCGGCGTCAGCAGGTTTTTGATGCGAACGAGCAGCGCCATATGCGCGCGCTTGATTTCACGCTCGATCCCCAGAACGCGATCCACTTGGGCCAGCGTCTCCGCCTCATCGATCCTCGGCCCCTCCACGAGTGCCGTCAGCTTCTGCGCCTCATCCTGCATCTTCCACTGGAGATCGATGACCTTGAGCTGAAGGTCCCGAATTCCCTGCGTGATCGACGTTCGTTGATCCTGCGTGAGGCGGAGGTTTTGCTGGTGTTGCATCACCAGCTCGGGTGGAAAGAGATGCTTCGCGAACTCCGGCTCCGGTTCCTGCGCGGCCAATGGGCCCGCGATGAGCAGCAGAAGAATCGCGAATCGGCACGAATGCGTCATGAGGAGCTCCGGTGAGAACGTGTGGATTCTGAGGCGGGCGAACGGCGCTGCTTGTCGATCAGGGTCCAGTCGCCGGGCGATCCGACCGCTGGTACCGCTCGCAGCAGCTCGCTTCCCGGCGTGACCAACAGAAAGTCCGTCGGGGACTCCCAGGTGGCGGCTCCGGAATAGACATTCTGGTTTGCCATGCTGGGCGGCGTTCGATCCGGCTGCGCCAGCACGAGCGTGATGAGGACGATGGCTGCCGCGATGGCAACGCGCGCTCCTGGTCTCCAACGTGGCCGTACTTTCGCAGCCGGCGCTCGAAACGAGGGAACGCGACCGCGATCTTGTCCTTTGAGTCGCGCAAAGAGCTCGCGGAGCTCGCGATCGTCGTCGTTCATCGGTGATCCTCCAGCGTCAACATCTCGCGAAGCCGCTGCTTGCCGCGCTCGTAATGCGTGCGCGCCGTACCAATCGAGATTCCCAGCACGCCCGCGGCTTCAGCGATGGTCAGGTCCTGATAGAACACCAAGTGCAGCAGCTGCTGTTGTCGCGCAGTCAGCGTCGCCAGCGCGCCGACGAGGCGCTCAGCCGATTCCGACTGGCCGGCGGCCGCCGCTGGGTCGGATGCGGGATTCGCGCGGTCGGCCAGAGACACCGGCCGGAATCGGCGTAGCGCACGCCATCGACGGTGCTCGGCAGCGGTTCGCCGTATGACCCCGAACAGCCACGTCTTGAGACTCGAGCGCGACGCAAAGACGGCACGCCCATCGAGCACCTTGAGATAGCTCGTCTGCAACACATCCTCCGCTTCGGCGCGATCTCGACCGCAGCACGCCATTGCCCAGGCGAAGCAGTCGGCATGGTGTCGCTCGAGCTCCGCCTCGACGTTTGCCCGCGCGATGTCCAAAGTCCGCTCCCCGGGAGCCGGTGGCGTCTTGGGAATGTGTGCGGGGAGAGTCTCGTCCATATGACGGAAGGAATCCCGAAGCGACCGTCTGGCGAGCGACGGGCGCCGCGCTAATTATTCCCGGCAGCCCGAACCGGAGACTTCGCGATGAAGCGCAAACACCGCCCAGTGATTCCGAAATTCGGTCGCGATCCGGCGCCGAAGTCCATGCGTCCGCGCCCCGACGGAGAGGTTCCGCCGCCCGTGAAGCCCATCGCACCGGCACGCGTTCCCACCGTCAAGCCGCACTCCACCTCGATGAAGTCGGGCCGGCGCGGTTCGTAGGGCTCAGGGTCGTCAGGGTCCTCAGAGTCCTCAGGGTCCTCAGGGTCCGAGGTGCTCAGGGTGTTCGGACCCTTGGGGACCCTGAGGACCCTGAGGACCCCGAGGACCCTGAGCACCCTTCGATGAATTCCGCCCTTCGGGACGAGCTTCTTCGCATGGACGCGCGCGATCAAACGCTGCGCGCGGAGCTCGCCGCCGACGGGTCGCTCTTCAAGGGCTATCACCCTCGAATGGAGGCCGTGCACCGCGAGCACGCGGCGCGCCTGCGCGAGATCATTCTGCGCGTGGGATGGCCGGGGGAGAAGCTCGTCGGCAAGGACGGTGCGCACGCGGCATGGCGTATCGCGCAGCACTCGATCGGTGAGCCGGCGTTCATGCGCGCGTGTCGCAAGCTCCTCGACGAGGCGTCGCAGCGCGGCGACGCTCCGCGCTGGCAATTCGCGATGATGGACGATCGCATCCGAGCCTTCGAAGGCCGCCCGCAACGCTACGGCTCCCAGCTGCGCGAGACCGTCAACGGCCTGGCACCCTATCCACTCGAGGATGCAAATCAGGTCGAGCAGTGGCGCGCCGAGGTCGGGCTGCCACGCCTTGGCGAGCTGTTGTCCGGATTGCGCGAGGAGCCGCCACCCACCGCGGACGAAATCGCCGAGCGCGATGCCGCCGAGCTCGAGTGGCGTCGCAAGGTGGGCTGGACCCGCTGATGCCTACCAGCCCTGCTTGTCGACGTATTCGGTGGTGGTTGTCTTTGGCATCATGAACATGAACGCGCCGTACATCGCATACATGATCTTCGCCTTCGTGGGCAGATCGCCGGTCTCCAGCTCGTGCTTGAGCAGACCGAGAATCTCCCTCCATCCGGCAGCCACCTTCTCGGGTGCCTTGTGGGCGGTGGTCCAGCCGGAGTGCGTGATCGTGACGCGGCAGCCGCCTGCCTCTTCCTGAAGCTCCCACGTCACGAGCGTGAACGGCGACACGCTGGTGGTGAACATGTACGTGTGCGAGAACTTGCGTGGGGGCTCGACGGCGACCACCTCGCCCACGATGAAGACGCGCTTCCTGTCGGGGCTGTAGTACCGGAGACGACTGCCGGGCTTGAGCTCGGTCTCGAGCACGGTGTTGTAGAGCGCGCGCTGAATCTTTCCCGTCTTCGTGATCTCGTCCCATACGCGCTGCACCGGCACGTTGATGTGGATGGAGACGACGTGATCGGGAAGGGGCGTTGCGACGGCTGGGGGTTTTGGCCCGGGGGGATTGTTCATGCGCGCTCCTTGCGCGTTTGGGTCTCCAGCTCGTCCCGCAGACTCACCAGCGCCTCCGTCCACGGTCTCATGTATCGTGACACCCAGCGATCGAACACCTGCTGGATGGGCACGGGATTCAGATAGTTGTAGCGCTCGCGTCCTTGGCGCCGAGGCATCACCAGCTCCGCCTCCTCGAGGACGCGCAAATGCTGCATGACGGCGAACCGGGTGAGCTTCGGAAAGCGGTCGGCGATCGCTCCGGTGGTCCGTGGCCCTTCGCGCAGGTCGTCGAGGATGGCGCGACGAGTGGGGCTGGCGAGGGCTTTCCAGACCGGCTCGAGTGGGTCGCGAGGTCGAGGCATTCGTGCGGTTAGAAAAAGGCGAAGAGGTCGGAATTCAGAATACAGAGCTCAGAATGCAGAGTTTGCATTCAAGCATCCAAGTTCATGAGGGACGCGGATTACGCGGATGCAGCGGATTCTGCGGATGACGCTTCGCTTCCCGATCTCTCCTACAGAAGCAAAAGCAGTGTTTTTTTTCCGGCGTGAGGGGAGTTCTCGGCATCGGAACGATCCGCCTGATCCGCGTCCCAACTTTGAACCTTGATGTCCGTGGGGCTGCTGGCTACCGAGCTTGCATATGTGATAATAATATCACATATTCCGCCCGTCAACAGGACCAACG
>DATFBS010000094.1:0-8181 GCA_035253695.1 Gemmatimonadaceae bacterium
CGACCTTCGACCTCTTGACCTCTAGCACTTCGACCCCTTCGATTCCCTCGAGCACCTCAGCATGCCTGACCCCCGCAGAGCCGATCGAGTTGCCGAAGCCATTCGCGAAGAGGTCGCGACCTTTCTCGCCGATGGCGCCAAGGATCCGCGCATCGTTGGCCTGGTGACCGTCACCGGCGTCGACGTCACGCAGGATCTTCGGCACGCCAAAATCTTCGTGAGTGTGATGGGCTCGGACGAGGAGCGGCGCTCCACGCTCGAAGGGTTGCAAAGCGCGGCGGCGCACCTCCGCTCGCGCCTCGGTCGTTCGTTGCGATTGCGCTTTGCGCCAGAGCTCTCCTTTCAGTCCGACGCGAGCGTCGCCCGTGCTGCCCGCATCGAGACGCTCCTCGAGCAGATCCGCGATGGCCGCGTCCCCGCCGATGAGGAGCCCCTCGACTGAGGGGCTCCTGCTCGTCGACAAACCGGCCGGCGTGACGTCCCACGATGTCGTGGCGATCGCTCGGCGGGCGTTAGGCGAGCGACGCATCGGGCATGCGGGCACGCTCGACCCATTCGCGACAGGCCTTCTCGTGCTCCTCGCGGGACGCATGACGCGTCTTCTCCCGTACATCGATGGCGAGCCAAAGGTGTACGAGGCAACTATTCGGTTCGGGGCTGAGACCGATACCGATGACGCCACTGGCCGGACGGTGCGGGAGGCGCCCCTCCCCATCCGCGCCGACGTCGATCGCGCGATCGCGGCACTGACGGGTGGAATCGATCAGGAGCCGCCGGCATACTCGGCAAAGCAGGTAGGGGGACGGCGCGCATATGACGCGGCGCGCCAGGGGACGCCCGTGAAGCTTCCCCCCGCGCGAGTGACCGTGCATTCGTGGGAGATCACGCGACGCACGACCGACGCGCTCGACGCCGTCATTACCTGCTCCGGCGGAACGTACATTCGCGCGTTAGCGCGTGACCTCGGACGTCAGGCGGGGTCCGCCGCGCATCTGGCAGTGCTTCGCCGTACACGAAGCGGTCCCTTCCGCGTCACTGATGCCTGCGGGTTCGACGCGTTGCGCGACGGACGCTGCGCGCCATTGCCGCCCCTGCACGCGCTCTCCTCGCTCGCCGTCGAGCATCTCGACCCCGCGGCCGCCGACCGGGTCATGCGTGGGAACGTCGTGGCCGCGACTGTCGCCGGCGACCGCGCGGCGCTGATCGGACCTAACGACGAGCTGGTGGCCGTTGCCGTTCGGATCGGGGAGAGCTGGCAGCCACGGACGGTGCTACGCGATGCGTGAGCGATTCCAGGTTTGGGAGGACTCGGGCCTTCCCCCAGACACGCTTGGTACCGTGCTCACGGTCGGGACGTTCGATGGAATTCATCGAGGCCATCTCGACATCCTCCGCACGGTTGCCGCTCGGGCCGATGCGTCGGGACTTCGGTCGGTGCTCGTGACGTTCGATCCACACCCACTCGAGGTGGTCAACCCGCCCGCCGCGCCCCCGCTGCTTACGGTCGGAGTAGAGAAGAGCGAGATCGTCGCCGAGAGTGGAGTGGGGTTTCTTGCCGTCCTCCCATTCGACAGGCAGTTGGCGGCGTACACTGCCGAGCAGTTTGTCGACGAGGTGCTTCGGCAGCGCTTCCTCATGAAGGAGCTGGTGATCGGGTACGATCACGGCTTTGGCCGGGGGCGGGAGGGTAATGTCGAGACCCTTCGTGCGCTCGGTCGGGAACGGGGCTTCCTCGTCCATGTGATCGCTCCCGTCTCGGTCTCCGATGGAGGCGCACCCCGGCCGGCTTCCTCGACGCTCATCCGGCGGGCCGTCGCCGGTGGCGATCTCGACACCGCTGCCCGCGAGCTCGGCCGCCGCTATTCAGTGACGGGCGTAGTGCGCCCTGGAGACAGTCGCGGCAGGTTGCTCGGTTTCCCGACCCTCAACCTGGGCGCTCCGCATCCGAGGAAGCTTTTACCCCCCGAAGGGGTATACGCCGTTCAGGTGCACACCCCACGCGGACCGTTCGGCGGAATGATGAATCTCGGGGCCCGGCCGACGTTCGGGGATGCCACGATCACGCTGGAGGCGCATCTGTTCGACGCCGATCTCGAGCTCTATGGAGCGACGGTCAAGGTGGAATTCGTGGCGCGCCTCCGCGACGTCCGTCGCTTTCCCTCGCCCGATGCCCTGGTCGCGCAGCTGCGCACCGACGAATCGCATGCACGTCGTGCGTTGACTCGCGTTGCGGCGGGGCATTAACGTTCATGACTCTCCGCGCTCACTTTACCTCTCTTCAGTAGCGCATGTCGAACATCAAATCGCGCGTGGCGATCATCGTCGCGCTCACCCTCGCATCGATTGCGGCACTCTGGCCTCGCGATGTCATTGTGCGGGACCAGGATTCGCCGCCCGACGCGCCTGTGTACGACACCGTCAAGCGAATCCCGATCAAGCTCGGCCTCGACCTCGAGGGCGGCATGCATATGGCGCTCGAGGTCGATGAATCCAAGGGAGCGGTGCCTGACAAGGTCGACGCGCTGGAACGCGCGCTCGTCGTATTGCGCAATCGCGTCGACGAGTTCGGCGTCACCGAGCCGGTCGTACAGCGCGTTGGCGAAGATCGCATCATCGTCGAGCTACCAGGAATCGACGATCCCGCGCGCGCCGAGGCCGTGGTCAAAACCTCGGCATTTCTCACCTTCCAGATCGTCGACAAGGCGAATTCGCTCGAGCGCGCGCTCCCGCGAATTGATGCCCTCCTCAAGAGCCGCGGCTTGGACACACGGGCCGCGCGCGGTACCACTGGCGGCGACACGGCGCGCCCTGGAGGTCTGGCAGATCTGCTGACACCGAGCGGCGACAGCGGCGCACGTGTCGCGCAAGACTCCGCGGCATCGGACACCGGGCTCCTCGCCGGCGCCCGAGACGGCGCATTCTCGCGTCTCCTTCAGCCGGGCGGGATGCCTGGCGAATACTTCGTCGCGTTATCGGATACAGCCTCGGTCGATCGATTCCTCAACATGTCGGACGTCCAGGCGCTCGTGCCTCCAGGACGCGTCATCCGTTGGGGCTCGCTCGACGAAAACGCCAAGCGCTCGGGCTTTCGCCCGCTCTACGTGCTGGAGTCGCGGGTGATCATCCGGGGGGACCAACACCTCAAGGATGCGCGACCCAACACCGATCCTATCGAAGGGAATCTCGTTCTGTTCGAGCTCACCAATGAGGGGGGCCGCCGGTTTGGCGCCGAGACGGGGAAGCACATCGGCGATAACCTCGCCATCGTGCTCGACAACGTCGTCATGGGGACGCCGCCGGTGATTCAGGATGTGATTCGCACTCGCGGTCAGATCACCATGCGCGGGAAGCCGCTCAAGGAAGCGCAGGACCTCGCCCTCGTGCTTCGCGCTGGCTCACTCCCGGTTCCGCTCCGGATCATGGAGATAGGACATCTCGGCGCCAGCCTTGGCGAGGACGCCATCAAGCAGGGGAGACGCGCCGGCATCCTTGGTGTCGTGCTCGTCGTGCTCATCATGGTAGTCTACTATCGATTCTCGGGGATGCTGGCAGTCGCGGGGCTGGTGCTTTACGTGGTGATCACGCTAGCGATCCTCGCCGGGTTCGGCGCGGCGCTCACACTGCCGGGCCTCGCGGGCTTCGTGCTCTCGATCGGAATGGCGGTCGACGCCAACTTCCTGATCTTCGAGCGAACACGTGAGGAGCTCGCCCGGGGCAAGACGGTGCGGACTGCGATCAACGAAGGCTTCGATCACGCATTGAGCGCGATCATCGACACGCACGCGACGACCGCCCTCACGGCGCTGATTCTGTACCAGGTCGGCACCGGCCCGGTGCGCGGCTTCGCCGTGGCGCTCATCGCCGGTATCGTGGCGTCGCTCTTCACCGCCGTGTTCTTCGTGCGTACCCTCTTCCTCATCTGGCTGAACCGCTCGCGCGGCGCCCAAACACTGAGCATCTGATGCTGCGCATCCTCCACGATACCAAGGTCGACTTCATCCGCCTGTGGCGGTGGAGTACGGCCATCACGGCACTGTTCATCGTGCCGGGAATCATCCTCATCGCCATTTCCGGGTTTCGATACAGCATCGAGTTCACGGGTGGTACGTTGATGCGGCTGCAGTTCACGACGGCGCCCGATGTCGGCGACGTCCGCTCGGCGCTCTCCAACGCCGGAATCTCGGGCGCGGAGATTCAAACGTTCGGGTCGCCCCGCGAGCTTCAGGTGCGAGCGCAGGACGCGCAGCATGTGGAGCAGCAGTCCGTAGGCGCCGAGTCGGTTGCCCAGCGGATTCGTGCCGCCCTGGACGCGCGGTATGGCGCCGACGCCTACGAAGTCGTGCGCACCGAAGGGGTCGGCCCGCGCGTGGGCGCGGAGCTGCGGCAGCAGGCACTGATCGCGATTGTCCTCTCGTTCGCGGTGACACTCATCTATCTCGCCTGGCGTTTCGAGTGGCGATTTGGGGTCGCGGCCATCCTCGCCACGATCCACGACATCCTCGCCACGCTGGCCTTCATGAAGTACATGAATCTCGAGATTTCGCTGTTCGTCGTCGGTGCGGTCCTGACCGTTATCGGTTACTCGCTCAACGATACGGTGGTGGTGTTCGACCGCGTGCGCGAGAATCTCAAGCTGCAACGCCGCATGTCGCTCTACGACATCCTGAACCTGTCTGTGAACGAGACGCTGCCGCGCACGGTCATGACCGGCTCCACCACGTTGGCGACGCTGCTCGCGCTCCTCATCTTCGGCGGCGAAGTCATTCGCCCGTTCGCGTGGGTGCTCACGTACGGCATTCTCGTCGGTACCTTCAGCTCCATCTTCGTCGCAGGGCCCGTGTTGCTCTGGATCGAGCGCAAATGGCCGCGTCCCGCGGGTGAGAAGGGTGGTGTCTCACCCACACGGCTCGAGCAGACGAGTCCGACAAAGCGACGTGACCCCGAGCCCGTTGGGACTCGCTGACGGAACGCCTGCCCGCCGCCGCAAGGCGGCGGGCGTGCATCCGGGAGCCGCATGATCGATAGTCACGCGCATCTCGCGGATGCGGCCTTCGCGGATGAAGGCGACGCAGTCGTCCGGCGCGCTCGAGCTGCTGGCGTGGAAGCCATCGTCTGCATCGGCGAATCGCTCGCCTCCGCGACGCGAGCGCGTGCGCTTGCCTCGGCGCATCGAGGAGTGGTGTGGTGGACCGCCGGTGTCCACCCGCACGACGCGGCGTCGTTCGACGCGACGCGCGATCTTGGTGCGATTCGTGAGCACATCGATGCCGGGGCCGTAGCCGTGGGTGAGTGCGGCCTCGACTACCACTACGATCATTCGCCGCGCGATCGGCAGCGCGCCGCGTTCTCGGAGCAACTCGCTCTTGGCGCGGAGCTGCGCAAACCCGTCGTCGTCCACACCCGCGAAGCGGAGGACGATACGCGAACGATGCTGCGCGATGCCGGTCGCCAGGGTGTCCGGGGCGTGATGCACTGCTTCACCGGTTCCCATGAGCTGGCGCGCACCGCACTCGACGCCGGGTGGTTCATCTCGTTCGCCGGGATCATCACGTTCAAGCGCTGGACCGATGACGATCTGCTGCGCCTCGTTCCCGATGACCGGCTCCTCGTCGAGACCGACGCGCCCTATCTCGCCCCGGTGCCGCATCGCGGCAAGCGGAACGAGCCGGCCTACCTGGCGTTGACGATCGCGCGCCTCGCGGCCGCGCGCGGCGCGCCTCCCGCGCGCACCGCGGAGTTGACGGCGGGGAACGCGCGGGAGCTGTTTGGATTGGCGAGGTAGTCGACGTCGTCCAGGATGTCGAGGTGATCGAAAGGTCTCGCCCTGATCTCCTCGACTACCTCGACTACCCGCCGTGCACTAGTATTAGCGCCGCGTTTAACCCATTGAGGACGCGCGTGGCCCACGTTCCCACCGACATCGAGATCGCGCAGCGGGCGAAGCCGCGACCCATCGTCGACATCGCCGCCGACATCGGTCTTGCTTCCGATGACCTCGACCTCTACGGGAAGTACAAGGCGAAGGTCCCGCTCGAGATTTCCTCGCGCCCCCCGCGCGGTCGCCTCGTGCTCGTGACCGGCATCAACCCGACGGCGGCGGGGGAAGGGAAGAGCACGGTGACGGTTGGTGTCACGCAGGCTTTTCGCCGCCTCGGCGTCAACGCCGTTCTGTGCATTCGTGAGCCGAGTCTCGGCCCCGTGTTCGGTGTGAAAGGCGGTGCCGCCGGGGGCGGCTATTCGCAGGTCATCCCGATGGAGGACATCAATCTCCATTTCACGGGAGACTTTCACGCGATCTCGAGCGCGCATGCGCTGTTGTCGGCGATGATCGACAATCATCTGCATCAGGGCAATTCACTCGGTCTCGATCCGCGTCGCATCACGTGGCCGCGCACGATCGACATGAACGATCGTGCGTTGCGCGACTGTGTCATCGGATTGGGCGGCGTCGCCAACGGCGTCGCGCGCGAAGAGCGGTGGGTCATCATCCCCGCGAGCGAGGTGATGGCCATCGTCGCGCTTGCAACGAGTCGTCAGGATCTCGAGGAGCGGCTGGGACGCATTATCGTTGGCGCGACAGCGGGCGCGAAGCGATCGCCCGTTCGGGCGCGCGACCTCAAAGCGGCCGGCGCAATGACGCTCCTGCTCAAGGATGCGATTCGCCCCAATCTCGTGCAGACACTGGAGGGAGGCCCGGCATTCGTGCATGCCGGGCCCTTCGGGAACATCGCCCACGGCTGCAATAGCATTCTGGCGACGAAGGCCGCCCTCGCCCTCGCCGACGTCGTCGTCACCGAGGCCGGATTCGGCTCCGATCTCGGTGCGGAGAAATTCCTCGATATCAAGTGCCGATTCGGCGGGCTCACACCAGAAGCTGCCATCCTGGTCGCGACCGTACGCGCCCTCAAGCTGAACGGCGGCGCTGACAAGAAGCAGCTCGGCACCGAAGACCTCGCTGCCCTCGAGCGCGGGCTTCCCAATCTGGACAAGCACATCGAGAACGTCCGCCAGTTCGGTCTTCCCGTCGTCGTCGCTCTCAATCGATTCATCACCGATAGCGAGCGGGAGCTGACCATGGTGGCAGACCGCGCGCGCGCCGCCGGCGCGCGCATCGCGCTCACGGAAGTGTGGGAGAAGGGCGGCGCCGGCGGCGAAGCACTCGCGCGGGAAGTGCAGGCGATTCTCGGCGAGCGCCAGGCGCGGTATGCCCCGCTATACGATGCTGCGAGGCCGATCAAGGAGAAGATCGATACGATTGTCCGCAAGGTGTACGGGGGCGAGGGCGCGGACTACGCGCCCAAGGCTGATCGGGCCATCGAGTATCTTGAGTCGATCGGACTTGGCGGCACCCCGGTCTGCATGGCGAAAACGCAGTACTCGCTGACCGACGACGCGACCAAGCTGGGCCGGCCCCGTGGATTCCGGGTGACGATCAACGACGTCTACGCTTCCGCGGGCGCGGGCTTCGTGGTCGCGCAGGCGGGCGATATCATGACGATGCCCGGCTTGCCCAAGGAGCCGGCGGCGGAGCGCATGGCGATTCAACCCGACGGGCAGATCGTCGGACTCTTTTAAGGAGGGGTTGTGACCGTTAGGCGGATCACCACGGCCAACGCGCCGCAGGCGATAGGTCCCTACTCCCAGGGGGTCATTGCCAATGGACTGCTATTTACCGCTGGCCAGATCGCGATCGACCCGCAGACGGGGCGGCTCGTCGAGGGCGCCTTTGCCGAACAGACGCAGCGTGTACTGCTCAACCTGAGCGCGGTCCTCGAGGCGGCGGGCGCCAGCTGGGGAGACGTGGTCAAGACGACGGTGTATCTGCACGACATGGCTGACTTTCCGACGTTCAACGAGATGTACGGCCGCCACATCGGCGACGCGCGCCCCGCGCGCACGACGATCCAGGCGGGCGGCCTGCCACGAGGCGCCCTCGTGGAGATCGACGCCATCGTTAGGGTTTCCACCTAGGTCACCTGCATCACTTCGACCCCTCGACGTATGCCGTTGAACAGCACCCGCGAGCAGCTCTTCCGGCTTACCGCCTTCGCCCGCTGCGCGGGTTGAGCCGCCAAGATGGGTCCGGGCGACCTCGCGCGTGCCCTGGCCCCGCTTCCGCACCGCGATGATCCGCGTCTGCTCGTCGGGCGTGAGACGTTCGACGATGCGGGAGTCTTTCTC
>DATFBS010000095.1:0-9552 GCA_035253695.1 Gemmatimonadaceae bacterium
GCAGCGAGGGCGGCGAGCGCCGCCGCGGCGAGCATCGCCCGGCGCCGGCGTGTCAGGGAAAGCAGGACAGCGCGGCGCGAGGCGCCAAGCGACGCTCCTCCGCCTAACGACACTGTCGCGAGCGCCGCGAGCACCGCCGACGCGTCCGCCGGGCGGTCCGACGGATCCTTCGCGAGGCACGCCATCACGAGCGCAGTGAGCCCATTAGGCAGCCCGGGCTCCCGCTCGCCGAGTGGAGGCGGCGTCTCCGCCACCTGCGCGGCCACGAGCTGTCGCTGGGTGGTCTTCTCCGCGAACGGATGTGCGCCGGCAAGGAGCTCGTACGCCATCATCCCCCAGGCGTACAGGTCGGCGCGGTGGTCCACGTGGTCGCCGACCGCCTGCTCGGGGGCCATGTAGGCCGGAGTGCCGAGAGATGTGCCTACGGCGGTGAGTGGTGCGACCCCGGCGTCGTCACGGGCGGCGCTCATCGCCTTGGCGATGCCGAAGTCGGCAACCACGGCGTTGCGCCCGGAGAGGAGCACGTTCTCCGGCTTGATGTCACGGTGCACCACACCGCGCGCGTGCGCGTACTCGAGCGCCTCCGCGACGTCGCGCAGGATGCGCAGCGCCTCATCCGGGGTGACCCGCCCGCGCTCCATGCGTGCCCGCAGCGGCTCTCCCGACACGAACGGCATGGTGAAGTACGGAAGCCCGTCGGCCGTCTGTCCCGCGGTGAGCACGGGGACGATGTGCGGGTCCTGCAGCGCCGCGGCGAGGCGGATTTCGCGCGTGAACCGTTCGGCGCTCATCCCCTCGGCGGTTTCCGGAGATAACACCTTCACCACGACCTGGCGGCCGAGCGCCGGGTCGGTAGCGACGAACACGCGCGCCATGCCGCCGCCGCCGAGCTCGCGCTCGATCGTGTAGGCGCCGAGCGAGGACTGCAGCTGGTCGCGGAGCTGGTCAGGCACGAAATCCCGGCGGGAGGTACGAGGGGCCAATATCGGCGCTCGCATTACAACCCACAAACGAACAGCGCTCGACGCCTAAGTCGTGCTCTGGTCCGGACTCGATCTCGAAGAAGGGCATCCGCTCCAGCGGTTCACGGCACTCGGCCGGGTTGCGCTGCCTCGGCCAGGAGCTGGTCCAGCGCTGCGCGGTCGAGTATCCGAGCGTTGACAAACACGGCATCGATCCGGCGGGTATTCCGGATGTTCTCCAGCGGGTTCGCGTCGAGCAGCACGAGGTCCGCCAATTTGCCGGGCGCGATGGTACCGAGTGAGTCGGCGATTCCGAGGAACTCCGCGGAGTGCAGTGTCGCAGCGCGGAGCGCCTCCAGGGGTGACATTCCCAGCTCGTCGACGAGCTTCGCGAGCTCCTCGTGTAGATCGATACCGGGGATTGTCAGCGGAGCGCCGAAGTCCGTTCCCGGAAGAATTCGCATACCCGCCTGCCGCATCTTGCGGAAATCATCGAGCGAAGCGTCATAGTGGCCGCGCCAGTCGAATGGCTGCTCGTTCCGTGCTGCGATCTCGAGCGTCTGCCGCCACTCCAGTCGCTTCTTGGCCGGTGCATAACGAAGCTTCGGCAGGCGGGCCGGATCGATCCACGCGATGACGGAATCGGTGGAGTGGAGCCGGGCGAATGAGGCGACGAGCGTGGGCACCATGGCCGTGCCCTCAGCGGCCCACCGACGGAAGAGCGAGTCTCGGCCTTCGGTGATTCGCGGGAAGATGGAGTGCTCCAGGCTCGCCAGGCCGGATTTTGGAAAGGGCTGATTTCCATGTGCGTATACGGGGAGCCCCCGCTCACGCGCCCGTGCGATGAGGGCAAGCGACACGTCTGCCACTGGCCAGTTTCGCACTTTGATGTGATCGGCCCCGATCGCCACGGCTGAATCGATGAAGCGACGGGCCTCGTTAGGTGTGGCCGGTCCGAAGCGCCCGTTCATCCACTCCGTCGATTTTCCCGCCTGTTCCTCCCACCCACGCACGGCGGCGAGCCACTGTGGGTTCTCGACCACGGGAGCGGAGATTCGCATCCGCGGTCCGAGCAGGCGCCCCGCCGCGATCGAGTCGCGCCATGCACGCGCGATCTTGAAGGGGTGCGAGCCCATGTCGCGCAGACCGGTCACGCCGTGCGCCAAGCTCAACGTGAGCGCCACGTGGGACTCGGCGTCGCTGTAGCCTACCGTGTGGGTGTGCATGTCCCAGAGCCCGGGAATCAGGTACTTCCCGGCGCCATCGATGATGCGTGAGCCGCGCGGAATCGGCACACCTGCGGTCGGACCCACCGCGGCGATGCGGCTGCCATCGATGAGCACCGTCTGATCGTGACGCGCAGTGCCGCCCGTTACATCCACCACCGTGACGTGCGTGATCGCGATCGTGGCAGCCGCGATGATCGGCGAAGCGGAGCGCGCGTTCGAGGAACCCGCCCAGCCCACGACGAGGAGAATGAGGAGCAGCATTCGTTGCGATCGCTTTGTCACTTCGGACTACCTCGCCAGCGGATCTGGCCTGAGCTGGAAGTGGATCGCCTTGCTGGTGGTCCCTTTCCCGCCCTCCATATGAAAGGGTGCGCGGGTGCTGATGGAGGCCCAGAGACCGCGCCCCTTCCAGCCGGCAGCCGGGTCGTCGATCCGGCCGTCCAGCCACTTGGTGTAGAAGCCCATCGGATAGGGGACGCGCAGGACGACCCACTTCCCGTCCTTGAGTACGAGGAGCCCCTCGGACTGATTCCCGGTGTTGATCGGCACGTTCTCGCCGAGGCCTAACGTGTTGAACTGGTCCACCCACGTGTAGTAGCTCCCTTCACCACTCCCCGCACTCGTAACGTTGCCGAGTTGCGGAAGGGGCTCGGCGTAGAAGGTCCAACCCTCGGGACAGTGCTGGCCGGTGGCGGTGGGGCCGTTCAGCGGACCGCGGCACTTGCGCCGATCGAAGCTGGCCATGTGCCCGCTCGCGAGGGCGGCCCAGTACACGCCGTTCCGGTCCACGTCGCCGCCGCGCGGGGAGAAGCCCACGTTCGCGACGGCTGGGTTGTTCCACGGCACCTCGAACACTTCGGTGAGCGCGGTATGCGGGGGATTCGAGCCGGGGCTCAGGCGGAACACCGCACCGGGGAAGCCGAACATCGTCCCCCACACCGATCCGTCCGGCGCCGGAGCCAGCGCGTATGGACCGCCTCCGTACTGCCCGGGCTGCAAGCGCTTGTCCTTGGTGGAATCCACCGGCGCGTTAGGCTCCACGTACTCGTCGCGGCGCCCGTTCCCATTGAAGTCCATGACCAGCGCGGTCCATCCCTGCGCGCGCTCCTCGTCGCCCGTTTCGTCCCACAGCTTCGTGTTCAACCATCCCACCACCGGCCCCCCGCCGCTCGTCCACAGCGTGTTGTTGGCGTCCTCGGCGAACATCAGGTGGTGCGTTCCATAGCAGGTGGAGATGTGCTTCATCTCCTTCGTCTTCGGATCGTACACCGCGAGGTGGCGCCCCGAGCTGTTGAGTGGGAAGAGCAGGGCTGACGGATGACTCGACCCCGCCTTGCAGAAGGCCGGGTTGTCCGGCGGACGCACCCTCGAGGTAATCCAGACGCGACCCTTCTCGTCGAACATCGGGTTGTGCGCGTTCGCGCGGCTGGTCCAGATCGCCTCGGTGCCCCAATACGGCGATGGGCCCGCGACCTGCTGCGGCGCTGCGAACGGCGTGTTCGGGTCGCGAACCGTAACAGGCACCCGACTCACTGTATGCGTCTTCGGGTCGAGCACCGGCATGTAATCGGCACTCGCCTCGAGCACGGCGTAGACCAGCCCGTTGGCGTTGACCGTCGGGTTGCGCCGGTCGGTCGAAATCAGGTCGTGCAGGTAGGCCTTCGGGTCCGCCCAGTCCCACATCGTGATGACGACGTTCCGCTCGATCCCCTGCGGGCGGAGCGGCGCGGGCGGGACCTCGCCGGCGGCGATCCGGTCGGTCCAGTCGGCGAACATCCGCAGCGTGCGCGGTCCCATCTGCGCCACCATTCCCGCCATGGCTCCGCCTGCCTGACCAGCCCGGAGGCGCTGCTCCCACGCTTTCACGGACGACTCGAAGGTGCCGAGCGCGGGGTGCAGCTCGCGTGTCCCTTTGCTCCCCATCTGGTGGCACCCCAGGCAGGCGCCGTTCTTCAGCGGCCGGACGTAGTCCGCTTGGGTCTTGAAGACGGGGTTGATCCCGTTTCCCTCCGGGCCGGTGCCGGGGAACTCGCTCTCGGCGGGGACTTTGATCAGCGAGTACCAGTATCCGGCCGGATAGTACTCCGCCGCGGCGCGCGCGTTAGGCGCGGGGGTGGCCTTCAGGTCGAGCGTCGTTCCCGGCTCCGCCCGCTGCTTCGGCGAGTCGACGAGCCCGTACCCGCGCACCCACACGTTGTAGCTCGCCGGCGGGAGGTCGGGGAGCAGGTACCGCCCCTGATCGTCGGTCACCACGATTTTGGCGAACTTCGTCGGGAGATCAGAGGTCTCGGCGATCACCCACACTCCCGCCTCGGGGCCGGTCGCCCCCGTCACTACTCCCGCGATGTCATCGCGATCGATAGTCGTCCCGCCGGGGGCGAGACGTGCGCTGCACGCCGGCGAGAGTAGCGCGGAGGCCGCCACCGTCGCAGCGCCCAAAAGGGCTTTCGTCGTCTTCACCTGCGAGCTCCTCTTTAATGTTCCGCCGCGAGAATGTCGCCATCCGCCAGGCGCTCAATACTTCACTTCGCAGCCGTACGGCTGTGTCTGGGCGACCGCGATTGGTCGGCCCGCCAGACCCGAGTCGAGCGCGGCACGGACATAGTTGGTGGCTCCCACTATGTCCTTGGCGCTCGACGTCTGCCGGTTGTCGATCGCACCGCTGTAGCGAAGCACACCCTTCGCATCGATGATCGCGTACTGCGGCGTGTTGCGCGCTCCATAAAGCCGCCCGAGCACGCCGGCCGTGTCGCGGATGATGGCAGTTGGCGCCGCGCCCTTCTTGCGAGCCTGTTCGTCGGCCTTCTCCGCTGACGTATACCCCTGTCTTCCGGGACCCGACGACACCACCGAGAGCCAGATCACCCCGCGCTTCGTGTACTCCTGCTGCATCGCCTGGGAATTCCCGACGCCGTTCACCAGCTCGTAGTGCTTCTTCGTGTACGGGCATCCGTGGTTGAACCACTCGAGCACGACCCACTTGCCGCCGTAGTCGGCGAGCGAGTGCGACTTGCCGCGAGTGTCGACGGCCGTGAACGCCGGCGCGGGACCGCCGACCGCGAGCTGCTCAGGTAGGGTCTCCGGGTCCGCGCTGGCCGCGATCCGGCGTGCGGCGACGGCGCCGACGAGCAGCAGTGCTACAAGAACAACTCCGAAGATACGGAGCTTGCGGGATCGGCGCTTTGGCGGGGTCATGTCAGTCATGGGATTTTCTCGAGGGAGAGTGACGGTTCGATCCGGTCGCTGGGCGACGCGACCGATGTTCGGACTCCGGACGGCGACGCCGCGGCGCGTTCGAGCGCGCCGATCACGATGCCGGAGGTGAGCAGTGTGGGCAGGATGATGGGCGCGGCATCGCGTGCCCGAGGGTAGATCACGACGAACGGCACGCTGTTGCGGCCAAAGGCGGCGAGCGCTCGCGTCACGACGGAGTCGCGCGTGGTCCAGTCGGCACGCAGCAGCGCGACGTTGTGATCACGAAACGCCAGGCGAACTGCCTTCGATGCGAGGGCGACGCGCTCGTTGACCTTGCACGTTAGGCACCAGTCGGCCGTGAAATCGAGCAGAACGATGCGACCGCTGTCGCGCTCCGCGTCCAGCAGCTGTGCGCTGTAGGGCCGCCATGCCAGCGAGCCTTCAGCGCCGCTCGGCGACGTCTCGCTCCCCGCCTCGACGACGTCCGGAGTCGATGCACCCTGCGCGCGTGCATTCGACACGAGCGCCAGCGCGCCGGCGGCTGACGCGAGCGCGAACACTCTTGCGAGCCGACGACGGCCCATCGGCGCCGCGATGGTGCCGAACCGGCCGAGCGCCCACAACCCGGAGGCGAGCAGGGTGCACGCGGCGAGCAGGGCGACCAGCGCGCTCACCCCGGCCTGCCGGCCGAGCACCCAGGCGAGCCACACGACGGTGGCGAAGAGCGGGAAAGCGAGCACCTGGCGGAGCGTGACCATCCAGGCGCCTGGCTTCGGCAGCCATGCACGCAGACGCGGCACCGCTGCGACCATCGCAAGCGGCCAGATCAGGCCGAGCCCCAGCGCCGTGAACACGACGAACGACTCGACCGCTCCTGTCGTGACCGCGTATGCGACTGCCGCCGCGAGGAATGGGGCGGAGCATGGGGTCGCGAGTGCGGTGACGAGCACGCCGCCCATGAATGCATCCACGCTGCGGGGTGCACGGCTCGCCGCTGCGGAGAGACTCCCGCCGACAGGCCCGAGGTCGAACACGCCAGCCATGTTGAGTCCCGCCGCGAAGATGAGCAGTGCGAGCGCGCCGACCACCGTGGGACTCTGCAGCTGATAGCCCCATCCGACCTGAGTGCCCGCAGCGCGGAGGGCCAGCAGCACACCCACGAGCACCCACATCGATACGAGGACGCCGCCGGCGAACAACAGCACGTGCTGCCGCGCCGCCCGCTCGTCGTGCGCGGCCGCCTGCGCGATCCCGAACGTCTTGATCGAGAGCACCGGCAGCACGCACGGCATCAGGTTTAGAAGCGTCCCGCCGAGCAGGGCGAACAACGCAGCCGTCAGCAGCGCCCCCACGGACATCGGGCTCGAGTCCGCCGCGCTCACACCAAGCGCGCTCCGAGCCGCACCTAACGACTCAGCTACCGGCGCGACGATCTCGAATGCGCGATTTTCGCCAGCGCCGATACTATCCGCGTTCCCGAAGACGACGATTCCCGACACGCGACCGGGTGCACCGTTCGCATACTCCGACCGCGCGATGCGCAGCTCGACGAGCGAATCGATCCAGCGGGCGCGGACCGGCGCGCCGTGATCGATCACGCCAGCGCTGTCTACGAAGAAGTCGATCGGCGCGGTCCGGATCGGCTGTGCTCCGGAGGGCGGGCGAGCGAGGATGACGATGTCCGACTCGTCGACGGACGCCATCGTCGTCCAGCCGTCCGGGGGCAATGGCGTGCGCAGCCGCTCGCCAACGATGGCGTTCATCACGTTCGAATCGACCGTCGCACTTGCGGCGACCGGGCGAGCGATCGACAGATCGACGTCGTCTGCGATGCACTCCTCTGCGCAAACGATCCATGTGATTCGGCCCGCAATGTGAGCTGTCGACCCGACGCGCGCACTGCGCGGCACCTCGAGCGGCGCGACGAGAAAGAGCTCACGCTCGTAGCCATAGCTCGCGAGCGGCGGCGAAGAAATCCGGTGCGGAGCGGGCCAGCTGAACGATCCAGCTTTCCATCCCGATGGAAGATGCCACTCGACGCTTGGTGCGCTGCCCACGTCGCCCGCGTAGCGCCAGTACGTATGCCATCCCTTGTTCGGCTTTAGCCGCACGGCCACCCACGTCGTCTCGCCGGGAACGACAGCACGAGCGGCGCTGACGAGCTCCACTTCGATGGGCCGCGCCTCGGTGGCAGGTACCATCGATGGGGCCTGCGCGTGTGCGCTTGCCGCGAAGAGGACGAGGAGACCAGCTCGTCCCGCACAGGATCTCACGAATTCGACAGACAAAAGACGCAGTTGTTGGTGTGGAGAGGGAAGGCTAATGACGGGGGGAGGACACACGCGATGAGACGGCCGGTGGGCGGCGCGAATCGGCGACGAGCGGATTATTCTGGCGACGAGCGGCGAATGGCGAGTGGGGAGTGGGGAGTGAGGAGGGAGGAGGGAGATGACCCCCCGCTGGGGGTCGGAGTTGTTGAAAAACGGTACGCCGCTCATCGCCGGCTTCCGCCATGACTCTTCGGTTCTGACCGGAGGCCGAGGTCATCGACAACGCGCCGCCGGAAGGCTGGCGATCCAAGAATGCGCCCGCCCTGCGTGGCTTCGCGAAGTTCCGTGTCAACGGCCGGGCACGCCCCCACGCCATGTACTATTTCTCGGTAGGTAGCGGCGCGGCCGACGGCGTCGCGCGCAAGTCGATCATATAACGGGTGTGGCGTCACTAGTGGATCAGGTTCGAGCTCGGCGTTCGCGAGATAGCTGGACCACGCGTAATCGCGCGGGTGACTCGTCATCCGGGCCCGCACTGGATTCAGCTCGATGTAGCGCATGCACGCGAAGAGGTACTGATCAGAATCGATGAGTGCTGATCGGTAACGTCCTTCCCATAGTGTTCCGGTGCGACCGTGTCGTCGGTTGAAGTACTGGACGTATTGACGTCCTACGATCTGGATCATCGACGCAATGCCCCCGGCTTGGGCCGGAGAGACGAGCAGATGCACGTGATTGGTCATTAGGACGTATGCGTGAATCGCACACTGCGCGCGGCGACTCGCACCGTTGATGACGGTCCAGTACATCCAGAAATCCAACCCATCGCGGAAAATCGCGCAGCGATCTGTTCCGCGGTGGACGACGTGAAGCGGTACTCCCGGTAAGGAGAGGCGAGGGCGGCGCGCCATCGCGGAAAACTGCGACCCTCTTTGCAGACACCCGGATCGCCCCGCCGACGCGCGTACCATTTTTCAACAACTCCGACCCCTCCTGCTCCGACCCACTTGAAACGCGACCCTCCCACCCCAAACGTGTCCCGCAGCCGTTGCGCGGCGTGTACTTTTGGTATGCCAAAGTTGTAGACAAGCCACACTCGGTCCTCCGCGCCTGGAGGCCTGATCCTCCAAGGATGTGAGTCATGAGAGCGTGCATGATAGGCGGTTTCGCAATCCTTCTCTGCGTCGGCGTCGGCCACGCTCAACAATCGTCGCGGCTGCAGGTCGGAACGCCCGTACGCGCGACGCTGGCAGCGAACGACACACTGCGATACGAGCTGAGTTTGCCTAAGAACCGCTTCGTCGCCGGGCGAGTGGATCAGGACGGCGTGGACGCAACAGTGACGATCACGGGCCCGGGGGGAAGGCGCGTGCAGCGGGGGGCGCGCATCGGGCGGGGGGGCCCGGAGACGTTTGCGTTCGCGACGGACACGGCGGGCCAGTACGTGATCGAGGTTGCGCCGGCGACGGCTGGCAAGGGTGGCGCGGTGCGCGTGCAGCTCACCCGCTCCGAGCCGACGGCGACTACGCCCGAAGGCAAGGTGGACCAGGCCGCGGCACAATTGTACAAGGACACTCCAGGAGCCGTGGTAGGAGTGATCAAGGGCGGCAAGCTGGCGTTCGTGAAGGGATATGGCGCCGCGGATCTGACCCACGGGATGCCCTTCACGGCAGAGACGCCGACGAACATCGGTTCCTCGTCGAAGCAGTTCACCGGGTTCGCTCTCGCCCTGCTGGCATCGCGAGGCAAACTCTCGCTGGACGATGACGTGCGGAAGCACATTCCCGAGCTCAAAGACTTCGGCAAGAAGATCACCGTGCGTCACCTCCTGACGCATACCACCGGCTACCGCGAGTTCATCAACACCCTGATCATCGAAGGGCGTCAGGTGCTGGA
>DATFBS010000096.1:0-3845 GCA_035253695.1 Gemmatimonadaceae bacterium
ACGAAACGCTCCGCCGCTGCGTAATCCAGGTCGACGATCGAGTCGCAGACGAGCCAGGTCAGGGCGCGCGTCGCGTGCTCGTGGAGACCGTGCTGCTGAGCCAACCTCGCCGCCCGCAGCTGATTCTCCCGCATGCCGCCCGGATCCAGGCACGCCGCATTGGTGAGCGCGTGGACCAATGCATCGGGGTCGCCCAGTGCCTCGGCCATCGCGACGGCGCGATCTCCCCACTCCGGAGCGAGATGCCGTTCCTCGGCGAGAATGTGGAGTTGAGCCCGCGTACTATACGCCATCGCCAGCTCATGGCTGGGACCGAAGGGTTCGAGGAGGACGATCGCCTGCGCGGCACATGCGGCCGCATCCGCACGGCGTCCCTCGAACCACGCGAGTCTCGAGAGGCAGCGAAAGCCATCTCCCTCCCGGCGACGATCGCCAACCGCCCGCCACAACTTCAGGGCTTCCTCGCGTGCCCGAACCGCATCCGCGATCCGGCCATTCAGGTGGACCTCATAGGACCAGGCATCGAGCAGCGCCGCACGCTCGGCGGGGGGCGACCGGTCCGCGTAACGAAGCGCACTGCCAAAATGCGCGGCTGCCTCGCGGTGAGCACCGAGCGACGCTGCCTCCCGCCCAGCGGCCGGTGCGAGACGCAGCACGGTCTCGGCGTCACCGGCTCGGTCGGCGTGGTGGACCAGGCGTGAGAGCATAGTCGTGCCGCTATCGTGGGATTCGATCGCCTCGATCATCCGTCTGTGCAGCTCGGCCGCGTACGCCGGCTCGAGGGAGTCCTCCCACGCTCGCCGCGCCAGCTCGTGGCGGAAGGCGATTGCGTCGCGGGTGGCGCGGAGGATTCCCGCCTGCACTCCCTCCTGCACCGCACGCGCGGGCTCATCCAGCATTCGATCGAGGAGCCATCGCTCGATGCGACCGGGCACGATCGAGACGACGTGCAGCACCGCGGTCGCCGTCGGCGTTAGGCGCGCCGCTCGCGCCAGCACGGCGTCCCGCACCGACGCGGGAATCGCGCCGCTCTCCGTGCCCAGTACCTCGGTGACGTAGAAGGGATTTCCCCCGGTGATGCTGTGAAGGTCCTCGGCTCGGCGTCCCGCGGCCGTGGCGAGACGCGCCACCGCGCTCTCCGAAAGCGGCGGCAGCTTGAGGCGCCGAGCGGATTTGGCTGGGAGCTCGCCGAGCACTCGGCGGAGCGGGTGGGCCGTGTCCACTTCGTCGTCGCGGAAGCTGAGGACGAGCAGGCTCTGCGTCCTGTCGATCCGTCGCACCAGGAACTTGAGCAGGTCGAGCGTCGCCTCGTCCGCCCAGTGCACGTCCTCGAAGATCGCGAGCGTCCTCGGCGACGGGCGGGACAGCTCATCGAGCAGGCTCAGAAAGACCCGTTCGCGGTCGACAGTGTCGCGCGTGACCTCGCGCAACACGGCCGGGGTCTGCCGCGCCATGTCGAGGAGCGGACCGAGTGGGCGCGGCGTGAACAGCGCGTCACAGGCGCCCCACAGCACGCGCGTGCGACCGTCGGTCGCCTGGAGGCGATCGGCGAAGCGCTCGAGCAGCGTCGTCTTCCCGATCCCGGCCTCGCCGCTCACGAGCACGGCGCACCCGCGCCCGCCGGCAACGCCCGCGAGTGCAACATCCAGCTCGGTCAGAAAGGCGTCGCGCTCCAGGAACATGCGCTAATATGGGCGTTCGCGATTGCCCGTCCAGTGATATTCAGGTCAGAAGGAGCACGATCCCGGACGCCGCGAGGGCGACAGACCAGAGCACGTCGGTGTCGATCCATATCCGGCGAAGCATCCCCACGCCCGTTAGGCGGAATGCCACCAGGGCGGCCGTGGCCATCGCGAGGAGCATGGCCACGCTGTGGACGCCGAGCACGGCCATACCCGCCGTCGTCGCCCCATGGTGGGAATGCGTCGTTCCGAGCACGGCAGGAAGCAACATGAGCCCGGCGCCGTGCGACGACGCCATCACGAACGACCATGCGACCAGCCCGCGCGGGCCCAGCCGCATTCCCGCGCGGCGTGGATGCACGCGACGCGTGAAGACGACTGTCGAGGCACCGACGAGCACGGCCGCGCCGATCCATCGGAGGGTGGCGGCGGACACGAATGAATCCGCCAGCGCTGCGCCGGCGATGACCACCGCTACCGATGCAGCATGACCGAGGACGATCGGCGGTAGCGCCCACACGACTGCGCTCGCGCGCCGCTCCTGCAACCCGAGCGCGGTCGCGAGCAGCCACCCCATCGCGGGATTCAATCCGTGATAGGTGCCGAGCAACCCGATGAGCATCCAGCTCATCGATCAAGGGAAGCAGAAGGAGTCGGAGGAGGCGTCGCCGCCCTTGAGACGCACCTGGTGCGGGCGCATGTCGCCGAAGTCCATGAAGAAATCGGACGCCGGCGTTAGGCCGCCTTCCGCATTCACGTCCAACCGAGCGAGCCAGCCTCGAATGCCGCGCGGATAGAACTGCGCGTCCCAGGCGAGGTAAAGCGAGTTGGTCACGTAGACGCGACGGCCATCTCGGCTGAGCTCGATCATCTGCGGCCCACCGTCGAGCGGCCGATTCGGCTCCGACGGATGAGCCGTGCGGCGCACGATCCCGCCGAGGTGAACCGACGACACCAGCTGGGGCGCGAGCGGGTCGGTGACGTCGTAGCGTCGCAGCTCCCCCGTTCCCCAGCACGCGACGTAGAGGAAGCGGTCGTCGAGGGAAAGCGCGATATCGCTCACCAACGGCGGGACCGCGCCGAACGGCTGCAATGCCGGCGGCAGAACTTCCGCATCGGCTGGCTCGGCGGGGATGTCGATCACCTTCCTCACCTGCCACTCCCCGTTGCGATTGAACCAGGTCCAGATGGAGCTGGAGAGATCGGTGAGGTTGAGCACGACGTTGACGAAGCCGTGCCGCTTCGTTGGGTCGTGAGCGGGACGAAGCTCGAGCACCATCTGGTTGTCGTCGCCGAGCATGAGCGATTGCACGTGCCGGCGCGCGCGCAGATCC
Organism: Gemmatimonadaceae bacterium; assembly: GCA_035253695.1. GTDB lineage: Bacteria > Gemmatimonadota > Gemmatimonadetes > Gemmatimonadales > Gemmatimonadaceae > JAICNG01. Next base: position 3,017 of record DATFBS010000096.1, read on the forward strand.
CAGAAGTGGAGCCGCCGGCCGTACTCTTTCGCCATCAGCAGCTCCGGCTGGACGCCATGCTCGACCTGCACCGGTGTCCCCCATTCGCTGGTGACCATCGTGTCCCATCCCAGGTGCCACCAGAAGTCGTATGCGAGCCGCTGCGGTCCGCGCTCGATCTCCCAGGGGCCGAGCGGTTCGAAGGTGTCGTGATCGAGCACGAAGATTCCGCCCGGCGCACCGCCGTCGGCGTTGCCGATGGCGCTGACATAAATGCCGTCGGGGCCGCAATGCACCGTGTGCGGACGCGAGTAGCCGGTGCGTGCCGCGACTTCTTCCGGCTCGATCACCTTCACGACGCGCGGATTCGCCGGGTCGGGCTCGGTGTCGACGATGTAGATGCGCGACGAGCGAAGCCCCGGGACGACGAGGTAGCGACGTCGAACGTGCGGGTGCGGCGCGTAGGGGCAGAGGGCGGCACTGCATGCGTTCCAGCCGAAATGGTGCAGCTCGTCGCCTGCGTACGGCAGGTCGAGGCGGCCGATCGTCGTGCCTAACCGCTCGGATTGACGGTCGCAGTCGATGACCGCGATCGCGTCAGGGCGGCCATCGCCCGGAGTGGGATTGATGAGCGCGACGTAGGCCATCGTCTCGGGCGGCGCTTCCATCGCCGCGCGCGGCGAGGCATAGAACGTGGGGTCGGGCAGCAGCCGACGCATCGTGTCAGAGAGCAGTGTGGCCATGTGTAACTCCGTATGCAGAACGAGTCTTGTTGAAGAATGAGGGACGAGGAGTGAGGAGTGAGTAATTCGATTAGAGGAGGAGCCATTCGATTGAATTCCTCACTCCT
>DATFBS010000097.1:0-19784 GCA_035253695.1 Gemmatimonadaceae bacterium
AGCTCCTCGAGCACAAAGGGCAGAGACACCGAACGGCGCCGATCGTGGCAGGGCACTGATAGGAGTCAGGAGTCAGGGATCAGGGGTGGTAAGGCGCGTCGCCGCTTCGCGGCAGACGCGCTCATCAGATGAGCAAACGGCCGCGCGCTGCGCGGCCGTTTGCATTACCACCCCTGATCCCTGACTCCTGACTCCTGACCCCTATGGAGCAAGATCGAACCGCCCCGATCTCTCCTCGTAATGTCTCTTCTCCGCACCTAACAACCTTGCGACCACCGTCCGAACGCCGCGAGTGACCGCAGTTCCTGGGTTTCTCTGCCCCCTGACCGCAGGGCGCAACTCCCCTCTCAGCCATCGCTCCACCTCGTCGAGATCGCTCACCGACAGCATCTCCACGTCGAGCGCCACCGTGTAGTACACGCGATCGCGACGTCGCGGCGGAAGAATGGGCGCTTCCTGCGGGCGCTCGATGATCGCCTCCACGTTCGCGAAATTTTCGGTGCGACCGAGCGGCGTGGGATTCCCATCCGCGTCGATGTGCACCATTTCGTATCTCCGCTCGAGCGGCTCGTACCGGACGATGATGTCCCACTCGACGGTGCCCTTGAGGTCATCGAACCAGCCGCGCGTCGACCACACCTCCACGCGCCAGTGCAGGCGAGCAGGGAAGCCGTTGCGCAACAAATCGCGAAGGCGTGAGTCGGACAGGACACGCGTCGCGCGCACGCGCGGCCCCTCCTCGAGGCGCGCCGCCGGCGGCGGGAGCTCGATGCGAATCGCCGTGCCCCGCTGCGCCATGGCCGGGGCAGCGGTCCAGAGCAGCAGAAGACCGGCGAGAGCGAGCGATCGCACGCGCTAGAAGCGGTGTCGCAGGCGAACGAAGAAGTTCGCCGGGATCTTCGAATCGGATACCGACTTCGCGACGAAGAACCCGATCAGCTCGAAGTCGAGGCCCGCCCCGACATCGGTGCGGAACGTCGAGAGTGGTGGAATCGCTCCGCGGCGGTACTGCAGATCTCCGCTGGGCGGGCCCACCAGCCAGCCGCGTCCGGCGTCGAAGAAGACGACCCACTCGCCCTTTCGGCTGTAGTTGAGCCGCCACCACCGCTTGTCCTCCTCCTCGTCGAACCCACCCTCGCTGCTGAAGCGAAACGCGAGTGCGCCTCGATACTCGATCTGCGCGACGATCATGCGCTCGCAGAGGCCGGGACGGCCGGCGACCTCCGTCCCGCCACACAGTAGGACATCCTTCGATGGCGGCCGCCGGAAATCGTAGCCAGGCAGTGACCCCGCGCCACCTAACGCGAATCGGCGCTGGACTGGCAGCTCGTCGCCATCGAGCCACCCGCCGGCGACGAGGCGCAGGTTGAGCTGTGCGTCGGGCGAGACGCGGTTGTACCGGCGGGCATCGAGGAACAGTCGCGTGTACTCGACGCTGACCGGCTCGGTCGCAGCCGCACGAACGTTCACCGGCGTCGATGCCAGCCGGGCAGCTGCGCTGCGCCCATGCTCCACGTCGGCCACGACGTGCCAGCCCGACGAGGGATCGTCGACGTCCGTGCGTGTATCGTAGGCAACTCGGGCGCTCGTCAGGCGGAAGCGGCCTTCATCGGCAACCGGATTTGGACGCCAGCGCTGCGCCCCGCGGAACAGCGTGAAGGGATCTCGCTCCGGAAGCGCGCTCCACCGTTCCTCGGAATAGGACGGGGTCACCGAGAACGTCTCTCCCGCGCGGAGGACGAGAAACGCACTTCCACCGTGGCGCGCCCAATAGTCGCGATAGTCGCGGTGCAGGAAGAACGAGGCGAGCCCGACCTCGGTATCGCGGAGTTGCCAGGCTTCGACCGGCGACACGACGTCGAACGCACGCGCCCCAATGGCGATCGTCCCCGGGCGCCCGAGTCCCACCTGGGCCGTGACGTCGTGCCCGACGTTGCGCGACGTCCATTCCCAATGATCGACGGTCCGCAGAATGCCGTACGCATTCACGCTCACGTCGCCCCACGACGTCGTGCGGCGAACGGTGGGACCCCCGAACACCGCCAGCCCTTCGACACGGTTGTAGGTGCCGCCTGTCATCAAGCTGAGCTTGCTGTCGGACTCTCGGCGGCGCCGCCGCCAGCGCGTGACCCAGCTCTCGTCCTCGTCGAAGACCGTCTGATCGGTCTCGGCGATGATCCGCTCGTCCTCCTCGCGGAATCGCAACGGCTCCCGATAATGCCGTAGAGGGCCGCCGATGGTCGCCCGCTCGCGCCCCTCGAAGTACCCACCGACGACGACCACCGCCCCATCGATGCGCGCCCCGGGTGTGAGGGTGAGGTCCCCGTTGATCACGATGACGTTGCCCGTAACGCGGCCGCCAATGCTCACGGGACCGCGCAGTACGGCGACGTTTCCATTCACCGTCTGCGCCGCGGCGATGTCGAGTCGTCCACTGACGCGCATGGCCGCGGGCTGGTTGTAGAGTGCGGCGAGATCCTGCGCGATCTCGACATCGAGTCCGGCCGGCCTGCGGTTCCGCTCCGCCTGAGCGGAGTCCGGCTGCTGCGTGTGTGCACGCGTCGCCAGGAGGCTGACGAGTGCGAAGAGCGCGATGAAACGCATGTGGGCTCCGCGAATGGGCGGTCGTGGAGACGAGCAGCCTCCGGCGAGGACGACTCCCGTGGGGCTGTGCAACCTTACCCGCCTCCCCAGCCGATGTTCAGCCGCCGCATACGTCGGTAGAGGTTCGGGCGGTCCGTCTTGAGTCGTCGCGCCGCTTCCGCGACGTTGCCGCCCGCAACCGAGAGTGCACGCGTGATGAGTGTTCGCTCGTAGTCGTCCAGCATGTCGCTGAGCGGATGCTCGAGCGCGGCCGCGTCAGGCAGCGGCCCCTTCGGCGCGGGCGCCACCGCGCCGTCCACCGGCAGCACGGCACGTACGTTCTCCGGGAGTACTTCCTGCCCCGCGTGCAGAATGGCCAGTCGCTCGACGATGTTCGCCAGCTCGCGGACATTCCCCGGCCATCGATACCGGACGAACAGATCGAGCGCGCCTTCGCTCCAGCTCGGCGCCAACCGTCCGCTCCGGGTGCGATAGAGGGCCGAGAAATGCCTTACGAGCTGCGGGATGTCATCGGGACGCTCGCGGAGCGGCGGAACGTGCATCGGGATGACGTTCAGCCGGAAGAACAGATCTTCGCGGAACCGTCCATCGGCGACGGCACGCTCCAGGTCGTGGTTCGTGGCGGCGATGATCCGCACGTCGACGGGGATCGGCTTGCCGCCCCCCACGCGCTCGATTTCCTTCGCCTCGATCGCGCGCAGGAGCTTGGCCTGCGCCTCGGCGCCGAGGTCGCCCACCTCATCGAGAAAGAGCGTCCCCTCGTGCGCGAGCTCGAAACGGCCGATGCGCCGGTCCGTGGCGCCGGTGAACGCCCCGCGCTCGTGTCCGAACATTTCGCTCTCGACCAGATCGCGCGGAATCGCCGCCGAGTTCACGCGGACGAAGGCCTTGTCGCGGCGTGCGCTGCCACCGTGGATCGCCGCGGCCACGAGCTCCTTGCCCGTTCCCGACTCGCCGATGATGAGGACGCGCGCATCGGTCGGTGCCACCCGCTGAATGAGCTCGCGAACCTGGCGCATGCCGGGGCTGTCACCCACCATACGCCCCGGGATCCCGAGGTCCTCGCGCAGCGCGCGCGCCTCACGACGCACCCGCCGCAGCTCGAGCGCCGATCGCAGGGCGAGGAGAACGCCTTCGGGCGTCAGCGGTTTCTCGAGAAAATGAAACGCCCCGAGCTTGGTCGCGCGAACGGCGTCGCTGAGTCCGGCGCGTCCGCTCATCATGACGACCGGAACGTCTGGCACCTTCTCGCGCAGGCGCTTGAGCGTGCCCATGCCATCGATCTCGCCCGGCATCATGAGATCGAGGAGAATCGCGTCCGGCTCGTCTTCGATGGCGCTCGTCGCACCCGTCGCTCCATCGGCGGCCTCGCGGACGGTGAAGCCTTCCGCGGAGAGCAGAGCGCCGACCATGCGCCGAATGTTCGGCTCGTCGTCGATGATCAAGATCGTCGACATGTCACGCCGGCTACCGTTTTGGCTCCCCGCCGCTCTGCGCACGCTCGGAGAGCAGCTTCGTCATGAAGCGCTGTCCCTCGCCGAGGCGCTCCATCTCGCTGGACATCGATTCGATCGTTCCCTCGAGACGCGCGACGCGCTCTTCGAGTCGCTGCACTTGCCGTGGATCTCGATCGCTGCGGCGATCCATCAGTCGAACGACAACCGCCGCGATGAGCGCGACCGTCGCCAGGAACATCACGCCCGTGATCACGACGGCCTCCGCTCCGTCAGACGGCTCGCCTCGCTGGCGCGCTCGGTCAGCAGTTTCGTCGTGAAGCGCTGCCCCTCGGAGATCCGCTCGACCTCGATCGCGATCGCGTCCACCGCCTGCTCGATGCGTTCCAGTCGCGACGTCACTTCGGGGGCGAGCTTGGTCTTCGACTCCCGTTCCATCCGTCGCGCGAATGCCCGCGCCAGCGGCGTTCCGACGGCGATGGTCGCCACCATCGCGAAGAAGCCGAGGGGCACGACGATTTGAGGTTCCATAACGAGCCGTCCTCCGGGTAGATGGAGCTGTCGCGCTATTCGGTGGGCCCTGAATACGGCCGCGCCTTGTCGGCGAGGAGCTTCGTGGTGTATCGCTGCCCTTCCGAGATGCGCTCGACCTCCACCGCGATCGAGTCGATTGCCTGCTCCATGCGCTCCAGGCGTGAGGCCACCTCCGCTGGAATTTGTGTATCAGCCCGCTTCTCGAGACGCTTGGCCCAGGCGCGCGCGAGTGGGACCACGATGCTCGCGCCCACCGCCAGCGAGGCGAACGCAAATGCGAATGGTAGTATCTCGTTCATTATGTCGGCTGCTCGGCTCCATCGACGGGGATGACGAAACGGATCTCGGTACCCTGACCTTCGGCGCTCGCAGCGTCGACGGCACCACCATGGGCGAGAACGGTCTGGCGCGCGATCGCCAACCCCAAGCCTGTCCCACCCAGCTTCGACGTTACGTACGGCTCCCAGATGCGCGCGAGCTGCGCCGTCGGGATGCCACACCCGGTGTCTCGCACGATGAGCTCGACGGCATCCCGCCCATCCATCCGCGTTCGGGTGACGTGAACGTCCACCTCGCCACCCTCGCGACACGCTTCCACGGCGTTGATCAATACGTTGGAAAGCGCCCTCGCGAGCGCGTCATGGTGCCCTCGCACCATGGGAAGTCCATCGGCCACCTCGAGTCGAAGCGGGACGCGCTCCGCGACCATCGATCGCGCGGTGTATCGCGCCAACTCCGCCATGTCGACGTCGGCCGGAGGCCCCTCCGGGAGGCGCCCGAACTGGGAAAAGCTGCGCGCCATCTGCTCCAGCCGTGCGGACTCCACCTCGAGGACCTCGACGGGTTCCCGAAGCGAATTCGGGACATCCCGTTTGAGCCGCTCCACGGCGAATCGAATCGGGGTCAGCGGGTTCTTGAGCTCATGGGCCACCCGCCTGGCGGTTTCCCGGAATGCCTCGACGCGCTCCGCCTCCCGTTCCTGGGCTCGGGCCGTCTCGAGCTCACGGGCCATGCGCCGCATTCGGCGACGGAGGGTGTCGAACTCGGGTGCACCGCGCTTCTTCGGTGCCCCCTCTGGAAGAGATTCACCACGTCCGATCAGATCGGTCCATCCGACTAGCTCGTTCAATGGGCGGCTCATCTGACGGCTGAGGTGACCGGCGACACGAGAGGCAAAGAGAGCCAGCAGCCCCGTCCCGACCACCGCGAACAGGGCGATGACCGGAACGACGCGTTCGGCGAGAAAGCGGAAGCGGCTTGCCTGAAGGAGCGATCCACGGAGCTCCTGCTCGTGGGCGTCCAGGGCCGCCCGTTGGGTCGGCGTGAGGGGCGCCTGGCGTGCCTGCTCGAGCGCCGTCCGGCCGGACTCCGCCACCCGCTCCCATGCCCGGGTCCCACTGACCAAGGGAACCGCACGGCTCGCCGCGAGCGTCCCCCCCAGCATGACCACGCTCGCGGGAACGACGGCGAACAGAAGGAGATAGAGGAAGAGCCGAGTTCGGAAGCTGAGTCGCTTCACACCCACACCGTACGCCGGGTCCCCGGGGCAGTTTCACTCTGCAACACTGCCAATCTATGGCGCGTAGAAGGGAGGGGAAACCTGAGGGATCTCGCGAGTTATCGTGGCTGGGGTTTACTTCAGGGCGAACTGCGGCGTCTCCCTTGCATGGAAACGCAGTCGATGGCGGCGGCGCGGAGTTGACATGCAATTCTGGATCGGATTGCTGATTGGCGCGATGATCGGCGCCAGCGTCGGGCTGCTGGTGCTCTCGTGGCTGCACGCGAGTCGCCGGGCGGACGACGCGGCTGAGCAGGAGGCATCGCGAAGCGGAGCGCCGCGCCAGTCGCGGTGGCGCTCGAGTGACGTGCGCGTGCTCGAGCTGCCCCGGACCGTTGCCATGACGTCGACAGATGCCGAGGCCTTACGGGCGGCCGCCGACGCGCTGGAGGCTCGCGGCGCGAGCGCCGATGAGGTGACCAGACTGCGCGACCTCGCTTCTCGCGCTGCTCCCCCCGAAGAGGCGCGCCCCGTCCGCCGAGGGTGATTCACGGCGTTGCCTCGCCGTTGATCGCGCGCATCTTCCGCCCGGTCCATTACCGACTCGGGCGGCATGAAGACGCACACGACCTATCTCACGTTCAACACGAAGCATCGTCAGGAAATCATCGACATCACGGACGACGTGGAGGCGTGCCGCGCTTCGGCGGGCATTCGCGAGGGATTTGTCCTCGTATCCGCGATGCACATCTCCGCGTCGGTGTTCGTCAACGATCACGAGCCAGGCCTGTGGAAGGACATCCTCGACTGGCTCGAGCAGCGTGTCGCGCCCTGGGACCCCGATCATTATCGCCATAACTCCGGAACCGGCGAGGACAACGCCGCTGCCCACCTTCGATCGCTCACGATAGGTCACGAGGTCATCGTCCCGGTCACGAACGGAAAGCTCGACTTCGGGCCGTGGCAGCGGGTGTTCTATGGCGAATGGGATGGGCAGCGGAAGAAGCGGGTCCTCATCAAGGCGATGGGCGACTGAAGGCCCTCGCCCGTTGCGCGCTCGTCAAGTACATTGAACGGTCCCGATGGGAGCGGCTACGGCCGATCGCTCGTGCGGCAACCCGCCGGCGATCGCCCGGGCCTCACCCGAAGCTTGCACGACGTCTGCGCGATCGGTGTCCCCCACGATTCGTCTGGGTGAGCGGATCTGCGCATGCGTCGTCAGAGCTCCCTCATCTCGCTCGCTCCATGAGCCCCTCCGTCCACGGGCGCGGAAGGGTGGAGCGACGAGAGATCGTACGCGAGGTCGCGCGCGGTCACACAGCTATCACGATGACGACGACATGAAGCCACGACACCCCCGTCCCGCCACACCTGTGCGTGCGGCGGCAACACCCATTCACCGCGGACCACAGGCCCACACGATGTCCGCGGCTCCCATGCAGGCCACCTTCTCCGCACACGCGCCTAACGCGGCGCTCCTCATCGATTTCGACAACGTGACGATGGGGATCCGGTCCGATCTCGGCAACGAGCTTCGGAACCTGCTCTCCTCGGACATCATCAAGGGAAAGGTCGCCGTCCAGCGAGCCTACGCCGACTGGCGCCGCTATCCGCAGTACATCGTCCCGCTCGCCGAATCCTCGATCGACATGATCATGGCGCCGGCGTATGGATCGTCGAAGAAGAACGCGACCGACATTCGCCTCGCGGTCGATGCGATGGAGCTCGTCTTCACCCGTCCCGAGATCGGCACCTACATCCTGCTCTCCGGCGACTCCGACTTCGCGTCGCTCGTGACGAAGCTGAAGGAATACGGCAAGTACGTCATTGGCGTCGGCATTCGCGAATCGTCCAGCGACCTGCTCGTGATGAACTGCGACGAGTACTACAGCTACAACGCGCTTGCCGGCCTGGTGAAATCGGGCGAGGAAGAGGTGGTCAAGAAGGATCCGTGGGAGCTGGTCACGGAGGCCATCCATCGCATGAAGCGCAACGGGGATGTGATGCGCTCCGACCGGCTCAAGCAGGTCATGCAGGAGCTCGACTCGAACTTCGACGAGAAGACGCTCGGCCACTCGAAGTTCTCGCGATTCACGCAGGAGGCCGCGGAGCGTGGGCTTCTCAAGATGACCAAGCTCGAGAACGGCCAGCTCGAGATCGACGTTCCCGATGGCGATGGCGTCCGTCCCGCTCCCCGTGCGTCAGAAGGGGAGTCGCGAGCGCGCGAGGATCGGCCGCGGGGGCGGGGAAGAGAAGAGCGCGGTCGCGGCCGTCGTGGCGGCCGTGGTCGGGATCGCGAGCGCGAGCCGCGTACCGAGGAGCCGCGCGTCGAGACTCCGGCGGCTCCAGCGGCTGCACCGGCCGAACCCGTCACAGCATCGGCCGCCAGTGAAGAGCGGCGCCCCGAGACGGTAGACATTGCGCGCGACGGCATCGGTACGGGCGGCGAGCGCCTCACGAGAGACGAGGCCTTCGATCTCGTTCGCCGTGCCGTCGATATTCTCACCGGCGGGGCGGATACACCCGTTCTCGCCAGCGACGTGCGTCGTAAGGCGCGCGACCTGCTGGGCCGGGACAGTGAATCGCTCAACGAGCGCATGTTCGTACGTGTGCTTCGCGACGCGCACGACGCCAACGTCGTCGACCTGCGCAAGCGCGGCGACGATTGGGAGCTGGCGCCTGCCGCGGATGCCGCGCCCATCGCCGACCAGCTGCAGGCGGCCGTGCCCGTTCCGTCCCAGAGTCAGGCGGGTCGGTCGGCGGCGACCGCCGCGTCGTTCCGTCGCGGCATGCGCTCGCGAGGCGGACGGACCAGCGGGGCGATGGAGCTGCCGCCAGAGCTTCTATCGCTCGGCGTCGTCGACTTCGGCGCGCCCGCCGTGCCTGACGAGGTCACCGAGCGTGAGCCCGGGGCGGGACTCGGGGCTCCTCCCGAGAGCATCGTGCCCGAGGCGGCTCCGGAACCAGCGGCGTCAAAGCCGCGCCGGCCCGCGCGTGGTCGCAAAACGGCGAGAAAGACCAAGGCGGACTCGCCCGCCGCGGGAGCGCCGAGCGAGGCCGGTGGCCCGCCAAAGGCGAAGCGGCGCCGCCCGCCGCGAGGACGCGCGAAGAAGCCCGCTGCGACTGGAGGCGAGGGGTGACTCGAAGCGCCGCGCCCACCGCGCGGCGTTCTCGTATCAGCGAGGCGCTGCCGGCGTCGTTCTTCGATCGCGAGACCGAGATCGTGTCTCGCGAGCTCCTCGGCGCCGTCCTCTGGTGTCGCTCATCCGAGGGAGTGACGGCGGGACGGATCGTCGAGACCGAGGCGTACCTTGGCGAGCATGATCCGGCGTGTCATGCCGCCGGCCCGGGAATGACGGAGCGCACTCGACCGCTCTACGGCGCGCCGGGAACCGCGTACGTCTATTTCATCTACGGCGTGCATTGGTGCTTCAATGCCGTTACGCGCGAGCATGGACTGCCGAGCGCCGTGCTCGTTCGCGCGCTCGAGCCCGTCGAGGGCGTGGCGCTGATGCGAGCCCGCCGCCCCGCGGCGAAAACCGACCGGGACCTAACGAACGGGCCGGGGAAGCTCTGTGCGGCGCTCGGCATCGGGCCGCAGCACAACGGCGTGTCGCTTCAACGCCCGCCGTTGATGATCACCCGCGGCACAACCTACCGGGACGATGCGATTATCACCGGCCCGCGCATAGGTATCACGAAGGCGGCTGATTGGCCGTTGCGCTGGTATGTCGCCGAGTCGGAGTACATCTCGGTGAGAGAGCGGGCCAAGGGACAGCGCCCAGGGGCCAAGGGGCGGGTCAGGGGCCGCTCGTAAGGCATCGTGGGAAAAGAAACTCCCCGCGTCGGACATAGTCCGACGCGGGGAGTTTTGACCCTCGACCCACCCCTTGGCCCGTGGCCCTTGACCCCTGGCCCAGGGGTCAGGGTGGGGTGAGGCGATCAGTCCGGCCTATCGATCGAGGTTCCGACGTTCCAGCGAATGCCACCCTCGAGGTGGTACACGGGGCGCGTGTTCATCATGAAGCGCGCCTGAGCCGGCATCACCGACGCCTGGCCGAAGGCCGAGAAGCGCAGATACTGAAGCTGCACGCCGGCCATCACGATAAACGCCGCCCGGTCTTTCGTGTCCATCGCGCGACGGGCGACGAGCGTCTCCTGGTCCGCCGACGTGAACGGATCCACTGGCGAAACGTTCTGAATGAAATTGAGCGCGAGCCCCACGCCGCCGTACGGACGCAGCGTGCCGATGTTGAACGGGAAGGCAAGACCGGCGAGCGTCACGCGGCGCATATTCTCCATCCGGATCGTGTGCGGGCCGTATGCCTGCGTGAACACCACCGTCTCCTCATCGAAGAACGCCTGATCGTAGGAAGCGTAGAGGCCGCCGCGCGAACGCGTGATCAGCCACTCCACACCGAGCGATGGGGCAACGGCGTTCTTCACGCGGTCGGTGGAGAAGGACGTGAAGCCGCCCTTCGCTCCCCAGAACCACGCATTCTTGAAGAGGCGTCCTTCCTGCGCCATCGCGACCGACGGGAGAACCGTCGCGAGCGCGAGGCCGAGGGACAGCCAGCGGACCGTACGCATTGAGAAACCTCGTTCGGAAGGATGTCCTGCGCGGATACGTCAGCGCCGGCCGACGGATCCTCCGCCGGAGAGCAGCGCGTTGAAGAGCATTCTGAACGTGCCGTACGACTGACCTCGATACTGCGGCCGAAACCCGAACATCACGACGCGCCCTCGTCCGACCGCGGCCTCGATCGCCGCCGCCTTGCCCGCGATCGCCGGCGCTCCTTCCAGGAACCCGCTCAAGAGGATGTCCTCGCCACGGGCTGGATACCGCGCGATCACCCTGACCGACGAGCTCGCGGAAACGTCGAACGTCACCGAGTTCGTGAAGTACACCGCGGCCGTGTCCGGCATGCCGAATCCAACCGGGTGCGTCGCGTCCACCATCACGCGAAGAATCGATCCCGGCGCGTACAACCCACGCGCCGTGTTGTCGAGCGTGTCCGCCGAGCGCTGCTCCCAATCGTCCCGGCGCGGCGGCACTTTCAGGAGCCGCACATCCACGCCGAGCTCCGCGGTCGCCAGCTCGGAAGCGCGATCCAGCAGCACGAGTGTGCCACCGGCGTTCACGAACGTCTTCAACGCGTCGATCCCTTCACGACCAAGTCCACCTGAATACGGCGGAGGGACGACGGAATCCGACATCCCCTGCCGCAAGTCACGCAGACTCATGTCTGTGACGAGGATGGCGTCCATTCGGTCACGGAGACCGCCTGCCCGCACCGCAGAATCCGTCAGGGAGGCGTAGGGGATGTCGAACTGCTCGAGCACCCAGCGCGTCCACCCCTCGTCCATGTTGGCGGTCCAGGGTCTATAGAGCCCGATTCGGGGGGTTCGGTTGACCTGGTACGTTCCGCCCGATCCCGCGACTTCGACGGGTCTGGACCGCCGGAGGGAGCTGATGATCTGGCGGAAGCACGCCGTGTTCGACACGTGCAGCAGCACGCGGCTGAGCTTCACGTCAGGCCCGCACGAGTCGGTTCCGACCGCGCCTACGGTGCGTGCTCTCGGCGCGATGTAGGACACGGTGTCAGCTGGCACGACGACGACGCCCATCTGCATGGGAAGCGTCCATCCCGCGACATCGTAGGGACGCTCGACCGGTCCCCCGGGGCGCTGCTCGAGTCTGGGAAATCGCTGCGGCTCGAGCAGGTCGAGGGCGTGCGGGCGATACGGCTGATCGAGCCGGACGACGTAGGCGCGTCCAACCGACCGTCCGTCGGCGGTCACGTCATCGGCAGAGTCGACCTCGACGCCGCCGAGGGTGAGCACCTCGACCAGTCGGCGAACGGCGGATGGGTCGCGCTGGCTGGCCGGAATCACGAACGCACGTGGTGAGCCGCTCTTTCCCAACGCGATCTGCTTGCGACCGAGCCTAACGAAGTTGGCGACGTATTGGGCGCGCTGCTGCGCGAGCATCGTGACCAGCGCCTCGGCCGCAATGAGCTCGTAGTCGACGATGTCACGCAGCCGCCACGTGCCGCCGGGCCAGGGGTTCGGGAAGTTCATGCGGCGCTCGTATTTGGGAAGCCCGCGCGAGTGGCCCTCGAGGGTCGCCGTATCCTGCACGATCGGCGTCGCGATGCGCACGCTGGCCGCCTCCGTCAGCACACCGATCATGTTATGACGTGTGGGAGTCGATCGCGCGCCGCCATGCCACCACAGATCGTAGATGGCCTGATCGCCGACGCCCGTCTTGCCGCGCTCCTCGAGCGCCAGCGCCATCTCGGCCCCAATGTGGGCAATACCGCGGACGATCAGCGGATCGACGTGCGGGTTGATGGGATCGACGAACGGCGGCACGAACAGGCGCATCCCCTCGTCGCCCATCTGGTGCACATCGTAGAACACCTCGGGGAACCATTGGCGGTAGAGCAGGTCGGTAATCAGCCGCGTTTCCCGTTGCGTGACCATATACCAGTCGCGGTTGTTGTCGTGACCGACGTACGGGTGGTACAGCCACGGGATCGGGCCCCCCTCCCACTTCGTGCCGAGGTTGCGCCGATACCAATCGACCACCATCTGCTCCCCATCGGGGTTGGCCGATGGAATGAGAAGCACGATCACGTCATCGAGCGCTCGGCGCAGCGTGTCGATCGTGGCCAACCGATACGCCAACTCCATGGACATCTGGGCCGACGCGATCTCGGTCGAGTGGATGTTGCACTGGATTACGACGACCGCCGGCTGGGAGTCGATGAGGGAGCGCTCTTCGTTCGGGGGAAGCATTCGCGGATCAGCGAGCTTTCGTTGGGTGGCTCGGATCGATTCGATCTTGCGCATGTTCGCGGCGGAGGTAATCGTCGCCACGATGAGCGGGCGGCCCTGCGTTGTCGGACCGAGCGTGTCCAGCTCGACCTCGGCGGATGCAGCGGCGAGGCGGCTGAAGTAGCCGACGATCTGCCCCCAATCGGCGAGCTGTCGGTCTGCGCCGACGTCGAATCCCAGATGCTCGCGGGGAGACGGAACTTGCGGCGTGACATCTCGCGGAGCGAGCAGCGCGAGCGAGGCGACGATGAGAAGCGGCGCGAGTGAAGGAGTCGTCATAAGTTCGAAGTGCGCGCGGGGTGGGATCGGGTCACGACGTTCGCGAAGGTAACCCAGGAAGCGAGGCGCTCGCTACGACGCGAGCGCGACGGAGCGAGAGGGTGGAATCACCGCCATATCCACCGCACAACGATCATTTTCGGACGCCCGTGCACGGCACTGTGTTTGGCACGCGCACGGAGGTCGTTCACCGCTTACATGCGGGCGATCGCCTCATTCTGGTTCCCGATCCTCCGGGCACCGACGACCCCTGGGTGTGGGTGCACGCGCCGGGCGGCGACGTGATCGGCCACCTGCCTCCGGACATCTCGCGCTGGCTGGTGCCCTGGATGCTCGAAGGCGGTCGCTGCAGCGCCTACGTCGACAAGGTGCATGGGGACGATGTCGAGAGCTGGAGAAGGCTCGTCATCGAGGTGAAATGCCGGGTGACGAATGAGGAATGAGGAACGAGGAACGAGGAATGAGGAATGCGGAACGCGGATGGAGGCGCGTCAGTCTTGCACTTCCTCGTTCCTGGTTCCTCGTTCCTCGTTCCTGGTTCCTCGTTCCTTGTTCCTCGTTCATTTGATCAATCCCACCTTCCGGCCGACTTTCTTGAACGACTCGACGGCGAAATCGAGATCCTCCCGGGTATGCCCGGCGCTCACCTGGCATCGAATGCGCGCGTGGCCTTGCGGCACCACTGGATACCCGAAGCCCGTCACGAAAATGCCCTCGTCGAGCATGAGGTCGCTGATCTGGATCGCGAGCGCGGTCTCACCGACGATGATCGGAACGATCGGCGTGTCTCCTTCGAGCGGTGCGAATCCGGCTTCCGTGATCGCCGAGCGGAAGTAGCGGGCGTTGTCGTGGAGGCGTGTCACGCGCTGCGGGTGCGTTTCAATGAACCGCACCGCCGCCAGGGAGCTTGCAGCAACCGTCGGTGGCAGGGCATTCGAGAAGAGCTGAGGACGCGAGCGCTGCGTGAGGTAGTCGGTGAGGGCGGCGGATCCGGCCGTAAACCCACCGGCTGCGCCGCCTAACGCCTTGCCCAGCGTCGACGTAATGATGTCGACCTCGCCGAAGACCCCGTGATGCTCGGCCGTCCCGCGCCCCGTGTCGCCGAGCACCCCCGAGGCGTGCGAGTCGTCCATGGCGACGATAGCGTCGTGCTCACGGGCGATCTCGAGGATCTCCGGCAGACGTGCGATGTCACCTTCCATCGAGAACACACCGTCGGTCCAGATCAGCTTGCGCCGGGCGCCGCGGTTGGCGGCGAGCTTGGCACGCAAGTCGTCCATGTCCGAATGCTTGTAGACCGCCGTCGTGCATTTCGTGATCGCCTTGGCGAGGCGAATCGAGTCGATGATCGAGGCGTGGTTGAGCGCATCGGAGATGACGAAGTCGCCCTCTTCGACGATCGTCGCGGTGAGGCCTTCATTCGCGTTCCAGCAGGAGACGTAGCTCATCGACGACTCGGTGCCGACGAATCGCGCCAGCGCTTGCTCGAGCTGTCGGTGAATCGTGAACGTCCCGCAGATGAAGCGGACACTTCCCGTGCCCGCCCCGTACTTGTCGAGCGCCTCGTGGCCGGCATCGATGACGGAGGGCTCGTCGCTCAAGCCGAGATAATTGTTCGAGGAGAGGATGAGCACGTCCCCGCGTCCCTCCATCTGGACGTGCGCTGACTGAGGCGAATCGATGTAATTGAGGCGCTTGTAGACGCGATCCTTCTTGAGCTGCTCGAGGGCGCTCGAGAGGTCACCGCTGAAGCGAGTGTTGAGGCTCATATCGGAGTTGGTGAGAGAACGAGGAACGAGGAAGCAGGAAACGGCCTGGAGGCGCTCTCCAGGGAGACCAGTGTCACTTCCTCATTCCTCGTTCCTCGTTCTACTTGATTTCGAAGATGACCTTCCCCGCCTCTCCCCCTTTGATCGCTCGAATCGCCTCATCGGCCGCCTCGAGGGGGAAGCGGTGCGTGATCACCGGCGTCGGGTCGAACTCGCCGGACCGGAGAAAGCGCGTCATTTGATGCCAGGTGTCGTACATCCGACGCCCGACGACACCGTAAATCGTGATGCCCTTGAAGATGACCTCGCTGGCGAAGTTCACCTCCATGGGCTTCGCGGGAATGCCGAGCATCTGCACGCGCCCGCCGACGCGAACCAGCGCGAACGCCTGGTGAATGGCCGAGGGCACGCCAGACATCTCGAGCACGACATCGACACCAAGGCCTGCCGTATGGCGCTTCACGACTGCCTCCGCTTCCTGAGGCTTCACCGCATCGTCGGCGCCCATCCGGCGTGCCAGCGCGAGACGCGTGTCGTTCACGTCGCTCGCCACGATGCGCGACGCGCCGGCCGCGTTGCAGATGCCGATGGCGAACAATCCAATCGGCCCACATCCGGTGACCAGCACCGTCGCGCCGGGAATGTCGGCCGTGAGCGCGGTGTGAAAGGCATTCCCCATCGGATCGTGGATGCCGCCGACCTCGAACGACACGTTGTCATCGAGGTGCCAGACGTTCACTGCCGGCATGGCGATGTACTCGGCGAAGCATCCGTCGCGATCGACGCCGATGATGCTCGTGTGTGGACACACATGCGCGTTTCCGGTGCGGCAGAGGAGGCAGCGACCGTCGACGATGTGTCCCTCTGCCGTCACGCGGTCGCCCTCGGCGACGTCACGCACCAGCGAGCCGACCGCGACGACCTCACCGGCGAACTCGTGGCCGACGACGATCGGCGGTTTGATGCGGCCGCGCGCCCACTCATCCCATTCATAGATGTGAACGTCGGTGCCACAGACACCGGCGCAGCGCACGCGGATGAGCACCTCGTCGTCGCGTATCTTCGGCTCTGGCACTTCCTTCAGCTTCAAGCCCGGACCCGCGGTCTCCTTCACGAGTGCCTTCACGCGCGACAGCTCCTGCGTCGAGTCGAGTGGACGTGGCCGCAGGATGCGCGGCGAGCGGGAGTAAGCTGGCATGACTGGGGCCAGGGCGCCAGAGAACGGCAAAGATGACGGAATTCAGAATACAGAGTGCAGAGAAAAACGTACGGGGAGCCGTTCGTGGCTCCCCGTCGTCGCTGCATTTTGTATTCTGACTTCTGTCATCTTTGCTGTCGCGCTAGTCCGCCGGCACCAGCGGCTCGCTCCGCTCCGCGCTGCCCGCGCGATGTCCCCTCGGAGCCACGGGCTCGATGCGCACCGCGCATACCTTGAACTCGGGGATGTGCGCGTAGGGATCGAGGGCCGGATTCGTCAGCAGGTTCGCGGCGGCTTCGCGATAGTGCATCGGCACGAACACCTGATGGCGCGCGACGCGAGGCGACAATCGCACCGCGATCTCGATGCTGTTTCTGCGTGAGGTGATGCGCACCGCATCCCCATCGTGGACCCCCATCTCCGCGGCATCGGCGGGGGACAGCTCGACGGTCGGCACTGGCTCGCGTGCGTCCAGCCCGTGTGAGCGACGGGTCATCGTGCCCGTATGCCAGTGGTAGAGTTGACGCCCGGTGTTCATCCAGAAGGGGAACTCATCATCCGGCAGCTCCGCGGGGGGGAGGAACTCCACCGGCACGAGCGTCGCCTTGCCATCCGCCGTTGGAAAGCGATCCCCGAACAGGAACGCGGTTCCCGGATGCGTCGCGTGCTCGACGGGATACTGAAGCCCGCCAGTCTCCTCGAGCCGTGCGTGCGTGATGCCGCGCCAGGACGGCGTGACGCTCGCGATTTCATCCATGACGTCGGCAGCGGTCCGGAAGGATGTGTGGAGGCCGATGCGGTCGGAAAGGTCGAGCAGGATCTCGAGGTCACCACGAGCGTCGCCCGGAGCCGGAATTGCCTTACGAGCGAGCTGCACGCGCCGCTCCGTGTTCACGTAGGTGCCGTCTTTTTCAGCGAACGAGGCGCCGGGCAGCACGACGTCCGCGTAGCGCGCCGTCTCGGTCAGGAACAGGTCATGCACCGCCAGAAACTCCAGCCCCACAAACCACTCCTCGGCATGCGCAACGTCGGGATCCGAGATGATCGGGTTCTCACCCATGATGTACATGCCGCGCACCGGGCTGCCCTTGCTGACGATCTGCGTCACCTTGAGGCCCGGGGTCAGCGACAGTCGGTCCTCAGGCACGCCCCACGCCTGCGCGAATCGCCGGCGAATCGCCGGATCCGTCACCGGTTGATAGTCGGGGTACACCATCGGGATCGCCCCGACGTCGCTCGCCCCCTGCACGTTGTTTTGACCGCGAATGGGAAGCATCGCTGCGCCCCAGCGCCCGATCATCCCCGTGGCCAGAATGAGGTTGAGCAGCGAGGTGACGATGTCGGTGCCAGTGCGATGCTGTGTGAGACCCATCGCCCACAACGTCGATGACTTCGGGCCGCGCGCGTACAGCTCAGCTGCGCGACGAATGAGGTGTGCAGGCACACCGGAGATCGTCTCGGCGCGCTCGGGGCTGTAGGGCTCGACGGCGCGCGCCACGTCGTCGAAGCCGTGCGTGCGCTCGCGAATGAACGACGTGTCGTGCAGATCCAGACGGATGATGTGATGCAGCATCGCGTTGAGCAGCGCGACGTCGGTCCCCGGAAGCATTTGCAGATGGATGTCGGCGCGCTGCGCGAGCTCGATGCGCCGGGGATCGGCCACGATTACCTTCGCGCCACGCCGCTGCGCCCGCTTGAGAGCCGCTCCGAAGACCGGATGTGATTCCGTCGTGTTCGCGCCGAGCAGGAAAATCACGTCGGACTCGCACTCGACCTCTCGCATCGATCCTGACGCTGCGCTCGTGTTCATCGCGCGCTGCATGGCGCTCACCGACGATGAGTGGCACAAACGAGTGCAATGGTCGACGTTGTTCGTGCCGATCCCCGCTCTGAACAGCCGCTGGAGAACGTAATTCTCCTCGTTGGAGCACTTGGCCGAGCAGAAAACGGCCAGCGCATCCGGACTGTGGGTGTCGCGCAGGCGCGCGAGCTCCTGCGAAACGATCTCCATCGCCTCCTCCCACGTGCCTTCGCGGAAGGGCTCATACCAGTCCGATGGCGTCGCGACCCGGTCGCGCGGATCGCCAAGGGGCCCATCGATGGTCGGCAGGCGCCGCAACGGATTGAACTTCGGACGCGACTTGTGCGTGTTCGATTCGCCCTCGATGTCGCGCCATGGACCTCCCCGCCGGCCCCAGCGCTTCGCGTCCGGTGAATCGCCGTCGAAACGCCAGCGGCCGTCGCGCTTGACCCATCCCTTGCGGATGAGCGGTCTCGTGAGGCGATCGCGATGAAGGACGAAGTCGGTGCCGAATCGACCCTTCACGCACGTCGACCCCATGTTCGGCGTCGTCTCTTCGATCCATGGGCTGTTGACCCGGACCACGTCGGTGCCACGCACCTCGAGATCGAGTTGGCATCCCACGCCACAGTACGGGCATACGCTCCGGACCGCGGTTGCCGGCTTCTCCATCGCGTTGCGCGCGAACTTGGCGAGCGGCAGCACATCGTGAATGGCTCCGGTAGGACAAACACGGACGCACTCGCCGCACCAGGTGCATCCGGCATGCTCGGGATTTCCGTCGGCCCCCACGATGATCTCGGCATGATCGCTTCGATAGGCGACGTCGAGCACACCCACGACCTGGATGTCGGCGCACGCCCGCACGCACCGCGTGCACAGAATGCACGTCGACATGTCGTGCTGGATCATGGGGTCGCCGGCGCGCTCATCGCCCGTGCGAAGGGGAAGGCCCGATCGGTTTCCCGCCCTCACGCCGTACCGCTTCACCATCGCCTCGAACTCGTTGCGCGGCCCTCGCTCGTCCATCTCGTCGGCAGGGTAACGCTCGAGGAGCATCCCGAGGACCCCGCGACGATTCTCGACCGCGGCATGCGATTCCGTGGTGACTTTCATTCCCTCGGCGGCGGCGGTGGCGCACGCGGCGGCCAGCTTGGGGCTCCCCTCGACCGAGACCAGGCATACGCGGCAGTTGCCGACGATCGGGAGCTTTGGATACCAGCAGAGCGTCGGCACATCGATGCCGATCTGCCGCGCCGCATCCAGAATCGTCGCGCCGTCACGTACGGTGACGTTGGTGCCGTTGATGGTGAGAGTCGGCATGCGGGTTCGGGAGGAGTTCGGGCCAGTGGCCTTCCTTATATATAGAGCGCGCCACCCTCATTCAACGGGGCGTGGGAAGCGTGACCCTTGTACGGTCGGCACAGTCATTCTGACGACTGCACGCCCATAGGCCGGATCAGTGTCCGATACTCCCGCTCGCCCCGCGAGCGTCGTCACCTCGCGCATAACGCTGTCGGTGACGTGCCCGCGATGCGGCGCGTCGCTTTCCGCTTCGCTGACCATTTGCGCGAAGTGCGGAGCGGCGTTGTCCGATGCGCCGGCAGGCGACACCGCGTATACCGGTGATCAGACCGAAAAGCTCCGCGCGCGGCTCCAGGAGTCGATTGGCGAAGCCTTCGAGCTCATGGAGCTGCTCGGTCGCGGCGGGATGGGGATCGTCTTTCGCGCTCGTGAGCGTGCGCTCGATCGCGAAGTCGCCCTCAAGGTGCTCGCGCTCGATCCCGTCTTCGCACCCGAGGCCTAT
>DATFBS010000098.1:0-59545 GCA_035253695.1 Gemmatimonadaceae bacterium
CTTCGCGCGCTCGGAGCGGACCTCAACGATGCCTATCGAGCCCGCCGGGCCGAAGGCAAAGCCGACGTCGTCGTGACGCGCGGCGGAGCGCAGTGCGAGGGTGTGACCGAAGACTTCCTGACGGTGAAAATGACCGGAGCGCTTCCGCGGGGAAGCCGAATCGCCGCGCACCTTACGAACGCGGGTGGTGTCCTTTTGGCGACGCCCGAAGCTGCCGAGGCTCCATCATCGCGTTATCTTTCGGCATCATGACCACCCCGCAGCGCGGCACCGTGTACGTCGAGACGTACGGCTGCCAGATGAACGTCAGTGACTCCGAGCTCATGCTCGGCTCGCTCGCCTCGATCGGCTATGTCCCGGTCGAGGCACCCGACGGGGCCGATGTCATTCTCGTCAACACGTGCGCGATTCGCGATCACGCGGAGCAGCGGGTCATCGGCCGACTCGGTGAGCTCAAGCGGCACATGAAAGCGGACACCGTGCTCGGTGTCACCGGATGCATGGCGCAGCGCCTGGGCCCTCGCCTGCTCGATCGCGCGAGGCATGTCGACCTCGTCATCGGACCCGATGGATATCGCGCCCTTCCGTCGCTGATCGAAGGCGCGCGCGATGGGCGCCGGGCGAGCGCGGTCGACTTCGATCTCGAGGAGCACTACGAAGATGTCACGCCGCGCCGCTTTGACCGGGTGCGCGCGTGGATCCCGGTTCAGCGCGGATGTGACTACAAGTGCACGTACTGCATCGTTCCCACTACGCGCGGACCGGAGCGGAGTCGCCAGCTCGCCGACGTCGTGCGTGAGACCGAGCGAGTCGTGGCCGATGGCATTGCAGAAGTCACGCTTCTCGGCCAGACGGTGAATTCCTACCATGACGGCACGTACGACTTCGCCGACCTCCTTCGTGCTGTCGGGGGTGTTCCCGGTCTTCGCCGCCTGCGCTTCACGAGCCCGCATCCGAACGACTTCTCGGACCGCGTCATCGACGCGATGGCGACTGTGGATGCCGTGTGTGAGCACGTGCATTTGCCTATGCAGTCCGGGTCGACGCGCACGCTCAAGCGGATGCTCCGCCGCTACACTCGAGAACAGTACTTCGACTGCGCGGCACGCCTGCGGGCGGCGATCCCAGGGCTTGCGCTCACGACCGATGTGATCGTCGGCTTTCCCGGCGAGAGCGACGAGGATTTCGAGGAGACGCTGAGCGCGATAAAGGAGCTCGCGTTCGACGATGCGTTCACGTTCAAATTCTCGCCTCGGGAAGGGACCCCGGCGACGCGGATGCCGGCGGAGCTCACCGTGCCGGACCACGTTGCGTCTGATCGGCTGGGGCGGCTGATCGCGGCCGTTCGTCAGGGCGCTCGAGCCCGGAATCTGTCGCTGCTCGGGTCGCGGCACGAAGTGCTGGTCGAGAAAGTATCGCGCCGCGGGGAGCTGTTGCAGGCGCGAACGCGCGAGCATCGGACCGTCCTGGTGCCAGGCGACGACTCCATGATCGGCTCCTACCTCATGGTGGAGCTCACCGGGACGACCGGCTCGACGTTCACCGGCGCGATCGTCTCGGAGCGCGCGCCGCTTCCGCTCGCCGTATGAAGAACCTGCTCGAAGGCGCGGTGAAGGATGTGTACGACGAGCTGCGCTCGCGCGGGAGCCCTCAGGGCGGGGCGTCGTTTTGCGGCTGCGCGCAATGCGAGGAGGATGTGCTTTCCTTCGCGCTCAACCATCTTCGTCCGCGTTATGCCGGCGGCACCCGCGAGGGAGTCGCGGTGACGTCGGTGGACCTCCAGCGCGACCAGACACGCGCCGAGCTGATGGTGGCCGTGCTCGATGCGATGCGCCGTGTCTCGAACAATCCACGTCATCCGGCAGGCGACACCAAGCGCAGAGGTGCCGCCGGGTAAGGGCCGTGCCTCTCGTCGCTCTCGCGGTGATCGCGTACGCCGCCGGACTCGGGCTCGGGTTCGGCGGCGTCGTGCATCTCGGCCTTGCGGTCGCTGTCGCGGGTGGGCTCGCGGGACTAGTACGACGAGATGTGCGTCTCGTCGCACTCGTGGGCCTCGGGTTCGCCGGATGGCTCGCGGCGCGCGCTGCATCGGTCGACGACGAACGCTGCGTACGGTTCCGTGGCCCCATCGTTGCCGTATTCCCGGAAGCACTCGCACCGGGCGCATTTGCTCGGGGCGAAGCCCGGTCGATCGCGGGACGGCGGTGCGCGAGCTCGGTAACGGTCGCGGTGAAGCGCGGACGTGTCGCGGCCGGACGCGAAGCGCTGGTGATCGGCGACCTCAGCGCCGATCGCGGCCGCCTTCTGGTACGTAACGCGTCGATTCAGCCGCGGCGGGATCGCGATGCGCTGGTCGCCTTTCGTGCCCGACTCGGACGCGGCCTCGATACCGCGTTCGGCGCCAACGCGCCGCTCGCGCGAGCGCTCCTCATCGCCGACACGCGGTCGCTCGATCCCGGAGTCCGCGATCGTTATGCAACCGCCGGGCTCGTCCATGTCCTCTCTATCTCCGGCCTTCACGTCGCGATCATCGCGCTTGCCGTAGAGCTGCTGTGTCGAGCGGCTCGGCTTCCGCCTCGGGGC
Organism: Gemmatimonadaceae bacterium; assembly: GCA_035253695.1. Classification (GTDB taxonomy): domain Bacteria; phylum Gemmatimonadota; class Gemmatimonadetes; order Gemmatimonadales; family Gemmatimonadaceae; genus JAICNG01. Next base: position 2,584 of record DATFBS010000098.1, read on the forward strand.
GCGTCGATCACGACGATGGCGCTGGTCGTCGCCTACGTCGCAGTCATCGGGGCCCCCGCCCCCGCGGTCCGGTCGGCGGTGATGCTCGGCGTGACCGCGGCATGTCGCCTGGCCCAGCGCAACACGTCGCCGTGGGCCTCGCTCGCGATCGGTGGAGGCATCCCGCTCTTGGTGCCTCGTACCGTCCTCGATCTGGGATGGCAGCTCTCCGTTCTGGGAATGGCCGGCTTGGTCGCGAGCGGAGCGCTCGCGCGACGATGGATTCGAGCGAACCGAGGATCCTGGCGTGCGCAGCTCGCGGCGGGGCTGCTGGCTTCCATCGTCGCGTCGCTCGTCACCGGTCCGCTCGTCGCCTGGCACTTCGGTCGACTGAGCCTGATCGCGCCGGTCGCCAATCTTCTCGCCTCGCCCATTGTCGCGGTGCTGCAGCCGACGCTCTTCCTCGCACTGGCGTTCACCGCCGTGCCGAGCGTCGAGCGATTCGTTGCCGATGCGGCGTCGCCGCTGCTCTGGGCGCTCGACCTGGTGGCATTGGCGGCCGCGCGAATCCCGCACGCGTCGGTCGGACTGGCGCCGTCGCTCGCGACCGCCGTGATTGCCTCGGTCTGCGTCGTCGCCGTAATGGTCGCGTGCGTGAGCAGGCATCCGGGACACAGCCTCGTCGTCGCAACGGCATCGCTCGCCGCGGTGGTGTGGTGGCCGCTCGCGCCACTCCGCGCTCGCGGGGTCGAGCTCCACATGATCGACGTCGGCCAAGGCGACGCAATTGTGCTTCGGACTCCTCGCGGACGCTGGATCCTCGTCGATGCGGGACGCGCTTGGCGCGGAGGAGACGCTGGGCGAACGACGGTCATTCCCTATATCCGAAGACATGGGGGCTCGCTCGCGGCGTTCGTGCTCACGCATCCGCACGCCGATCACGCCGGGGGTGCCGCGACGGTGGTCCGTGCGCTGCGTCCGGATGTGTTCTGGGACGGCGCCTACGTTGGCACCAGCGACACCTATCGCCAGGCGCTCGAGGCTGCCGCGCGGGCCGGAGTGATGTGGGAGCGCGTTCGACCGGGCAGCCGCCGCGTGATCGACCAGGTAGAGCTGGAGTTTCTCGCGCCCGACTCGGCGTTTGCCCGTACGCTCAACGATCCAAACGAGGCGAGTGTCGTCCTGCGAGCGACGTACGGTGCGGTGCGATTCCTGCTCGTCGGTGACGCGGAACGGGAGGAAGAGGGGTGGCTGCTCGCGCGAGACTCGCTGGCGTTGCGCGCCGACGTGCTGAAGGTGGGACACCATGGGAGCACGACGAGCACCACGGAGCGCTTTCTTCGCGCGGTTCGGCCCTCGATCGCGCTGGTCTCGGTGGGCGCGGGGAACACATACGGCCACCCGAGCCCCAGCGTCCTCGCGTCCTTGGCGGCGACCGGGGCAACAGTGCTTCGAACCGATCGCCACGGCCACCTCGTCGTCCGGAGCGATGGGTCGACATTGGAGATACAGGCACAGGGAGAGCGATGGGTCTCATCGGTCGCATCCGCGCCGCGCTGATTGGCGAGCCCGAGGTTCTCGCGCATGAGATGGTGATGCGATATCCGGAGCTGGCGCGCTTGCGCTTGCGCCGGGGAGGCCTGCCGCCGCGCGTCGGCGGATGGGCGCTTGGACGGACGACCGTCGCGGCGATCACCCTGCGTCAGTGGGTATTTCTCGCGCCTGACGCGCTCGCGGGACCGCCATTGCTCTTGCACGAATTACGGCATGTAGAGCAGTTTGAGGCCAGTCCGCTCTTTCCAGTTCGATATCTTTGGGCGAGCCTGCGACACGGATATCACGACAATCCGTTCGAGGCGGATGCGCGCGACTATTCCGCGCGGCGGCTGCGCGCCCTCGAACCCTCGTCTGCCGGAGATCGTTAGCCGTGGTGTATAACACGCCCACGTCGGTCGTCACGATCGATCGCTTCATCATCGAGCAGGAGCGGCTGCATCCGGAGGCGACGGGCGAGCTCTCCGGGATCCTGTACGACCTCGCGCTTGCCGCGAAGATCATCTCCAGCAAGGTCCGGCGCGCCGGCCTCGTCGACATCCTCGGCTCCGCCGAAGCGGAGAACGTGCAGGGCGAGATGCAGCAGAAGCTCGACGTCTTCGCGAACGAGACGATCGTGAAAGCGCTCGACCACGGGGGTCGGCTCTGCGCGATGGCCTCCGAGGAAGTGCCCGACATCATTCCGATTCCTGACGGCTTTCGCTGCGGGAAGTATTGCCTGCTCTTCGATCCGCTCGACGGCTCCTCGAACATCGATGTCAACGTTCCCGTCGGAACGGTCTTCTCCGTCGTGCGAAAGATCACGCGCGGCGCCCGAGGCGATCTGGAGGACATGCTCCAGCCGGGCCGGAGGCAAGTGGCGGCGGGCTACGTCATCTATGGCTCGAGCACGATGCTCGTCTACACGACGGGGCAGGGCGTTCACGGCTTCACTCTCGATCCCTCGATCGGAGAATTCCTGCTCTCGCATCCCAACATTCGCATCCCTGATCCCGGCCGGTATCTCTCGGTGAACGACTCGTACGAGCAGCACTGGGAGGAGCCGGTGAAAGCGCTCATGCGCCGCTATCGCGGCCTCGACAACGAGAGAAAGGCGATGAGCGTGCGCTACGTCGGCTCGCTGGTGGCCGATTTCCACCGCAACCTGCTCGGCGGCGGGATTTTCTGCTATCCGGCGAACGTGAAGAGCCCCCAGGGCAAGCTTCGCCTCCTGTACGAGGCGAATCCGCTCGCCTTCGTGGTGGAGCAGGCAGGCGGCGCCGCGACCGACGGCACGCGGCGCATCCTCGATATCCACCCCACCGAGCTGCATCAGCGCATTCCGCTGTACGTGGGCAGCAAGAGTGACGTGGACATTGCGGCGGCGATGCTCGGTGGTGAAAAGCTGACCGGGGTCGGAGCTTGAGCTCAACGGCAAACATGACAGAATACAGAATACAGCATTCAGAATTCAGCGATGACGTGTGTTCTGAATTCTGAATTCTGTATTCTGTATTCTGTCATCTTTGCCGTGTCTCATCATGCCTGACCCCGTGCGCACACCATCAGGCATCGAGATCGAGCCAATCTACCGAGACGCCGCCGTCGACTACGCGCTCGACCTCGGCGACCCGGGGCAGTTTCCGTTCACGCGGGGCGTGCAGCCCACGATGTATCGCGGGCGCCTGTGGACCATGCGCCAGTACGCGGGATTCGGGACGGCGCAGGAGACGAACCGCCGCTTCCGCCTGCTCCTCGATGCCGGACAAACCGGCCTTTCAGTCGCGTTCGACCTTCCCACGCAGATGGGCATCGACTCCGATGCAGCGCGCGCACACGGGGAAGTGGGGCGTGTCGGCGTGGCCATCGATTCGGTCGAAGACATGCACGCGCTGCTCGACGGGATCCCCCTCGACAAGGTTTCCACGTCGATGACCATCAACGCCACGGCGTCGACGCTGCTGGCCATGTACATCGTCGTCGCGGAGGAACGCGGAACCCCCCGGGCGAAGCTCAGCGGTACGATTCAGAACGATATCCTCAAGGAGTACGTCGCGCGCGGCACGTACATCTATCCACCGGCCCCCAGCCTTGCGCTGGTGACAGAGCTCTTTCGGTTTTGTGCCGCCGAGGTGCCGAGCTGGAATCCGATTTCCATCTCCGGGTATCACATTCGCGAGGCGGGGGCGACCGCCGTGCAGGAGTTGGCGTTCACATTCTCGAACACGGTCGAATACGTCGGGCGGGCGCTTTCTGCCGGCCTTCGCATCGATGACTTCGCGCCGCGACTGTCCTTCTTCTTCGCCGCGCACAACGATCTCTTCGAGGAGGTCGCGAAGTTTCGGGCGGCGCGCCGAATGTACGCTCGGCTCATGCGCGACCGCTTTCAGGCCAGCGATACCAGCGCGCGACTGCGCTTTCACACGCAGACCGGAGGCGTGACGCTCGCCGCGCAGCAGCCGTTGAACAACGTCGTGCGCGTCACGATCCAGGCATTGTCGGCGATCCTCGGCGGGACGCAGTCGCTTCATACGAACGGCTACGATGAGGCGCTAGCGCTCCCGACCGCCGAGGCAGCGACGCTTGCGCTGCGTACGCAGCAAGTCCTCGGGTACGAGAGCGGCGTGGCGGCGACCGCCGATCCCTTGGCGGGCAGCTTTTACGTCGAGCAGCTCACCAACACGCTCGAGCGCAACGCGGTGGAACTGCTCGCGAGGGTCGACGCGCTTGGGGGGGCAGAGAAAGCGATCGCGGCCGGCTTCATGCAGGAGGAGATCGCGCGCAGCGCCTACGATCAGCAGATGCGCGTGGAGCGCGGCGAAAGCGTCATTGTCGGCGTCAATCGCTTCAGCGACGGCCAGGAGCCTCCCTCGATTTCAACTCCAGACTACTCAGCGCTCGAGCGAGGACAGGTTGAGCGCCTGCGCGCCGTGCGCGCGGCGCGCGACGCCCAGACGGTACGACGTGCGCTTGCGTCGCTCGGCGAGGCCTCCCGCGGGTATGCGACAGCGACGCCCGATCGCGCGCCCCTGATGCCGCTCATCATTGATGCCGTTCGCGCGCGCGCGACGGTCGGCGAGATTGCCGATACGCTACGGAGTACCTGGAGCGAGTACCGACCGAGCTGACGTACGCGACGCGATGATCGGACTCCGTGAAGAGTGCGCGGCTTCAACGCCCTCCTTGATTTCCTCGACGACCTCGACCTCCTCGACCACCTCGCCTCTCCATGGACTGGTTCAGCGACCCTAACGCCTGGCTCGGCCTTCTCACGCTCACCGCGCTCGAGATCGTCCTGGGCATCGACAACATCATCTTCATCTCGATCCTCGCCGGAAAGCTGCCGGCGGAGCAGCAAGGCAAGGCACGGCGGCTGGGTCTCCTCGGCGCGTTCGTTTCGCGCTTGCTCCTGCTGCTGTCGATTGCGTGGATCGTGCGGCTGACTCGGCCGCTCTTCGAGGTGTTTGGGCACGGCGTGTCCGGTCGCGACCTCATTCTCATCCTCGGCGGCCTGTTCCTGATCGCGAAAGCGACCCACGAGATCCACGACAAGCTCGAGGGCGAAGAAGGACACGTCACGGCCAAGCTGCGCACCTCGCTCGCTCGGGTGGTCGTGCAGATCATGCTGATCGACATCGTCTTCTCGCTCGACTCGGTGATTACCGCGGTCGGTATGGTCGATCAGGTCAGCATCATGATCGGGGCGAATATCATCGCGCTGGGCATCATGCTGGCGGCGTCGGGCGTGATCGCGCGGTTCGTCGAGCAGCACCCGACGATCAAGATGCTGGCGCTGTCCTTCCTCGTCGTCATTGGGGTGAACCTCGTCGCCGAGGGAACCGGCTACCACATCCCGAAGGGATACACCTACTTCGCGATGTTCTTCTCGATCATGGTCGAGTTCCTGAACATGAGAGTGCGTGCGAAGACGTCGAAGCCGGTCAAGCTGCATCAGCCGATCGAGTGAGTGAAAGGCAAAGACGTCAGATATCAGAATTCAGAAAGCACAACGGGGAGCCACTCGGTGGCTCCCCATTTTTTTTTTGACGACCAGCAGTCGCGACTGGCATCCAGGTTCAACGGGGGGACGCGGATTTCGCGGATGCAGCGGATTCGGCGGATTGTTCCTGTCGCATTGAACCTTCTCTTACAGCCACAAAGACAATTTTCTTTGCTGTTGCGTGAAGAAGGGTTCGCTGCACCGGGGACAATCCGCCTGATCCGCTGCATCCGCGAAATCCGCCCCCCTTGAACCTGGATGCCTCAATGCAAACTCTGAATTCTGATTCCTGAAGTCTGGATTCTGCCCCTCGCCGTTTCCCCACGCTTGAACGCTCGCACCGTCGCCTGTAGCTTTCTGAACGTCCCCCCCCAATACCTAAGTATCACCAGAATGCCGACTTACGATTTCGTTTGTCCTGCCCGTCACGAATTCGAGCGGTTCTTTCGGAAGATCAGCGACGCGCCTCTCGAGATGCCGTGCCCCGAGTGCGGCGCGATCGCCGTGCGAAAGGTGTCCGGGGGCGCCGGACTGCTGTTCAAGGGATCCGGCTTCTACATCACGGATTACGGGAAGGACGGAAAGAAGCCGCAGGGTCAGCCGTCCAAGAAGGACGCTGCACCGCCCACGGCGGCAGGCTCGTCGGACGCGAGCACCCCGAGCGGCGGAGAGGCATCGAAGGAGTCGGCAAAGAGCACCGCCGAGTCGAAATCCAAACCGCCGTCGACCGGAAGCACGAAGGGAGAATGAACAGCGCCACCACGGACTGCATTCGTGCCGAGCTCGCGCGCGCGGCACGCGATCTCGGTGCGCCTGATGTCGTCGATCCCATCCTCGAGCGGCCGCGAGATCCGGCGCACGGCGAGTGGGCGACGAACCTCGCCATGACGCCGGCGCGGCCCCTTCAGCGCAAGCCTCGCGAGATCGCGCAGCAGCTGGTCGAGCGTCTCGACGTTACGGGGTGCGGCGTGGCACGGGTCGAGATCGCCGGACCAGGCTTCATCAACTTCCGGCTCGATCCGGCGCACACCGCGCGCGCACTGACGACCATCCTGCGAGCCGGGGATGCGTATGGACAGTCCGATCACGGCCGTGGGCGTCGGGTCAACGTGGAGTTCGTCTCGGCCAACCCCACCGGTCCACTTCACGTCGGTCATGGCCGACAGGCGGCGTTAGGCGACGCGATCGCGTCGCTGCTCGAAGCGACCGGGTGGACGGTGACGCGCGAGTTCTATTACAACGACGGTGGCGCGCAGATCACCAACCTTGCGCTGTCGGTGATCGCGCGTGTGCGTGAGCTGGCCGGTGAGCCCCTCGCCATCCCGGAAGGCGGCTACCATGGCGAGTACATTCGAGAAATCGCCGAGCGGTTCGTGGCGGCGCGGGGGGAAAATGCCCGCGTCGTGTTGGACGCCGGCGACCTCAGCCCCGGGGGGGCGCTGTTCGAGCAGGTTCGACGGTTCGCCGTCGCCGAGCTGCGAGCGGAGCAGGATCGGGATCTTCAGGCGTTCGGCGTCCGCTTCGATACGTACTCGCTCGAGTCGGCGCTGTATACCGAGGGGCGTGTCGAACGCACGGTTCGCGCGCTCGCCGCCGGCGGCCGTACGTATGAGCACGAGGGTGCGCTCTGGCTGCGCACGACCGAATTCTCGGACGACAAGGACCGCGTCATGCGCAAGCGCGACGGTACGTACACGTACTTCGTGCCGGATGTCGCGTATCATGTGACGAAGTGGGATCGCGGGTATCAACGCGCGATCAACGTCCAGGGCGCGGATCATCACAGCACCGTCACGCGCGTCCGTGCGGGGCTCCAGGCGCTCGACATGGATATCCCGCCCGGCTACCCGGAGTATGTGCTCCATCAGATGGTGACTGTGATGCGCGGCGGGGAGGAGGTGAAGATCTCCAAGCGCGCTGGCAGTTATGTCACGGTGCGCGATCTCGTCGACTGGGTCGGCCGCGACGCGGTGCGCTATTTCTTCCTCATGCGCCGCGGCGATTCGCAGCTCGTCTTCGATGTCGATCTCGCACGCACGCAGTCCGAGGAGAATCCGGTTTACTACATCCAGATGGCCCACGCCCGGCTGTGTGGGATCTTTCGCGTCGGCGAAATCGACCCTTCGAGCATCGATCCGAACACGCCACTCGACCCACTGATCGAGCCGGAGGAGCAGGAGCTCATCAAGCGGCTTCTCGACTTTCCGGCGCTAGTCGCGGGTGCCGCCGAAGCGCTGGAGCCGCAGCGAGTCGCGTCATATCTGCACGAGACGGCGGCCCTTACGCATCTCTGGTATCACAAGCACCACGTGCTCAACGAGCCCGCTCCGATCATGAATGCCCGGCTCGTTCTGGCGCGCGCAGCGCAGATCGTTCTTCGCAATGGCCTGCGGTTGCTCGGCATCACCGCCCCGGAGCGGATGTGAATGAATAGGAGCCAGGGGTCAGGGTCAGGGATCAGGGGGTGTCGGGGGGTTGGTGGCAGGAGATTCCCCCGCCAACCACACACGACCCCTACTCCCTGACCACCCCTGATCCCTGATCCCTGACCTCTAAATCCTGACCTCATGGTTCTCGTCGTCGGCTCCGTCGCCCTCGATTCTGTCGAGACGCCGTTCGGAAAAGCGGACAACGTCCTCGGCGGCTCTGCCAACTTTTTCGCAGCTTCGGCCAGCCACCTGACGCCGGTTCAGCTCGTGGGCGTCGTCGGCACCGACTATCCGATCGACCAGCTGCAGGTGCTCGCCAAGCGTGGTGTCGACCTCGCCGGCCTGGAGCAGGCCGAAGGGGCATCGTTCCGCTGGCGCGGCCGGTACCGCCACGATCTCAATTCCGCGGAGACACTCGAGACCCATCTTGGCGTCTTCTCGCATTTCCGGCCGAAAATCCCAGCGCAGTTCCGTGATGCGCCGTTCGTCTTTCTCGCCAACATCGATCCGAGGCTCCAGCTGGAAGTCCTGGAGCAGGTGAAAAAGCCGCGGCTCGTGGCCTGCGACACGATGAACTTCTGGATCGAGAGCCGGCGGCCGGAGCTGCTCGAGCTGCTCACCCGCGTCGACCTCATCACGCTCAACGACGGCGAAGCGCGCCAGCTGACCGAGACCGCGAACCTCGTAAAGGCGGCGCGATGGATCCTCGCGCGCGGCCCGAAGCATGTGATCATCAAGAAGGGCGAGCACGGCGCGTTCATGTTCACCGAGAAGACCGTGTTCTTCGCCCCTGCCTATCCCCTCGAGGACGTCTTCGATCCAACTGGCGCGGGCGACGCGTTCGCCGGCGGGTTCATGGGGTACCTGGCCCGAACCGGCGACCTGAGCGAGCCGAGCCTCAAGCGCGCCGTCGTGTATGGATCGGCGATGGGCTCGTTTGCGGTGGAGCGGTTCTCGATCCAGCGGTTCCAGGAAATCTCGCGCGATGAGATTCGGGCGCGCGTGAAAGAGTTCTATCGTCTGGTATCCTTCGAGGAGGACCTTCTGTCGTGACGCCACCGGTCGACTACAAGGCGGCGGGCGTCGACATCGAGGCCGCCGACAACGCGAAGGAGCGCCTCCGGGCCCTCGTGGAGTCGACGTTCACCGAGGGGACGCGCGGCCGCTTCGGCGGATTCGGCGGAATGTTTCGCATGCCGACCGACGTACCCTCGCCGGTCCTGGTGGCCAGCGCGGACGGCGTGGGCACGAAGATCAAGGTCGCCATCGATGCGCATCGCCACGACACCATCGGCCACGATCTCGTCAATCACTGCGTCAACGACATTCTGGTGCAGGGCGCCCGGCCGCTCTTCTTTCTCGACTACGTTGCCTTCGGGCGCCTGGAGCCCGATGTCGCGGAGGCGATCGTCCGCGGAGTAGCCGCGGGGTGCCGGGAGAACGGATGCGCGCTGCTCGGCGGCGAGACCGCCGAGATGCCGGGTGTCTACGTCCCCCCCGATTACGACCTGGCCGGCTTCATCGTCGGATATGTGGATGAAGGGCGCATTCTGGGTGCCGACCGGGTACGAGAGGAAGATGTCGTCCTCGCGCTTGCCAGCACCGGGCTGCACACGAACGGCTATTCGCTGGCGCGGCTCATTGTCGCGCAGCGGTTGATGCTCAAGTCGACGGACCTTTTTCCGGGAACGCAGAGTACGGTAGGCGATGTGTTGTTGGCGGTGCACCGGTCCTATCTCCGGCCACTGAGCCCTGTGCTCGATGTGATACACGCGATGGCGCACATCACGGGGGGTGGACTTCCCGGAAACGTGAACCGCGCACTGCCGGACACGTACGACGCGGTGATCGATACGTCCACCTGGGACGTGCCGAACCAGTTTCAGGTGCTGCAGCATGCGGGGGACGTTTCCCGCGACGAGATGTTTCGCACGTTCAACATGGGTATCGGGATGGTGGTGATCACCGACGCGCGGTCCGCCGATGCGGTGATCACGAGCGCGCGTGCGATGGGAGTCGACGCCTGGATCGCCGGGCGGGTCGCTCGCGGCAATGGCAACGTGATCCTCGAATGAAGGAGCCGTAGATGAAGGGACGGATTCTCGTGGCGAGCCTCGTTCTCGCCTGCTCGGTGGCGCCGGCGGTGTCGGCGCAAGGCGGGGTGGACCCCCGCTGCACAGATCCGGCGCTCGTCGGATCGAGCAATCAGGGGCAGGACGCCTGTCAGAAGGCGTTGGACCTGCTCAACTACATGACCCCGCAGCTCGGAACGCTGATTGCCGGCGGCAACGCCACGATTGGGCAGGGTGGCACGTTAGGCGGCCTCGGTCATTTCGCGCTGAGCGTTCGCGCCAATGCGATGCGGGCGAGCTTGCCGGATATCGAAGGGGCAGGAGTCAATTATGGAAGCGCGGAGCGCAGCAATTACGTCACCGAGGCGCAGTGGGCGGCATTGCCCGTCGTCGATGCGGCCTTTGGGGTCTTCAAGGGCATCGCATTGCCGCTGACGAATGTGCTGGGGATCGACGTGCTCGTGAACGTGTCCTATCTGCCGGAGCTCGAGCACCATCCGCTCTCGCTCACGACGCCAAGCGGCTCGTTCAAGTTCGGATACGGCGCCCGCATTGGCGTGCTCCAGGAGTCGCTCGTGCTGCCGGGGGTGTCCGTCACGTACATCAAACGGGATCTTCCGCGCACGACGCTCATCGCCTCCTGGGGAGGCGGTGGGCTCGCCAGCGCCGACACCGCTCGGCTCGAGAACTTCGACATCGGCACTACGTCGTGGCGTGTCGTCGCGAGCAAGTCGCTGCTCGCGTTCAGCCTCGCCCTGGGTGTCGGTCAGGATCGCTACGAGGCGGACGCCAACGCCTTCTACTCGGTGAACGAGGCGCTCGCGCGCTTCGAAGGCGGACCGGTGCGCTACGCCTTCGATGTCACGCGCACGAACGTCTTCCTCGACGTCATCACCAACCTCGGACTCATGAAGCTGGTCGGGACGGTTGGGGGCGTTTCGGGGGGCGACATTCCGACGTACAACACGTTCGACAAGGAGGCGGACGCGTCCCGCATCTATGGCTCGCTCGGGGTACGCATTGGCCTCTGACCGCGGTCATGCTCACCCGGCACCCGGCTAAGGCAGCGGGGACGGCGCGAGATCGCGCGTTCATGCGCCGGGCGCTCGTGCTGGCCCGACGCGGATGGGGACGTACGGCGCCCAACCCGATGGTGGGCGCCGTCGTCGTTCGTGATGGTGAGATCGTCGGGGAAGGATGGCACGCCGAATACGGAGGCGCGCACGCCGAGGTCGCGGCGCTCGACGCGGCGGGAGACCGCGCGCGCGGGGGCACGATGTACGTGACTCTCGAGCCATGTGCGCATACCGGCAAGACTCCACCGTGCGCCGACGCACTGGTGCGCGCCGGCGTCGCGCGCGTGGTGTGCGCGATGCGTGACCCCAATCCCGTCGCGGCGGGGGGCGCCATGCGTCTCGAGGCCGCAGGCGTCGACGTGGCGTTCGGGATCGAAGAGGAAGAAGCGCTCGAGCTGAACGCGGCGTTCGTTCACGCGCTCACGTCGACGAGACCGTTCGTGACGCTCAAGCTTGCGACCTCCATTGATGGCGCCATCGCGGATCGCTCGGGCCGATCGCAATGGCTCACCGGCGACGCGGCGCGGCGATACGTCCATCGACTGCGCGCCGGCCACGACGCGATCGCGGTTGGCGCGGGAACCGCGCTCGCTGACGACCCGTCACTCACGGTTCGTAGCGGGCGACGCCCGCGAATCCCCCCCGCGCGCATCGTCTTCGATCGCCGGGCACGGCTACCGTTGAGCTCATCGCTCGTTCGCACGGCAGCGACGCTGCGGACCCTGGTCGTCGTCGCGGATGCCACATCGATGCCGGCTCGAGCGCTCAGTGACGCTGGCGTCCATCTGGTGGAAGCCGGTACACTCGCGGAGGCATTGCGCGAGATCCGCCGTCGCGATATTCGGTCGATGCTCGTGGAAGGGGGTGCGGAGCTGGCGGGGGCGCTCCTCGGTGACGCGCTGGTGGACCGGCTCATTATCTTTCAAGCACCCGTTGTCCTCGGGCCGGGCGCACAGAGCGCGTTCGCGCACGTTCCCTCAGCGGCCCTTCCGGATGCCCCGCGATGGCGCGTGGTCGGCCGTCGCGCGATCGGACAGGACCTCATGACCGTATACGCCTCCGGAGCTGTCTGAATGTTCACCGGACTCGTGGATGACGTCGGCGTCATCGAACGCGTGGCGCGAGGCGCGGCGGGTCGCCGGCTCCGCATCGCGTGTCGTTACGAGGATCTGGTCGACGGAGAGAGCGTCGCGATCAACGGTGCCTGCCTGACGGTTGTGGCGCATGGACCGCGATGGCTCGAGGTCGCGGCCGTGGAAACCACGTTAGGTCGCACGACCATTGGCGAGTGGCGCGAAGGGCGACGCGTCAACCTGGAGCGTGCGATGCGCGCCGACGGACGATTCGGCGGCCACCTTGTGCTCGGCCATGTCGACGGGGTGGCCAGGGTCCAGCAGGTGAGCAACCTGAGCGATGCGACGCTCGTCGACCTCGCCGTCGAGGGAGAGCTGAGCGACTTGATGGTGCCCCACGGCTCGCTCGCGGTCGACGGGGTGAGTCTCACCGTGAACGAGCTTCCCACGGCAGGCACTGTTCAGGTATCCTTGATCGAGCACACCCTGCGTCACACCACACTCGGCGCGCTGGTCGCCGGCGACCGGGTTCACGTCGAAGCCGACATCATCGGCAAGTACGTGCGTCGTCTCTTCGAGACGCAGGCCGATTTCCGTCTCCCCCGCACCTGACCATGGCCTTCGCGACAGTCGAAGAAGCGATCGAGGAAATGCGGGCGGGGCGCATGGTCATCGTGGCCGACGATGAGGACCGCGAGAACGAGGGCGATCTCATCTGTGCCGCGCAGCGTGTGACCGCCGATCATGTCAACTTCATGCTGAAGCATGCGCGCGGGATGATCTGTGTCGCGCTCACGCCGGAGCGCGTCGATCAGCTCGGCCTCGCGCCCATGAGCGATGTGAACACCGAGGAGCAGCGCACCGCGTTCACCGTCAGCGTCGATGCGGCGCCCCGCTTCGGCGTCACGACCGGCATCAGCGCGCAGGATCGCGCGAAGACCATTCAGGTGCTCGTAGACCCGGCGACGCTCCCCGCCGACCTGCGTCGGCCGGGGCACGTGTTCCCGTTGCGCGCGCGCGAAGGTGGGGTGCTGCAACGTGTCGGGCACACGGAGACGGCCGTCGATCTCGCGCGCCTGGCCGGCCTGTATCCGGGAGGCGTCATCTGCGAGATCCTCGACGATGACGGGACGGCGGCGCGCCGGCCCGAGCTCGAGAAGTTCGCCAAGCGACACAGCCTCAAATCGATCACGGTTGCCGATCTCGTCGCCTATCGCCTCCGCACGGAGCGGCTGGTGCACCGCATCGCCGACGCGCGACTCCCGACGGAGTATGGCGAATGGCGCGTGATCGGGTATCGCAACGATGTCGATGACCGCGAGCACATCGCGCTGGTGTATGGCGACGTGAAGGAGGGCGAAGGCGTGCTCGTCCGCATGCACTCCAAGTGTCTCACCGGCGATGTATTCGGCTCGCTGCGTTGCGACTGTGGATGGCAGCTCCACGCCGCGATGACGATGATTCAGGAGCGCGGACGCGGCGTCGTGGTCTATCTCGACCAGGAAGGGCGCGGCATCGGACTGTTGAACAAGCTCAAGGCGTACGAGTTGCAAGACACCGGCGCCGACACCGTCGAGGCCAACGAGCGCCTCGGCTTCAAGCCCGATCTTCGCAACTACGGCATCGGGGCGCAGATTCTCCTGGATCTCGGACTCAAATCCATTCGGCCAATGACGAACAACCCGCGAAAGCTGGTGGGTCTGGAAGGATACGGGCTGAGCGTCGAGGACCGGGTGCCGATCGTTCCGCCCGCGACGTCGGAGAATCAAGGGTACCTCGACGCGAAGCGCGACAAGCTGGGTCACCTTCTCGCGCACTGAATGGCTGAGTTCGTCGGCACGCCCGCGGGCGCCGGCCGTCGGGTCGCGGTCCTCGCGTCCCGTTTCAACGAATCCGTCACTCGGAAGCTGGCCGACGGCGCCATCGATGCGCTCGTGCGGCACGGTCTCGCCTCCGACAATATCGACATGGTCTGGGTCCCTGGCGCGTGGGAGCTTCCCGCTGCCGCGCGCCGCTTGCTCGCGTCCGAGCGGTATGACGCGCTCGTCGTGGTGGGCGCCGTGATCCGCGGAGAGACGCCACACTTCGATTACATCGCTGCCGAAGCCTCTCGGGGGCTCGCGCAGGCCAGCTCGGATTTCGATGTTCCCGTGGGGTTCGGATTGTTGACCACCGACACCACCGAGCAAGCCGAAGCCCGTGCCGGTGGCGATCACGGCAACAAGGGATGGGACGCCGCCCTTGCCGCCCTGGAGATGGCCGATCTCCTCGACCGGCTCGATGCCGCGTCTGAGAGCTGAAACGCGCGCGCGCGCGCGTGCCTTGCAGGCGCTGTACGCGTGGGACCTCCGCGACGGCGAGCCGCTCGACCGCATCGCGAGCCAGGTATGGGATGACCTCGCCATCGCGCCTGACGAGCGCGCGTTCGCCGGCCGCATCGTTCGCACCATCATCACCGAAGGCGCCTCGATCGACGAGGCGCTGCGCGACGTCACGACCAACTGGCGTCTCGAGCGCCTGGGCGCCGTCGAACGTGCCGTGCTCCGTATCGCCGCCGCCGAGCTGCTGAGCGGCGATCCTCCCCCGCGCGTCGCGATCCAGGAAGCCGTGCGCCTCGCGGAGCGGTACGGCAGCGCACAAAGCGCACGGTTCGTGAACGGAGTGCTCGATGCGCTGGCGCGCAAGATGGGGCGGCTGTGAAGAACGAGGTGCTCGAGGTGCTCGAGGTGCTCGAGGTGCTCGACGGATTCGCCCCTTGAGCACCTCGAGCACGTCGAGCACCTCGAGCACCTTTTCTTCATGAAGATCCAGATCGTGAACTGGCAGGACCGCGAAAACCCTCACGC
Organism: Gemmatimonadaceae bacterium; assembly: GCA_035253695.1. Taxonomy (GTDB): domain Bacteria; phylum Gemmatimonadota; class Gemmatimonadetes; order Gemmatimonadales; family Gemmatimonadaceae; genus JAICNG01. Next base: position 17,592 of record DATFBS010000098.1, read on the forward strand.
CGGCGGGGCCGAAGCTCATCTCCATGAAATCTTCGGTCGGTTGGCGGCGCGCGGACACCAGGTGGCGCTGCTATGCTCGGGATTCGCCGGCGCTCCGCCACGCGTCACGCTCGATGGGATCGATGTGCACCGCGTCGGCACGCGCTATTCGTTTCCGCTTCAGGTGTGGGCGTACTGGCAGCGGGTGCTCGCGCCCGGCAAACCCGATGTCCTGATCGAGGACATCAACAAGGTCCCGCTGCTCACGCCTTGGTGGGGCGCGCGGCACACGGTCGCGCTGGTTCATCACCTCTTCGGCACCACCGCCTTTGCCGAGGCCGCGGTGCCCATCGCCACGGCGGTCTGGGCCTCAGAGCGGCCGCTCGGGTGGTTCTATCGTGGCGTGCCGTTCGAGGCCGTCTCGGAGAGTACGCGGCTCGATCTGGTGTCGCGCGGCATTCCGGCCGCGGCGATCACCGTGATTCACAATGGCGTCGACGTCGAGGCGCTCACCCCCGATCCGGCCGCTCGATCGGCTCATCCGCACTTCGCGTATCTCGGCCGGCTCAAACGCTACAAGCAGGTCGACCTCATCGTGCAGGCATTCGCCCGCCTCGCGCACCCGTCCGCCACCCTCGAGATTGCTGGCACCGGTGATGATCGCCCCCGGCTCGAGCAGCTCGCGCGCTCGCTTGACCTTGGCGACCGCGTGCGGTTTCTTGGGTTTGTAACCGAGCGGGAAAAGCTCGCGCTGTTGCGTGCCGCGTGGGCGATGGTGTTCACATCGTCGAAGGAAGGGTGGGGAATCACGAACCTCGAGGCAGCGGCGTGCGGAACTCCGGTGATCGCGTCCGACTCGCCGGGCCTGCGTGATTCCGTCCGTCACGGCGAGACGGGCTATCTCGTTCCCCACGGCGACGTGGCGGCGCTCGCCACCGCCATGCGCGCCATAGCCGACGCGCCCGATCTCGTCACCACGCTTGGCCGGCGTGCCCGCGCTTTCGCGGAGACCTACACGTGGGATCGGGCGGCCAGGGAAACCGAGGCGCACCTCGCGGTCGTCACTGGGCAGGAGGCGGCACCGTGGACGTGATCTTCCATTCGCACAACGCCGTCATCTCCGAGCGGCTGCGCTCGCGAGCCGAATCCATCATCCACAAGCTGGAGATGCGTACCGCGCGTCCGGTGCGCGCGGTGGTGCGCTTCGAGCAGGACGGTCCAACCCGCCGTGTCGAGATCGTCATGCACGCATCGCGCAGGCGACCGCTCATCTCGAATGGCTACGCGCGCACCTACGGTCCGGCGCTGTCGGAAGCCGTGCACAACCTGGAGGCACAGCTGGCGCGCTCCAAGCGCACGCGCAAAGCGCGAACACGTATCGCGCCCACCACGTGAAGCGCCAGCCGTTCACGGTCGGCCGAATGCTCGAGCAGCTTCAGGACACGCTGCAGCTCGAGCTGATTGGGGATGACGCAGGCCTCGCTCGTGAGATCACGAGCGCCGAGGTGTCGAGCCCCGGCCTCGTGCTTGCGGGATATACGGCGCGCTTTCCGCACGACCGGGTGCAAGTGCTCGGCGAGACGGAAATCTCGTATCTCACGTCCCTCGATGCTTCGCGCCGTCGTGACGTCCTCGAGAAGTTTCTCTCCTTTCCGATCCCCTGCTTGTTCGTGACCAAAGGGCAGCGGCTTCCCGCCGAGCTCACACAGATCGCGGGCAAGGCGGGAATACCGATTCTGCGCTCGAAGCTCAAGACCGCGGAGTTCTACACCCGGATCAAGCCGATCATCGCCGAGGAGTTCGCTCCGCTGACGACGATTCACGGCTCGCTCGCCGATGTGTTCGGGGTCGGCCTGTTGTTCATCGGCAAGAGCGGAATCGGCAAATCCGAGTGCGTGCTCGATCTCGTGGAGCGGGGCCACCGCCTCGTCGCCGACGATCTCGTCATCACCACCCGGCGTGGGAATGACATTCTCATCGGTCGCGGCCACGATCTCGCGCGTCATCACATGGAGATCCGTGGCGTCGGGCTGATCGATGTTCAGGCGATCTTCGGCATTCGGGCCGTCCGCCAGCAAAAGCGCATCGAGGTCGTCGTGCAGCTCGAGGAATGGGACAAGTCCACGAACGTCGATCGCACCGGCCTCGATGGGGCGACGACGACGATTCTCGGCGTCGAGCTGCCGAAGGTCCTCATCCCCCTCAATCCGGGAAAGAACATCACCGTGGTCGCGGAAGTGGTGGCGATGAATCATCTGCTGCGATACAGCGGAGTGAACACCGCGGAGGCGTTCAACCAGCGACTCATGAAGCGAATGCAGGCCACGGAGCCCGCGGCGATTCGTCAGTATCTCCAGGAAGACGATGAGTAATGCGCCCGTGGCGGTCGTCGCCGCGCACGGTGATCTCGCGTTCGGGTTTGTCAGCGCCGTGGAGCAGATCACCGGGCGCGGCGAGCTGTTTCTTCCCATGTCGAACTCGGGACTCGGCGCTGCGGACATCGAGCGGGCCCTGCTCGAGCTGGTCGACTCGCGGCGGATTCGCGTCATCTTCACCGATTTGCCTGCCGGGAGCTGCACGATCGCTGCGCGACGCGTCGTGGCCGCGAGGCCCCACGTCGTTCTCGTGACCGGCGCCAGCCTTCCGCTCCTCCTCGACTTCATGTCCCACGAGGAGCTCGAGCCAGCGCAAGCGGCCACCCACGCCGTCGAGCGTGCAGTGCGCTCCCTGACAACGGTCCCAGGGGCGGCGCGTGGCCATTGATCTCTATCGCATCGACGACCGTCTGATTCACGGTCAGGTCGTCGTGGGGTGGGGACAGCCGCTCAATCTCGGATTCATTGCCCTCGTCGATGACGAGGTTGCCGGTAGTGAGTGGGAGCAGGAGCTGTATCGCATGGGCGTGCCGCCGGAGATGGACGTCTACTTCGCCACCCCCGAGGATGCGTGCCGGCAGCTGGAGCAATGGAACGAGGATCAGCGCCCGGGCATTCTGCTGACGGGTGACATCGACACGATGCGCCGCTTGATCGCGCTCTGTCCGTCGATCAAGACCGTCAACCTCGGCGGCATTCATCACCGAGCCGGTCGCACCCTGAAGCTCCGCTACGTGTACCTCTCGCCTCAGGAGGAAGAGGCGCTTCGCGCGCTCGAGCGTGACGGCGTCGCGGTGACGGCGCAGGACGTCCCGTCCGCCCGGGCCGTGCCCCTCGATGATGTGCTGCGCGGCGAGGCGGAGCGATGACGCCGGAGCAGCTGTTCACCGTCGGACTGCTCGGCGCGATCATCGGATTGGATGTCGTGTCGTTTCCGCAGGCGATGATCTCGCGCCCCCTCGTCGCCGCGACGATCGCGGGGATGATTCTCGGTGATGCGGCAGGCGGGCTGCTCGTCGGTGCGACGCTGGAGCTCATCGCGCTCGAGACGCTGCCCGTTGGCGCCTCACGGTATCCGGAATGGGGATCGGCGTCGGTCGTCGGTGGAGCGCTCTTCGCCCTGCGCCCCGGTCCGACTGCGGGCGCCCTGACGATGGCGGTACTGGGCGCGCTTGCGACGGCGTGGATCGGCGGATGGACGATGTACGTCATTCGCCGATTCAACGGTGCGATCGCGCGTCGGTGGATTCCGACGCTCGGCCTCGGATCCGGTCGGGCTGTCATCGCGATTCAGACCGCGGGCATCACCGCCGACTTCGCGCGTGGCGGCGCGCTGACATTGATCGCGATGCTCACGCTCGATCCGCTGTCGCGCGCGATGGCAGCGTTGTGGTCGCTCGACGCGCGATTGTCGCGTGCGGTGGTCATTGCTGCCGCGGCGGCCGTCGCGGCCGGCGCGACGTGGAAGCTCTTTCACAATACGCCGGGGGCGCGCTGGTATCTGCTGGGTGGATTGGCGATCGGCCTCGCTCTCGTGATGGCACGATGACCGCGCGCGCCACGTCGGTGGACGCGCCCTCGCTTCCCGCCCACACATGGGTGGAGATCTTCGTCCGACAGCTCGCCGTACAGGCGTCCTGGAATTACGAGCTGCTTCTCGGCACCGGAATCGGCTTTTGTCTCGAGCCGGCGTTGCGTCACCTCGCGGGGGGCCGGGAAGGTGAGGCGTACCGCGCGGCGATGGCGCGTCAATCGGCCTACTTCAATGCACACCCGTATCTGACAGCCGTGGCCGTCGGCTCGCTCGCGCGCGCGGAGCTCGAGCGCGCGCCGGCCGGCCAAATCGAGCGATTCCGCACCGCGTTATGCGGACCGCTTGGATCGGTGGGCGACCGCCTGGTGTGGGCGGGATGGCTGCCGTTCTGCTCCCTGCTCGCCTTGGCCACCTTCGGTCTCGGAGCAGGTCCGCTTGCGGTCTTGCTGATTTTCCTCGGGTTGTACAACGTGGGGCATATCGGGCTTCGCGTGTGGGGGCTGCGCGTCGGGTGGACGCACGGGATGCGTGTCGCGGCCGCGCTGGCCAACCCGGTGTTGCGTCACGGGCCCACGTATATCGCCCGAGCAGCTGCGTTGCTGGCCGGGGTCGCGCTTCCCCTCGCGCTCGACCGGATCATCGAGCCCGGGCGGGCACTCCTGGGAGGTGTGTTGCTCGCGACGGTGGCGGGAGCGGCGCTGCTCACCCGCCTGCATGGACGAGTCGAGGGATGGAGGATCGCCCTTGGCGTCCTCGCCGCCTGCGCCCTGTACGCCGTGGTGGCTCGATGATGATCGAGCGGGCGGTGCAGATCGTGAACCGGAACGGCCTCCACGCGCGGCCGGCGGCCGAGGTCGTGAAGACCGCGGCCAAATTCAAGAGCGAGATCACCATCGTGCGCGATGATCTCGAAGTGAACGGCAAGAGTATCATGGGAGTGATGATGCTGGCGGCGGAGTTCGGCGCGACGCTGACGGTGCGCGCCAACGGCCCCGACGCCCAGCAGGCGGTGGACGCGATCGCCGAGCTCATCGCGCAAAAGTTCGGAGAGAAGTAGTGGAGCGAATTCTCATCGGCATTCCCGCTTCTCCCGGCATCGTCGTCGGTCCCGCACACGTCCTGCTGTGGGAAGTGCCGCCGGTGCGCCTGCGCCTGGTTCCGCCGGAGCAGATCGACGTCGAGATCGCCCACTTTCACGAGGCCCTCGCGAAGGCCCGCGACCGCGTCGCCCACCTGCGCGCGCGCGTCGAGCAGCACGTCGGCATGGAAGAGGCGCGGATCTTCGAGGCGCAGTCGCTCATTCTGCAGGACACCGAGATCATCGACAAGGTGGAGCTGCTCATTCGCCACGATCATTTCGCGGCCGAGAGCGCATTCGACCTAACGATGAACGAGTGGCGAAGCGAGTTCGCCCGCAGCGCGTCCCCGGTGATTCGGGAGCGCGTCGGCGACCTCGTCGACGTCCACATCCGGGTCCTCTCGCTGATGCTCGGGCTGCCCGATCACGATCCTGGTGACGTACCCAAGGGCGCCAACGCGATCCTGGTAACGCACGATCTCACGCCGAGCCTCACCGTCCAGCTCGACCGCGACGCGATCGCGGCCGTAGCGACCGACGCGGGAACGCGCATTTCCCACGTCGCGATTCTGGCCCGCTCGCTCGGCTTGCCGGCGGTAGTGGGTCTGCGCGACGCCACGCAGCGCATCAAGGCGGGCGACCGGCTCATCCTCGATGGCGGGGCGGGAGTCCTCGCGATCAATCCCACGGACGCCGGCATTGGACAGTACCAGGAGCGCCAGCGCCAGCTCGCCGAGATGGAAGCGCAGGATGCCTTGATGGCGGGCGAGGAGCCGGTGACGCAGGATCAGGTACGGCTCCTCCTTCGCGCGAACGTCGACCTGCCCGAGGATGCGCCGTTCGCCGCCGAAAGCGGGGCTGACGGCGTCGGCCTGATGCGGACGGAGTTTCTCATCGTGGGACGCACGACGATGCCTGACGAGGAGGAGCAGTACCGTGCCTACCGTCGAGTCGTCGAGGCGTTCGACGGGCATGCCGTCATCATCCGCACCTACGACATTGGGGGCGACAAGCTGCCGGTCGGCGGATTTCCGAGCGAGCCGAACCCGTTCCTCGGGTGGCGGGCCATCCGGATGTGCCTCGACGAGCCTGAGCTGTTTCGCGCGCAGCTCCGAGCGCTCCTGCGAGCAGCGCAGCATGGTGATGTTCGCGTCATGCTCCCGCTCGTCATCACCCTCGATGAGGTGATGCAGGCGCGCGAGCTGTTGGAGGAAGCGGCGCGCGAGCTCGCGGCGCGCGGTGTCCCGCACCGTGCATCGGTCCCCTTGGGCGTCATGGTCGAGACGCCCGCCGCGGCGGTCGCGGCCGATACGCTCGCTCCGCACGTGGACTTCTTCTCGATCGGAACGAACGATTTGACGCAATACACGTTGGCGATTGACCGCGGCAATGCCAACCTCGCATCGCGCTTTACCCCGCTACACCCCGCCGTGCTGCGTCTCATTCGGCGCATCGCGGACGTCGGTGTGGAGCACGGTCTCGATGTGGGCGTGTGCGGCGAGATGGCATCGCAGCCCCTCATGGCGTATGCGCTCATCGGTCTCGGCATCCGCCAGCTCTCCGTCGCTCCGCGCACGGTTGCTCGCATGAAGCGCGTTGTTCGACGTATCACGGTGCGCGCGGCGACCGACGCCGCCAACGAGGCCATGGAGGCGGGAACGGCCGAGCGCGCGGAAGCGGTGCTGCGCCGCCGCCTTCTCGGCGAGCTCCGTGAGGAGACAGAGCTGCTCGACGGCTTGCCCGTCCCCGAGGCCTCTAGTACCATCCAAGGCTGACGCGAAAGAGTCACAATTCTTGCACTGGGCGGCGCCTTCACGCTTGCCCTGAGGATGTACGTGCCAGAACGCCATTTATTTACCTCCGAGTCGGTCACGGAGGGGCATCCGGACAAGATCGCGGATCAGATCTCCGACGCGATCCTGGATGCCATTCTTGCTGAAGATCCGCGCGCGCGCGTTGCCTGCGAAACCATGGTGACCACTGGGCTCGCGTGTGTGGCGGGGGAAATCACTACCGATACGTACGTACACTTTCCCGAGATCGTCCGCCGCACCATCGACGAGATCGGCTATAACGACGCGACGTTTGGCTTCGACAGCAAGACGTGCGCGGTCATCTCCACGATCGACAAGCAGTCGCCCGACATTGCGATGGGCGTCGACACCGGCGGCGCCGGGGACCAAGGCATGATGTTCGGCTATGCCACGGATGAGACGCCCGAGCTCATGCCGATGCCGATCCTCCTGGCGCACCGCCTTACCAAGGCGCTCGCCGACCGCCGGAAGAGCGGCGACATCAAGTGGCTCCGCCCCGATGGAAAGGCGCAGGTGACCGTCGCCTACGAGGGCGGCGAGCCCGTTCGCGTCGAGACGGTTGTCGTGTCCACGCAGCACGCGGACTCCGTCGCGCAGGACAAGATTCGCAAGACGGTCATCGCCGAGATCATCGAGCCTGCCCTTCCGGGAGAGCTGTTCGACAAGAAGAAGACGACCTACCACATCAATCCCACCGGTCGCTTCGTCGTCGGCGGTCCCCAGGGTGATGCCGGTCTCACCGGGCGCAAGATCATCGTCGATACGTACGGCGGAATGGGTCGCCATGGCGGCGGGGCATTCAGCGGCAAGGATCCGTCGAAGGTTGATCGCTCTGCCTGCTACGCCGCCCGGTGGGTCGCCAAGAACATTGTCGCCGCGGGACTCGCCAAGCGCTGCGAAGTGCAGCTGGCCTACGCGATCGGCGTCGCCGAACCGGTGTCGATCATGGTGGACACGTTCGATACGGGAACCGTCTCGGACGAGAAGATCATGCGCGCTGTTCGCGAGACGTTCGATCTCACCCCGCGCGGCATCATCGAGTCGCTCGATCTCCGCAAGCCGATCTACCGGGCAACCGCGGCCTATGGGCATTTCGGCCGGGATCCCCAGAAGTTAGGCAATGGCAAGAAGGGTATGACGCTGTTCTCCTGGGAACGAACCGATCGCGCCGACGCGCTGAAGCGCGCGGCACGCTGACCGCTACCTTATTGATCACCATGGCTACCACCACCAAAACGAAGAGCGAGACGACCGGCGCTGGGTCGACGCAGTATGATGTGAGGGACCTGGCGCTCGCCGATCAGGGGCGCCGGCGCACGGAATGGGCAGAGCGGTCGATGCCGGTGCTGCGGCAGATCAAGGCGCGCTTCGCGAAGGAGCGCCCGCTCGCCGGGAAGCGAGTGTCTGCCTGTCTGCACGTCACGACGGAGACCGCGAATCTGGCGGTCACGCTCAAGGCGGGCGGCGCCGACGTGGCCCTCTGCGCCTCGAACCCTCTCTCGACGCAGGATGATGTAGCAGCGCACCTCGTCCGTGACCACGGCATCAAGGTGTTCGCGATCAAGGGCGAGGATAACGAGACCTACTACGAGCACATTCGTGCCGCCATCGCGCACGAGCCCGATATTACCATGGATGACGGCGCCGACGTCGTCGGGGCGTTGCACATGATCGCCCTCAATCGGCTCGATGATCTTCCGCCGCCGGTGCGCCGCTGGGTCGAGACGCTGTCGACGGAGCGCCGCCGCGCACTGCTCGCGAAAGTCATCGGCAGCACCGAGGAGACGACGACCGGCGTCATCCGCCTCAAGGCGATGGCGGTCGAGAAAGTCCTGCACTTTCCCGTCATCTCCGTCAACGACTCGTTCACGAAGCATCTCTTCGACAACCGCTACGGTACGGGGCAGTCGACCGTCGACGGCATCATCCGCGCGACGAATCTGCTGCTCGCCGGATCGACCTTCGTCGTCGCCGGGTACGGCTGGTGTGGTCGCGGCGTCGCCTCGCGCGCGCGCGGCGCCGGCGCCAACGTGATCGTGACGGAGATCGACCCACTCAAGGCCCTCGAAGCGGTCATGGACGGGTTCCGCGTCATGCCGATGGAGGAAGCGGTTCCGATCGGCGACATCTTCTGCACGCTCACCGGCAACATCCACGTCATTCGCGAGGAGCACTTCCGCGGCATGAAGGACGGCGCCGTGGTGTGCAACTCCGGTCACTTCAACGTCGAGCTCGATCTGGACGCACTCACCCGGATTTCGGCGCGCCCGGCGCGCGAGGTGCGCGAGTTCGTGCAGGAGTTCATCGTCGAGGGCAAGCGCGTCTTCGTGCTGGGCGAGGGTCGACTCATCAACCTCGCCGCGGCCGAGGGCCATCCCGCGTCCGTGATGGACATGAGCTTCGCGAACCAATCGCTGGGCGCGGAGTATCTAGTGAACAATGCGGGCACGCTCACCAAGGACGTGCACCGCGTTCCGGAGGCGGTCGATCGCGAGATCGCGCGACTCAAGCTCGAGGCCATGGGAGCACAGGTCGATGAGCTGACCGCCGAGCAGCGGAAGTATCTGGCGTCGTGGGATATGGGTACCTGAGGCCCGCGGCGCGGTCGCTCGGGAGCGTCGGATGATCGAAGTTCGCGTGGATCGGTTGGGGCTCGACAGCTCCTCCAATTCGTACGTGGTGATCCTCAAGGAGAAGCAGGGAGACCGGCTTCTGCCGATCTGGATCGGGCAGCCCGAGGCCCAGTCCATCGTTATGGAGATGAACGCCGTCAAGCCGCCGCGTCCGCTCACGCACGACCTCTGCAAATCGCTCATTCTCGGGCTGGGCGGCACCCTCAAGCGCGTGCAGATCACGAAGGTCAAGGACAATACCTACTTCGCCGAGCTGCACGTGCATCGCGGCGACGACATCGTGCAGATCGATGCGCGGCCGTCGGACAGCATCGCCATCGCGCTCCGCCTCGCCGCGCCGATCTTCGCGCAGGAGTCGCTGCTCACCGCCATCGCCGTCGAGGGCGGCGATACGCTGCCGAGCGACGAGCCCGATCTCACGCCGGCCACCGACGAGATGAGCGCTGAGCAGCTGAAGGAATATCTCGAGCGCATGAAACCAGAGGACTTCGGCAAGTTCAATCTGTGACGCCGACTCGGTTCCTCGCTCGAGTGTCTGGAGCGGCCGCCTGGCGCGGCCGCTTTTGCATTCCGCTCTGCGGGGCGCTGCTTGCGGCGAGCGCCGACGCACAGGCACGGCGCGTCACCGGGCATGTGCTCCGCCCAGCCGCCGATTCCATGCGCGGCGTCCAGGGGACGTGGGTCGTGCTCCATCGGGTTGCCGCCGATCATTCGGGCCCGCTGGACTCGGTTCGCACCGCGCGCGACGGTCGCTTCACCCTTCGGTACACGCCGAGTGGCGCCGAGGAGGCGATCTATTTCGTATCGGCGACCCACGACGGCATCGCATACTTCTCGCCGCCGCTCGACACGGCACACGCTGTAGAGGAGACGGAGCTCGCGGTCTTCGACACGACGAGCGCTCCCGTGCCTATTCACGTCCGCGGTCACCACATCGTCGTGAGGGCGCGCGACAGCGTCGGACGCCGCGAGGTCGTCGAGGTGTTCGAGCTCGCGAACGACTCGACGGTGACGCGGGTCGCCGCTGGCGACGTGCCCGTCTGGAGCACCGCCCTTCCGGACGGCGCGACCGACGTTCGCATCGGGCAGGGCGATCTGTCCGAAGACGCCATTCGCACCGACAGCGGCCGCGTTCGTGTCTACGCGCCGCTCGCTCCGGGCATCAAGCAGCTGTCCTACGCGTATCGCATCGATGCCCGTGGGTTTCCTCTCGCGCGCCCGGTCGAAGGGCGCGGCGCCCTGCTCGAGGTGCTGCTCGAAGAGCCTAACGCGGTCGCGACGGCACCCGGGTTGGCGCGCGTCGATCCGGTGACGGTGGATTCTCTCACCTTCAACCGATTTCTCGCGCAGGAAACTCCGCAGGGCAGCGTGGTCCGCATCGAGATCCCCCGAGCGGCCATGATGTCGCGACGGGGATTAATCGTCGCCCTCGTGACGGTGATCGCCGTCGTGATGGCGCTCCTCCTCGTGCGGTTCTTCCGTCGCCTTCCTCAGCGCTCGTCCAGCCCTTCTCCAGCGTCCCGCGCTGCTGAGCAGCTCGCGCGCGAGATCGCCGCGCTCGATGCGCGCATGGAGTCGGCGCAACAGCCGAGCGATGCCGACCGCGCCGACTACGCACGCCGTCGCGCCGAGCTCCGGAACGCGCTCGCCAACGCGCTTGACGCGGAGCGGCGCCAGGCGTAGACTCACGTCACAATCGACCTTCGCGGACGGGAGTTCCGGAAGCCGGTGCAAGTCCGGCGCGGTCCCGCCACTGTAACGGGCGCTGTACGCGTGCTCAGAACGCCACTGACAACCAGTCGGGAAGGCGAGCGACGCGGCCCGAAGCCAGGAGACGCCTCGCGTCCGCGCCACATCAACAGACCCTCGGGAGCAGGGGTCAGTGGCGACTGCGCGGCTCATCCGCGTCATCGTTCACGGGCACTGCGACCTCTGGGTCGGGTGCCCGCTCGTGCTTCTCCGACGGAAATCGGTGCTGGTGCTCGCGAGCATGATCGCCCTGGGCTGCGATGCCGGGCGATCCGGCACTGCCGACAGCGCGTCCGTGGCTGTCGAGCGCGACGACTTCGGCGGCGAGTTGCCGCGATTCGCGAGCCCGCCGCAACGAATCGTCTCGATGAATCCGGCCACGACCGACCTCCTGTTCGCCCTGCACGCCGGTCCGCGTATCGTCGGCCGCTCCAAATGGGATCTGTATCCAGATTCGGCCGCGCGCGTGCCCTCGTTAGGCGACGCGCTGCGTCCCAACGTCGAAGCGGTGCTCGGCGCGCGGCCCGACCTCGTCATTCTCTACGCCAGCGTCGACAATCGACCGGCGTACGATCGGCTGCGCGACGCCGGTGTCGCTGTCATCGCGCTCCGCATCGACCGCATCGAGCACTTCGACCATGCCGCGCGCCTGCTCGGGCGCCTCACGGGAAATGCGGACGCCGGCGGCCAGGTCGCGGACTCGGTGCAACGCACGATCGCGCGCGTGCGCACCGCGACGACCGGATTGAATCGTCCGCGGGTGTTCTGGCGCATTTGGGATGCGCCGCTGATCACGATCGGACGAGGGAGCTTCCTCAGCCAGCTCGTGGACATCGCCGGCGCGCGCAACGTCTACGAGGACATCGAGGCGCCGTCGCAGCAAGTCACCTTCGAGGACGTCGTCCGTCGCGATCCGGAGTTCATCCTCGTCGGACCGGAGGGCGGGGAGGTGGTGTCGCGTGATCCGGCCTGGCGCGCAATTCGTGCGGTGCGCGAGGGACGCGTCCGAATCGTCGACACGACGCTGGTGGGTCGTCCCTCCGTGCGGTTGGGCGAAGCCGCGGTCCATCTGGCGCAGCTGCTGCATCCGGGGATCGAGCTTCGCTGATGCGTGCCACACTCTGGCTCGGCGGACTCGTGGTCGTACTCGGCCTATGCGCCCTGGCGGTCGCGCTCGGTCCGGTTCCGCTCGGGCTGCGCGAGGTTCGTGATGCGCTGGTCGGGGTGGGCGACCCGAACGCGATCGCGATCGTTCGCGCGATTCGACTCCCGCGCCTGACGCTCGCGCTCATCGTCGGTGCCGCGCTCGGGATGGCGGGTGCCGCGCTGCAGGGATCGCTGCGCAATGCGCTGGCCGAGCCGTACCTGCTCGGCGTTTCCGGGGGCGCTGCGGTCGGGGCCGTGCTCGCGTTCGGCGCGGGGGTCCGCGATGCCTCCACCATACCGATCTTTGCCTGCCTCGGCGGTGGGGCCGCGGTCGCTGCCGTCTTGCTCATCGCGCGCGCGGCCGGCGGCCGCGCGGATCCGCGCGTCCTGATCATGGCCGGCGTGATCATGGGCGCGTTCGCCAACGCCGTGATCATGGTCGTTCTGGCGAACGCGCCGCCCAACACCGTGCGCGGCGCGGTGTGGTGGATGATGGGATCGGTCGCCGACGCAGCGTGGCCGCAGATTCGCTGGCTTGCCGGGTACGTGGTCATTGGCGCCGCCGCGCTGTTGTACATGGCGCGCGACATCGACGTGCTCGCCCTTGGCGAGGAGCCCGCGGCCGCCCTCGGGCTCGACGTCGACCGAAGCGCACGGCGCATCTATCTGGCGAGCTCGCTCCTCGCCGCGGCCACCGTCGCCGCGGCGGGCCTGATCGGCTTTGTCGGCCTGATGGTCCCACACATCGTCCGCGCCTTCGGGGTGCGACGCCACCGGGCGATCATTGCCGGCGCAGCGCTCGTGGGAGCTGCCCTGCTCGTTGCCGCGGATCTCGTCGCGCGAACCGCGATGCCCCCCGCCGAGTTGCCCCTTGGCGCCGTAACGGCGCTGCTCGGTGTGCCATTCTTTCTCCTGCGCATCCGGCACCTCGCATGATTCGCTTCCACGACGTGAGTGCCCGATACCCCAAGGCCTCTCGTGCGGCGCTCTCCGGCGTTTCGCTCGTAGCGCCGCCGGGCTCGCTCACCGCGGTCGTGGGTCCCAACGGAAGCGGGAAGAGCACGCTCGTCCGGGTGCTGCTGCGGCGGCTCTCGACAACGAGCGGTCGCGTCGAGATCGGCGGCCGTGCGCTCGACGCGTTCGACACTCGAGCGCTCGCACGGCACGTCGCGGTGGTTCCGCAGCGGGAGAGCGCCGTTTTTCCCCTCCCGGTTCATGAATACGTCGCGCTCGGGCGCTATCCGCATGAAGGCCCGTGGCGGGCGGCGACCGCGCAGGACGGTGCGCTCATCGATCAGGCGATGGCCGACGCGGGCGTCGCGGATTTGGCCACGCGAGATATTCTCGCCCTTTCGGGTGGGGAGTGGCAGCGGGCGCGCATCGCGCGGGCGCTCGCGCAGGGTGGTGACGTGCTCATCCTCGATGAGCCGACGACCTTTCTCGATGTCGGCCACGAGATGGGAATGTTCGAGCTGTTCGCGTCGCTCGCGCATCGCGGGCGCGCGGTCCTCGTGATCAGCCATCAGCTGAACCTGATCGCTCGGTTCGCCGACGCCATGGTGCTGCTCCACGAAGGCCACGTCGTCGCCGCAGGCTCACCCTACGCCGTCATGCAGGCCCCCACGCTCGAGCGTGTGTATCAGTGGCCCCTCGTGATCACGCGCGATCCGGCCGTTGGCGCGCCTGCGCTCGTGCCGCTGCGCGGTCACCGCCACCCGTCAGGCAATAGCCCGGAGAGCTCCTCATGAAGCCGCTGCGTATCCCTACGATCCTCCTGGCGACCATCGCGGGTGTCGCCATGGCACAGACACCGGAAGACACCGTCACGCTGGCGCCGGTGACCGTCACCGCCACCCGGCTTCCGATGTCCCGCAAGGCGGCGCCCGCGGCCATGACGGTCATCACGGGCGAAGACCTTCGCGCGCGTGGAATCACGCGGCTCACCGACGCCCTGCGCGAGGTGCCCGGCGCCGCGGTGGTTCAATCAGGATCGTTCGGCTCGCAGACCGCCCTCTTTCTGCGCGGTGGTGAGAGCGACTATACCAAGGTGCTCATCGACGGCGTTCCGCTGAACGACGCCGGTGGATCGATCGACTTCGCTCACATCGCCGTCGACGATGTCGAGCGGATCGAGATCGTCCGCGGACCCGCGAGTGTGCTGTGGGGATCGGACGCCGTCACCGGCGTAATCCAGATCTTCACCACTCCTGCCTCGCGGTCGCGGCTTCGCATGTCGGCGCGAGGCGGCAGCTACGCCACGCACGATGCGAACGGGGACGTCACGGTCGCGCGCGGAACCGTCCAGTTCTCGGCGGCATTGGCGTCGCACGGCACCGACGGCGTACTGGACTTCAACAACGGGTATCGCAATCGTCAGGCAAGCGCATCGCTGCGCGTGGGCCCGTCCATCCGGAAGGGATTGCGCGCCATGGTCAGACACACGGATGCGACGTACCACTACCCAACCGACTTTCTCGGAGCGCCGGTCGACAGCAACCAGTACCGCCGTGAAAAGCGTCTGGTCGCCGGGGTGGATGCGAGCGCGCCACTGTCCGAACGCGCAACGGTGCGGCTCACCCTCGGCACCAATGAGCTCGACGGGATCTCCGACAACCAGGTCGACCGGCCAGGCGATGTCGCCTACCACGATGAAACGGAGGCTTCGCGGCGCCTTGTCGATGGTCGCGTCGACCTAACGCTTCCCGCGGAGTGGCGCCTGACGGCCGGGGCCGACTGGACCCGCCAGCACGAGGCGAACACCGCGAACTTCGAGGCGTCTCGAATCAACCGGGGCTACTATGTGCAACTGCTCGCGGGTGTGGGTGCGCCCTGGCTGGTGACGGTCGGCACGCGGCTCGACGACAACGAGAAATTCGGAACCTTCACGACCTGGCGCGCGAGCGGTTCGTGGGTGCTGCCATCCGAGACGCGAGTGCGCGCGACCGTTGGCGCCGGGTTCAAGGAGCCGGCGTTCGCCGAGGTCTTCAATACCTCGTTCACGCGCGGGAATGCCGCTCTCGAGCCCGAGCGCTCGCGGAGCATGGAGCTCAGCGTCGAGCAAGAGATTCTGTCGGAACGCTCGACCCTTGCCGTTACCTGGTTCGATCAGCGATTCCGCGACCGCATCGACTTCATCGCCTTCCCACCGGACTCGGCGGTGTTCGGGACATTCACCAACATCGGGGAAGCGATCGCGAGTGGCATTGAGGTCGAGGCCCGTGCGGGTTTGGTTTCGGGACTCGCCCTTGCGACATCTTACGCCTATCTGGAGACGGAGATCACCGAGGATCCGCTGGGAAGGGTAGGGCAGCGGCTGCTGCGCCGCCCCATGCACACCGCTACCGCGACCGCGTCATACGCGAATGATCGGGGATCGCTCTCCGCCACGGTGCATCGTGTCGGCGCCCGGCATGATGTTGGGTACGTCCGCCTGCCCTGGTACACGACGCTCGACGTCGCTGGTGAAGTGCGTCTCATGCGCCGCCCCGCGACCGCGATCGCGGTGACGGCGCGAGTCGAGAACGCGCTCGACGAGAGATACGAGGCGATCCTGAACTACCGGGCGCCCGGACGGACGATCCTGCTGGGAGCACGGGCGGAGCTCGGCTGGTAAAGGCACGTAAAGATTGCCCCGCGGTTCCTCTGTGGCCTGGCCGTCTCCGGTCATATTTTACTTCCATGCCTCTTCTCGTCACGGATGCGATCGTCCTCCACGCGTTCGACTATTCGGAGACCTCGCGCATCCTCCGGCTCGCGACGCGGGAGGCCGGCGTCCTGTCCGTACTCGCGCGCGGGGCGCGGCGGTCCACGAAACGATTCGGCAGCGCGCTCGACTTGTTCGCTGAGGGCACGGTGGAGGTGCTGGTGCGCGAGCAGCGCGATCTGCAGACGCTGTGCGCGTTCGACCTCACCCAGTCGCGCCCTGCGCTCGCCGCCGATCTCGGTCGGTTCGCGGGAGCGTCGGCGCTCGCGGAGCTGATCCTCCGTTTCGCCACCGATGAGCGACAGGTTACGCTCTTCGACGCGCTCTCACGGTCGCTCGATGAGCTTGCGCTGGCCGCGCCTGACGACACTCGTGAGGTCACGCTCGCCGGGGCGTGGCGCCTGGTGGGGGAGCTGGGATTCGCGCCGTCGCTCGACAGCTGTAGCGCGTGCCACTCCGAGGTCGTGCTCGCCGACGCCCTTCCATTCAGTCATGCTGCGGGCGGCGTACTCTGCGCGACGTGCGCGCGGCTGCACCCCGCGGGACGCACGCTTCCAGCGACCGAGCGTGCCCGGCTCGAGGCCTGGATGGCCGACGAGCGTACCGGCAAGATGTCCGACCCTGACAGCCGCGCCCATCAGCGCCTTCTTCGCGAGTTTCTCCGCGAGCATCTCGCGCAGGACCGCGGGCTCCGCGCGTTCGAGATGTGGGAGCACGCACCGTGGAGCCGCGCATGATACTCGGGACCGCCGGTCACGTCGATCACGGCAAGACCGCGCTCGTGAAGGCGCTCACCGGCGTCGATACCGATCGGCTCGAGGAAGAAAAGCGTCGCGGCATAACGATTGACCTCGGATTCGCACCCCTGCGACTCGACAATGGCCTGACGCTTGGGGTCGTCGATGTGCCCGGACACGAGGCCTTCGTGCGAAACATGGTCGCGGGGGCGACGGGGATCGATCTCGCCTTGCTGGTTGTCGCGGCCGACGAAGGCATCATGCCGCAGACCCGCGAGCATCTGAACATACTCCGGCTGCTCGGCGTGCGGGGTGGCGTCGTCGCGCTTTCGAAGCGTGACCTCGTCGATGCGGATTGGCTCGAGCTCGTCCGCGAAGACCTCGAGGAGGCGCTCAAGGATTCGCCTCTCGAGTCGGCGGCCGTCGTCCCCACGTCGGCGGTGTCAGGCGATGGCGTTGCGCAGCTTCGCGATGCGATTGCTCGCGTGGCGCAAGCGCGGCCGGCGCGCGACGCCGAGGACCTTTTCCGGATGCCGATCGACCGCGCGTTCTCCCTCAAGGGAACGGGCACGGTGGTCACCGGTACGGTCTGGAGCGGCTCACTCACGCGCGATGGGATCGCGCGGGTGATGCCTCTCGGAAAGTCGGTACGGGTTCGCGGCCTCGAGTCTCATGGCGCGCCCATCGTCGCGGCGACCACCGGCATGCGCGCGGCGGTTGCCCTGGCCGGCGTCGACGTGAGCGAGCTGCGCCGCGGGCAGGTTCTCGTGGCCGACGAGTCGTGGGCACCGACCACCGTTGTGCTGGCTCACGTCGAGCTGTTGGCGACCGCGCGGCACGCGATTGGACCGCGCACGCAGCTGCGCTTTCACCTGGGCACGGCTGATGTTGGCGCCCGCGTGGTCGCGGCAGGTGGCGCCCTGCGTCCCGCATCGAGGGGGCCCGCGCGCATCGTCCTCGAGGAGCCCGTGGTGGCTCGAGCGGGCGACCGATTCGTCCTCCGCGGCGAAACGCCGCTCGTCACCGTCGGCGGGGGGTGCATCGACGACCCAACCCCCCAGGGACGTCGCGCGCGTCCGTGGCAGCAGACCGCGGGTAGCGTCGAGGATCGCCTCGACCGACACCTGTCCGATGCGGGAATCCGTGGCGTGGCCGTCGCGTCCCTTCCCGTGCGACTCGGCGCGCGGCCGGCGACGGCGGCGGAGCTGGCCAGCCCCGGCGCGTCGTTAGGCGTACGTCGTATCGGTGACCGCGTGTATTCCGCGCAGGCGGTGGAACGTGCGCGTGAGGCCCTTCTCGGGCTCGTCGATGACCACCACCGGCGCACGCCCCTCGACCCCGGTGCACCCTTACAGTCGATTCGCGCCCGTGTTGGGGCTCCGCCGGAGCTGGTGGACCTGCTCGTTCGAGAGGCGGTGGCATCGGGGGAGCTCCAGGTCGACGGCAGCCTCATCGCGCGTCGGGGCTGGCTGCCCCGGCTCACCGAGCGACAGGTCCGGCTCCGAGGAGATCTGCTCGGCAGCCTCCAACGCGCTGCCGGAGAGCCCCCCAGCGTCCCGGAGCTGGAGGCGAGCCATGGGCCGGATGTCGTTCCTCTTCTGCGACTCATGGAACGCGAGCGGGAGGTAGTGGCCGTCGAGGCCGACAGGTGGTTCGCTCGCGCGGCCCTGGACGACATGATCGCCCGGTTGCGGACCGGGATGGTACCGGGCCGGGAACACAGCCCGGCAGAGCTTCGGGATATACTCGGGTCGTCGCGAAAGTATCTCATCCCGTTTCTGGAGTACTGCGACCGGCATCACATCACGGAACGGCGCTCGTCAGGCAGGGTATTGCTAGGTCCGTAGTTTGCGCAGGGATGGCGATTTGGGTTGCTTGACACCGCCTGCACTGCATCCTATGTTCGCGCTCAAGGCAAGCGATTGGACCACCTGTTTCCAGGAGCGGGACAGAGACCTCTTACTTCGTCAGTCTGGAGATGGCGCATGAGGCACCGATGGGCAGCACTCTGTGTGCTCGCCCTAGGCGCACTCGTACCGACGATCGGGCAAGCCCAAGCCGCTCAACCCCCACCGCCGGTTCGCGAGCGCCCCGGAGTTGAACTGGGCCAGAACTACCCAAACCCGTTCAACCCGACCACGACGATCCCGTTTGTCATCGGCGACCTGGCGACCTGTCAGGACACCGGTCGGGAGCACGTGGTGTCCCTGAGGATCTACAACATTCTGGCGCAGCTCGTTGCCGTACCGATTCTGCAGGGAACGGGACAACAGCTCTTGAATCTGCGACTCACGTGCGGGACGTACACCGCGTACTGGGATGGCCACTACCTTGGCTCCTCCCGCGAAGTTGCCTCGGGCGTGTACCTCTATCGCATCGAGGTCGACGGCGAGGTCAAGGTGAAGAAGATGATCGTCAGCAAGTGACGTCTGGCGGCGCGCATGAGCGCACAAACGCGGTGACGGCTTCGGCCGTCACCGCGTTTGTTCGTGAAGCCCCTCCTCGCCGCCGGCCGGGGGAATCCTGTCGGCCGCGAGGAGCTCCAGCGCCTTCTTGTCGATCGCCCTCCAGATCGCCGACGCGTACGCGGGATCGCGTGCGTAGTAGCGGGCCTGGCGCTCGAGGTTCGCCGGAGTAAGGCCTTGCTCTTGCAACACCCCTCCGCGCAAGCTGTCACGCGTGGCATCGCTCAACTGATACTTGCGCTCGATGACATGCAGCCGCGCCATTGCGGTGACGAACGTCGAATCGTCCATCACCGCGCGGCCGTCCGTTCTCGTGCAGGCGACGAGCGCCGCGCCGAGCACGCAATGCCTCACCACCATTCCGATCTGCATCGCGCGCGAACGCTAGGCCGCATGCTCTCATCGGTCAAGCACACATGACCTCAGTCGGCGAACAGATCACGACGGGACCGCGTCCGGGACGGCCCTTCGTCACCGCCACCGGACGCATTCTCAGCCGCGGGCGGCTGGCGCTGGGCGTTTTGTACTGGCTGGCGTGGCTGTCCGTGTCCCGCCGCATTCCCGTCCGAACGGGGATCCAGCGCGAAGTCGAGACGCTCGGCGTTGGCGCCCTGCCACTCGTCGTGCCGGCATCGATGCTCGTGGGCCTCATCGCGATCTTTCAGGTCGCGTCGCAGCTCCTCGAGTTCGGAGCGCAGGCGATGAGCATTCGCGCCATCGCCTGGTTCACCGCCCGCGAGTTCGGCCCCGTCGGTGCGGCCTTGCTGGTCGTGGCGCGAAGCGCCTCCGGAATCGCCGGAGAGCTCGCGGCCATGCGTGCCGGCGGAGAAATCGACGCACTGCGCGCCATGGGGCTCGACCCCGTGAAGTACCTGGTGGCGCCGAAGCTGGCAGCGCTCCTCATCGGCCTGCCCGCCCTTACCATTCTCTCCGTCGCGCTGATCATTTTCGGCGGCTGGATCGGCAGCACACTCTTTCTCGACTATAGCACGAATTTCTTCCTCGAGGAGTTCCGCTCGGCATTCGCGATGCGTGACCTGATCGTGGGACTCGGCAAGAGCGTCATCTTCGCCTTCATCATCGGATTCGTCGCCGCCGATGAGGGGCTGAACGTCGAGGGGAGGGTGGCCGCGATCAGCGAGGCGACCACGCGTGGCGTCGTCTACTCCGTGCTCGGCGTCCTCGGGGCGGACACGCTGGTCAACGTCGTGTTCTACTTCATCCCCGGGCTTGCCTAACGTGGGCGATTGCGTGCTCGAAGTGAACGGGCTCACCGGGCCGGATGAGGCGCCTGCCATCTTCGATATCTCGCTCAGTGCGTGGCGCGGGAAAACGAGTGTCGTGCTCGGCCCCATCCATTCGGGGAAGTCGGTCGTCATGCGCCATCTGCTCGCCCTCGAGGAGGCGCGCACCGGCTCCATCGTCGTCGATGGCGAACGCTTCGACGCGCGTGGCGAATCGGACGCCGTGGTTCGACGAATGCGCACGCGGTTCGGCGTGGTATTCGAGGGTGCAGCGCTGTTGTCGCGTCTCTCGGTTCTCGAGAACGTCGAGCTGCCGCTCCTCGAGCATACCCACGCTACCGGCGACGAGGCTCGACAGGCGGCGCAGGAGTTGCTCTCCGAGGTAGGTCTGACGCTGGCGCAGGACGCCACCCCGGGGGAGCTCGATCGGGCCGCGCAACGGCGCGTCGCGCTCGCGCGTGCCCTCGCGCTGAGGCCACCCGTCCTCTTACTGGATGAGCCCACGCAGGGGCTCGACGCACATGCGGCTTCCGAGCTCGACCGCACCTTGCACCAATTGCAGGAGCGGGGAGGATTCGGGATCGTGATCTTCACCCGAGAAGCGCGCTACGCCTTTGGGAACGCTCAACGTGTCTACGTCATGGCCGAGGGACGCATCGTCGATTCCGGGGATCATGATTCGCTCGCTGACAGCGAGCATCCGGTGGTGCGCGGCCTGCTCCGTCGTCGGGGGTCGGAATGAGACGCGGTGAATCGAGGCTCGGAATCCTCGCATTTCTCGGCGGCACGGCGCTCGTGCTCGTGGCGATCGTCGCCTTCGCCCGGTATCCGTCGCTCTTTCACCGCGGGAGCGAGTACCGCGCGGCGTTCAGAAACGTCGCGGGGTTGAATCTGGGCGATGAGGTTCGCTACGGCGGGCTGATTGTCGGGTCGGTCACCCGCCTGATGCTCGACCCGGCGGACCCAACGCGCATCGAGGTGACGTTTCGAGTTCGCCCGCAAACGCCGGTGCGCACCGACACCTACGCCACGATCACCCAGGTCGGACTCCTCGGACAGCCATACCTCAATCTCGAGGCAGGGCTGCCCACCTCTCCCGTGCTGCCACCGCGGAGCCGCGTCCGCACGCGCGACAACCTCACCTTCCAGGACGCCATGAGCCGTCTCGCGGTGTTTCTCGACCGCGCGGACACCCTTCTGCACGGCGTGGAGAGGATCGCGGCGTCGAGTCCGTGGGACCGCATCGATCGCACGCTCTCGCGCGTCGACGCGCTGCTGACCAACGCGGCCGATGGATCGGGCCGAGTGATCGAGAATCTCGATCAGGCAACGGTGCAGCTCGCCGGGATGCTGGCGAGAACCGAGCGCCTGATCGGGTCGCTCGACACCGCATTCCGGGACGCAAGTCCGGGCCTCCGCCAGGCGCAACGCGAAGCCCTGGCTGCCATGCGAGACATGCGCGCGCTGATCGGCGACATGCGCGACGCCACCGGCGACGGCGATCGGCTGGCCCGCATCGTCGAGAATCTGGCCGCCGCGTCCGATGATCTCGCGCGCCTTGCCGATCGACTGGAGAAGGAGCCAACCAGCGTTCTATCGCGGCGCCAGGCGCCCAAGAAAACCGCGGGGCCGGCGGCGCAATGAACGTCAGCGTCGCGCTCGTCGCCATCGCCACCCTCGCGGTCGGATGCTTCCGTCAGCGCACCGTTGCGCCTATCGAGATGTACCGCCTGTTGCCGACGGCCGCCGAAACCTCCGGCGTTGCCGTGCCGCCCTTCACTGATGACCTTCCTGAAGGATCGCTGGCCGTCGCCCGCTATATCACGCCCGGGCTCTATGGGCAACGAGGGATCGTATATCGCGTCGGCGAGGCCGGCTATGCCGCCTACCCCTCGCGCGAGTGGGCAATCCCCTTGGGGGAGATGCTCGGACGCCGGACAGCCGATCTCGTGCAGGCGAAACCGCTGCTGCGCGGTGGAGCGCTCTTCGATCCGCCCACCCGAAGGGCGTTTACGCACCTCTGGCGCGGCACCGTGCGAGAGTTCGAGGAGATCGATCGCGGCAACAACGTCTTCGTCGCCGTGAATCTCGAGGCCAGCCTCATCAGAGTCGATGACGACTCGATCGTGTGGTCGGGCGCGGCCCGCGTGGAACGCGCCGTCCCGGAGGGGTCGATCGAGGGCATCGTGGCAGGACTCAGCGCCGCCACCGACGAAGTCGTGTTCGCTCTGCTAGATTCGGCGAGAATGTCGATCCGGCAGAAGTCGGCGAACGGAGCCGCGCGGGAACCGTAGCCCGCGCCACCGCGGCAGTCCGAGTGCGCACGCTCGGCAGATGTCAACGGAATGTCGGTTGCCTATGCCTTGTGGGCTAGTGACTTAGGCCGCCCATGATAATGCGCTTTCTCAAGCTACGATTTCCATGATAAGCTCCGATCGCCTGACCGTGAAGGCCGCCGAGGCGCTCAACGAGGCGCTTTCGCTGGCCCGCCGTAACGGCAATCCACTTGTGTACGACGCTCACGTCTTGCTGGCGCTCCTTCAGCAGGAGGAGGGCATCGTCGTACCTCTGCTGCATAAGATCGGCGGGAACGTGAGCGATCTCCGCTCGCGCGTCGAGCGTGAGATCGCACGGTACCCGAAACAGACGGGTGCCCAACCGACGCTCTCGCGCGAGCTGCACCAGGTCATGGACAAGGCCGACGAGTTCGCCAAGTCGCTTGGGGACGAGTTCGTTTCGACGGAGCATCTGCTGGTCGCCCTCGCCGATGTGCGCGGAACCGACAGCTTCGCGGTCCTCTCGTCGGCCGGTGCCACGCGCGATGCACTCGTTCAGGCGCTGAAGGTCGTGCGCGGAGCACATCGGGTGACGGACCAGACGCCGGAGAACCAGTACCAGGCGCTTCAGAAGTACACACGTGATCTCACCGACGCCGCCAGAAAGGGAAAGCTCGATCCGGTGATCGGCCGCGACGAGGAGATCCGCCGGGTCGTGCAGGTCCTCTCGCGCCGCACCAAGAACAATCCCGTCCTCATCGGAGAGCCCGGCGTCGGCAAGACGGCGATCGTCGAGGGGCTGGCCCAGCGAATTATCAACGGGGACGTCCCGGAGAGCCTCAAGAACAAGCGGCTCGTTGCGCTCGACCTTGGCGCGCTGATCGCCGGTGCGAAGTTTCGCGGAGAATTCGAGGAGCGGCTCAAGGCAGTGCTGAAGGAGATCACCTCGAACGAAGGACAGTTCGTGGTGTTCATCGATGAGATGCATACGCTCGTCGGTGCCGGCGCCGCCGAGGGAGCCATGGACGCTGGCAATATGCTCAAGCCGATGCTCGCGCGTGGCGAGCTGCGCGTCGTCGGGGCCACGACACTCGATGAGTATCGCAAACACATCGAGAAGGACGCTGCGCTCGAGCGCCGGTTCCAGCCCGTGTACGTCGGTGAGCCCTCGGTCGACGATACCATCGCCATTCTTCGCGGATTGAAGGAGCGATACGAGACGCATCACGGCGTGCGCATCACCGATGGCGCTATCGTCGCGGCCTCGACGCTGTCGCATCGGTACATCGGCGATCGCTTCCTTCCCGATAAGGCGATCGACCTGATCGATGAGGCGGCATCGCGACTTCGCATCGAGATCGACTCGCTTCCCCAGGAGATCGACGAAGTCGAGCGGCGCATCGTGCAGCTCGAGATCGAGCGCCAGGCACTGCAAAAGGAAAAGGATCCGGCCTCCGCTCAGCGTCGTACCGCGCTCGAGCGCGAGATCGCCGAGCTGAAGGAGCGATCGGGTGCGATGAAGGCTCAGTGGCAAGGGGAGAAGGAATCCCTGCAAAAGGTCGCCAAGATCAAACAGGAGATCGAGGAACTGCGGACGCAGGCCGAGCAGGCCGCGCGTTCCGGCGATCTCGGCAAGGCCGCAGAGATCTCGTACGGACGTATCCCCCAGCTCGAGGCGCAGCTGCGTGACACGGAGCAGCAGCTGTCACAGCGCCAGTCGAGCGCGAAGCGCTTTCTCAAGGAAGAGGTCACGGCCGAGGACGTCGCGGAGATCGTGGCCAAGTGGACGGGCATTCCCGTGTCTCGAATGATGGAAAGCGAGCGCGAGCGCCTGACGAAGCTCGAGGAGCACCTCGGCGAGCGCGTGATTGGTCAGCCCGAGGCGATCCATGCGGTCGCGAATGCGGTGCGTCGGTCACGAGCAGGACTTCAGGATCCCAACCGCCCCATCGGCTCATTCATCTTCCTTGGCCCCACTGGCGTCGGAAAGACCGAGACGGCCCGTGCGCTCGCCGAGTTCCTCTTCGATGATGAGCATGCCATGGTGCGCATCGACATGTCGGAGTACATGGAGAAACACGCGGTCGCACGCCTCATCGGAGCGCCTCCTGGCTATGTGGGGTACGAGGAGGGTGGCCAGCTCACGGAGGCGGTCCGGCGCCGCCCATACTCGGTGGTGCTCTTCGACGAGATCGAGAAGGCCCACCCAGACGTCTTCAACATCCTGCTCCAGATTCTCGATGACGGCCGACTCACCGACTCGCAGGGACGTACGGTCGATTTCAGGAACACGGTCATCATTATGACGTCGAACGTGGGCAGCTCGTTCATTCTCGAGCGTGGTCCCCGCGATTGGGCAGAGGTCGAGACGGTCGTCACCGCCGAGCTGCGCCGTCAATTCAAGCCGGAGTTCCTCAATCGCGTCGACGACATCATCATCTTCCGTCCGCTTGGAATGGGGGAGCTGGATCGGATCATCGATCTGCAGCTGCGGCGGCTCGAGAAGCTCCTGGCGGAGCGCAAGATGACGATCGAGCTCACGCCCGACGCGCGGCGCGCGATCGCCGAAGAGGGATACGATCCGGCATTCGGGGCGCGTCCGTTGAAGCGCGCGATCCAGCGCCTGATTCAGAACCCGCTCGCGCTGGCGGTGCTCGAGGGCCGCTTCGGCGAAGGCGACCACATCGTCGCCGGCGTCGGCGCGAACGGCGAGCTCACGTTCGAGAAGGTGGGGGAAGCGATGCCGGCGGGAGCCGGCTCGCGTTGATCGTCAACATTTCAACACACACCTGGAGGTGACCCATGCGCGTGGTTTTCGGTGCAGTGCTCGCGTCGATCACACTCCTCGGAGGAGGGGCGCGGGCCCAGGAGGATCGGCCGGCCAAGGGAGTGGTTGCCGTCGTCGCCGGAGAATTCATTCCGGAGAAGGCCTCACGACTCGACGCCGGCGCTCCGGTCGTCGGCCTGCGTCTCGGGCGGCCGGTCAGCAGGGTCTTCGTTGCGGAAGCAGGGCTGTCGTACGCCCTCAACGACGGCGCTCGCGGACCTAACGACCCTCTCGGCGTGGTGGCGGCCGACGTCGGGCTCCAGGCGCGCCTGCCACATGGCCGCTATCGCCCGTACATCGGGGCCTCCGTCGGCGCGTTACGAGCAGGCGGAACCGACACGGCGCGTCGCCTCGTCCCCGCAGTTGCCGGTGCGATCGGGGCATGGATCGGCGCCGCACCGAACGTCACGGTGATCGGTGAGATCCGCATGCGCGGCGCGCTTCGGGGCGAGGCACCTGGAGGAACCGAGCAGACGATCGGATTGGCGTGGCGCATCTGAGCGCCCACGAGCCGATCATGCGGGAGGCGCTGGCCGCTGCCCGCGATGCCGCGCGCCACGGGGATGTCCCTGTTGGCGCGCTCGTTATGTCCGGAGGCGACGTCATCGCGCGTGCGACCAATCGAACGGTGCGCGATCAGGACCCCACGGCACATGCCGAGGTGCTGGCGCTGCGCGAGGCTGCCCGCGTGCGCGGCTCGTGGCGGCTGGAGGACTGCTCTCTCTATGTGACGCTCGAGCCCTGCGCAATGTGCGCCGGGGCAATCGTGTTATCGCGCCTCCGGATGCTCGTCTTCGGGGCGTGGGACGAGAAGGCCGGGATGGCTGGCTCCGTCGACGACATCGTGCGGCATCCGCGTTTGAACCATCGGCCCGAAGTGGTCGCGGGGGTCTTGGCGGAAGAGTGTGCGTCGCTGTTGAAGGGGTTTTTTGAGCGCATGAGGAATAAGGAACGAGGAGTGAGGAATTCACTCGAGTGAGGTCCTCCCTATTCAGTTCCTCGTTCCGCAGTCCTCATTCGTTATCGAGTAGAATCGTTGACTCCACTTGGGAGCCCAACGATATTTCGTGACCCTGGACAGGTGGCCGAGAGGCTGAAGGCGCCGGTCTCGAAAACCGGTATACGGTAACCCCGTATCGTGAGTTCGAATCTCACCCTGTCCGTGGAAAGGAACGAGGAATGAGGAACGAGGAAGCGACTTCCTGGATCCTCGTTCCTCGTTCGTACTGGATGGGTGGCCGAGTGGCTTAAGGCGCACGCCTGGAAAGCGTGTGGACGGGCAACCGTCTCGCGAGTTCGAATCTCGCCCCATCCGTGAACGGAACGAGGAATGGCGAACGAGGAACGAAAAACGAGGAAGCCAGTCACGCTTCCTCGTTCCTCGTTCCTCGTTCCTCGTTCGGCTCAGTACAGCTCCACCCAGGCGCGATCGCGAATGGCTATAGGTGTTGCCGTCCCCCGCAACGCCGACATCATTGCGCAGCTCGAATAGCGGAAGGTTGCGTTCCCCGAGACGGTGTTGTTGGACGTGAGCTCACCACCTACTGCCACGTTCGCAGCCAGCACCGTGCCGTTGAAATGCCCGCCCGTACCCGCCGTTCTCAGCTCTCCACGTACGATGATCAAGCCGTAGAACTGGAACCCGCCAGTCACCTCGAGTGCGCCGTTGACGAGAAGGATGCCCTGTCCGCGGTCGCCGTTGATCTTGAGATCCCCGGGGGCGTAGATAATCGGGAAGTAATTCTCGCACGGTCCGGGAGAGCCAATCACCACCTTGTGAGGCTCGCCCCAGTTCAGTGGGTTCGCTGTATCGCACGCGCCGCTCGCGTATCGGGGGCCCACCCCAGTGTGCGGCCCGGGGCCCAGGATCTTGTTCGCCATCGCGACGAGATCGTTCCACTGATAGTCGCCGTAACTGAAGTACGTATTTGTGTCGGACATCTGGGGACCGATCACCGCCTGCTGCGGCGTCCCCTGCACGCAGAGATATTGTTTGCAGGTACCACCGAGCGAGACGTGGCTCCAGTCGGGAATCGCCAGTCCGGGCACACCGCTACCCGGCGCGGGTATCGGACAATCCCATCCGGGGAGCAGCGTGTCGCGCCCCTGCATCGTCGCGCTGCCGCCGACCTTGGTGTGGCCACGAGCGGTGAGCGCCCCGTTGATCTGCACGGTAGGAATGTTGAGCTTTAACAGGCTCGCCACCCGGCGCCGTGCTCCCGAGGCCAGGCCCGTGCCGGCCGATGCTTCGGATGAAACGAGAAAGATGTTGTCGTTCAGCCGCGTGACGCGCACGGTGGCCGCGGCGCCGCCAGCATCGTATGTCCGAATGAGGGTATCGCCGCGATTCATCGACGTGTTCCACGCGTTGTTCCAGTTCGCACGGATCGCGCTATTGCCATATTCAGCTGCCTCGAACGCGCGTGTCTGCTGGATAGCGTCGCGGCCGGTCCGGAACTCGGTGGTCGAAGCCACGAACGCACCGGCGACCAGCGCGCCAACGAGGGCGATCGCCCCGACGGCGGTCGCCAGCGCAAAGCCCCGACGGTTGTCGGAAATCCAGCGGGTCAGCATATGAGCTCCATTACCTCGGATTGCGGACGGAAATAGACACACGAAGCGAGTCGGCCAGCGCACCGGAGCGGATCCGCGACCGCTCGGCGGGCGGCGGACCATCGGTGCGCAACACCAGCTCGATGAAGGCGACGTCCGTGCGGCTCGCCGTGATCGCTCCTAACGAATCGCGGAACGTGAAGCCAATCCCTTGGCCGCTCGGCGGGCGCACGGGCCCTGCCACGACATCCAGCGTACCGCAGCCCGCTTTGCACTCGGTGTACCCGAGATACCACCGGCCGTCGGCACCCGTCGCCAATGCATAACGAGCGGGTCGGAAGAACCGAATGGGCGCGCCGACGACCGTCGTCACCGGGATCGCCGGGGTCACGGTCAGCCGCATGCCCGCGGAGGCTTCGCCTAGCGTCCGGGTGAATCCGGTCGCGGTCGGGCACAGCTGCGCCGCGAGAGGAGGTGCGGACAGGCGGTAGGCGCGCCACGAGTCATCGGCCCGGGACGCCGTGGCGCCGTCGTCGAAGATGAAGAGGGAATCACCGGTCGTCGGTACGTCGCGCCAGGATGTCAGGGGCACCCCCGTCGCGAGCTGTGCCGGCGGGATCGTTACGGAACCGCCACCCGCGGCGATCGAACAGACGACCGTGGAGCCGGTCGTGACGCGCAGATCGATGGACGACGCGTTCATGGCGTAGATGTCACCGGCCCCCGTTCCTAGAGCGCGAAGCTCGCTCGGAAGGAGGTCGCTGATCTGTCGGAGGCTTCGCTGCGAGGCCACCACGCGCTGCGCGCCGGCCTGAAACCGCGTCTGCTCCGAGATCGCGCTCGTGACTCCGGCCATGACCAGGCCGAAGATCGTGAGCGTGATCATCAGCTCGATGATCGATGCACCGCGACGGCGCGTCGAAACAGTAGGCGGCGTCAGCATGGGCGCACCGAGCGAAAGGTCTGCGTACGAGGCCCGCGGCGCGTGTGATACGTCACGCGCGCGGTGAGGAACGCCGAGCTTCGGATCGAATCCACCTGCCACGACTCGGTGACGCCGCGAGTGTAGCTGCTCCCGCCGACGAGGTTCGCGCAACGGCCGCGGCGCAGCATCTCGAATCGCGACTGCGCGACCGAGGCCGCGAGCGTGTGGCGGCCGCCAGCGCCGATCATTTGTGTCGCGACGGCGCTGCTGGCCGCGAGTCCCAGGAGTGCGACCGTTAAAATCATGATCGCGACCATCAGCTCGATGAGGCTGAAACCCTTGCGCGCGGTCATGAGAGACATCCTCCCAGGCGAGCGTTCCCATACCGCGAGATGCACAGCTTCGAGTACGAATTCCCGTGGTATGTGGTGACTTCGACGTGACCGGTGAGCCCCGAGGCGAAGCCGCGCGTGTCGAATCGGACTTCCGGCTTGCCGGACGTCAGCGTCGCGCCGTATTCAGTCGTGAGGTTGAGCGGTGGAAGCACTTCCTGCTCGACGCCGTTGATCGTGCCGAACGCCCGGATGGTCGTCGACGACAGCACGACACGAGTCGCGATGCGCCGGCGTGAGGCGATGTCGCGCGTACGCGCGAGCTGCGACACCACCGCCTGCGACGCACCTCGCGCACTGGCACGCGTCCGCGCCTGAAGGAGCCGGGGCGCGGCATAGCCGCCCATGATCCCCATCAGGACCACGACGATTGCGACCTCGAGCAGCGTGAACCCGCGCCGGGTACTCATTGCGTTGGACTCCATCTGGTTGGTTGACTGCCGGTTTGCGCACCTCCATAAGCGCATTGCGTGCCGCGCATGAGCGCGTGCTAATTTTCGCACAGCGCGCGGCAAGTGCTTGCGCCATGAGCATTTGAAGGCACGGTCGCAGATCACATGTTTTCTGGTAAACCAACTGTGGGCTCTTCGACCGGTCGCACTGACCGAAGGCGGCCACGAGTCCCGAATACCGGCGCGGTCGGTGACGAGGTTGCACGCTGCGTGACGGCGGCAGTTCGCGCGCGACCCGAACGCGCCCCCGAAACGCGGCGAACCCCGCGTCAGCAAGAGCGCTAACGCGGGGTCCGACCGCCTGCCTGACGAGTGGTTCGTGAGGAATCCCTTAGGGCGGTGGTGCGGCGGTGGTATCGCGCGGGACCGCATCGGCCACTGTCCCCGCGCCGACGATTACGATCTCCACGCGCCGATTCTGCTGACGGCCGGCGGCCGTGTCATTACCCGCCACCGGTCGCGATTCGCCAAACCCCTCGGCGGTGATTCGCGATGCCTCCACGCCGCCGGCGACCAGGGCCGTGCGCACGGAGTTCGCGCGATCGCGGGAGAGCTGAAGATTGAACTCGTCGCTCCCGGTCGCGTCGGTGTGGCCCTCGACGAGGATCTGGTGCTGCGGGTACTGCGTGAGCACGACCGCTATCCGCTGAATACTCGCCTGCGATCCTGGCTTGAGCGTGCTCTTGCCGACGTCGAACAGAATGTCGCTCAAGCTGATCACTAATCCGCGTTGCGTCTGCTGTAGGTTCGTGATCTCCGCCACCAGCGACCGCAGCTGCGTCACCGCTTCGTTGAGCCGGCGATTCGCCTCTTCCGCGGCGCGGCGCAGCGAATCGGCGCGCTGCTCGGCGAGCAGGTTGCGCTCGCGCAGTGCCTGCATCTCCTGCTCGGACAGCTGCTGCTTCGTCTCGAGCTCGGCGCGCTGCGCTTCGCTGAGGGTGAGCAGCCGTTGCAGGCGCGCCGTGCGGAGGCTATCCGCGGCGCGCTCGGCGAGCAGCCGAGCGTTGTTCGCCTCCGCGGTCTGCGCGAGTCGCAGCGCAATATGGCCAAGCGCATCGACATCGCTTTGATGTTTGCGTGTGGTGAACGCCGCCTCCGCTTCGGCGATGGCGGTGTTCGTCCGCAGCATATCCGCCTCGACTCGGCGGTCGGCGCCCGACGACACGAGCGTCTGATGGATGGTCCGTGCCTGAGCCAGCTCCCCCGAGGGCCTCGTCGTGGCGCACGCCGCAATCGTGAGCGCCGAGACCAGCACGAGCAGACGCGCGCTCATCGGGAGCGCTCCGGTGGCAGGGCGGCGAGCGCAGCACGCGCGCGAGTCTCCTCGCGTTGCGCCACCTCCCGTTCGGCCACGGCGCGTGCATAACGAGCCTCGGCCTGGGCGCGGAGCGCCTCGACCTGGGCCAGGCTACGCTGCGCGCGCTGCTCGAAGCCGCGCGCGGCCTCGAGCGCCTGGCGGGCGGCCGTGATCGCCTCCGACGCCAGCGAGTCGGCACCCGCCTGTTGTGCGTCCGCGATCAACCGCGCCGCTTCGGCGATCGTGGGCGTGCTGTTGACGGTGTCCATGAACGCCCGGCTGGGCGAGCACGCCGCCGCCATGAGCAGTGCCCCGACCATCAGTCCAGAGTGTCGCATGTAGGGCTTCCTCCGCGTGGAGTTTCGTGGACGCGCGCTGCAAGGGGCAGGCCGAGGAAAGGCCCACCCTCGCGTCCCCCTTCTATCGGGGCGCCGGTCCGGGCATATTCCCCCACCGATGCCTTCCAAGAATTCTGTCGTGCTCGATGCGCGCGCGGTGGATCGCGCCCTCAAGCGCATGGCCGACGAGATCATCGAGCTGCACAACGGCACGGAAGATCTGATCGTCGTCGGCATCCAGCGACGCGGCGTGCAGCTCGCGACCCGCATCGTCGCCGCTATCAAAGAGCGCGAGAACGTCGACGTCCCGCGAGGCGCGCTCGATATCACGCTCTACCGCGACGACCTGCAAACGGTTGGTCCGCGTCCCGTCGTCGGTCCGACGGACCTCCCCTGGAACCTCGAAGGGAAACAGGTCGTGATCATCGACGACGTTCTGTACACCGGGCGCACGGTGCGCGCCGCCCTCGATGAGCTGGCCGACTTCGGTCGGCCGTCGCGCATCGCGCTGGCGGTGCTCGTCGACCGCGGTGGTCGCGAGCTTCCGATCCACGCCGACATCGTCGGAAAGAAGATCGAGGTCGCGCCCACCGACCGTGTCGATGTCCTGGTGGAGGAGCTCGATGGCAAGGACGCCGTCGTCGTGGTGCCGCGAGACGAGGGCACATGACGAGAACGCTCGGCAAGGACCTGCTCGGGCTCGAGCCTCTCTCGACGGAGCAGATTCGGTTGATCCTCGATACCGCCGAGCCATTCAAGGAAGTCAGCGAGCGCCAGATCAAGAAGGTTCCCGCGCTGCGTGGCATGACGATCGTCAACCTCTTCTTCGAGGCGTCGACGCGCACGCGTATTTCGTTCGAGTTCGCCGAGAAACGGCTCTCGGCGGACACGGTGAACGTCGCGTCGTCCGGCTCGAGCGTGCAAAAGGGGGAGACCCTGGTCGATACCGCGCGCAATCTCGAGGCGATGCGGATCAACATGGTCGTCATTCGCCATTCGGCGTCGGGAGCCGCGCACTTCCTCGCCGACCGCATCCAGTCCAACGTCATCAATGCCGGTGACGGCACGCACGAGCATCCGACCCAGGGCCTCCTCGACCTGCTTACGTTGCGCGATCACTTCGGATCGCTCGAGGGCCGTCGCGTCTGCATCGTGGGTGACGTGCTCCACTCGCGCGTCGCGCGATCGAACATCTGGGGCCTGACCAAAATGGGGGTCGAGGTGGCCGTCTGCGGACCGCGCTCGCTTCTCCCGAAGGACATTAGTGAATTCGGGGTCACGGTCTTCAAGCGGATCGATGAGGCCATCGAGTGGGCAGAAGCCCTCAACATTCTGCGGCTTCAGCTGGAGCGAATGCAGGCGGGGTACATTCCGTCGCTGCGCGAATACAACCGCGTGTTCGGCGTCACGCGCGAGCGACTCGATCGCGTCGACCATGACGTGGTCATCATGCACCCGGGCCCAATGAACCGCGGCGTCGAGATCGACTCGGATGTCGCGGATGGTGATCAGAGCGTGATTCTCGACCAGGTCACGAATGGCGTGGCGGTCCGCATGGCGGTGCTGTATCTGCTCGCCGGCGGCCGTCCAGAGCTTGCCGATGCCGCGAAACGAGGGAGCGAACGGTGACCGTCCGGGAGCGATCCGGCTCGGCGCCACGCGACGTCCTGTTGCGCGGCGGACGCATCGTGGATCCCTCGCAGGGCATCGACGAGGTCGGTGACCTGCTTCTCCGCGGTGGGGTCGTCGAGGCGCGTGGTCGATCGCTGGGGGCGCCTGACGAGGCCGATCTGATCGAGTGCGAGGGCACCGTGGTTGCGCCCGGGTTCATTGATGTCCACTGCCACCTGCGCGAGCCCGGGCGCGAGGATGTCGAGACGATCGCGACGGGGGCGCGCGCCGCCGCCGCCGGCGGTTTCACCGCCGTCTGCGCGATGCCTAACACCGAGCCGGTGACGGACAATCAGGCTGCGGTCGGATTCATCCTGCGGCAGGCCATGCGCGCCGGCGCCGCGCGCGTCTACCCGATTGGGGCGATCTCCCTCGGACAACGCGGCGAGCAGCTCGCGGAATTCGGCGAAATGGTTGGAGCGGGAGCGGTCGCGGTCAGCGATGATGGCAAGCCCGTTGCCTCGGCGCACCTCATGCGAACGGCGCTGGAGTATGCGCAGTCGTTTGGAATTCCGGTCATCGACCATTGCGAGGAGCCAACGCTGGCGAGCGGCGGCGCGATGAACGAGGGGATCGTCAGCGCGCGACTTGGCGTCAAGGGCATTCCCGCCGAAGCCGAAGAAGTCATGGTCGCGCGCGACATTCTCCTCGCGCGGCTCACAGGCGGGCATGTGCACCTCGCGCACATGAGCACGCGCGGGTCCGTGGAGCTCATTCGGTGGGGAAAGGCGCAGGGCGTGGCCGTGACGGCAGAGGTGACGCCGCACCATCTCACGCTCACCGAGAACGCGTGCGAGGGCTACGACACGCATGCGAAGATGAATCCGCCCCTTCGTACCGCCGATGATCTCGAGGCGCTGCGCGAGGGCCTCCACGACGGCACCATCGACGTCATTGCGACGGACCACGCGCCGCACCACTACGACGCGAAGGAGCGCGAGTTCGCCGACGCGCCGTTCGGCATCGTGGGACTCGAAACGGCGCTGGGTGTGCTGCTCACCGACCTTGTGCACACCGGTATCCTGGCGCTCCCGGTGCTTGTCGACCGCCTCGCCTGCGCCCCCGCGCGCCTCTTTCATCTTCCCGGCGGTTCCCTCGCGCGGGGCGCCCCGGCGCACGTGACGGTGTTCGATCCGGATCTCGAATGGTCGGTGGATCCCGCGGGGTTCGTCTCGAAGGGCCGCAATACGCCCTACGGCGACCGGCTGCTTCGCGGCCGAGCGATCGCTACGATCGTCGGTGGCCACGTGATCTACCGATTCGGTGGATGACGCCGAGTGCCAGGCGCAATCGCCATTCGCCGCGAGATCGTTTCCGTTTGCCACCGCCTGTGGGAGCGTGGGCTCATCGCGGGCCCTGATGGAAACGTCTCCGTGCGCATGCGTCCGGATCGCATCCTCGTGACGCCCACGGGAATGTCGAAGGTGGATGTTCGGCCGGAAGACCTCGTCGAAGTTCGCGCCGATGGACATCGCGTGCGGGGCAAACACCGTGCATCGAGCGAGCTCGCGGTTCATCTGCGGATCTACGCGCAGCGGCCGGATGTTCGCGCGATCGTTCACGCCCATCCCCCGATCGCCACGGGGTTCGCCGTTGCGGGGGAGGGGTTTGCTTCGTGCATACTCCCAGAGGTTATCTTTCAGGTGGGGTGGGTGCCGCTCGTTCCGTACGAAATGCCCGGCACGGAGGCGCTCGCTCGGCAATTCGATCCGTTCATCCCGACCCATGACGCGTTTCTGATGGCGAATCATGGCGCGCTGACGGCCGGACCGACTCTGTCGATTGCGCACCAACGAATGGAGAGCCTGGAGCATACGGCGCGTATCCTGCTCACGTCACGGTTGCTCGGGCGTGTCAACGAGCTCTCGGCTGACCAGGTGGCCGCACTCGTCGCGGCACGGGAGCGCGCAGGATTCGCCGGACCGTACCCCGGCTGCCCGGCACCGGAGGACCAGCGGAGACACGAATGACCAATCCGCCCACGAACACTGCGTCGAACGTCGCATCGCTCATGGCGGAGCGTGCGCGGTTCGAATCGTGGCTCGCTGCCCTCGAGGCGCGCCGCGACTCGACGCCTGCGCACATCTATCAGCGGGTGCATGGCGACTACGCGCTCCGGCTGCAGAAGGTCGTCGATCAGCTGCTCAGCCACATGTCCGACATCGAGGCGGCGGCGAAGACGCTCGCCGAACGTCTGGGAGAGCTGGAGCGCGCGGAAGCAAAGCATCGCGATGAGCGATCGGAGGCCGAGCTTCGCGCGTCGGTGGGGGAGCTGTCCGCCGACGCCTACGATGAGATTCTTCGGAGGACCGACGAGGCTACCGCGTCGATCGCGCTCGAGCGCACGCAGGCGAGTGTGGAGCTGACACGGCTGCGCGAAGTCCTGGCGCTGAACGCGCCGAAAACCGGCGCGACACCCCGCGACACCGCGACTCGTGAGGCACGAACACCGGCTGCGCCTGCGACACCGGCAAGACCCACGCCCTCCCGCCCGGAGACCGGAGGTGTCGGATTCGATGAGCTCGAGTTTCTCAAGTCGGTCGTGGATTCCCGCGGGCGGCCGGTGAATCCGACGCCGTCGGCGGGGCAGCCGGCCAATGACGCGCAGAACAATCCGTTCGGTCTCGGTTTGCCCTCGGAGCCCTCGTCACCACACGTGCCGCGTCAGTCCACGCAGGTGCCGTCGTTCCTCAAGGATGTGCCGAGCGAGCAGGTCAAGACGCTCAAGTGCCAGGAGTGCAGCACGATGAACTATCCAACGGAGTGGTACTGCGAGCGATGCGGGGCTGAGCTCGCCGCACTGTAGCCAAAAAAAACCCGGGCCGATGCCCGGGTTTCGATTTGCTGGTGGCAGTTACTTCGACGCTTTTGCGAGTCGGCTCTTGTAGCGCGCGGCGGCGTTGCGATGAATGAGGCCTTTGCGCGCGGCACGATCGAGCAGGCTGATCGCTCCTAGGCGCGTCTCGTTCGTGGCGTGCGGATCGTTCGCCTTCTTGAGGGCGGTACGAAGCGCCGAGCGCTGGGCGCGATTGCGCACCGCGGCGGCACGCGACTTCCGCATGTTCTTCTCGGCGGACTTGATATTCGGCACGACGAAAACTCTCCGGGGAATGCGATGACGCGACGACGATTTCGGAGGGCGAAAGCTAGACCTCGCATGCGCGGATGTCAAGGCGCCACATGGCTTTGACATCATTTCCCACGCCACATACCTTACGCGCGGTTCAGGCGTTGGACTGCGCTTACCTCTACTGCGCCGCGATTGAATCTTGAACAGTTCCTGCTTGCGCTCCCCATCCTTCTGTTCTCGATGATCGCGCACGAGTACGCGCATGGGTACGCGGCGCTGAAGCAGGGTGATTCGACCGCATACCAGCTTGGCCGGCTGACCTGGAATCCCATCAAGCACATCGATCCCTTCCTGACGATCCTCATGCCCGCACTGACCTTCTTCTGGTCGCAAGGGGCGATGATCTTCGGCGGCGCCAAACCGGTGCCGGTTGTACCCCGGAACTATCGCAACTTCAAGCGTGGCGACATCATCGTCTCGCTGGCCGGCGTCGCCGCCAACGCGGTGATTGCGCTGGCCTGCGTCGTTCTGGCGGTTGGCGTGGGCGCCATTGGCCGCACCGCGCCGGGGGTGGCTGAGGCGCTCGGCTATGCGCAGGACATGCTGCGGTACGGCATTCTGATCAATCTCGTGCTGATCATGTTCAACCTCCTGCCGGTGCCGCCGCTCGATGGGTCGCACGTCATGAAGTATCTCTTGCCGCCGGCGTGGGCAATGCAATACCAGCGCATCGGGGCGTACGGATTGCTGATTCTCATCTTGCTGTTGTCATTCGCCCCAGCGGTCATCGCGACGTGGATGGCGCCCGTGCGCTTACTGATGGGCGTGGCCACGCGACTCATCGCGCCATTCGATCTTCCGGAGCCGACGTGAGCGCAATCCTCGAGGCCGAAGGGACCAGGACGTTCATCGTCGAGCTGGATCAGTTCTCCGGTCCGCTCGATCTCCTCCTCACGCTCATTCGCGAGGAGGAAGTGGAGATTACCGACATCCCCATCGCTCGCATTTGCGAGCAGTTTCTCGCTCGCATTCACGGACTCGAGCTGAGCGATGCCGCGGAGTATCTGGAGATGGCGGCGAGGCTCCTCCGGATCAAGGCGCAGATGCTCCTGCCGCGCTCGCAGGATGACGAGAGTTGGGAGGATCCGCGGGCGGAGCTCGTGCGCCGGCTCCTCGAGTATCAGCAGATGCGCGAGGTCGTCGATGTGCTGGAGGATCGCTCGGAGGAGCGCCGCAATCGATTCGCGCGCGGATGGGTGCCATCGGATCCCGCCCCGCCCGCGAGCCCTCTCGCCCTGTCGCTGCCCGAGCTCTTATCGGCGGTGGATCGCGTGCTTCGCGTTGCGACGCGGCCGGTGCTCCACGACATCGTCCCGCGCGCACTCGACGTGGATGGCGCGATGGCCCGCATTCGTGCCGTCCTCAGCCTCCGGGCGATGGCGCGATGGTCCGATGTCGTTCGGCCCGGTGCCGAGCCCTGGCAAGTCCTTTCGGCATTGCTGGCGTTGCTGGAGCTGGCCCGTCGTGGGGAGCTCAAGCTGGTTCAGATGCGTCCCTTCGCCGTCGTCGAGATCTCACGTGACGCCGCTAGCGAAGCTGCTTGAGGCGGCCCTCTTCGCGAGCGGCCGCCCGATTCCGACCGAGGAGCTGGCGGCGCTCGACGACGAGGCGAGCGGCGCCGCTGTCGCCGCCGCGCTCGACGAGATTCGCGAGCATTACGATGTCGAGGGCCATGGCGTCGAGCTGATCGAGATCGCCGGCGGGTGGCAAATTCTGACACGCGCCGAATACACCGAAGCGATCGAGCGAGCGCAGCTCGCCGCTCGTCCGCAACGGCTCTCGGGGGCGGCACTCGAGACGCTCGCGATCATTGCCTATCGCCAGCCGATCTCGCGCGCCGACATCGAGGAGATCCGCGGCGTCGCCGTGGGTGGCGTTCTCAAGTCGCTGCATGAGCGCGGATTGATCGACGTCGTCGGGCGTGCTGAAGGACTGGGACGGCCCCTGTTATACGGAACGACGCCGCTCTTCCTCGAGCATTTCGCGCTCCGCCACCTCGAGGAGCTCCCGCGGGCCGACGAGCTCGCG
Source organism: Gemmatimonadaceae bacterium (assembly GCA_035253695.1). Lineage (GTDB taxonomy): Bacteria > Gemmatimonadota > Gemmatimonadetes > Gemmatimonadales > Gemmatimonadaceae > JAICNG01. Next base: position 55,938 of record DATFBS010000098.1, read on the forward strand.
ATCGCGCTCCGGGTGGTCGCGTCCTCCGACGCCACGCCGTCGCCTAACGCGGCCGAGTGAGGCCGATGGTGGCGATGCGGATCCAGCGGGCGTTGGCGCGCGCCGGCGTCGCGTCGCGGCGCGGCGCCGAAGCCCTCGTCGTGGCCGGTCGCGTGACGGTGAACGGCGCGCCGGCACGGACCGGCCAGAGCGTCGATCCGGAGCGGGACCATATCGCGGTCGACGGACGCCCGGTCGTCGCGCAGGCCGGCACGGCCTGGCTCGTCATGAACAAGCCCGCTGGCGTCCTGACGACGCGATCCGATCCGCAGGGACGCCGCACGATTTTCGACCTCGTGCCGGCGATGCCCGGACTCACCTACGTGGGGCGACTCGATTATCTCACGGAAGGCGTGCTGCTCCTCACGACCGACGGCGACGGCGCGCACGCGCTCACCCACCCCAGTCGCGGTGTCGAGCGCGAGTACGCCGCCACGGTGCGCGGCAACGCGGACGTCGCGGTCCGACTCGCTCGGCGCGGGGTGGTGCTCGAAGACGGACCGGTGCGCATTCACGACATCGACGCGACACCCCTGGGTGGGGGACGTTGGGAGCTTCGCGTGCTCATTGGCGAGGGACGGAATCGCGAGGTGAGGCGACTCTGTCTCGCACTCGGGCTGGAGGTCGATCGCCTCGTGCGGACACGCTTCGGACCGGTGACGCTGGGCACGCTCGCGCCCGGGGCGACGCGAAAGCTGACGTCACGCGAGCGCGACATCATCGACGCGCTCATTCGAGAGCGCTGACCGATGGAGATTCGTGACTCCACGGTGCTCCTGTTAGGCGGAGCAGGTCTGGTGGGGGCCGCGGTGGCACGGCGGCTCGCGCAGCACCAGCCTCGGCGGCTCGTCATCACCGCGCTCACGAAGGCGGAAGCAGAGGCGGGCCTGCACGAGCTGCGGAGCGAGGTCGATGTACCGGTCGAGGCCAGGTGGGGAAACATCTTCCTGCCGAGTGACCTCGCCGATCGCGGGCGCGACGAGCTGATGCGAGACGCTGCAGCCCGCCGCCGCATGATCGACGACGTGCTGCGCCCGGCGAGCGCCGCCTTCGACGAGAACCTGCTCTTCCAGTGGCTCACGACCATTCGACCGGACGCCGTGGTCGACTGCGTGAATAGCGCAACCGCGCTCGCCTATCAGGATGTCTTTGCCAGCTCCGCGCGTCTCCTCGAAGCGGCGACACAGGGGGGTGCGAGCGCGGAAGAGGTCGAGCGCCATCTGCTCACCCTGCCGTTGCCGCAGCTCATTCGACACATGCAGACGCTGTTCGAAGGTCTGCGCCGTGCTGGCACCAAGGCCTACGTGAAGATCGGAACGAGTGGCACAGGCGGCATGGGTCTCAATATCCCATACACGCATAGTGAGGAGAGGCCCTCGCGCACGCTGATGTCGAAGTCGGCGGTTGCGGGCGCGCAGAGCCTGTTCCTCTTTCTCATGGCTCGCACGCCAGGCGCGCCGGCGACGATCGAGATCAAGCCGACGGCCGTGATCGGCTGGAAGGAGATTGGATACGGCCCAGTGCGTCGCGGCGGACGACCGGTGGAGCTCGTCGATTGCGAGACACCGATGCGCGTCGCTGAGGCGTTCGCTCCCGATGCCAATGGCTGGACCAAGACCGGGCGGAATCTGGAGAGCGTCTTCATCAATGTCGGCGAGAACGGGGTGTTCGCACGCGACGAGTTCGAAACGGTGACCGCGCTCGGCCAGATGGAGCTGGTGACGCCCGAGGAGATCGCCGATGCGGTGATCATGGAGCTCACCGGCCGCCCGACGGGGAGGGATGTCGTGGCGGCATTGGATGGCGCGACGTTCGGGCCGACCTACCGAGGTGGGTATCTGCGCTCGGTGGCGATCGCCGGACTCCGCGCGCTCGAGGAGCGACATGGGGTTCGGTCGGTCGCCTTCGAGATGCTTGGTCCACCGCGCCTGACCAAGTTGCTGTTCGAGGCGTATCTGGTTGGGCGTCTCTATCCGTCCGTTCGAGCTCTTGCGACGGCGGACGCGGAGTGCGCCGCGCGGGACTGCGAGCGCTTGATCCGCGAGAAGGAGCCGATGGTGCGCCGCCAAATCCTCTCGGTCGGGCTGCCGATCCTGCTGGCGAACGGCGAGCACGTGCTGCGGGGTGAAAAGGTGGTGGTTCCGCCGGAAGACCGTGGCGCGGACATCGCATATCGGGGGTGGGTCGATCTGCGACCGGGAAACCTCGCGCTCTGGATCAAGCGCGCGGGCGCGATCGCGGCGGTCGACACGGATCCGCGCACCGGCTCCAGCGCCCGATGGAGCGCTATCGATCCCGACGCGCCAATCGAACCCGCCCGAATGGCGGTCTGGGTGTTCGAGGAAGAGGACGAGGGGTACCGGATCAAGCGCTGAAGGCGCTGAAGACGCTGAAGGGCTAAAGCCTTCTGGTGGTCAGCGCCTCCAGCGCCTCCAGCGCTTCCAGCGCCTCCAGCGTTGGTAGAAACCGAACCATCGAAGAGGATCTCCATGGCCACACGCACCGCCGCTCCCGCCGCTGACACCGCCCTGGTGCAAGGCATCATCACGCAGGTCGGCAAGCGCGTGGTCGGCCAGGAGTACATGGTCGAGCGGTTGCTCATCGGCCTGCTCACGGGCGGGCACGTTCTGCTCGAGGGCGTCCCGGGACTCGCGAAAACCCTCACCGTAAAGACGCTGGCCGAGACGATCAGTACCTCGTTCCAGCGTATTCAGTTCACCCCGGACCTGCTGCCTGCCGATGTCATCGGCACGATGGTATTCGATCAGGCGACCGGTCAGTTCAGCGCCAAGAAGGGGCCGATCTTCGCCAACATCATTCTCGCTGACGAGATCAATCGCGCCCCGGCGAAGGTGCAGGCGGCGCTGCTCGAGGCGATGCAGGAAAAGCAGGTGACGATTGGCGGAACGACGCATCGGCTCGAGGAGCCCTTTCTCGTGCTCGCGACGCAGAATCCGATCGAGCAGGAGGGTACGTACCAACTGCCTGAAGCGCAGGTCGACCGCTTCATGCTCAAGCTGCACGTGGACTACCCCACGCGCGATGAAGAAAAAGAGATCATGCGCCGCATGGCGAGCGGCGATCCAATTCCGGTCCAGCACGCATCGACGCCCCAGCAGGTGCTCGATGCGCGCCGGCGCATCGCCGACCTCTACGTCGACGAGCGCATCATGGACTACATCGTCGACATCGTGCATGCGACGCGCAAACCGGAAGAGGCGGGCCTCAAGGACCTCGCGCCGCTCATCGAGTACGGCGCGAGTCCGCGCGCGACGATCTTCCTGGCGCAGGGTGCCCGCGCGCACGCGTTTCTCCGCGGGCGCAACTTCGTAACGCCCGATGACGTCAAGGCCATCGGCCCGGACATCCTCCGTCACCGTGTCCTCACGACGTATGAAGCGGAAGCCGAGGAGGTCACGAGCGACGTCATCGTGAACAAGATCCTGGGCGCGATCGAGAGCCCGTGAGCCCGCGCGGGACGCAGCGCCCCGACGTCACCAGGCCGGGGCAGGGCGACCGGCGGCGGGAGGCGGCCCGCGTGTCGGGAAGCGTGCCGGCCGCCACCGCTG
>DATFBS010000099.1:0-16230 GCA_035253695.1 Gemmatimonadaceae bacterium
GCTCGCACACCTCTCGGTGTTGGGAGTACGCGAAAACCTTGTGGGCATGCCGCTACACCCGCGCGCTCGCAACCCCATCGGCGCGCCGCTCCCGATACGGTAAAGCGCTGCAACAGCTAGCCTTAGCATAACTGGCCGCGCACACCTTTCGGTAGCACGGGGAGTGCATGAGGGCCCGCCATGCTTCCCCGCCCCCGTTCCTCCGAGTCGAGCGCAGTTCAGCACGTCGTGACCCGCTCTGTTGCGCTGATCGCGTTCCTCGTCACCGCCGCGCCAGCGCTCGCGCAGGCACCCACCCCACCGGCCTCACGCAGCGCGCAGGCGTCGAGGGAAGACCTGATGATCCTCGCCTCCGAGGCCGAGCGCCAGGCGGCGGCCGCGAGCGCCGAGGAGACGCGTCAGCAGAAGCTCCTCGAGGCGGCAGAGCTCCGCGAGCGACTTCGTGACGGCGATTTCCAGGTCGGTGACCGCATCGTTCTGACCGTGCGCGGCGATTCCGCGCTGACCGACACGTTCGTCGTGAGAGCGGGGCGGACGCTGAGCCTTCCGAACCTCTCCGACATCTCGCTCGCCGGCGTTCTGCGGTCTGAGCTGCAAGCGTTTCTTTCCAAGGAGATAGCCCGGTACGTTCGCGAGCCGGTAGTTCAGACGTCTTCTCTGATTCGACTCGCCGTGCTTGGTGAGGTGATTCGCCCGGGCTTCTATGCCGTCGGCTCGGATGTCCTCGTCACCGACGTGATCATGCTGGCGGGCGGTCCCAACGGCGAGGCAGACCTGCGGAAGGTCAGCGTACGTCGCGGCGCGCGAGAAGTGTGGACAGCAGACCGGATCCACGCGGCGATGAGCCAGGGGACAACTCTCGATCAGCTCAACCTCCGCGCAGGGGACGAGCTGGTGATCGGGGAGCGGAAACGTCGCGGGTTCGGGCCGGTGTTGCAGGTCGTTACGGCGTTGAGTGCGGTCGCGGTTGGCCTCGTCTCACTTGCGAGGTAGGAAAATCATGGAAGCCGGCCCTTCCCACACCATGCGAACGCGCCCTCAGAAGCTGCCCATGGGCGCGCGGAGATCGGCGGGCGTGCCCGCAGACGCAAGAACATCCGACGGCGGCCCCCTGCTGCGAGTGGTACGAGATGACGTCGTCGTTCGCCGGGGAGAACCAGCGGCTGGCACGACGGAGCGTACGCACGCCGTTACTCTCGATCGCGTCGTCAATGTGGCGCTCGCCACGATCGCGATGATCTTCCTCGCCCCGCTCTTCATCGCGGTGGCGATCGCGATCAAGCTGACCTCGCGCGGTCCCATCTTCTACATGCAGCCGCGGGTTGGCGTCGACCGCCGTACGACCGGCGCGGCACCCGGATACGACCGTCGTGGGCGAGACCTCGGCGGGACGATCTTCTCGATCTACAAGTTCCGCACGATGTTCATCGATGCCGAGACCAAGACGGGCGCCGTCTGGGCAACCGAGGGCGACCCGCGGATCACTCCCATTGGCCGGTTCCTGCGGAAGTGCCGCATCGACGAGCTTCCCCAGCTCATCAATGTCATTCGCGGTGAGATGAACATCGTCGGACCTCGCCCCGAGCGGCCAAGCATCTTCGCACGCCTGCGCGAGGACATCGCCGAGTACCCTCTGCGCCAGCGCGCGAAGCCGGGAATTACCGGCTGGGCACAGATCAATCAGTCGTACGATTCGTGTCTGGACGACGTGCGGGCAAAGGTTCGGTACGACCTCGAGTACCTCGAGCGGCAGAGCATCGCCGAGGACCTTCGCATCATGGTCAAGACCGTGCCCGTGATGCTGTTCCGCAAGGGTGGCTGGTAGCAGACGCTGGCCTGACTGATCCCCAGGCGGCGCTCGTCAGGCGGTCCGTCTCGTGGGCTCCCACATCGCGTTACGCTGACCGCGAAAGACCTGTCGCCACGCCAGTAACCCGGCGGCGCAGGACGCCAGGATGAAACCCGGCAGCGCGAACAAGGTCGGCACCGTCCGGTGGCGGCGCCAGCGCATTCCGATCACACCGAGCAACACGCCCGCGCCGACCGCGCCGAGGAGTACCGACATCGCGGGCCACTCCAGGCTCAACAAGGCGAGGCCAAGCACCGCGCCTGGAAGTGTGAGGTACACCAGCCACCGCGCCAGCTTGTGGCTGAGAAGGAACCAGGCAAACAGGCCATATCGGCGAGGGTTCATCAGGTGGCGCTTGAACCAGAGCGTCTCCAGCCCCCGGGCCATCGTGCGAACTTTCCGGCGGAACTCGGACTCGAGCGAGGCAGTGCGAGGGACGATGCAGGTTGCATCGCCGACGGACACCGCCCGGTAGCCGCGCTCACGCACGAGCAGCGCCGAGCCGAAATCGCGGCTCAAGTGCTCGGGAAAGTCCGTGACGTACAGCGCGCGCCTGATTCCATAGAAGCAGCCGCTGGCTCCGACGATCGAATGCGTTCGCGTTTCGAGCGCGCGAATCCACATCTCGTAGCCGACGTAGCCGGCCTCGCCTCGATTGCCGTCGCGCGCCGCCGTTCCGACGCTGACGTCGCATCCGGACGCGACGCCGACGGTGGGATCCTGAAATGCGAGGACGAGCGCCTTGAGCGCGTTAGGCAGCACGCGAACGGACGCGTCGATGTTGACGACCAGATCACCGCGCACGACGAAGCCAGCCGCGTTCTCGGCCGCAGACTTGCCGCGGCGCACGGGCAGCCGGAGCAGCTCGACCCCCCTGTCGGCGTAGCCCTCGACGATGGCGTCGGTGCGGTCGGTCGAGGCGTCGGAGATGACGAGGATCTGCAGCTTGTCAGCCGGATAGTCGAGGCCGAGAAGGCTGTCGAGCGCATCGGCGATGCGCGACTCCTCGTTGAAGCATGGAACGGTGATGCTCACCGTTGGCCACTCACCTGGTTCGGCCAGGCGCCGGACGGGGGGACGCCGCGATGCAACCGCCTTCAGCAGAAGGGGGTATCCCGCGTACGCGTAGGCGAAGAGCGCAGCCGGCGCTGCAACCAACGCCGATCCAAGAACCGTGGGCAGCGACATGAAAGAGACGCCTACGCGGTGGTGGCCGACGAGCGCTCGACTGCCGCGAAAAGCGCCAGCTGAGTCACGGCGCGACCGCAGCGTCCGCCGGCGACGCGAGGTGCCGCAGGCTCTCCCGCTTGCTGGGCACCGGAGGCCACATCTCGAGTCCGACCTCCGAGTACGCTTCGATGATGGGCCTCGGCCGTGGATCACCGACGAGTATGTGCGTGAGCCAGGCGACGGCCATCCCGACTCCCAGAACGATGTAGTACAACCAGTGCAGCAGCATGGCGCGCACGGCGAAGACCATTCCCCGCTGCCGCGCGAAGAACACGTAGAGGCGCCGGTTCACGAAGAGCACCGGTGCCATCGAGATCGCCGACGACATCAGCCAACGGGCGTCGAGGGTGATCATCGCGACGACGCTGAAGGTCAGTGCAATCCAGGCGCTCGCGGTGTTGATCTTCTCGATCGTTCGAAGCGCGATGCCCTTGTACTCCGGGTGCGCGCGCTGTCGCATCAGGATCTGCATCCACGGAACGCTGCGATCGCGCAGGTCGGAGCGAATCGCCGACCGGATGCTCCATTGCCGCAGCTGAGTGACGCGGATGTCGTTCCGAACGAGAATGCGATGTCCCAACGCGCGGATGCGGTAGCCGAGCTCGATATCGACGGCCTGGGGACGTGAGAAACGCCACTCGTCGTACATCTGCGCCCGCTGAAAGACCTCACGGCGCATCGCCCCGAACGAGGACCAGAACGTGTCGGCCTCGGCGCTCTGCAAGTGGATGTAATGATGGTGGAGCGTTCGATAGTGCGACATCATCCCGGTCGTCGGCGATTCCGTATCGTACGTCCCGACGATCACGTCGATCCCCGGCTCGTTGGCGAAGAGCATCGCGATGCGGCGCAGAGCATCGGGATGAACGCGGCAATCAGGATCGAGGAAGACGACACATTCGCCGGCGGCGACCTCGAATCCACGGTTCCGCGCGTACGCGTCGCCGTGACGGCCCCCGGGGAGTCGCACGACGGCATCGGCGTAGCGCGCGGCGATCAGGGCATTCTCACCGCCACTCGCATCATCGACGACGATGAGCTCCCAGCACTCCCGTGGGAGATCGCTCCGCGTGAGCGCCTCGAGGGCGTCGGCCAGCGTCTCCGACGCATCGTGCGCCGGAACGATCACCGACAGATATGGCAGCGCTGGCTTCACCGCTGCGCTCAATCGTCGAGCGCCCTGGCGCCATTGAAGTAGCTGCTCCAGTCTACGGCGGCGCGTAAGCCGCTTGCGTCGTCTCCGTTTCGTCCGGCGACGCCGCGCGCGGATGCGCGCACGCGCTCCACCCACGAGCGATCGGAATCCGCGGAGTCGTCGAGGAGCACGACGATGTCTCCAGTGCACTGGCTCATCGCGAGCTCACGCATCTGCGACGTGGACGCCCCAGCGGGCGCGGACACGTAGCGAACATGCCGGCTCGCCGATCGGCCGAGGGGGATCTGTATGTCGGCCCCGATCACAAGCAACTCGGCTCCGAGCTGAGCGCACAGGACGGCCAGCGGAGGAAGCGCATCACCGAGGTCGCTCCGCATCCCGTGCGTGGCGAGCACCACGGACAGCGTCGGCCCATGCTTGGGACGGACGAGCCGGAGCGGCGGCGGATCGGCGATGGGCCTCGGCTCCGCCGTGGCGCTGTCAACCACCGAGGTGCCCCAGTCGGGATGCATTGGCAGGTTCGGAGATCGCGGTCGTCGGGTCGCGATCGCGCTACGCGTTGGCGACGCTGGCGGCCACGGGCGCGACCGAGGGGACCGGCGTCGCGGGGGGGATTGCAACTCCAACGCCTCGCTCGAGCTCGCTCAGCCGCTCCATGGCGCTGCGCAGGTCGGGGGCGTACGCGATCTCTCGGGCGTCGAGCTGCGCGCGGAACTCGTCGCTGCACGGCACGACGACGCGCGCGCGCTGTGCCGCCGAGCAGACGAACTGCTCATCGCGAGCATCGACGTAGACGACACCATTGAGACGCCAGTTGCGGCTCGATGACACGAGTGGATCGAGGACGCGATCCACCATCTGCGGCGAGACGCCGCGCAAGGCGAGCATTACATATCCGACGGAGCTGGCTCGGTAGGCGGCGGCCAGGAGCCCGGTGGGCAGCGCTCCGCTGGACTCGGGTGCGATCTCGAGCACGGCGGCGATCCGCATATATTCCCTCGCGACACGTTTGAGCAAAGCGGCTTCAGCGGGTCCGCGAGGGGGCAATCGATATGCCACATAGGGCCCCTCTCTCGCGCGCGCTCTCGTACATTGAATGCGCGTACGCGCCCGGTACTGTTGAGCGGGCCTCACGAGCATCGCTCGTGCGGCGCCTGCCCCACACATTCGTGGGAGGTGACCCACATCGCGATGCGATCGCGGAGCGCACGTGGCTAGATTTCCCTTTCCATTCTAGGCGCAAGCTGCGGCGCGACGTGGCAGCGGTGACCCGACTGAGACGCCAACGCGATGGTGATCGACCCGAGGCCTCGGGTCACACGCACGAGACGCCGGACGATCGGCGTCCCGCTGTTGCGTGAGTGATTCGCGATTGTTGGACGGCCTCGCAAACTGTAGCGAATGCGCCACATGGACGCGCCTGGCGCTGGTGGGGACGAGAGAAGTCAACTCGTTGTCGCTCAGCGACTTCTCACCGACTTACTGGTGGATGCCATGCAACGCGCGCCTCTTGCAAGAGTGCCGCGCGTCCTAATCTTCCGACGTTCAGGAGGTTCGCTTGGCGAGTCAGCGCCCCACCCACATTCTCGGCATTTCCGCCTTCTATCACGACAGCGCCGCGTGCCTGCTGCGAGACGGCGAGATCGTCGCCGCCGGGCAGGAGGAGCGGTTTACGCGCAAGAAAGGCGACGCCGATTTTCCCGCCAACGCGGTTCGCTACTGCCTTTCGGCGGCCGGCATTGGTCTCGATGACGTGGACCACGTCGGCTTCTATGACAAGCCCCTGCTCAAGTTCGAGCGGATTCTCGAGACGTACCTCGGGGTCGCGCCGCGCGGATTCAGCTCGTTCCTCAAGGCAGGCCCGCTGTGGATAAAGGAAAAGCTCTTCACCGATCGGCAGCTTCGTGACGCGCTTGGCGGATACAAGGGGGACCTTCTGTACGCCGAGCATCACGAGTCGCACGCGGCGAGCGCGTTCTTCCCGAGTCCGTTCGAGGAAGCGGCCGTCCTCACCATGGATGGTGTCGGCGAATGGGCCACCGCCTCCTATGGCGTTGGACGCGGCAACGAGCTGCAGCTCCTCAAGGAGCTTCGCTGGCCGGACTCGCTCGGACTTCTGTACTCGGCATTCACGTATTACACGGGCTTCAAGGTCAATTCGGGCGAGTACAAAGTGATGGGCCTCGCCCCCTACGGCACGCCCAAGTACGTGGACCTCATCTACAAGGAGCTGGTGAACCTGCGCGAGGATGGCTCGTTCACGCTCAATCAGAAGTACTTCAATTATCTCTCCGGCCTCACGATGACTAGTGAGGCGTTCAACGAGCTCTTCGGCGGTCCGCCGCGCGAGCCGGAGACGAAGCTGACGCAGAAGGAGATGGACCTTGCCCGGTCCGTCCAGGTCGTCTGCGAAGAGATCATGCTGCGCATGGCGCGCACGGTCCACCGCGAAACCGGGATGGAGAATCTCTGTCTCGCGGGTGGAGTTGCTCTCAACTGTGTTGGCAACGGTCGGATTCTTCGAGAGGGGCCCTTCAAGCAGCTGTGGATCCAGCCCGCCGCCGGTGACGCGGGCGGGGCGCTGGGTGTTGCGCAGCTGATCTGGCATCGCCACCTGAAGAAGCCTCGCACCGTCGCCAGTCCCGCTCCGTTCGCGGCGGCGAGCGCGCGGTCGAACGGCAATGGAGGGACACCCTCGGCGCCTCGGAGTGTCGTGGAACCCGACTATGCGTCGGCCGGCGGCGGCGCCGTCGCCGTGGCGACCGCGCCCACCCTGACGAGCACCCTCGCGGTCAGCACCTCCCACGCGCCTGACGGTATGCGGGGAGCCTACCTCGGACCCGAGTTCTCGCCGGAGGAGATCGAGAAGTTCCTGACGTCGATCGGCGCTCCTTACCATCGCCTCGACCGCGAAGAGCTGGTCGAGCGGATTGCGGAGCTACTCGCGGACGAGAAGGTGCTCGGCTTCTTCAACGGACGCATGGAGTTTGGTCCGCGCGCCCTCGGTGCGCGAAGCATCATCGGCGACGCGCGCAGCTCTCGCATGCAGGCGCAGATGAACCTCAAGATCAAGTTCCGCGAAAGCTTCCGGCCGTTCGCTCCCAGCGTTCTGCGCGAGCGGGTCGCGGACTATTTCGAGATGGATTGCGATTCGCCGTACATGCTGCTCGTGGGTCCGGTGAAGGAGGAGCGTCAGATCCCGATGACCGACGAGCAACAGCAGCTTTGGGGGATCGAGCAGCTGAACGTCGCCCGCTCGGACATCCCGGCCATCACGCACATCGACTACTCGGCGCGCGTGCAGACGGTGAGTCGCGATACCAACCCCAACTATTACGACGTGATCAAGGCGTTCGAGCAGCGTACCGGCTGCGCCGTGATCGTCAACACGTCGTTCAACGTTCGTGGCGAGCCCATCGTGTGCACGCCCGAGGACGCGTACCGCTGCTTCATGCGGACGCACATCGATCACCTGGTGCTGTGGCCGTTCCTGCTGGACAAGACGGCGCAGCCGACGTGGAAGGAGACGAGCGATTGGCGCACCGAATTCCAGCTCGATTGAGCGCTGCTGAGGGACGGAAGTTTGCCCTCACCGTGGGGGCGGCCTTCGTCGCGCTCGCGGGTTTCACGTGGTGGAGAGGCCACCAGAGGGTCGCGACGGTTGCAGGAGCGCTCGGAGCGGCGTTCATCGTCGCCGGTCTCCTCGCCCCCGGCCACCTCGGCCTCATCTATCGTGGATGGATGGCGTTCGGCCTGGCGCTGTCGAAGATCACGACGCCGATCTTCATGGGCATCGTGTACTTCGTGGTGATTACGCCGATGGGTATGCTCCGTCGGGCGATCGGGCGCAACGCGCTGGTCGCGCGCGGAACGACGACAGTCTGGGCGACGCGTGACCTGCAGGCGTCCAGTGATCTCAACAGACAGTTTTGACCTCGAGGAGATTCCATGAGCCAGTCGAGCAATTTGATGGGTGAGCTGTGGGCGTTCATGCGCGAGCGAAAGAAGTTCTGGTTGCTGCCGATCCTCGTGGTGCTTTTCCTCGTCGGCTCGCTGCTGGTCTTCGCGCAGGGCTCAGCGCTCGCGCCCTTCATCTACACGATTTTCTAGGAAGTCGGGAGCGGATGCGACCGCGTCCGCTCTTCCCTTCCCGGCGTGGATCCGATGCAGTCGCCACCCCGTGTCGGGGTGGCGACTGCATCGACTCGTCTCGGCACGTCCCGCAGCGGCTCAACGCGCGCCTTTCTGTTGAGGCGATTCCCATGCGCTACGACGAGCGGTTTCACGCGATTCAGACGCGTTAGGCGGCCGTGCGCACGCTGCTGCGACGAGTGCTCACCCTGTTCGGTGTGGTTCTCTACCACGCCGGCCTCGCCCGGGTGGTCATCTGGCTCAACCGGCGGACGCCGAAAGTCCTGCTGTATCATGCGTGTGAGCCCATCGAGTCCGACTTTATCCGGGGCCTGGGCTCGAATACGACGCCTCACGCGTTCGCCGGGCAGCTCGATTTCCTGCGAAAGCGCTATCAGGTGATCCCTTTGGCGTTGCTGGAGGACGGGCCCATTCCCGACCGCGCCGTCGTGATCACCTTCGATGATGGATACCGCTCGGTGTACGAAGCGGCGTATCCCCTGCTCGCCGAGCGAGGGATGCCCGCAACGGTCTACCTGGTGACGGCGGTGGTGGACAATCCGGTCCTCGTCTGGGTGAACGCACTGAACTGGCTGATGCATCGTCACCCGGAGATCTGCGCGCCGATCGCGCATCGCCATCTTCGCATCCCGATCCCGTTCCGCACCGCCCGAGAGCACGTACTGCACGCGCAGGCGCATTACCATGCGCCCTCGATCGAGGCCGCGCTCGCCGAAATGTGGCGTGAGTCGGGGATGGACCCCACGGCATTCGCCGCGGAGGCCGGTCTCTATCTCACGAGCGCGCAAATCCACGAGCTCATGGCCAAGGGGTGGTCCTTCGGCAGTCACACCGCGCACCATCCCAACCTGCGTTGCATCGATGGCCCCCAACGCCGCACCGAGCTGGAGACCGCTCTGGAATTCATTGCCGATGTCGGTGGCCGACCGTCCCTCGCCTATCCCTTTGGCGAATTCGATGCTGATACCCGACGCCTCGCCGTCGCGCTCGGGCATCGCACCGTCATGCAAGTGGGTGGCGTGAATCGCCCGCTCCAACTCACCGCGGTCGCCCGGGTGCCGGTGACCGCCACGTCCAAAGCAGCGTTCTTCGCAGAGATGGAAATCGTGACCCCACTTCTGGCGTGGGCGAAGCGACTCACCGAGCGAACCCAGTCGCCCCGGTGACCGCTTACCCGTCTCCGGCCTGGAGCAGCTGATGGCGTCGACTCGAGGCAACATCGCTCTGCTCGTGGTGTCCACGGTGCTTTCGATCATCGCGGTCGAGGCAATCCTGCGAGTCATGGCTCCGATCGCGGATCCGTACAAGCTGCACAAGCGGCGCCCGAATGTCGTGCAGACCTACATGCGGTCATCGTTTCCTCCGAACATGCGGGTTCAGCTGTCGACCGAGGAGGGGCTGCCGGGGATGGACGGGAGACCGACCACGTTCACGACGAACAACGTGGGGCTTCGGGGCGACAGTCTGCGGATGCCGAAGCCGGACGATGAGCTACGCGTCTTCATGGTGGGCGGAAGCACGACAGAGACTCTGTACCTGGATGATCGTCAGGCGATCACACGAGTGCTCGAGAATCGCCTCGACACGATTGTCCCCGGCAAACGAGTGAAGGTCTATGGCGCCGGCAAATCGGGCGCGAGGAGCTACGACCATATCGAGATGATCGCGCACCGCCTCGTCCATCTCGCACCGGACGCGCTCATTGTGTTCGCCGGTGTCAACGATCTGCGTGCCGCGATGTACGGCCGGGATCAGCTCATGCTGCCTCCTGCTCTTGGCGCGCCGGACACGGAGTGGTCACTGATGCAGATCGTGCGCTTTGCGGTGACCGAGTTTCAACTGGGACGTCGTCTCTTCTCGCTCCTGAAGCCGGAGGATTATCGCGACGCCGTAGAGCAGATCACGCTCCGGAGCAACTTCCGCCGGTCGGTCCGTATGCGAGAGGCCCTTCCGGTGAGCGCGAGCGCACCGCGGATCGACGTGGCACCCTATCGAAACAACCTGATATCCATAGCGGGGATCGCCCGGTCGCACGGCATCGATCTCGTTCTCCTGACGCAGCCCACGACGTGGAACAGTCGCGTGGATTCGGAGATCGCGAAGTGGCACTGGATGTCGGCAGGTCCGGATAGCGCGTATCGCGAAGCGGCGCTCGATCAGGCGATGGAAGCGTATAACGACGTCGTCCGCGCCGTCGCTGCCCAGTTCGATGTCCCGCTCTTCGACATCGCTCGTCTCCTGCCGAAGTCGGGGCAGTATTTCTACGACGATGTCCATTTCAATCCACGGGGCGCCGATACCGTCGCTTCCCTGCTGGCGCCGTTCGTCTCGCAGAACACGCGCGTGAGGAGACCGCGTTAGGTGCAAGCCTCCTCCACATCCATGTCGCTTTCGGGCCCACCGCGCCTCACCCTCGAGAGCCTAGGTGCGTCAGGCACGCTCGTTCACATCTGGAGTGCCGACCTAGACGATCCGGCGTTCCACGACAATGCGCTCGCGCGGCTGTTGTCGCCGGGCGAGCGAGATCGGGCGGCACGCTTCCGCTATGAGCGCGACCGTCGCCGCTTCAGCACCGCCCGCGGGCTGCTGCGGGCTCTCCTTGGCAGCTATCTGAACCAGAACCCGGGCGCGATCGAGCTCACGTACGGTCCCTCCGGCAAGCCGAAGCTACGCGTCGCGGAACCGCCGCTTCATTTCAACGTTGCCCACGCAGAGAGCTGCGCGCTGTTTGGCTTCGCGCGCGGAGCCGAACTGGGTGTCGATGTCGAAATCCTTCGCGATCTTCCCGAGCTCGGCGAAATCGCCGGACGGTTCTTCTCCCCTGGTGAGGCCGAGCGTGTTTTGAGTACCGACGCGGAGGATCGTGTTCGGGCATTTTTTCGGTGCTGGACGCGCAAAGAGGCCTTCATCAAGGCGCTCGGCGACGGACTATCCCGGCCGCTCGACTCTTTCGCGGTCACCGTCGAAGCTCACCGCCCGCCATGTATCGAATGGGCGGTCGGTGAACCGGAACCGGCGAACGCCTGGTCATTGCACCACCTCGAGCCACGTCCCGGTTATGTGGGCGCGGTCGCCCTGCCCCGCGCAAATACCCGTGTGGAGCTTCACGCGTTGCGTGCCGACCACCGGTGTTTTCGTGGCATGCTGACCAGGCCGACCGAAGAGCGCCGCGAAATCGACAAATCGCGAACGAGATCGTAGCTGCAACATCTCGGCAGCGGTGCGTTGCGGGGTCGCAACATGGATCAGAAAATCGATCCCATACCGGAGGGCTCGGATATAGCGTAACCAGTTGTGATAGAAATATTTGCAACACATGCGGGAAGTGATTCACGGAAGTCGCGGATCTTGCCTTTCCGAGTGATCATTCACCACCAGCGCTGGGTAAGGAATACCGATGCAGCAGCTACTGGAGCCTCGCGACGCGCCCCGGCCGGCGATGCACGCGCGTTTCCCCACTATCGAATCGGCACGAGAGGCGGGCCCTTTCCAGTCGAGCGCCTGGCTGCGGCATTGGGTCGAGCACCGTGGTGTCGGGCTGGAGCCCTTTCCGGTCGTAGTGGACGATGGCGCCACCGTCGCACCCTTTGGACGACTTCGCATGGCTGGCCTGCGCGTGCTCCGGCTGCTTGGCAGCGGGGACTCTGATTTCAACGGCCTGATCTCGACACGCTCCCCGGCCGACGCCTGGGACAGCGTGCTTGCGGAATTGGCGCGGCGCCGACGCGAGTGGGACCTTCTGCACCTTCATTCCGTAGCCGAGCGCGAAGCGATCTTACCGGCACTCGAGCGCCATTTTCGCCGTCCGGGGATGGCGCGGCTCTACGAGGCGTGCCCGTTCATTCGCATTACCGGCACGTGGGCCGAATTCATTGGCGCCCGTAAAACGATGCGTCGCGAAGTGGGTCGCTGGACCCGGCGACTCGAGGAGCTGGGGCCGCTCACCGTCCAATCGGTGAAAGCACCAGTCCCGCAAGAAACACTCGACGCGATCGTGGAAATCGAGCGGGATTCGTGGAAGTGGGAGTACGGCAATGCCGCCTTCAAGGCGGGCAGCCAACGCGATTTCCTGTTCGCGGTGCTGCGGGATGCGGACGCACCCGCACGTGTGTGGACTCTCAGGGTTGGCGATCGCACTGCTGCGTTCGCGATCGTGCTCGAGGGCGTAACGCGCTGGTATTTTTACAACACCACGTATCGCCAAGAGTTCAAGAATGCCGGATCGATGCTGCTGGCGCGTCTGGTCGAGGCCGCGCACGACGCCGGCTGCACGTCCTTTTCCCTGCTGCGGGGTGATTTGCACTACAAGAACGATTGGGCGAACGACAGCGAAGATGTCTACGAGATTGTGTGCGCTTCCAGCCGACTCGGCCAGCTGGGTGCCTTTGCCTACCAGGCGCGCTGGCGCGCTGCCACTTCCCCGCTGATCCGGCGCATACGTTCGGTGCTCCTTCGAGCCGGGGACCGGCGGTGATACCGTTGTCTCCAGTGACCGATACCGGCCGGTCTGCGCGCGCGGCCTGATGATTCGGCATTTGCACGAGGCGCGCGCACGCGCGAAAGCGCACGGCTGGGGTCCCGTTCTGGTATTGATCAGACAGACGCTCCGAGACCGGATGACCAATCCGTGGCATCTGATGTACTGGATTCCCACGACACAGGTGAACCGCGTGCCTTTGCCGTTGAACGCATCATTCATGGTGATCACCGATCCGATGCGTGAACTGAATCCCGCACAACGCAGGTCGCTCATCGATGCGCTCGGACCGGGCTCGGACAAGCAGGCTGAAGAGCGATTAGCCAGCGGCGCGCTCCTTCACGTCCTCTTTGTCGATGATGCGGTGGCGGGAACCCTGTTTACCGTATCCGGTGCCGCGCGTCGCTTCCAGCACATGGTGCTGACCGACGGCGACAGCATGGTCATCGACGCGCGCATCGTACCCGCATTCCGGGGGCAGGGCCTGTACTCCGTTCTCCTCGCGCACGCGGCCGACGCCCTGCGAGCGTACGGGCAGGACCGCCTCTACATCGACACGCTGGAAACCAACACCGCGTCGCTGCGCGCGTACGAGAAGGTCGGTTTTCGCTTTCTGACGCGATACCGCGTCTCATGGCGTCGGCAATACCGTTTCGCCGAGGCACCTCTGTGATCGCCACGCGCGAACCGTTGCGTGTTTGTCACTTTGTATCGGGCGACGCATGGGGCGGACTGGAAGCGATGGTGCTGAGTCTCCTGCGCGCTCAGCATGCCGATCCGGCTTTCGAAGTCAGTCTCATCGCGCTCAATGATGGACGACTGTACCGCGAGGCAATGGCCGAAGGCATCCCCGTACATCTCCTGCCAGAAGGCGAGTTGAACGGATGGCAGCTCGTCCTTCGTCTCCGTCGAGTGCTCACCGCAGTGCGAGCGCAGCTGCTTCACACGCACCGGTACAAGGAGAACTTTTTTTCGTACCTCGTTGCCAGCGGACTCGGGATTCGGCCGGTGGTGACTCTGCACGGTTACGGACCGACCTCCTTCACACCGGCAGGCATAAAGACCTTCGTCAGAGACTCGATTTCCTTTCGCCTGGCCCGGCGCGCTCGCGCGCAATTCGTCGCGGTCTCTCGCGACATGCAGCGCCTGTATCGCCCCGAGGACGCCGAATGCATAACGATTCCGAACGGTGTCGCCACCGCCGCCGGGTCGCCTCGTCAGCGAGCGCATCGTGACTGGCAGCCTGTCATCGGCTGGGTGGGAAGGCTGGTTCCCATCAAATCCGTCGGGACGCTGCTGGAAGCACTCCCACACATGCGCGCGGCGAGCGGACAGCCGACCGTCCTCCTGGTCGGTGATGGTCCGGAGCGCGCGGCGCTGACCGCGCTCGCCGAGCGTCTGGGGATCGACACTCGAGTGCAGTTCACGGGCTACGTCGAGGATCTCCCGCCCTTTTTCGCGCGCATGGATGTATTCGCCCTCCCGTCTCTCCATGAAGGCGCGCCAATGGCGCTGCTCGAAGCGATGGCAGCCGGCGTCCCTGTCGTCGCAGCCAAAGTCGGCGGAATTCCGGAAATGATCGGGGACAGCGGAGCAGCGTGTTTGGTCGAGGGGCATGACCCGGTCGTGTGGGCGCGCGCGCTCGACGGCATTCTCGCTGATCGAGCGGCGACCGACGAGATGGTGGCGCGCGCGCGGCAGCTCGTGTCCGAGCGCTTTTCAGTCGACGCAATGCACACCAGGTACGGTGCGTTGTATCACGCGATCCTCAGGCGTTGAGCCGTTAGGTGAGCCGCCTCCGTGGGCCGGCGCTTGCGGCGTTCGCCCAGCCGGCGCTTTTTTGTTGACATGACGCAGACAGCTCGCGCGATGGACTGCCGGTCACTCTGAGTGAACCTGAAACGCACATATGTTCGAGAACGTTCGACGCGATTTGATCCGCGCCTGCCGTGGCAACCAGGGCGGCGTGGTCGGTTTCTTCCCACTGCTGCGGGAGCTCTTCAACCCGGGCACCCAGGCGATCCTGGTGTATCGATTCGGCCACTGGGTCGACCACCTGATACCTGGAATTCGCCATCTGGGCCGGATGGTTCACTTCGTACTCCAATACTTTTTCGCCTGGCGGGTCGGGATCTTCATCCACGTCAAGGCGAAGATTGGACCGGGCTTGATGATTCACACCTGGGGTGGCGGCGTGTTTCTGCCGAATACCACGATCGGTCGTGACCTGACGATCGTCGGCGGTGGCGTATTGTTTGACTTCGCCACGCGCGGTATCGGCGACGACGTCACGATTGGCGCAGGCACGAAAGTGATCAATCGTGCACGTCTCGGAAACCGCGTACGGACCGGCCCAAATTCAGTGGTGCAGGCCGACGTGTCGGATGACTGTGTCGTATTCGGAAATCCCGGGCGCGTGATCGGACCGCTTCCCCGCCCGAAGCGGTCCGTCTAAATAGGTCGTTGCTTGCCAACCCCCGAGACAGAGGACCCCATGCAGAGATCAGGGCTGATCCAGTTCATCCAAACCAATTTGCTGCGTGACCAGGGCACCATCGATGCCGACGAGTCCCTGATCGATCGAGGCATCGTGGACTCGATTGGCCTCATGCAGCTCATGCAGTTCATTGAGACCAATGAGGGCATTCGCATCCCGGACCACATGGTGATCCCGGAGAATTTTCAGTCCGTGACGGCGATCGAGCAAATGGTGGAGAAGCTGCGCAGCTGAGGCTACGATTTCCCGCTGAATGACGCGACGGCCACATGGGCGCGCGGGTGCGGACGCACGCGAAGGACGAGGTCGTCCTGTGCCGAAGCCGGCCCGCGACGATCGCGATTACTGGTGGTGATCCAGAGGTGACCATCCGGACCCGCTCGTACCGCCCGAATGCGGCCGACGGTCTGCGACAGTAGTATCTCTTCCTCGATTACCTTCAACTGCCCGGCCGCGGCCGACGCTGAGTCAAACACGACGCGACGGAGTTGCTGGCCTCGAAGGCCTCCAACGAACGCGTTCCCCTGCCAAGGCGCGTATGTCCCCGCGTAAAAGGCAATGCCGGCCGGCGCGATTGCCGGGGACCATTCCCGCACGGGATTCACAAATCGCGTATCACCTGCCCAGCCGGCGACCACGGGCCAGCCAAAGTTTGCGCCCGGTGTTACCAGGTTCAGCTCGTCCTTGTCGGAACGACCGCCCTCGTGAGGCAATGAGCTCGGGCCGTGATCAGTCGTGACCAGAAGGTTGCGCTCTGGATGCCACGCGAGCGCCTGCGGATTTCGTAATCCGATGGCGTACACGGGCGAGCCCGGGATTGGGTTGTCCTCCGGTACGCTTCCATCGGCACGATACCGCAGGACCTGACC
>DATFBS010000100.1:0-3872 GCA_035253695.1 Gemmatimonadaceae bacterium
TCCTGAACCCTGAGCACACGAGATGCCCGCGCGCGCCAAGCCCTCCCCTGCAACCGCAGTCCCGACTCGCCCCCTCGGCCACACCGGCGCCGACGTCTCCATCCTCGGGCTCGGTGGCTACCACCTCGGCGCCGTCGACACCCAGGCCGAGGCGATTCGCATCATCCATGAGGCGATCGACGCGGGCGTCACGCTCATGGACAATGCGTGGGAGTACCACGAGGGCGAGAGCGAGAAGCGCATGGGCAAGGCGCTCGCGAAGGGGAAGCGCGAGCGCGTCTTTCTCATGACCAAGGTGTGCACGCACGGGCGCGACGCGAAGACGGCCATGCAGCAGCTCGAGCAGTCGCTCCGCCGGCTCGGCACCGACTATCTCGATCTCTGGCAGATACACGAAGTCGCATACTACAACGACCCGGAGCGGCATTTCATGACCGGTGGCGCAGCGGACGCGCTGCTGGCGGCCAAGGCGCAGGGGAAGGTGCGCTGCATCGGGTTCACGGGACACAAGGATCCCGAGCTCCACCTGAAGATGCTCGCGTACGATTTTCCCTTCGACACCTGTCAGCTTCCGCTCAACTGCTTCGATGCCACTTTCCGGAGCTTCGAGCAGATGGTGCTACCGGAGCTCAAGCGAAGGGGGATCGCTGCGCTCGGGATGAAAAGCTTCGGTGGGGAGGCGACCATGGTGAAGAAGAAGGTCGTCACGCCTGACGAGGCGCTCCGCTACGCCATGAGCCTGCCGGTCGCGTCGACGATCTCCGGCATCGATTCGCTGAAGGTTCTCCGTCAGAATCTCAAGATCGCGCGCGACTTCAAGCCGATGTCCGCGGTCGAGATGGATACGCTCCGGCTGCGCGTGGCGGCCGAGGCGGCTGACGGCCGGTTCGAGCTGTACAAGGTCAGCGCGAAACACGAAGGCCCGGAGGGCCGAAAGCAGCACGGCTTCCCCGACGACGAGGAGATGGCCGCCTAACGGCGCAGCTTGAAGGCGAAGGGGAGCTGCACCAGCTGTTTGACCTTACACCCCCGGTAGAGGGCCGGGGTGAACCGCATCTTGGGAAGGGCGTCGATCACCGCCTGGAGAAACTCGCGGTACACGCGCGGCGGACCGAGCAGTCGAAAGGTGCGCATGTCGGCACGCCCCAAGGTATCGACGACGAACTGGACGAGCACTTCTCCCTCGATGTTCGCCTCCCTGAGCTCCGGCGGATACTTCGGGGGCGCATTTCCCGGAACGCTGAGAGCCGGCTTGTCCGTTTCGTATTCCAGATACGCGGGGAACCGCAGCCGGTAAAACGGGACGTTCAGCTCGCTTTTGCGCTCATCGAGACGGAACACCATCCGCAGCGGCAGCGGATCTTCCTTCATGTCGAAGAAGACTGGCCCAATGCCACCGAGGCGCGACGCAGAGTCCACCGCACGTATCGTCGCCTCTGCGACCGCGGCCGGGACCTCGGATCCAAGCGGTTGTGCGTCGGTAAGCCGGCCGTCCTTGTGCAGTCGCAGCGTGAACACGTACGAGAGCACCGGAGGAATGGAATCAGGAGGAACGAACACGCGTGCGATCTCCTGAAGGAACGTCGCGAGATACATCCGGACGGTTCGGCTGGTGTCGTCGTACGCCTCGAGTGTCGCGTAGACGGGGCGCGCGGGTCGCTCGACCACACGCGAGATCTCACCGTGTGGGACGCAGCCCGGCTTGGCGGGCGCCTGCTGTGCGGCGGCGACGGCCTCCGGAATGGACAGCCACGCCAAACACAAGGCGACGGCCCCCCGCCGGCGAAGAGCGCGGCCTGCGCTGACCTTTGACGCCATGTCGGTCGCTGCTACATGTTGCACGGTGAGGAAAGCAGGCCTGGATCGTAGTTCCAACGAATCGTGCGGCGCCTGACGAAAATACACGTGGCAATCACCGGAAGGGAACGTGCGGAGCTTCGTGCCCAGGCTCACCATCTGGATCCCCTCGTGCACATCGGCGCGCAGGGCATCACCCCGGCGCTCGTGCAATCGCTCGACGATGCGTTGCGCACGCGCGAGCTGGTGAAGGTACAGATGGGCCGGCCGATCGAAGAGCGACCTCGCGCCGTCGCGGAGCGGCTCGCGCAGGAGACGGGTGCGGTGGTCGTTCAGGTCATTGGACGAACCGCCACCCTCTATCGGGAGAACCCCGACCTCGAGCGAAAGGATGGCGCACCGCCACCGTGGAGACGATGATGCGTCGAGCGCTGGTCCTGCTGCTTGTTGGCGCGGCCGCCTGCGACACCGGCGAGCGCGACCGATCCGGTGATTCCGCGTTCGCGGGCGTTCAGGCGCGCGGTCACGAGGCCATGGGCGTGGACCAGTACACGTCGGCGCATCGCTTCGAGCCGCTTCCCGACGGCGGTCGGATCGAGCTCCAGCGAGACACCGCCGATCGCGCAGGCGTCGAAACCATTCGGGCGCACATGCGTGACATCGCCGGCCGCTTTTCCCGAGGGGACTTCACGATCCCGGGATTCGTACACGCTCGGGAGGTCCCGGGAACGCGCGTCATGGCCGAGCGAAGAACGCGGATCACCTATCAGGCAAACGATCTTCCTGGCGGCGGAGAGGTCCGCATCCGCTCTACGGATTCGACCGCCGTCGCGGCCGTCCACGAGTTCCTCGCCTTCCAGCGCGGCGACCACCGAGCGCACTGAGCTTCCGATCCGCAGATTGGCTGCCCCGTGCGGCCGTGGTTATTATTCTCCAGCGTGATCCGCACGCGCTGGCGCATCAGAGCCAATGAGGGATTGATGCCGTACGTCATTACCGAAGCGTGCATCGGCGTGAAGGACAAGGCATGCGTGGACGTGTGCCCCGTCGATTGCATCTATGAAGGCGAGCAGCAGCTCTTCATCCATCCGGATGAGTGCATTGACTGTGGCGCATGCGAGCCGGAATGCCCCGTGACCGCGATCTTCCCCGAGGAGGACGTGCCGGCGAACATGAAACAGTACGTGCAGATCAACCGCGATGTGTTCAAGAGCGAGAACCCGCCGAAGAAGCCCACGAGATAAACCGGGCCAGGGGCCAAGGGCCAAGGGCCGAGGGGAGGGTGAAGGGTCATGGGAGCTACCCAACCCGTGACCCCGCTCCCCTGGCCCTTGGCCCTTGGCTCCTGACCCACTGTCCATGCAGTACGCCCTCTCCCTCGACTACTGGGACACTCTCTTCGACGGCAGCAATCTCCCGGCGCGGGTCGAGCGTCGGCAGGCCGCGCTGCGTCGCATGCTGCGCAACCTCGAGTGCGACCTGCCCGATGAGGAGTTCGCCACATTGTATCGCGCGGCTGGCGCCGAAGCGGACCGCTGGTGGCGCGAGGAGCATCGCGGATACTCCGCGGACGACCGGATTCGCTGGATGCTCGGTCGGCTGAACGTCACGCGGCCCGCGGATTGTGAGCACGTCGCCGCCGCGGTGCGTGCGGTAGACGAAACGCTGCTCGAGCTTCCGCCGCCCATGCTCGAGGGAGCGAAGGAGACCGTCGAACGACTCGCTGAGCGGTTTCCGCTCGCGATCCTGTCCGACACGGGGTTTGCCTCGGGCGCTGCGCAGGATGCGCTGCTCGCTCGCGAGGGAGTGCACGATCACTTCGCCGCCCGCATCTACTCGATGGACATCGGTCACGCCAAGCCGCGGCGCGAGATGTTCGAGGCGTGCGCCGCGGCCCTGGGCCGCGCGCCGGAAACGATCATCCACATCGGCGACAACGAGCGCACCGACGTACGCGGCGCGCTCGATGCGGGCTTCCGCGCGATCCGGCTCGATATTGTACGGGATAGCGGGCCCAGTGCCGCCGAGCTCGTCGCTCGCAGCTTCGGTGAGCTGCGCGAGTATCTTCTCGAGGA
>DATFBS010000101.1:0-20182 GCA_035253695.1 Gemmatimonadaceae bacterium
TCAGACCAACCTCTGGAGCGTTCGAAAAAAGGCGCTCGCTGGCTACTCGGGCGGCATGCGCCAACGGTTCGGCATCGCGCAGGCGCTGATCGGCAACCCCGGGCTGATCATCGTCGATGAGCCCACGGCCGGTCTCGACCCCGAGGAGCGGAATCGATTTCTCAATCTGCTCGCCGAGATCGGCGAGAACGTGGTGGTGATTCTTTCCACTCACATCGTCGAGGACGTGTCGGATCTCTGTACTCAAATGGCAGTGCTCGTCGACGGGCGTGTCCAGCTCGAGGGAGCACCGCTCGAGCTGATCGGCGCAACCCGCGGAAGGATCTGGACGAAGACGATCGAACGCAGCGCGCTTCCGGAGTATCGCGATCGGTACGAAATCCTCTCCACACGCCTCTACGCCGGCCGCACGATCCTGCACGTGCTGTCCGACCGCGACCCGGGCGACGGGTTCGCCCCAGTCGAGGGCAGCCTCCAGGACGTGTACTTCTCGACCCTGCTCCACGCGCGCCGCGCCGCCTAACACAAGGCGATGCTCACTCAGATCGCTCGATTCGAGGCGCGCTACGTCCTTCGCAATCCACTGTTGTGGGTGGCGATAGCCGCGACCTTCGCGCTGTTCGTCACCGGGATGAGCGTGGACGGGTTCGACCTCGGCAACGAGGGCGGCCTTCTCAAGAACGCGGCCTACGCGACGCTGCGGAACTACGTCGTGATCTCGGTCGTCTCCATGTTCGTGACGACGGCGTTCGTCGCGAACGCCGTGCTCCGCGACGATGAGACCGGGTACGGCCCGATCATTCGCTCCACGGGGATCACCAGGCGCGAGTACGTGCTCGGCCGCTTCCTCGGCGCCTTCGCCATCGCGGCGGCCTGCATGCTCGTGGTGCCGCTCGCGACGCTGCTCGGGACGATGATGCCGTGGGCGCCTGCCGCGCAGATCGGACCGAACCGACTCATCGACCATCTGTACGGCTACTTCCTGGTCGCACTTCCGAACCTGTTCATCCACGGCGCCATCTTCTTCGCGCTGGCGACGATCACGCGCTCGATGATGGCGACGTACCTCGGCGTCATCACGTTCGTCGCCGGCTTCTTCATGCTGCAGACGGGCTTCGTGGGGCAGATCGCCGTCGCGATCGGCGAGCCGTTCGCCGGACGCGCGCTCAGGGACGCGGTGCGATACTGGACGGTCGCGCAGCGGAACGTGATGCTCCCGGAGATTACCGGAGGCCTGCTCTACAACCGACTGGTGTGGGTCGGCATCGCTCTCCTCTGCCTAACGGTCGCCTGCGCCATCTACCGCTTCGCCGACCAGGGCATGTCGAAGCGCGAGCGAAAGCGGCTGAAGCTGGTGGAGGCGCCGCCCATGGACGCAGGTGGCGGCGGGGAAGCCGTCGCCCTTCCCGCTCCCGAGCAGGGCGTTCGAGCGGTGGGCGCGCTTCTCTGGATGCGCACTCGGTTCGAGGTCAGGCAGGTCGTCCTGAGCCCGGCGTTCGTGGTCGTGATGGCGTGGGGGCTCCTCACCGCCTACTACTCCCTAACCACGCGTGACGCCGCCGGCAGGCCAACCTACCCGACGACGCTGTCGCTCATTCCGCACATCACCGATGCCTTCTCGGTGATCCTGCTGGTCCTCGCCATCTTCTACGCGGGCGAGCTCGTCTGGCGCGAGCGCGACAGGAGGGTCCACGAGATCGTCGACGCGACGCCGCTTCCGAACTGGGCGTACGTGGTGCCGAAGACACTGGCGATGGCCGTCGTGCTGATGGCGGTGGTGCTGGTCAACGTCGCCGCGGCCGTCCTCTTCCAGCTGCTCGCCGGCTTCACGCACGTGGAGCTCGGCAAGTACCTCCTCTGGTACGTGCTGCCGACGACGTGGGACATGCTGCTCCTGGCCGCGCTGGCAATCTTCGTCCAGGCGCTCAGCCCCCACAAAACCGTCGGCTGGGCCGTTATGGTGGCGTTCATTGTCTGGCAGATGGTCAACACGGCCATCGATCACAACCTGCTGAATTATGGTGCAAGTCCCGGGATGCCGCTGAGCGACATGAACGGCGCCGGATCGTTCTGGTGGGGGGCGTGGACGGTTCGCCTGTATTGGGGAGCATTCGCGGTCCTGCTGCTCCTCGGCGCACACCTGCTCTGGAGGCGCGGTACCGAGATCCGACTCAAGCCGAGAGTCGCCACTGCGCGACGCCGCCTAACGGGGGCGGTTGGCTGGGTCGCGGCTGCGGCCCTCGTGGCCTTCACCGCCACCGGCGCGTACGCGTATTACAACATGAACGTCCTCAACGAGTACCGCTGGCCTCTGGCCAACGTCGCGCACATGGCGGCGTTCGAGAAGAAGTACTGGGTCTACATCGACCTGCCGCAGCCGACGATCGCGCATAGGACGCTGACCATCGACCTGTATCCCGAAGAGCGGCGGGCGGTGACGCGTGGACGCTATCTGCTCCGCAACCTGACGTCGAAACCGATCACCGAGATCCACGTCAGGCTGCTCGAGGACGATCTGGAGCTGCAGAGCGCGACGATCGCCGGCGCGCGACTGGTGAGCGACGACCGCGAGTTCGACTATCGCATCTATCGACTGAACGCGCCCATGCCGCAGGGCGAGGAGCGTGTCCTGACATTCGAGACGCGGCGCTGGCACCGCGGCTTTCGCAATGGCGCTCCGAACACGAGGCTCATCGAGAACGGCACCTTTCTCGCCAACAACGAGCTCACGCCCGTCATCGGGATGAGCCACGAGGGGACGCTGTGGGATAACACCGCGCGCCGGTACTACGGTCTGCCCGAGCGAGGCGGAAGGGCGAAGCTGGAAGATCTCTCCGCGACCGCGGAGGCGGTCGACCACGGTGGATGGACGACGACCGACATCACCCTCTCGACTACGGCCGAGCAGACGCCGATCGCGCCCGGTCGGCGAGTCTCGGACGTCACACGCGGTGACAGGCGCACCGCCCGCTTCGTGTCGGAGGCGCCGATCCGCGAGAAGTTCTCGGTCCAGTCAGCCCGGTACGCCGAGAAGCATCGCCTGCATGCCGGGGTCGATCTCGCCGTCTATTACCATCCTGCGCACGCGTGGAACGTCGACCGCATGCTCGACGCCTTGGCGGTATCGCTGGACCATTACCAGGCGAGCTGGGCCCCGTACCCGTTCGACCACGTGCGCATCGTCGAGTACCCAGGGTACGCCTACAACGCCCAGGCGTTCGCGGGCACGGTGGCGTACTCCGAGACCTACGGGTTCATCGCCGACTTCCGGAACCCTGAGATCATCGACCACGTCACGGCCACCACCGCGCACGAGCTCGCGCATCAGTACTGGGGGAATCAGGTGCTCGGAGCGGATATGCAGGGGTCGAGCGTGCTGACCGAGACGCTCGCGAATTACTCCGCGATCAATACCCTGAGCAAGCTCGGTGGCGAGCATCAGATCCGTCGCGCCCTGCGCTTTACGCTCAACGGCTATCTCGGCGCCCGCGCCGCCGGTGGATCTGTCAATGAGCCGCCCCTCGCCCGTGTCGAAACCGAGAACTGGATCGCCTATCAGAAGGGTGCGCTCGTGTTGTACCTGCTACAGCAGCGCATGGGCGAGGACGCCCTCAATAGAGCGCTGCGCGCGTTGCTCGCGCGGTACGGGTTCAAAGGCCCACCCTATCCCCGCTCGCTCGATCTCGTCGCGGCCCTCCGCGCCGAGGCCAGGACGAGCGAAGAGCAGAACCTGATTACCGACCTCTTCGAGCGAGTCGTCCTCTACGACCTGAAGGTTACCGAACCGACGGCCGTTAGGCGTGCCGACGGAAAGTGGGATGTCACAGCGCCGGTCGAGGCGAAGAAGTACCAGGTCGACTCACGCGGTGCGGAGACGGAGACGCCGCTCGCCGAACGCATCGAAGTGGGCCTCTTCACCGCACAGCCCGGCTCCGACGCCTTCGACGCGACAGACGTGATCGTCATGGAGCGGCGGCCTATCCGGTCGGGATCTCAAGTCCTGCAGTTCGTAACCGACCGACGGCCGACCCACGCTGGCATCGACCCCTACAACTACTATATCGACCGGAACTCGGGCGACAACGTGCGGCCGCTCGTAGAGCCCGAGTAAGTTCGTTACTCACCTACCGTGCTTACATGAGATCATGCACTGCGACCGCGTCGCACGTGTGGCGCGGGACGCTCCTCTCGATCGCCGTCGTTCTCGTCCTCGGCTGCTCGGACGATCCGGCCGGTCCGCCGCAGGCGCCGGGGTTTCAGGGCGTTGTCGACAGCCTCGCGCGCGCCTGGAACCTTCCCGGACTGGTCGTGGGGATCCGTCGCTCCGGTGAAGAGCCCAGCGTCTTCGCGAGCGGGCGTGCCGAGCTTACGAGCGGACGGAGAATGACGTCGCTCGATCGCTTTCGCATCGGAAGCCTAACGAAGCCGATGGTGGCGACCGTCATCCTGCAGCTCGCGGACGAAGGTCGTCTCTCACTGGACGACTCGCTCGCGCGCTTTCTGCCCGGGATTCTTCCCGAGGCTGATCGGATAACGCTGCGCCAGCTGCTCAATCACACGTCGGGCATCGGCGATTACGTCGACGACCCGGGCTTCGTTGATGCAGCCCTGGCGAATCCTTCCCGAGTGTGGACGCCGCAGCAGCTCATCGCTATCGCCAACGGTATGCCGCGCCGCTTCACTCCGGGCGCTGCCGATCGGTGGGACTACTCCAATACCAACTACATCCTTCTCGGGTTGGTGGCTGAGGTGGCCGGGGATGCGCCGATCGCCGCGCTGCTGCTCACGCGGGTGTTCGAGCCGCTGGGCATGACGTCGACATACCTCAGCAATTCGACGGCGTTGGTCGCCCCCTTCGCCCAGGGCTACGCTGACCTCAACGGGATAAGCAATTTGGCCGTCGGAACGCTGGTGAGTCCCACCGTCGCCGGCGCGGCGGGGGCAGTGGTGAGCACGGCTGGCGACCTTCTTCGATTCGTGGAGGCGCTTGCCGCGGGCGATCTCGTCTCGCCGGCCGCGCACGCGGCCCGCCTCACGACCGTCCCGGCGAGTCGCCTGCGCTACCCTGGGGAATCCTTCGACAATGCTTACGGGCTCGGCGTGCTCGTGGGCGATGGCTGGATCGGCCATAACGGAGCGATCCCCGGTTATGAGACAGAGGCATACGCGAAGCAGGATGTCGGCAGTGTGGTCGTGCTGGTGAACAAGTCGACCGGAGTGTTCGCGGCTTTGCCGATCATGATCGCCGTTCGAGATCGCACATTCGCGGTGCAGTGATATCCGCCCGCGCGCCACGTACGTGCGAGGCTACACTCCGAACTGCCGAAGATGGTGATCCACGTGCAGGTAGCCCCAGCGGAGCCAGGCCGCTTCGGACATGCGGCCGAACAACGGATGCGCGTGCCACTCGAAGCTTCTCGGCCGCGCGGTGACCAGGTCCAACAGCGCTTCGAGTTGCGCGATATCGGCCGCAAAATCGACCGGCTTGGTGCCTGATCGCTCCTGATCGATCTCCGGCGTCGTGCGGAACCCCGCGGGCCAGGGAACCGGCACATACAGCGCGATCCACTTGATGGTGGTTCCTCGAAGCCAGCCAGCGACACGGCGCGTAGGCTTCTCGCCGGTGCCCATGCGAAAGCCGTCACATAGATGACAAACCATCTGGTGCACGGACATGCGCCCCCAGCGACGAACGCTATCCGGACGCAGCGCTCTCAACCGTTCAACGAGCTCTGCCTTGTCGCGCGCTCTGGCCAGCGTCTTCATCGTCCCATGGCGCTACCTAACGAATACGTCACCGTCCGAGCAATCGGTCGCCGCCGTGGTCGTGAAATGCGGCGAGCGCTTGCTCGCGGCCCGCCCGAGCCTCCGCCAGCACTGCCTGGAAACCGACATTGCTTCGCAGCGCATCGAAGGCAGGCGCCACCGCGAGCGTGGTTGCTACGGCGTAGCCCTTCGCCACCGCGCGGCGCACGTACTCGAGTCCGCGCTCGTGCTCGCCGGCGTCGCACAGGAGCCACCCCTCCTGGAAGATCGCCTCCGGGTCGTCGAGGATCTTCACGCTACTGAACGCCGACATGTTGATGAGCATGTCGGCGCCGCGCCGGTCGAGCCACGCCATCAGGTAGTCGGTCCACGACTGAAACAGCGGAATGCGCGACGCTGACCGCATGTCGAGCAGCGCCTGCCGCGCCTCGTCACGGCGCCCCGCGAGACCCAGTCCGATGACACGGATTCCCTCATCGCCGCTGCGGCCGAGGGGCGGGGGCTCGACCGACAGCAGGCGCTCGATGTCGCCCGTCATCAGGATGGTCTGCTCGAGGCTCGTGGGCACATTGGGATCGAGGCGCCGAGCTTCTTCATGAGCGGCAATCGACTGCTCGTAGAGCCCGCAATAGCGACAGGAATGGACGAGTCCGGCGAACAGCTCCGGATCGTTGCCATGGCGATCTGCCTCGCCGAGCAACCGCACGAGCGCCGGCCGTGCTTTCCCCATGTCCGCTTCGAGCTGCGCGTAGAACTTGTGTCCCAGCGATAGCCGCGGATTGAGCTCGAGCGCGCGGCGCAGGGCGGCCTCCGCGCGCTCCTCGGAGTCCGAGGAACCGTCGATGTACTTGCCGATCACTCGATGACACCGGCCAAGCTGCGCCCACGCGGGGGCGAAACTCGGATCGATCTCGAGACACCGCTGATAGAGCTCGCGCGCCTGGGGAAGCTGGTCGTAGGAACGAGCCAACTCGTTTCCCCGGAGGTAGAACTCGTACGCGCGCGGGTCGCGTGGTGCGTGTGGCGTCGGCGACGCATCCTGCCGACCCAACGGCAGCGCAAGCGCCTCCACCACTCGGCGCGCCAGATCATCCTGGAGCCGAAAGAGGTCGCCTAACGGCGACTGCACGGTATGCGACGCGAGGAGCGTCCCACCAGGAGCCTCGACGAGCTGTGCCGAGGCTCTCACCTGGTCGCCGGCACGGACGAGTGTTCCGATCACGACCCGATCGACGTCGGCCTCCGCCGCGAGGGCCTTGAGGTCCGGCGACTCGCCCGCGAAGCGAGCGGCGGTAGCGCTGGAGCGGACGACGAGCGATCCGATGCCGGACAACGACGTCGCGATCGCGTCAGGCAGACTGAAGGCGAGGAAGTCCGTTTCGGGATCGGGGCGCAGGTTTCGAAATGGCAGCACGACCAGCCGCGTGAGCGCGCGGGCGAGCGTCGCCGCCTCCGCGCCGTGGATGCCATGAACGGCCCGCAGCTCATCGGCCATCGCATCGGCGGACGCCGGTCGATCGCCGGGGTGCTTCGCGAGCGCGCGCCGAATCACGCGGTCGACCGCAGCGACCGTTGGAGAACCCGTGAGCGCAGGCGGCTGTTCGTGGAGCGTGGCGTGTAACGTGTCGATGAAGTTGTTTCCGCTGAACGCCGGGCGCCCAGCGAGCATCTCGAACAGGATGGCTCCTACCGCGAACAGATCACTCCGCGCGTCGAGCCCTTCCGCGGTGAGCTGCTCGGGCGCCATGTAGCCGGGCGAGCCAACGAGCATTCCGGTTTGCGTGAGGCTCGCATCTGAATCGAGCGAGCGAGCCACTCCGGGATCGGCCGGCCGCGCCAGACCGAAGTCGAGGAGCTTCACTCCATGCGGAGTGAGAAAGACGTTCGAGGGCTTGAGGTCGCGATGGACGATCCCGCGCGCATGCAGCGCCGACAGTGCGGCCAACATCGCGAGCGTAATCGAGGTAGCCTCGGCCACCGACAAGGGTCCGCGGCGCAGCCGCGCGCTGAGGGCCTCGCCTTCGAGGAACTCCATGGCGATGAACAGCTCGCCGCCGTCCTCGCCGATCTCGTACAGCTGACAGATGTTGGGGTGGTTGACGCTCGCCGCGGCGCGCGCTTCGCGCCAGAATCGCCGGCGCGCCGTTTCGTCGTCGCCGAGCGACAACATCATCTTCAGAGCGACGATGCGCTCGAGCCGCTCGTCTCGCGCTGCGTACACCACGCCCATTCCGCCTTCTCCCAGCTTGCGGTCGATGGCGTAGTGTCCGATTCGATCGGGTGCTCCCTCGCGAGTGGGGGTGCCCGAGAGCGACGGCGAAAGAGAGGGATTCGGCGTCACCGTTCCGGTCGCCCAGTCATACAAGGCGCGGAACCACGCCCGCGGGGTATTGTCGGCCCGATCGTCCGTCATTGGTAAGACCAGCGAGGTGAAACGGGAAAGCGGGCCACACGGTAGCCCCCCACGCGCGCGGGAAGCAAGAGTCAACGCCAGCGTTCGTGAGGCCGTCGCGAACCCTCCCGCAGCTGAGCAACTGGTGGTACGGATTCGCTATCTCGATGGCCTTACACAGGTCGAGATCGCGGAACGCGGTAGCTCTAGTCGGGCCTCTACGCGAGAATGGCCGCCGGTGAAGGCGGCCATTCGTGTTCGTGGCGCTGAGCTCGGTCAGTAGGTCGAGCGAACGGTGTCGTGGTCAGTCCCGCGGGGCCGATCGCCGGTTACGCGATCCCAGGCGTCCCGAACGGCGTCCTTGATGTTCTCCCACGTCGACTTGCCGCGGTGCTCGTAGCGGTCCCATCCCGACCGCAAGTCGGACTCGACTTCATCCCATTTCCGACCGGCATAGCGCTTCGCCGACTCGAACCCGTACCGATATCCCGGCTGGTACGCTTCGTATCCGCGGTCAGCGCCCACGTAGGGGCGGGCGCGGAAGTTGGAGCGCCAGTACGTGTCTTCGGCGGTCCAGTCAGTTCCGGCGGGTGCGCCGGTGCTGGCGCCGGTTCCAAGGCCATCGTGGATTGCCATGTGTCCTCCTCAGTAAAAGACCCAAGGGACTGGCATGGCGGGCAAACGCCGGGCCGCCTCGTGCCGCTCGAGGGGTATATTCGGCCTGTTCGACGCGGTTTTTAGCGGTCTCCGCCGATCGAGAGGATAAGCGACCTGCGACGCCTCAGCACCTCGACCTCGGTGGATCGACGCGAATCGAGCGCATCTCGAAGTGCCTCTGTCGTCGCGGGTGCACCATCGACCCGCACGATGACGTCACCGGTGCGGATGGGCGCCCACGATTCATCGGCCTCGAGCACGAGTAGCCCGCGTGCGCTGCCCTCGCCGAAGTAGGCCTCGAGCTCCTCGCTGACGACCGTGACACGGAGCCCGCGCAGGCTCTCCGCCCGATCATCGGTGCGGTCGACGTCATCGCCGCCGCGACGGCGGTCACCCTCCATTCGGCGGCGGCGCTGCACCTCCAGCAGCTGGAGCCGACGCTGCATCTCGGCGAGCTCGAGCTCGAGCTGAGCGAGTGAATCGCGGACGCGGCCAGTTTCGGTCGCGACCAGACGGTGCAGCTCGGCCTGGGTCTCCCGCAGTGAGGCGATGATGTCCAGCACACCGGAGCCTTCGTCTCTCACGCGAACGCTCGGCTCCTCCACCGGGATGCGCATGGTGATCGTACGGACGCGCGTCGAGCCATATACGCGCATGCTGACGGCGTCGCCCGGGCGGAGCGCCTCCAACTCGCGCGCCAGGCGCCGGTACACGAGGTCCTGAGCCTCGCGACTTCCAACATCCTCGCGTGACACGCGGAGGCTCATTCCGTTGATTTCGGCGATCCGCTCCCGTTCCCGAAGCCCGGCCTGAGCGGCCGGACTACCGGACGCGACGGACGAGACGAGGAGCCCGAGGGTGTCGCGGCTGGTGCCCGACATGGAAACCTCGATACCCAGCAACGCCCGGGGCTCGGGATCGCCGGTCGCGGTTTGTGCTGGAAGTGTCGACGCGGGGATGATCAGCGCGGCGGCGAACGCGCTGCGGACGAGCAGGGGGGCACGCATGAAGGCCTCGTTGGCGGATAGCGGTCGCCAAGAGGCAAGGCACAGGCGAGGCCGAGATGTTCGACGGCCTCGCTCGAGGACGCATCTCGTTTTGCCACCGATGGATGCGAGCCATCGACGACCGAAGCGACAGCCCGGACTGTCCGTGCCGGGAGACGCGCCGATGTCTCTTTCCGGCTCGCTGTCTACCGGGGCGGCTCGCTCGCCATCATGGCGACGACGGTGTCGACGAGCGGTTTGAGCACTGCAGCGCTCGATCGGACGTGTCCCCCCGGCAACCACACGATTTTCTTTGGCTCCCTGGCGCCCTCGAAGAGGCGATCGACGAGCTCGCGCGGCATGCGCTCGTCATCCCGGGCGTTCACCATGATGAACGGTCGCGGCGCAACGCGATGGACCCATCGCTCCGGGGCCATGCTCGGTCCATTGATTATCAGTGTCGAGAGAGCCGCCGCGGCGTGGCGGACACCGGGAAAGGGGATCTCGCGACGCATACTGACCTCGAGTGGTCCGTACGATCCGCCGGAACCGTGCACGACCCACACGCGGCTGATGCGCTCATCGAGAGCGGCCGCGATGGTCACGAACGGCCCTCCGAGGCTGACGCCGACGAGCTCGATCCAGCTGGGATCGACGTCGGGCTGCGCCAGCAGATAATCCAGGGCGAGCATGATCGCGGGAGGTGTGTCGAGGAACGCTTGCCGGATGTTCGGAATGTCTCGAACGAACTCGAGCGCGTCGGGCCGTGGCTCGCCCGCGTAGGGATACGACACGGCCGCAACGATCATGTCCCCCGCATCGGGGATGAACTTGACCGCGTTCCGGGCCGTGCGGTGCCCGCCGAGTACGATAGCCAGCGGCCGGCGCGAGGACGTCGTGGAATCGCCGAGAGGACGCTTGACAGTGAGCTCGACTTCGAGGCCGCTCGACGCCCGGAGCTTCACGTCGCGCAGCTCGTGATTCTCCTCGCGCACGGGCGGACCTTCCGTGACTTCCGCAAGGCCCGACCGGCGCTCGCGCATGCGCGGCTCGGGGTCGCGCGTGAGCCACAGGCAGCCGGTGAGGACCACCACCAGGACGGAGGCGGCGATCGCCGTTAGGCGCCGTCGGCGGCGTGCTCGAGCGGCTGTCTCAGCGTGGGACGTACGGATGTCTCTCTGCATGCTGCATCACTGGGCTAAATCGCAGGCGCGTCATTCGTGACTGCAATAACGCGCCGCTCGGCGGCGGATCGCAGTGCGGCCTCGACGACCGACAGGGTCGCGACCGCATCGCGCGGATCGACGGGAGCCTGCGCGGTGCCGCAGAGGGCACCGACCAGGCCCTCGTAGAATCGTCGATAGGCACCCGATTCGGTAGGTACCGGTGTGAATTGATCGTCTGCACCCAACTCCCCCCAGCTCTCACGCAGATCGTCTCCGAAACCGGGACGGTCGGGAGATTGCCCGCTGCGCAGCTTCGCCTCCTGCGGGTCCATGCCCCACTTCACGTAGGCGGCTCGTGAACCGAGCATTCGGAATCGCGGACCGACGTGCGCAGCGACGGCGCTCATGAAAAGATGGGAACGGATACCGTTCTCGTGGGTGAGTGCGACAAACGAGTCGTCGTCGACCTGAACACCAGGGCGTCGGCGGTCGAGCTCGGCGTAGACGGAACCCGCCGGGCCGAAGAGCTGAAGCGCCTGGTCGATGAGGTGACTCCCGAGATCGAACAGGAGCCCTCCTGCCTCTTCCGGAGTGCCGCGTTCTCGCCAGTTGTCCCGGGGAACGGGACGCCAGCGCTCGAAGCGAGATTCGAGGCGAAGCGGCTGTCCGAGAGCTCCCTCGGCGACCAATCGCCGCAGTGTGAGGAAATCACCGTCCCATCTCCGGTTCTGGTAGACGGTAATGATCAGCTTCCTGCGCTGTGCTTCGCTCACGAGGGCACGGGCATCGGCCACATTCGTGGCGAACGGCTTGTCGACGACGACGTGAAGCCCGTGTCCCAGCGCGGAGTGCGCGAGGGGCGCATGCGTGCGATTCGGTGAGGCGATAACGACGAGATCGAGATCGCTCGCCTTGGTCCATAGCTGCTCGGCCGAGTCGAAGACAGTCGCGCGCGGATGCGCATCGGCGGCGGCGCGCTGCCGTTCCGGATTCCCAGTGACGATTGCCGAGAGCTCGAGTCCCGGCGTCGTCGCTATGAAGGGGGCGTGGAAGGACTGACCGGCGAGCCCGAATCCGATAAGGCCGACACGGAAGCGAGGTCCTCCGGATTGTGTCACGGTGGTCTCATTTGGGTTGGCCTGAAAATCGGGTCGACGCAAGCTATCGCGACGGTCCAGAGCATGCTTTACGAGTAACGGGTTCGCGGCCGGTTCCACCATTCTACCCGAGGCGCCAGGCAGCAGGACGGTTGTGACACGAGAGCTTTCATCAGTATCTCAAGAACACACGGTCTCAGCAGTTACCGTCGTCGGCGCCATCGTCGCGATGGCCATCGGTGCCGTGGTGTTCACGGGTTGGGTGCTCGACATCCTCTGGCTGCGGCGTTTCCCGCCCGATCCGATCGTCATGCTGCCCAACACGTCGGTCGGGTTCATGATGGGCGGGCTTGCGCTGTGGATCCTGCGGCGCGAGGACGCGTCGGAAAAGGCAAAGCGCATCGCTCGCGGTCTGGCCGTGGTCGTGTTTCTCCTGGGCCTGATCTCTTTTATCGAGCGAGTTACCGGCCTCAGTGCCGGGATCGACCGACTGCTCTTCGCCGACCAGGTGGCGCGCTTTCCATACCGGCCGGTGGGACTGATGGCCACGAACTCGACGATTTGCTTCACCCTGGCCGGTGGGTCGCTGCTGACGATGGACCTGGAGATGCGGCGAGGGTGGCGACCATCGCAGCTTTTCGCCGCGGCGGGACTTTCGATCGCCACCCTGGCGCTCGTCGGACATCTGTACGGGGCGAGCCCGCTGTACGCGATGGATCGGGCGGCGGGGATGGCGCTCATTACGACCCTGGCCTTCTGCGCTCTGCTCGTCGGGCTCCTGCTTGCGCGTCCGCATCGCGGCCACGTGGCGCTGCTCACGGCCGACGATCTGGGCGCATTGCTCGCTCGCCGTCTGCTTCCGGCGACGATCCTCGTTCCGCTTCTCCTGGGATGGCTCTTCATTCGGGGACGCGAGGCAGCGGTTTACAGCAAGGAGGGTGGTACCGCTCTTCTGGTCCTGACCACGATCGCGGTGCTGCTGGCCATCGTTATGCGCAGCGTGGTGGTCGTTCGCGCCGTGGACCGCGAGCGGCAGCTCGTGCTGAAGCGAGAGGAGGAAGCGCGCGCACAGGCGGAGATGGCGACCCAGCGGGCACAGGAGGCGGCGGCCGAGGCGGCTCGGGCTCGCGCGGAGGCGGAAGCGGCGAATCGCGCCAAGAGCGAATTCCTGGCGGTGATGAGCCATGAGCTACGGACGCCGCTGAACGCGATCGGCGGCTACGTCGAGCTCATGGAGATGGGAGTTCGCGGTCCGGTCACGGAAGCCCAGTACACCGACCTCGCGCGTATCAAACGGAGCCAGGCCCACCTGCTCGGCCTGATCAACGAGGTGCTCAACTACACGCGCATCGAAGCGGGAGCGATGCGCTACGACATCGCGCCACAGTCGGCGGAGGACCTCATCGCGACGATCGAGCCGATCGTCGCGCCTCTACTTCGTGCCAAGGGCCTCTCGTTCCAGCGGGAAAACGGGCGCCCGGAATATCGTGTTCTGGCGGACGTGGAACGCGTGGGTCAGATCTTCATCAATCTCCTGTCCAATGCCGTGAAGTTCACACCCCCCGGGGGATCGGTGACGCTGCGGTGTGAGCCCGAGGGAGACCGGCTCGCCTTTCACATCTCGGATACGGGCATCGGCATTCCCGCAGATCAGATCGAGTCGATCTTCGATCCGTTCGTGCAGGTCAACACTCGCCTGACGCGCACGGAAGAAGGCATTGGGCTGGGCCTTGCGATCAGCCGAGACCTGGCGCGCGGAATGGGAGGTGATCTGAAGGTCGAGAGCCGCGAGGGCGTCGGATCGACGTTCACCCTGACGCTCCCGCTCGCGCAGTAACCGAGCACACGGCGCGAGCTCCACTACGTCTTTGTCGACCTCGTCAAGCCGCCGGGTGTAGGATGACCGGAGGGGACCCGTCCTTGCACTAGCGGCCCTGCTTTCGCCGCTCCGGACGTGACGGGAAACGCGACGGGCAGTCTGAGGTGGATATGAGACGGTTGATGTTTTGTGTGCTTGTTTCGGCGGTCAGTTGCAGCCAGCCCGCGGCACGGGAGATGTCCGAGGGCGCGCTCGAGCCTCCGGCAGTCGGGGATTCCATCCTCATCACCGCAGCCGCCGCACTGCAAAATGGTCAGCCCTGGCGGGCGGCCCGCATCCTGGAGCCGGTGCTCCGCGATTCCATGCAGCGGACGCCAGAGCGTGTGCTTCTCGCCTCGAGAGCAGCGGCCGAATGGGGAGGCTGGAGTCACGTAACGCGACTGCTCGCCAAGGAGCCGTGGCTCGATTCCAGATTCGACGGGCTCGGCCGAGAGCTCCTCGCGCGCGCGGCGACGGCGCGGCGCGAGGATACGGTCGCACTTCGTCAAGCGCAGCTCGCAGTGGCGGCTGCCAGCAATTCGCGTGAGCGAGGCGTCCGCGGCGTCCTGATCGCCCGTGCGCTCGATCGCATGGACTCGCTGGACCGTGCCGCTGCCACTTATGCGGACGCGGCGTCGCTTCTTCCAGAGGTTGGGGATTGGCTTCGATTGCGAGCCGCCGGAGTGACCGCGGACAGCGCAGCGCGCGCGGCACACTACGTGTCGCTTCGCACCGCGGTGGCGAAGGCACGCGTTGCCTGGGTCGAAGCTCAGGCGCGCGAGCGCACCAGCGATGTCGCCGGCGCGGTAGCGGCGTACGATGCGCTCGGGGCGCGGATGTCCGCCTTGCGCCTCCGGCTCGCGGGGGCGCTCGCGGCGGGCGATACATCGGGTCGCGACTCGCTTCGTCGCGAGCTCCTTCGGATCGTGACGACGAAACGAGGAAGCACCGATGCTCGCCTCGCCGTCGAGCTCATCGATGTCCACTTGACGCCGCTCACCGCCGAGGAGGAGCTCGCCATCGCGCGGAGCGCGGCAGTGTCGGGGCCGGGAGCTCGTGCCATCGACGGTTTCGCGCGGGCGCTCACGGCCGGTCGCGGGGCACCTAACGATCACTACACGTACGCCTCGGCCCTCGTCAATGCCGGTCGCTATCGTGAGGCGGCGGCGCAGTTCGCGAAGGTTCCCGCGTCGTCGCGACTGGCGGGCAGAGCCGCCTACGAGCGGGCACGCGCGATTCTCCGGGACGGGAATGCGCCGAAGGCGCGCACCGAGCTCGAAGGGATCGTCACGCGGTATGCGTCGGATACGACGGCCGCATCGTCCGCACTGTATCTCCTCGCGGATCTCGCCGCGGACGACGGACGCGACGACGATGCGCGAACGTTTTTCCGACGGGCCGCGACCACCTATCCATCCGGAGCGCTCGGCGCGAGCGCTCGGTTTCGCGCGGCGATTCTCGCATTCGTAACAGAGGACTTCCGCACGGCGGCTCTCGAGCTCGACACGCTGTCCCTTCATCGGCCGCGCAACAGCGAGACGCTGGCCGGATTGTACTGGAGCGGTCGTGCCTGGGAGCAGCTGGGTGATAGCGCAACTGCCCGCGCGCGATGGTCGGAGACGATCACCAGAGAGCCAGCATCGTATTACGCGATGCTGGCGGCGCGGCGCCTTCACCGCGAGCCGTGGGCGCCGACGGCGGGAACGGACACGATGGCGACGGATTCGACGATGCTGGCATCGCTGCGGCGCGCGGAGCTGTTGGGTGATCTCGGCATGGAGTACGAGGCCGACCTGGAGTATGACTGGATCGCGTCACAGGCGGAGCAGTCGGTAGCGGCAACGCTGGCCGCCGCGCAGGCGTTCCGGGAGCGAGACCTGGCCCCGCGGGCGATTCGACTCGGGAACAGAGCGCTGTTGAGCGGTGCACCGCACGACGAGCGATTGTATCGGGTGCTGTATCCGCTGGCCTACGCAGGCGCACTCACTCGTGAGGCAGAGCGTCACGGGCTCGACCCCGCGCTCGTTGCGGCGCTCATTCGACAGGAATCGAGCTTCGAGCCTCGCGCGACGTCACGCGTTGGTGCACGTGGGCTCATGCAGATCATGCCGGCCGTCGGCCGCCAGCTGGCGTCGGCGGAAGACTATCATACCTGGGATGCGGAGCTGCTGTATCAACCCGACGTGAGCCTCGAGCTCGGAATGGCGCATCTCGCCGGGCTGCTGAGTGGGTACGCGCACGTCTCACACGCGCTCGCTGCCTACAACGCGGGGAGCTCACGCGCGAAACGCTGGCTCGAGAAGGCAGGAACGGAGGATCCGGAAGTGTTCGTCGAGCGCATCCCGTACCGGGAGACGCGGGACTACGTGCGCATCATCCTGCGGAACCGCGAGCTGTATCGCAGCATGTACGGCGCGAAAGCGTGATGCCGCGGGCACCTGGGAGTGGTTGGCCTTGCGCTGCACGGCCCGAGGGCGAAAGTTCGATGTCCTCCGCGCGCGGAACGTGATGAAGCCCCGGCGTCCCGTCACCCGTCACGAATGAGGGTCGGCCTGCAACATCTGTCCGTCCGCACGTCTCTGGTCGTGGCCACCGCTTTGGTCATTGCTGCTGAGCCGTCCGAGGCGCAGTACCCTCTGGCACCCTCGCCGGTGCTCGACGCGCAGCGCTTCACTCGCGATCTGAGCCTGAGCGGATACGTATCGGTCCGGGAGACGATCCGCGGCGACTCTTCGACGTTCAGCATCAATCAGGCGCGAGTCACGGTCATGGCTGCGCCGACCGACTTCGCGACAGTGAAGGTGCAGGGCAACCTCGCGGCCCTGGGTCGCAGTAGCGGCGACACCGTTCCCGGCTTCGTCGTAACCGACGCCTATGCGCAGCTGACGCCCCCTCATGCGTGGCGAAGCCTCGGCGGCTTCCGTCCCAGCATCATCTTCGGCCAATTCAAGACGCCGTTCAGTCTGGAATACCTGACGGGCTTCTCTCTGCTTCACACCGTCGGGCGCTCTCAGGTGGTCGAGCGCGCCGCCACACGTCGGGACATTGGGGTAATGGCGCACGTGAAGGTTCGGGATTACGCGACGCTGGCCGGCGCGCTCGTGAATGGTGAGGGGCCCGGTACACTCAGGAACACGAATGGGAAGCAGCTCGCCGTGGGACGCTTGACTCTCTTTCCTACGACGCGTATCGCGGTTGCCGGAAAATGGGCGGGCGAGGGGGGCGATCACCGCTGGGGATACGATGCCCGCTGGATGACGAATGGGCTGGTGCTCGAAGGGGAGCGCATCGAGCGTCGCGCATACCTCGAGGGGGGAATTACCCAGCGTATGGCGGGCCACTATCTCATGGCGTCCTATAAAATCGGCCGACACGTGCAACCCGTCGTGAGGTGGGAGCAATTCAACGACCGGCAAACTGAGTCAGGAGTGTCGTCGGAGGCGCGACTGACCTGGACGACGTATGGTCTCAACGTCGTATCGGTCCCCGAGGTCGTTCGCTTTCAAGCGAACTGGATCGTGAAGCGCGATCGTCCGGTGCACTCGAGCAACGAGCTGGTGGGGCAGCTGATCGTGATCTTCTGACATCGACTGTGAGGCAGGTCGCGGTTCAGCCCGTAGGCGATTCGATACCATCACGGCACATCGTGGTGTCGCACGCGAGCGCAGGACAACGGAACTCGCACCCGGGAGGTCTCATGACCACGAAGCGGTCGGTTGAGCGAGTGACTCGGTTCACGCGACGCGCGGGAGTGTATGCGCTGCTCGCGATTGCCTTTGCGGTTGTGTCACCGGGTGTGCAGGCGCAGGCGTCCATCAAGGTCGGCGAGGACGTGACGATCCGGTTCGGGACGCTCCTCCAGGGATGGGGCGACTGGACGCAGGATCCCGTGAGCGAGGGGTATTCCCAGAACCTCTACCTGCGACGCGCGCGGATCCTCATCGGTGGGCAGGTGGCGAAGAACATCACGTTCTTCATCGAGACCGACAACCCGAATCTCGGACGCGCGCCAAAAGCGCTCGGTAGCGGCTTCATTCTTCAGGATGCGCTCGCCGAAGTGAAGCTCTCCGACCCCCTCACGATTTCCGCGGGGTTGATGTTCGTTCCCTTCTGTCGGAACTGTATTCAGAGCGCGGCCACGTTGCTCAGTCTCGACTATAGCTCCTTCTCCTTCCTCGCCACGCCGGCCACGCAGTCGAGCGTCGGTCGCGACATCGGGTTCCAGGCGAAGGGTTATTTCAACGGGAATCGCATCGAGTATCGGGTTGGCGCGTTCCAGGGATTTCGCGCCGCCGCGCTACCCGGCTCACCTCCCGCGCGCAATCCGCTGCGCGGCGTAGGGCGCCTGCAGATCAATCTCTTCGAGCCGGAGACGCCCGGGATCTTCTATACCGGTACGTATTTGGGAACGAAGCGAGTGCTCGCCATCGGCGGCGGCTTCGACACGCAGGCCGGAACGGGCGACAACTACAAGGCCTGGACGATCGATGCCTTCCTCGATCATCCCCTCACCGACTCGGTCTCGCTGACGGCGCAGGTCGACTACTTCGCATACGACGGCGGCCAGACCTTCGCTCTGCCCGAGCAGACCGCGATTTTCGCCGAGGCGGGCGTGTACTTCAAGCCGTTGCGGCTCATGCCGTTCGTCAAATTCGAGACGCAGAACTTCGACGCGGCGGCGGTGGGCGACATCGCGCGGTACCAGGCGGGGCTGACGTACTACATCTCGGGGCA
Organism: Gemmatimonadaceae bacterium; assembly: GCA_035253695.1. Lineage (GTDB taxonomy): Bacteria > Gemmatimonadota > Gemmatimonadetes > Gemmatimonadales > Gemmatimonadaceae > JAICNG01. The sequence continues at coordinate 18,657 of DATFBS010000101.1, forward strand.
CAACGCAAACCTGAAGATTGCGTACTCTCGATTCGACCCCGATGTGGGCAACGCGGCGAATCAGTTCACGACGCAGCTGCAGGTGTTTTACTACTGAGGTAGTCGAGGTGATCCAGGTCGTCCAGGTGATCGAGGGAACGTCGTTTGCTCAACCTGGATCACCTGGATCACCTGGATCACCTGGTCGCCTCACACCTCGTCAGGCGGCACTTCTGTTTCGAGCTCGAGCACGCTCGAAGATTTCAATCCATTCGCCGAAGCGGCGGGAAATGCGAGACACCGCCGCTTGGCGCGTCGCTCTCTTCGCGATGACGTCGGCGATCGGGTCCCAGAAGGTTGTCCGTCCGACGGCAAACCCCACGAAGCCAGCAACCGATGCAGCAGTCTCGAGCCAGCGCGATACGCTCCTAGGATCGGCTGCGCTCCCGAGTACGATGCAGCTGACCGCCTCTCGCCCACCGCGCCGAGCGCTGGCGGCAACGCGCTCGCAGTCCTGACGCCGGTCGAGGCCTTCTACCTTCCAGATGTCCGGCTCGATCCCCGCATCCTGCAAGGTTGTAATCGCCCGGACGGTCAGCTCCGGTCGCATCCACATATCGTAATCCGTCTCGAGCGCCTCAGCGCGATGTCGTTGCGCCTCAGTGGCTGGCACCAGGAGCTCGAACATGAACAGCTGACCGGCGGATTGGCAGTAGTCGGACAGCCGCCGTAGCCGAGCGATCTGCCGGTCGTTCGTGGCTGGATCATCCTCGGGGTTGTAGCGCACGAGCGCTTTCGCGAACGTCGGTGAGAAGGATGCAATGTGCTGTTCGAACGCGTCGCCATACTCGAACTCGAACTCCGCCGCGCCACTTCTCTCCACGGGCAGCGCAGTCACATGTCCGTTTGCGGCCGCGTCCCGCAAGATCTCGGAGCCGAATTCCTCATCGACGAGAACGCCGGCAGCCCAACTCGGCAGATCGCGGCCGGCCGTCTCCAGGAACCCGTCGTAGATCACCCGCTTGCTCTCAGTGACTGCTCGACGTTGCGGCGCGGTCAGTGGGCCAGTGAGGTGGAAGAGTCCGGCAACATAGGAATGCCGGTGATCGAACGGCAGGAGATAAAGGGGACGGTCGTAGCCGCGATGCGAATTACTCATGTCGATGCGCAAGTCGAAGGAATTCATCGCGCGTCATTGGGCACTCGCGGAATTGACCGCGTAAGGCGCTCGTGATGGTCCTGGAGTTCTGCTTCTCCACGCCCCGCATCATCATGCAGAGATGGACGGCCTCGATGACCACGCCGACGCCGCGGGGGCGGAGCGCCTGATCGATCGCCTGCGCTATCTGCTCGGTGAGGCGCTCTTGCACCTGAAGGCGCCGAGCGAAGACGTCGACGATCCGGGGCAACTTCGAGAGACCGACGATTCGGCCATTGGGGATATAGGCGATGTGCGCCCTCCCGAAGAATGGAAGCATGTGATGCTCGCACATCGAGTAGAGCTCGATGTCGCGAACGACGACCATGCTCTCGTGGGTCTCCTCGAA
>DATFBS010000102.1:0-6219 GCA_035253695.1 Gemmatimonadaceae bacterium
CCATCGAGTGGCTTGTTCGATCGGGCAGTGGACGCTCTCTGGGCCCGTGTAGAACGACGGCTCATTGAATCCTCCCGAGGCGGGGGTTTGTGAATGCTCATTCACTTATGCTACTGGCATTATGAATGGCCATTCATTATCTGTCAAGGGTGACTCCGCGCCCCCGTACCGTGACCGATGACGAGATCCTCGCCGCGACCGCCCGGGCGATGTCTCGTGTCCCACCGACGCGATTCACGCTCGCCGAGGTGGCTCAGGAGGTTGGGCTCGCGCCGGCGACGCTCGTCCAGCGCTTTGGCTCGAAGCGCGGACTGCTGCTCGCGCTGTCGGCACAAAGTGCCGCGAGCATGGACGCCTCGTTCGATGCGGTACGTGAGGCGCACGACTCTCCTCTCGAAGCGCTGCTCGCCGCCGCCACGGAGATGGCGCGATTCAGCGCGACACCCGAGGAATTAGCGAACTCGATCGCGTATCTCCATATCGATCTCAGCGACGCCGAATTTCATCATCACATTCTCGAGAGCTCGCGTGCGATGCAGCGCGGGTACCGCACATTACTGAATGATGCGGTCGCGGCGCACGAGCTGAAGGAATGTGATACCGAGCGTCTCGCGCGCGCCGTCGAAGCGGTCTCGGCCGGATCGCTCATCGGCTGGGCGATTCACCGGAAGGGCAAGGCCGACGCCTGGGTTCGGAAGGACCTGGAGACGCTTTTGGCGCCGTACCGACGAGCTAGGAGTTAGGGGTCAGGGGTCAGGGGGTGTCAGGGCCTAGGTTCCAGGAGAGAACGGCGTTGCATCTCCTACCCCCTCTGCCCTGACAGCCCCTGATCCCTGACCCCTGGCTCCTAATTCCTAGCCCGCATTACGACACAAGCCGCATCAGCTCGACAAAGTACTCCGGCTTCCTCGTCGAGAAGAGCCCGTACCACGCCTCGAGCACGTCGGGATCGTACAGATCGAGTCGTCGATAGATGTGATAGGCAAACTCGAGCGGCGCCATCGATGCGGCGGTGATGAGGTCGCCGTCGGTGACCGCAGGCTCGTCCTCGTAGCGCGGGCTGCCGCCATACCCGGTGGCTGCGAGATACTCGCGCGCGTTGCTGGTGTGCCGGCGCTCGTCGAGGAGCCCACCGCGCGCCAGACCGGCGGTCGCGCCGCAGATCGCGGCGACGGGCACGCCGCTGGCCAGAAATTCTCGCGCCTTCTCGACCGCTTCCGCATTCCCCCCTTCGTCCCAGACGTCGCCGCCAGGCAGAATCAGCATGCGGCTGTCGGACGGCGAGAGCTCATCCAGCGTCATGTCGGGAATGACGCGCCATCCGCCCGCGGTCACGATCGGCTCGCGTCGCACTGCGACGGTGCGCACCTGCCAGCGATCGGGGATGCGATGAAACTGCGTGTTGTTGATCCCCGCGATCGCGAACCCGTGCTCCCAGTCGGCGAGCGTGTCGAAGACGAAGCAGTGGACAGTGGATTTCGTCATAGGAGTACCGGTCTAGTACGGAATGAGGAACGAGGAATGAGGCATGAGCAATTCGATCGGGGGGTTCGTATTCACTGAAATTCCTCGTTCCTCGTTCCTCGTTCGGCTTCACCCGCATCCCTCCACCAGCTGAACGGCCGGCACTCGCCCGGCGCGATAGGTCGTCACGCGGCCCTTCAGCGTCTCGAAGATGATGCGATGCAGGGTGTCGCCGGGCGGCGTCACCACTACGTAATGGCCGTCGGGATAGGTGTACTTGTGGGGCTCGATACGCGCCCGGGCGCCGTACAGCTCGAGCACGCGCGATTCACTGTCGCCCACCTGGGCGCCCTCCGTCGTGCGGATTCCCGCCGAGTCGATTTCCACGCGCGCGACGGTGTCGTCGATCACCATCAGGAGAATGCCGTCCGGCATCCTGGTGGGATTCACGTGATCGCAGCCCGCCTGCGTCACCCGGAGCGTCTCGCCTAACGTGCGCGATGCATCGGTCAGCGGCACGCCGACGCGCAGCGGCCCGATGCCGTCGGCCCGCACGATCCACTGCGGCGGAGTCGTGTCGGCGGGCACGGCGGAGTCGTGCGCGGTCTCGGTCGCGACGGTGACCGTGTCGGCAGTGTCACGCGCGGCTGGCGCGCACGCCAGCAGAGCAACCACGAGCATCCACCTCAGGTCAGCCGACAGCATCACACACCCGGTTGCGGTCATTCGGTCCTCCCGTCACCGAACCCGCACGTTACCCATGATGCCGACCTTCCGGGAGGTGCTTTTGCTCGCCGACCTCGTACGCCTCGGCCAACCAGCCCCGAAATTCCGCGTCAACGTCCTCCAGCGTCTCCAGTCGAAAAACGTGAAGATGATTCCGAGGTGAAAACGTCTGTACGCTGCGAAACCGGGGGCTTTCGAGGCGTCGGGCGAGGACGACGTGGCCGTCCAGCCATGCTCGACGGGGCGTGACCTGAGCGAACGACATTCGGACATGAAAGGCGATCCGTGTCTTCTCCGGGAGAATCTCGACAGGGCCGATCTCCCGGATCGCTGCGACGACGGCATCGAACAGTGCGCGAATCCGGGGGGACTTTCCCGCGAAGTGATGGTCGAGATCGTGCCGACCGCAGGCGTGCGTCTGATTGCGGTTCGCAAAGGCTCGACCGCACCGCTCGCACCGCCACAGCGGCGGCCGGCTCACGAGAGCGCCCGCGACGCATTCATGCCCGATGATATCTCGTCCGCTCCCTCGGCACCACGCACGTCCGTATTGTGTCCACGCACGTTTCGACGTAGCGTTTTTGCTCCGCTACCCCGGGTACGGCGATGCCGCAGTCCCTCAATCTCCTGGCGCTGGGCGCTGTCGCGATGATGTCGACGTCGACCGGCCCGGCGCACCTCCTACCGACCGTCGGGAGCTCGGCACCTCCGCGCGTCATCCCTAACGACAATCGGACTCCGGCCGGAAGGCTGCGCGACGGCGTCCTCACGCTGCGGATGGTTGCGCAACCCGCCATCTGGCGTCCGGAGGGACCTAATGGCCCGGATCTACCGATCTACGCCTTCGCGGAGGAGGGAAAGCGCCCGCTGGTTCCAGGGCCGCTGATCCGCGTCCCGGCAGGAACGGAGATCCACGTGAGCCTCAGGAACTCGCTGCCGCACGCACTGCGAGTGTACGGGTTACAGGATCGGCCGTCGGACAAGGTCGACAGCCTCGACATCACGCCCGGACACACGGCGGTGTTGAAGATTCGTGCAGCCGCGGCCGGCACGTACTTCTATTCCGCGCGAACGTCTCGCGACACCTTTCCGTTCGGTCAGCTGGCGGACGGGCAGTTGAGCGGCGCGATCATCGTGGACAGCGGAGGTGCTGCGCAGCCGGCGAAGGATCGCGTGTTCGTCATCGGGCTGTGGCGCGGCAACGAGACGCCGTTCGGCACGCCGCTCGAGAAGCGCGAAGAAGTTCTGGTGTTCAACGGGCGCGCGTGGCCGCACACGGAACGCCTGTCCCACGCCGTGGGCGACACGGTGCGCTGGCGCTTCATCAACACGACACGGCGCGGGCACCCGCTGCATCTGCACGGCTTCTATTATCGCATCGACTCGCGCGGCAACGCCGTTCGCGACACGCTCGTCGCCGACGCCGCCCGACGGACGGTCGTGACGGAGCTCGTCGCCCGGGGAACGACGATGGCCATGACCTGGTCGCCCCACACCGCTGGCAACTGGCTCTTCCACTGCCACCTCGTGGAGCATATCTCGGGCAGGTCGCGTCCGGCTGGACTGTACCCGCCCTCGAGCTCGCATCACAACGGCGCGGGGCGTGCCGAGCACGACATGTCCGGACTCGTGCTCGGCATTCACGTGCGCCCGAGGCCTAACGCCCGTGAACGATCATCCGATCCGCCGCGTCGAGCGCTGCGACTCTTCGTCAACGAGAAGCCAGGGGTGTACGGGCACAACAGTGCATATGCATTCGTGCTCCAGGAAGGCGATCGCGAGCCGTCCCCCGATTCACTCCGACTCCCCGGGTCGACCATCACGCTCGTGCGGGGAGAGCCGGTGGCGATTACCGTGGTCAATCGCGCGCGTGAGCCGGTCAGCGTGCACTGGCACGGCATCGAGCTCGATAGCTACTTCGACGGGGTCGGGAACTGGAGCGGAGCCGGACGGCGGCTCGCGCCGGCCATTGCGCCGGGGGACTCCTTCATCGCGCGCATGACTCCACCGCGCGCCGGCACCTTCATGTATCACACGCACGCGCACGAGCTCGCCCAAATGGGAGGTGGCCTCTACGCGCCATTGCTCGTGCTCGAGCCCGGTCAGGAGCGGGACACGACCGCGGATCGCGTGTTCATGCTGAGCACGAGCGGTCCATTCGCCCAGTCGCCGCCGAACGTCAACGGAGACACCACCGGCGCGCCGTTCGAGCTGCGCAAGGGAGTGACCTATCGCCTTCGGTTCCTGACGATCGCGCCGCATGACACGAAGGTCATTCGTCTCCTGGCGGACACCGTTCTCCAACGATGGCGTGTGGTCGCGAAGGATGGCGCAACCCTGCCGGCGCATCAGGCGGTCGTGCGCGGTGCTCGGCTCGTCATGGGAACGGGAGAGACGTGGGACGTCGAGCTCACGCCTTCCGCTGTGGGCCAGCTCACGCTGGAGATCCTTACGCTCGGGCGGGTAGGGCTTCCTCCGGTGCGGTCGCGAATTCCCGTGTACGTGCGTGACTAGTCGGGGCCTAACGCCGCCGCGAGCTTCTTCGGCGCGGCCAGGCGATAGGCCTCGCGGAGGATGTCGTTCAGCTCCTTCCAGTCGCACACGTCGTCGAGATACACGCCGATCCATCCACTCGGTCCCACGTACGGCGGTGAAAAGAAGCGGTCGGGCGCGGAGCGAATGAGCAGCTCCTGATTCACGTGAACCGACTTGCACCACGCCGAGGGCCGCCCCGCGCCGTGGTGATTGGAGCCGCTCGCGTACATGGCGAACATCTTGTTGCGCACGCGAAAGGTCGGCTCGCCCCAGGCCTCGACTTCGTGTGCCTGGGGCAGGGCGAGACACATCTTGCGGAGACGCGTCAGCGGGCGACCGGGCATGGTTACCGAGCGCGCTTCGCGGCGCTCCGCTTTCGCGCGGTCCCCGGAGCGCGTTTGCGCCGCCAGCAGATCTCGCACCGGGCACCACGATACTTGTGGCCGCGCGAGCACGTCTTCCACGCCGACGCTCGTGTCTTGGGCATCATTTCCCTCGTTAGGATTGGGGCGCCGAGGGTCCCCGGCTCACGGCCGGCGCTGGCCGCGGGCGTCGCAGGCGAAGGCCCGGCCGTTCGCGTCATAGCAGGTGCCATATGGACTCCGGCCATCGCCAGTGAACGCCGCGAGGCCAGTTCCGATGATGGCGAGAAGGGCCAACACCGTCGCGATCGTCGCCAAAGCCCGAAGCCCGATCCGTTGTTCCGATGATGGGGGCCGGCGCTCGAGCAATCCCCACGCCGCGTAGCTCGCTCCGGCGCCAAGCCCCGCGGCGAGAGGCCACCACGCGGACGCGAGCAGAAAAATGGCCAGTCCTCCAACGGCGCACGCCACCCCCTGCTCGAGAAGGGACACGCGCGACCGCCCCCGGGCGCGGCCAGCGAACACGTCGAAGACGGTCTCTCCATCGCGACTGAGATCGCTTACCACGGTAGTCACTCCGGAAGACAGAGGTGATCGAGGATGTCGAGGTGATCCAGGTAATCCAGGAACGTTGCCTGCCTCTCCTGGATTACCTGAACGACCTGGACATCCTCGAATTACAGCATCATCTCGAAATAGACCAGAGGGTTTCCGCGATAGGTCGTGCTGCCGACGTGCGTGAAGCCGGTTCGTGCATAAAAGCCCCCGGCGCCCGCGGGGCTATCATACGCGTCGAGACGGATGGCATCGGCTGGCCATTCGCGGGCGATCCGAATGATCTCGGCAACGCACCGCCGGCCCACCCCGCGTCCTTGATAGTCGGGCCGAACCGCCATGTTCGTCAGGTAGAGGGGGCGTTTGCACGGAGTGAAATAGGATCGGTCGATCGCCCACGGCTTTCGCGTACCGAGGGCAAAAGTCGCAACCGCCGCGCGGCCGCTTCGCGCGAGCCAGATCCTCGTAACGCGCATGTCGTAGCGCGTTCCCCGCTCCGTCGGTTCGCTCGACCAATGTCCGCGCCCGAACCGAGTCGACAAATCGCGCGCCGTCGCCGTGCGTAGAGCGACAATTG
>DATFBS010000103.1:0-3493 GCA_035253695.1 Gemmatimonadaceae bacterium
GCTGGACGATGACGTGCGGAAGCACATTCCCGAGCTCAAAGACTTCGGCAAGAAGATCACCGTGCGTCACCTCCTGACGCATACCACCGGCTACCGCGAGTTCATCAACACCCTGATCATCGAAGGGCGTCAGGTGCTGGAAGGCGACTACATCGCTCCGGACGAAGTCATCAAGGTCCTCAACCGGCAACCGACGCTGCAGAATGAGCCTGGCGCGGAGTTCAACTACAACAACTCGGCATTCAGCCTGGCGACCATCGTCGTGGAGCGAGTTACCGGCCGCCCATTCGCGGAGTGGATGCGGGAGGAGGTTTTCTTGCCCCTCGGCATGACGAAGACGTGGGTGCGCGCGAATCCGGGCCAGATCATACGCGGCCGATCGATTGGGTACATCCCTGGAGAGGGCGGTTTCCGCGAAGTGCGGGATCTCCATGGTGCGGCGGGCGCGGGCGGCATCTACACGACTCCGGGCGACGTCGCAAAGTGGCTCCGCAACTTCAAGACTGCGGAGCTGGGTGGAGCGGCCGTGATCAAGGAGATGACGACGTCGTTCGTGCTGAACGATGGGAAGCCATCAAACTACGGTTACGGCGTGTTTCTCGACTCGACCCGCGGTCTGCGGCGCTGGCAGCACGGTGGCAACGATATCGCGCACAGCTCCACGTTCGTGTACTACCCCGACCTCGACGCCGGTTACGTCGTGTTCAGCAACTATCAGGGCGTGCCGGGCGGAATCGCGGGTGTCGTGGCCGACGCCTTCTTTGGTCAGCACATGAAAGCACCGCAACTCGCGAGCGCGACGTCGGGGGGAAGCGTCGACGTGCCGACTTCCACGCTACGACGCTACGCCGGCAAATACGAGATGACGACCCTCGGCGGAATGCTCCTGACTGTGGAGCTGCAGGGCCGTCAGCTGCAACTGCAGGTTCCGGGACAGCCGGCGCTCCCGCTGCGTCCGACATCCATGACCTCGTTCGAAGTGGTCGGCGCGCCGGCACGGATCACATTCAACACGGCCGCGGACAGTGCAGTGGAGGGAATCACCTTCCAGCAGGGCGGAGAACACCCCGGCCGACGCGTCGTCGAGAAACCGCCAGCGGACCTCTCCGTCTTCGCGGGTCGCTATTTCAGCGACGAGCTCGAGACATTCTATGACCTGAGCGTCGAGGACGGGAAGCTCGTCATCCGGCACCGTCGTTTCGGGCCGGTCACGCTGACGCACACCAGTGGGGATTCCTTCTCCGGACCGTTGCCCGTCACTCAGGTCGTCTTCCGCCGCGATGCGGAAGGCAATGTCACGGGGTTTGACGCCGGCAACGGAAGGGCACGCGGCATCCTGTTCAAGAAGGTCAGCGGTTAGCGACAAGGAGTGAGGGCGAGCGGGTCGAGGGAGCCCGCCGCACTCACGTACCCTTTTTCAACAACTCCGACCCTGCCGGGGCAACGTATCCTTTTTCAACAACTCCGACCCCGGCACGACCCCGGCAGACGCAACCCCGGCCAGGCGCCCCCGCCGCACTCGCAATCATCCAAACCTGTCCCTGAGCCGCGCCCCGAACCGCCGGCTCATGGTCAGCGGCTCCGGTAGGCCGCGCAGGTACACGTGGTGGCTGGCATGCGACCACGGCTCCAGCCGCTCGACGTACTCGAGGTTCACGATGGTGGAGCGGTGGATGCGCACGAACTGCCGGTCGGGGAGGCGCTGCTCCCATTCGCGGAGCGATTTCGCCGACGGCTTGCGCGCCATCTGCGGGGCCAGGCGCAGCGTGGATCCGTCCCCCTCCGCCTCAATGGCCACGATGTCGCGCACTCGAACGAAGGCGCGCTCCTGGCCGAGGCGAAGAAAGAGGCGGTCCTGGTAGCCGACCGTCTCACGGGTGGGCGCGCGCGGCTGCGCGCCTGCGAGCCGGCCCACCGTTACCGCGAGCCGCTCAGGCGCCACCGGCTTGAGCAGGTAGTCAACGGCATTCACCTCGAAGGCGCGGAGCGTGTATTCGTCGTACGCGGTGACGAACACGACGTCGACATCCGCATCGAGCAGCGGCAGCAGGTCCATTCCCGTTTCGCCCGCGAGCTGAATGTCGAGGAACACCACGTCGGCATCCGTGGCCTGCACGAGGCGCGCGGCGTCCGACACCGAGGCGGCCTCGCCCACCACGTGCACGCGCTCGGCGTGAGCCTCCTCGAGCAGCGTCCGCAGCTCGCGTCGAGCGAGCCGCTCGTCGTCCACGAGAACGGCGTGCCGCCTGCGCACGCTCACGTCGCCTCCTCCTCGCGGAGGCGAGCCGGCAGCTCCACGAGGACGCGCACGCGTCCGTCCGCCTCCTCGATCTCAATGCGATGCTCCCCCGGATGGAGCGCCGCGAGCCGCGCGCGGACGTTGGCGAGTCCGACGCCACCGGGCAGGGCGTCGTCGTCGTCCGCGGCGGAGTCGGTCGGCCCACCGCCCGCCCACCGTCCGGTGTTCTCGACCACGAGCCTCAGCCGGTCCGGTTCCACGAGCCGCGCCTCGACTCGCAGCACGAGCGGCGCACCGGCGACACCGGCGGCGCCATGCTTTACCGCATTTTCCACGAGCGGATTGAGGAGGAACGCCGGCACCTCGCAGCGCAGCGCCGCGGGCTCGATCTCCATCCGCGCGTCGAGACGCTCCTCGAAGCGTACCTGCTCGATCGCCAGGTAGCCGCGCACCGACGCCACCTCTTCCTCGAGCAGCGCCACGTGCAGCGGGCGCTCGATGATCGCGTAGCGAAGGAAGCCTGAGAGCGCGGTCACCATCTCGCGGGCGCGCTCGCGGTCCTCGTTGATCAGCGCGCGGATGGAGTTGAGCGCGTTGAAGAGGAAGTGTGGGTTGAGCTGGTACGCGAGCATCCGAAGCTGTGCATCACGTGCGGCGGCCACGGCGCGCAGTGCCTGCTCTCGCTGCTCGCGCAGTGCCGTGTTGTACTGCAGCCCGAGGCGCACGAGGCTCCACCCCAACAACGGCAGGGCGCCGTTGACCAGCGCGCCGTCGAGGAACCACCCGCGCCGGAACCGGAGCGACGAGGGGGCATCGATGATGACCGAGTGGACGATGGCGGCACCGAAGTGCCGGTAGACGAAGAACGCCATGGTCCACAGCACCCCTGCCACGTACGACGCGACGACGATGATGGCGAGCGCGCGCCCGAAGGACGATGGCCCCACGCCAAGCCAGTCGTACACGAGTCCGAGCAGCAGCGACAGCAGGAAGCCGATGAGGATGTACACCGGCTGGATCGCGAGGAGGACGTCCCAGGGAACCTCGTCGATGAACCCGATCACCATCGCGGCGCCGAACAACAGCCAGCCGCCGACGTTGAGCAGCGTGTGACCGCTGGGGCCGCGGCGCGGCGTGGCGTCCGGGGCGACCTCCAGGGAGTCCGCCGCACCGGCGCGAAGAGTGGACAACGGCGTCGCTCGATCGGTCATCGGCAGGGAGTAAGCTCACCGCGAGGCGGAGATGTGGTCACCC
>DATFBS010000104.1:0-3560 GCA_035253695.1 Gemmatimonadaceae bacterium
TCGATGCCGGTGTGCGTGACCGGCCTCGGCAAAGCCTACCTCAACGGGTGCAACTGACATGCTGACCCGACCCTCTCGCGCTCGCCGAGCGCGCCGCGCCCGCCGCTCCGGCTTTACGGTCATGGAGCTGATCGTCGCGATCGTGATCCTCTCGATCGGGCTGCTTGGACTGGCGGCGACCTCTGGAATCGTCATGCGCCTCATCGGCGGCGGCTCGCACCAGACGGTGGCCGCGAACGTCGCGCTCGCGCGGTTCGAGCAGATGCGTTCGTTGAGCTGCGGCCGAATGACCGGTGGATCGGCCACCAATCGCAACGTCCAGGAAACGTGGTCGGTGACGCCGATCGGTCCGGTGGCTACGCCACGGGCGATGGACGTCCGCCTCACAATCACCTACCAAACCTCCATGCGACGCGCCGGCTCGTCCTCGCGCACGCAATCGTACCGGAGTCAGATCGCATGCATCTGATCACACCGAGTGCCCAGATCCCGAGCGCGCCGAGCGTCCGCCGAGGAATCACGTTGCCGGAAATGATGGTGGTGCTGGTGCTGTTGGGGCTCGTCGTCGGTGGATTGATGACGGTCCTCGTGCGCCAGCAGCGCTTTTACACCGGCACCAGTGAGATCATCGCGACCAAGGGGAGCGCACGGCAAGCGGTCGACATCCTGTCGAGCGAGCTGCGCGGCATCTCTACCGGCACGCGGAACGGGGCGCCGAATAACGTCGACATCTACGCGATGAGCGACTCGTCGCTGACCTTTCGCTCGCAGTTCGGGGGATCGGTCGTATGCACGATCGACCCGACGCGCACGATCGTCACGCTGCCGCCACGGATGATGGGTGCGCAAAACGCGCTGACATCCTTCCTTTCCGATGCGCGTGCCGGCGACTCGATCTTCGTCTTCGATCAGGGCCCGCAACCGGGAACGAACGACGATCGCTGGCAGCGCGTGGCACTTGCGCGCGATCCCGGCGCGGGGCCTTGCCCGGTGGCGCCCGTGGGGTTTACGGCCACCGCCGCCGAAGAGGCGGCGGGCATTGAGATCGTGCTCACCAATGCATTGAATCCGGACGTCGCGCTCGGCGCGCCCGTTCGCTTCTTCAGGCCGGCGTCGTACAGCCTATACCAGGGTTCGGGCGGCGATTGGTGGCTCGGCTACTTCTCGTGTCCGGGGAATGTGTGCACGGCGCGTCAGGCCGTCAGCGGTCCGTACCAACCGTACGCCGGCGCCGGCGGCCCAAGTGGTCTCGCCTTCGCGTACTTCGATTCCACCGGAGCCGTCACGGCCGACCCACGGTTTGTGGCACGCATCGACGTCGTCGCTCGCTCGCAGAGCCAGTACAATCTCGACGTCGCCAACGTTCGCAATCGCAAGTATCAGGATTCGCTCGGCGTTTCCATCGCCGTGCGAAACCGGATCTGACGTACGCCTCCAGGAGACCTCTCATGCCACGCATGACCTCGCGACGTCGCGGCTTCGCGCTCCCGGTGGCGGTGTTCGCCATCGTGATCATCGGCGCGCTCATCGGCGGCGCGTTCTTCGCCTCGACGCAGGAGTTTCGCATCGGCAGCAATACGATCCAGCAGGCGCGTGCACTTGGCGCGGCGGAATTCGGGCTGAACCAGACGCAGGCGAATTGGAACGGCACCTGGAACACGACGATGCAGCGCGGCCAGGTGCGAACGCTGACGCCGGCCACATCCGATGGATCTGTCGCGACGGTTCGCGTCACCCGGCTCAATGACCAGGCCTTCCTCATCGCCGCAGAGGGACGGTCCGGCCAGGCGCGCCGCCGTACGGCGAAGCTGCTCGTGCTGAACGTACCACAGATCAACTTTCTCGCGGCGCTCACCGCCCGCGGTGGTACGAGGATCGGCGGTAGCTCGTTCATTGACGGAACCGACCACACGTATCCGGGGTGGGACTGTCCGGCGCCGGGAGCCACCAAGCCAGGCATTGCGTCCTCCGACACGTCGCAGATCACGACGTCGGGATGCTCGAATTACAACTGCATCGTGGGCAATCCAAAGGTCGTCCAAGACCCCGCGGCGGCAGACACGAACACCTACTTCACCTTCGGATCGATCGGCTGGGCCGAGCTGCGTGCGATGGCGAGCAAAGTGGTCAGCGGCAGCCTCCAGGGCGTTGGGCCGGTCTCCAGTGGCGGCCAGTGCGTAACCGCCGACCTCAGGAACTTCGGCGAGCCCTGGAAGGGAGTGGGGGTCCCATGCGCTGACTACTACCCGATCATCTACGCGCCAGGCGACCTCACGCTGAACACCGGGCGCGGACAGGGAATTCTGCTCGTCGAGGGCAACCTGGAAGTGCAGGGCGGCTTCGAATTCTTCGGACCCGTCATCGTGCGTGGAACGCTCAAGACGGCTGGTGAAGGCGGCCACTTCAACGGCGGCGTGCTCGCCGCCAACGTGGAGCTCGATCAGAACGTCGTGATTGGTAACGCCGTCATTTCCTACTCGCGATGCGCCATCCTGAAGGCCCTGAACGGTAGCGCGACTCCGACGACCGCAGTCGAGCGCGCGTGGTACGAGGTGTATTAGGAACACGGCAAAGAGGACGGAATTCAGAATACAGAATTCAGAATTCAGCAAATCCAACGGGGAGCCGGTTCACGGCTCCCCGTTGTGTTTCTCCATTCTGAATTCTGAATCCTGTATTCTGTCCTCTTTGCCGTCAGGACCCATCGGGATTTCCCGATCCTCCGCGCAATGGCCGGATGAAGGGGCGATCGCACCCACCCTTTATCGTCCCGCATGCGCTCCCTGCCTCACACCCCCGAAGGCTTCACCCTCCTCGAGATTCTCGTCGCCCTCACCCTCCTCGGGGTCGGCATCCTCGGACTCGCCGCCAGCAGTGCACTCGTGTCGCGCATGAGCGGCGACGGGTCGCGCCTCACGTTGGCTGCCACCCTCGCCATCGCCCGCGTTGAACAGCTGCGCGCGCGCTCCTGTGAGAGTGCCACGGCCGGAGGGGCGACCACCCGCGGCATCGAGGAGCGATGGACCGTCGCGCCAATGGGCGCGTCACCGGCGCGCGCGCTCGAGGTGCATCTCTCGGTGACGTACCGGATTCGCGTGAGCCACGGCGGCGACGCCGCGCGCACCCAGCGGTTCAGCACCGCTATCCCCTGTGATGATGCCTGACGAGCTATGCCTCCCCTTCGCCGCCGACCCGGAGTCACGCTCGTCGAGCTGGTCGTCGCGCTTACGCTGTTCAGCGTCGTCGCCACGATCATGCTGAGCGTGCTCCGCAGCCAGCAACGGTTCCATATCGGATCGCTCGAGATCATCGACACCCGACGGAGTGCTCAGCAAGCGATCGACCTTCTGTACGGCGAGCTGCGCGCCACATCGACCGCCGACGTGTACTCGATGAGCGACTCGTCGATCGCTTTTCGCAGCGTGCTCGGTACCTCCCACCTCTGCGGAGTCGATTCGGGACGAGGCACTATCACCCTCCCGTCGACGCGCGCACGACGAGCCGCTCCGCTCTCGACGTTCCTCACATTCCCGCGCGCGGGAGACTCGCTGCTCATCTTC
>DATFBS010000105.1:0-4758 GCA_035253695.1 Gemmatimonadaceae bacterium
TGGGTCGCGCCCGGCGAGACGCGGGAGTGGGAAGTGGTTTACCGGGGCGAGAGGGTGAAGTAGAGAAGGCGCTGGAGGCGCTGGAGGTTAGTTGTGCCACTCCAGCGCCTCCAGCGCCTTCGCTTACTCCATAATACTCCCAAACGGCTTGATCTGCTCTTCAATGACGCGACGGTCGCCGGCGATGACGATCGTCATCGTGTCGTCCTTCAGATACTCGCGGGCGATGCGCTGCACATCGGCGGGGGTCACGGCGTAGATCTTCCGCACGAGGTCGCGGAGATAATTCTCGCCCAGGCCGTGCAGCTCCGTGAACTGAAGCTGATTGATGATGCCGTTTCGCGACGAGTTTTGCAGCACGAAGATTCCCGCCAGATACCTCTGAATCGACTGCAGCTCCTGAGCCGACGGGGGCTCGGACTGGAGCCGGTCGATCTCGTGGAAGATCTCCTTCAGCGAGGGGCCCGTCACGTTGGTCGTGACGTCGGCGATCTCGGCCCAGTACGCATTCTTCAGGAATGGATTGATCGTGCTGAACGGCGAGTACGCGTATCCCTTCTGCTCGCGGATGTTGCTGGTGATGCGCGAGCCGAACGAGCCACCGAGGATTGCGTCGGTGACACGGAGCGCGACGTAGTCCGGATGTGACGGATCGACCACGGGCAAGCCAAGGTAGATCGTGCTCTGCACGGCGCCCGGCCGATCGACGATGTGAATCACGCGCGACGTTTTCGGCACAGGCGCGGTGAACGTCGGCGCCGTGCCGGGCTGCCAGTCGCCGAGGCTCTCGCGAATCGCCGCTTCCATCGCTGCGGCATCGAACCGGCCGACGACGTAGAAATGCGCGCGACGCGCGCCGTAGTTCGCGGCGTGGAACCCTCTCACCTGATCCACGGTGTAGCCCTGCACCTGGGCTTCCTTCGGGAACATCCGGCCGTACGGGTGATTCGGATAAAGCACCGAGAGGAACTTCTCGGGCGCGAGCTGCTTCTGGTCGCTCTTGGCGACCGTGATCTGACGCAGCCGGTTGGCCTTGAGGCGCGCGAGCTCGGTCTCCGGGAACTTCGGGTTCCGCGCAATGTCGGCGACGAGCCGCACCATCTGCGGGCCGAACTCCGACAGCACATCGGCGCCGATCGAGCTTTCATTCATCCCCACGTTGAATGCGACGGCGCCACCATACCGTGCCGATTCCTCGGCAATCTGCTGCGCGCTGCGCGTGGTGGTTCCCTCGAGCATCAGGTCGCGGGTAAGGTCGGAGAGCCAGGTCGTCTCGGCGGTCTCGTCGACGTTGCCGGTCTGGATCACGAGGCGGACGGCGACCTTGGGCGTGATGCCGTAGGGCGCCATCGTCACCTCGAGCCCGTTAGGCAGCGTGAAGCTGCGAATCGCGGCGAGCGCGAAGTCTTTCGGCGTCCCCGGGGCGGGTGGTGTTTCGCGGGGCGCCTGCGCGCGCGCGGGAAGCGCGGCGACCGCGAGCGTCGCGAAGGCTATGAGAGGCGTGAGCCGCTTCATGGTGTGGGCTTCCTTGGCTCAATGGTGAGAATGGTGCGGTTCGTGGGACGCAGATACTCCTGCGCGGTGCGCATGATCAGCTCGGGGGTCACCTTCGCGAATTCCCCTTCCAAACGGTTGATGCGGGCCGGATCGGAATCGAAAAGGGCGAATACGGCGAGCAGGTCTGCGCGGCCGAACCCTCCAAGCGCCTCGAGATACGAATAGAAGTTCGAGCGCGCCTTGGTACGCGCACGCTCGAGGGTCGCGGCGTCGACCGGCCGCGTCCGAAGATCCTCGATGACCGCGTCGACCGCTGCCACAATGGAATCGGCCGGCTTGTCGGAGTCGTGGATGAGCGATCCGATCATGAGCATCGGGCCATCGTAGTTGAACATGTTGCCGAGCCCGAAGTTGATGCCGCCGTTCACGGCGCCAGTGTAACCGCGCCGCTGCACGAGCTCCTGCCACAGGCGGCTGTCGCGGCCTTGCAGGAGGATCTGCTCGATGAGTCCCATGGCGTAGAACTCGGGCGAGTTGCGCGGCGGCATATGGTACGCGAAGCCCAGCGCGGGACGCTGCGCGAGCCGGTCCTCCTTGCTCTGCCGCTTCTCCACTGTCTGCCGAGGCTCGGTGAGGTCCGGCTTGGCGGCGAGCTCGACGCGCGGGATGTTGGCGAAGTACTTCTCGATCCAGGCCTTGGTCCGCGCCGGATCGTAGTCACCGACGACGACGAGCACCGCGTTGTTCGGGGCGTAGTACTGCTTGAAGAAGCTCTGAACGTCGGCGAGCGTCGCCGCGTCGAGATCCTCGAGATCGCCGTAGAAGTTGTGCGCGTTGTACCAGTTCGTGTTCGCGACCTGCGGCATGTCGAGCCAGGGGAATCCGCCGTACGGCTGGTTCAGCACGTTCACCCGGACCTCGTTCTTCACGACGCCCTGCTGATTGGTGAGGTTCTCCTGCGTGATCGCGAGACCGCGCATGCGATCCGCCTCGGCCCACAGCATCGTCTCGAGCGTATGCGACGGAACGACCTCGAAGTAGTTCGTGAAGTCGAAGCGCGTCGATCCGTTCAGGACGCCGCCGTTCGACTGCACGAGCTTGATGAATTCCATCTTCCCGAGGCTGTTCGAGCCCTGGAACATCATGTGCTCGAACAGATGCGCGAAACCGGTGCGCTCGCGCGGCTCGATTCGGAAGCCGATGTTGTAGTACACGGCCACGGTGGCCACCGGCGCGGTCGTATCACGCGAGAGAACGACCTTGAGACCGTTGGCGAGCGTGTCGTAGTCGACGGGGATCGAGAAGCGGGAGGGCGCGCTTTGCGTCGCAGGAGTTGGCGAGGGCGCGCTCGCCGGTGTACTGGTGCCGCCGCTCGCGCACGCGGCGGCGGTCACTGCGAGCGCAAGCGATGCGAAGGGACGTGATAGGTGCATGCGGGGCTCCAGGTAAGGAAAGAGACGAGGACCGAGGAATGAGGAATTGGCGAGGAAGTGTGTGAACGGACCGGCGGGGAAGGATGTATAATCCACATCCTCGGTCCTCGTTCCTCGTTCCTCAGTCGCTCCTGACGATTATGCCTATGCGCGGCCTCGCCAAGACCTCTTACATCATACTTACATCGCTGGCTGTTCTCGCGTCCTCGAGCGCCGGGCAGCAGACGAAGCGGGCGCTCACGTTCAACGATTTCGCGGCGGTTCGGCTGGTCTCCGATCCGCAGCTCTCCCCCGATGGCCGCTCGCTTCTGTACGCCCTCCGCACCACAGACGTAGAGGCCAACCGGCGCCTGACGCATACCATGCTCGTGGCCGTCAACGGCAATGGCGCCGCGCGGCGCTTCCCCAACGACACGACGCGAGCCACCGAAGCGCGCTGGTCTCCCGACGGATCGCGCATCGCCTACATCGCCGCGGGACAGCTGTGGGTATCCGACGTGCGCGGCGGCAATACCTGGCGCATCACGAATCTGGTCGGTGGCGCGAGCGGCATCGTGTGGTCGCCGACCGGGACGCACATCGCCTTCGTGTCCACGGTGACGCCCGACTGCGCGGACGATCCATGCAATCGCGCACGGGAAAAGGCGCGTGAGGAGAGCAAGGTCAAGGCGTACACGGCCGACCGGCTCATGTACCGCCACTGGACGGCGTGGGATGTCGGAACGCGGTCGCATCTGTTCGTCGTCAACGTCGACGGCACGGGCCTGCGAGATGTGACGGCTGGTGCGCGCTACGATGTGCCGGTACCGCCCTTCGGGGGCAGCGAGCAGTACGCGTGGTCACCCGATGGTCGGGAGCTCGCGTACACCGCCAAGGACCCTGCGCACGACGAGGCGTGGAATACCGATCTGAATGTCTACGTCGTTCCGATCACCGGTGGCGCCCCGCGCGTGATCACGGCGGCAAACAAGGGTGCGGACCAGAATCCCGTCTACGTGCCCAACGGTCCGCTCATGGCCTACACGTCTCAGGAACGTGCCGGCTTCGAGTCCGATCGCTGGCGGCTGATGCTTCACCGCCGCACCAGCGGTCAGACGCTGGAGGCGCCGCTGACCTGGGACCGGAGCGTGGACAGCTATTTCTTCTCTGCGAGCAAGCCGTGGCTGTTCGTCGTCGCGCAGGATCACGGGCGCGAGAAGCTGTTCCGCTTCCGGATGGACGGCATGGGCGCGCAGAAACCCGAGCTTCTCATCGGCGAGGGCAACAACACACAGTTCACGCTGGCGAGAAACGCCAATACGATCGCGTGGGTGCGAGACGCCGCCCACCGACCGCACGAGGTGTTCGTCGCGAGTGTAACCGATCGCGGAGTCACCGAGGTGCGTCAGCTCACGCACCACAACGATTCCCTCGTGGCGGGGCTCCAGCTGCACCCACTCGAGGAGACGTGGTCGCGCGGAGCACTCGGCGACAGCATCCACAGCTTCGTGTTACGCCCGCCCCAGTGGGAAACGGGGAAGAAGTTCCCGGTTGTGCTGCTGATTCACGGCGGGCCGCAGGGTGCGTGGCTCGATACGTGGCACTCGCGCTGGAACTATCAGATGCTCGCGGCGCCCGGCTACGGTCTCGTGATCGTCAATCCGCGCGGATCCACCGGCTACGGACAGGCATTCCTCGACTCGGTCACGAAGAACTGGGGCGATGAGGTGTACACGGACCTGATGCAGGCGCTCGATGCCGCCCTCCAGCGCAACAGCTGGATGGACTCGACCCGGCTCGGCGCGGCCGGAGGCTCATTCGGTGGCTACATGACGAACTGGATCGCGGG
>DATFBS010000106.1:0-13432 GCA_035253695.1 Gemmatimonadaceae bacterium
GGGGTCGCGACGAGAAGAAGGACGGCGGTAGTAAGGCGCATTGAGCGAGTCATGAGGCCTCGCGGTTGAGTAATGGGGATGGGCGTCCAATCTACCATGGGTGAGTACGCGTCACGAGTGCGATGCGCTGAGGCCGGTAGGACTGGCATCCAGGTTCAAAGTTGGGACGCGGATTTACGCGGATGCAGCGGATTCCGCGGATTGCTCCTGGTGCCGATCGCTCTCCTCTACAGCAGCAAAAAGCACTTCTTTTTTCCGCGCGAGGAGAGTTCTCTGCACCAGGGACGATCCGCCTGATCCGCTTCATCCGCGTAATCCGCGTCCCAACTTTGAACTTGGATGCCGGCCCTAGGCTCTGATCCTGATCAGAGCCGCATTCAGGCATCCAGGTTCAAAGGGGGGACGCGGATTACGCGGATTTAGCTGATTCGGCGGATCCTTCGCGCTGCTGACAGCTCTCCTCTACAGGAGCAAAAAAGCTGTGTTCTTTTTCTGCGCGAGGAGAGTTCTCGGCGCAGGAAACGATCCGCCGAATCCGCTCCATCCGCCGAATCCGCGTCCCCCCGTTGAACTTGGATGCCCGCCGCCCTGGTTAATCTGCGGTAAGACCACGGAGACCCGTCTTGCGCATTCGCGCCCGAAAGCCTTAGACAAGGGGACGCGTTCTCTCCCCTTACTCCGTACGGGTCTATGCGCTCATTCCTCGTCGTCGCCGTCGCGGCTTGCATCGGTCTGTCCCTCTCTGCGCAGGAGCAGAAGAGCGACACCACGAAGAAGGATCTTCCCCTCAAAACGGAACGAACGGTCAAGCTCACCACTGACGAGGGGACCTGGCTCTCGCTCGACGTCTCGCCCGATGGGCGCACGATCGTCTTCGAGATGGTCGGGGACATTTATACGCTGCCCATCGGCGGGGGGCAGGCGACACGCATCACCGACGGCCCCGCCTTCGACGTGCAACCGCGCTTCTCCCCCGATGGAAAACACATCGCGTTCGTCAGCGATCGCTCGGGGTCCGACAACATCTGGGTGATGGACGCCAACGGCAAGAATGCCAAGGCGGTCACCAAGGGCGAGAAGACGCAGTACGTGTCGCCCGAGTGGACTCCCGATGGCCGGTTCCTCGTCGTGTCGCGCAATTCGGCCCAGTTCGCGCCGCAATACGACCTCTACCTCTACCACAAGGATGGCGGTGCCGGCCTCAAAATGACGGGCACCGCGCCGGCGCCGAGTGGGCCGCCGAATCCCTTCGCGCCGCCGATGCCTAACAACTACGTCGGCGCGGCGTTCGGGAAGGATGGCCGATATCTCTACGTCGCCGCGCGTCAGGGCGCGGGGGGATACAACCAGACCTCGTTCGGCTGGCAGGTCGCCGTGTACGATCGCGAGACCGGGCAGATCTTCGCCCGCACCGACGCGCTCGGTGGCGCGATGCGCCCAGTGATCAGCCCCGACGGAAAGGTGATGGTGTACGGGACGCGCGCCGACAGCGTCACCTCGCTGCGCGTTCGGGATCTCACCACGGGGGACGAGCGGTGGCTCGTGCAGAACGTCCAGCGCGACGATCAGGAATCGCGCTTCACACGCGACCTTCTCCCCGGTTCCGCGTTCACGCCCGACGGCCAGGCGCTCGTCACATCATTTGGTGGAAAGCTCTGGCGTGTCGACATCGCCTCTGGCCGCCAGACTCAGATTCCGTTTACCGCCGCGATCGACGTCGGGCTCGGCCCGCTCTCGAAATTCGAGTATCAGCTCAACGATTCGACGCTCACCGTGCAGCAGGTCCGTGGCGCGCGTCCTTCGCCCGATGGAAAGCGCCTCGCCTTCACGGCGCTCGACAAGGTGTGGGTCATGGATCTGCCGCGGGGCGCGCCGCGTCGCCTGACGACGACAGGGCGGGGAATCGGTGAGCATGCGCCGGTCTGGTCGCCGGACGGCCGCTACGTCGCGTACGTGACGTGGACCGATCAGGGTGGCGACGTCATGCGCATCCGCGCGGACCGGCGTGCGCAGCCGGAGCGGCTCACGACGCAGCAGGCATTCTACGAGCAGCTCAACTACTCCCCCGACGGCCAGCGCCTCGTCGTCGCGCGCGGTCCGCGGCAGCAGCGCGTGGAGCACGAGGAGTTCACGCGCAATCCGTTCGCGGCAGGGATCGAGCTCGTGTGGCTTCCCGCGACGGGAGGAGACGCACGGGTCATCACCCCGATGACGTTCTACGGCTATCCGCATTTCACGCGCGATACCGCACGCGTCTACCTGTACGATCCGCGTGACGGGCTCGTCTCCATGCGTCTCGATGGCACCGATCGCAAGGCGCACATCAAGGTGACGGGCAACATGGACGCGCGTCGCAACCCGCCGCAGCCGAATCCGGCCGACGAGATCATCGTATCGCCCGACGGCGATCGCGTGCTCGCGCAGGTGGATGGCAACGTGTACGTGCTCTCCATTCCGGTCATCGGGGGAACGACGCCGGTGGTCAACGTCGCCAATCCGGCGAACGCGCAGGTGCCTTCGCGGCGGCTCACGCGTATCGGCGGTGACTTCGTCGGCTGGTATCGCGATGCGCAGCGCATCCACTACTCGATCGGCCACTCGTATTTCACCTACGATCTGCCGCGTGCCGACTCGCTGCAGCGCGATTCCACTGCGCGCGCCGATTCCCTCAAGCGCGTCACGGCGGCGGCCCCGCGCGATTCCGCGCGCGTCGACACGGCGCGCGCCGGCGGCGCACCCGCGGAGAACGTCGCGCGTACCCCGGCCGATTCGGCCAAGGTCGCGCAGGCGGACACGGCGAAAAAATCGAAGCCCGCATACGAGCCTGAGCGGGTGGACGTGCTCATCACCGTGCAGCGGGATCGACCGAAGGGCAGCGTGGTTCTGCGTGGCGGTCGGGCCATCACGATGAAAGGCGATGAGGTGATCGAGAACGCCGACATCGTCGTGACCGACAACCGCATCGCCGCGGTCGGTGCACGCGGCAGCGTATCGGTGCCGGCGGGCGCGCGCGTCATCGACATCACCGGCAAGACGATCATGCCCGGATGGGTCGATGTGCATGCGCACATGTGGCCGGGCTTCGGCATCCACCCGGTGCAGCCATGGGAGTACTACGCCAACCTCGCGTATGGGGTCACCACGACACGCGATCCGCAGACGTCGACCACGGACGTACTCTCGTACGGCGATCTGGTCGAGACCGGAGAGATGATCGGACCGCGCGTGTTCTCGACTGGCCCGGGCATCTTCTGGGCGGACGACATCAAGAGCCTCGATGACGCGCGCGATGTGCTGAAGCGGTATACCGAGTTCTACGGCATCAAGACGATCAAGCAGTACATGGTGGGCGACCGAAAGGTGCGCCAGTGGGTCATCATGGCGGCCAAGGAGCTCGGCCTAACGCCAACGCTCGAGGGAGGCCTCGACTTCAAGAAGAATCTCACCGAGGCGATCGACGGCTATGCCGGCATCGAGCATTCGCTGCCGATTGCGCCGCTCTACAACGACGTCGTGACGTTGCTGGCCCAGAGTGGCGTCACCTACACGCCGACGCTGCTCGTTCAGTACGGCGGGCCGTGGGCGGAGAACTACTGGTATCAGCGCCACGACATCCTCAAGGATGCGAAGATTGCCCGGTGGGTTCCGAAGACGGAGCTGCTCCGCCGCGGCCTTCGCCGCCAGGGGTGGTGGCACGAAAGCCAGTACTCGTTCAAGCTCCTCGCCGAGCAAGCAAAGAAGATCGTCGAGGCGGGCGGGCGTGTCGGCGTCGGAGGTCACGGACAGCTCCAGGGACTCGGCGTCCACTGGGAGCACTGGTCCATCGCCTCGGGCGGCATGAAGAACCACGATGTCCTCCGCGTCGGCACGGTGTTCGGCGCTGAGGCGATCGGGTTCGGCAAGGAGCTTGGGACCCTCGAGGGAGGGAAGCTCGCCGATCTTCAGGTGCTCGACGCGAACCCGCTGGAGAACATTCGCAACACGAACACGATCCGGTACGTGATGAAGAACGGGCGGCTGTACGAAGCGGAGTCGCTGACGGAGATCTGGCCGCGGCAGCGGGCGATCGACCGGCCGTGGTGGTGGGATCCGGAGCGGCCGCTGGCGGAGGGAGCGGCGCCGTAAAAACTGCGAGCTGCGAGCTGCGAACTGCGAAGAAAACCCTCGGGAGGCTACCGTAGCCCCCCGAGGGTTCTTTGCAGCTCGCAGCTCGCAGTTTTCTGTGACCCCCGGCATGCAAAACGGGGTGCCCTCGTTGTATCGTGTGATGTGCAACGATGAGAGGGATTGGTGACGCTGGTGCAGCAAGCGGGCGGGATCGTCTGGCGTGCGGCCGATGCCGGCGCCGAGGTGCTCGTGGTGAGCGCGAAGCACGAGCGTGAGCACTGGATCTTTCCCAAGGGCGATGTAGAAGCAGGGGAATCGCCGGCCGAGGCGGCGGAGCGCGAGGTGCGTGAGGAAGCCGGCATCGCGAGCCGCGTCCTATCGCCGGCGGGCGACCTCGAGTTCGCCCACGAGGGCCGTCATCTACGCGTCACATACTTCCTTCTGGAGTCGATGAGCCGCGTGGGTGAGGGCGATGGTCGCGCGGTGACCTGGCGCTCGATCGACGATGCCCTCGAGGCACTGACGTTCGAGGGCACGCGGAGACTGCTGCGCGCGCTGCGCCGAAAGATCGAGACGCAGGCAAAACGGGGCAGGAGTTAGGGGTCAGGGGTCAGGGATCTAGGGGGTGTCAGGGAACAGGTTGTCGGAGAGGGGTGCCGTTCTCTCCTGAAACCGATTCCCCGACACCCCCTGATCCCTGACCCCTGACCCCTAGCTCCTAGAAGACCACTGCGTGCCCCACGATCCCGCTCGTCCCCGAGTTGCCCTGGCTGAATCCGCCCTCGCCGCGCAACCCAATCTGGAACGTGTTGTTGGGCCCCATCGTGACGGTGCTCGCCGCATCGTGGATGATTCCGATCGAGGGACCGCCCCCACCGCCACCACCGTGACCACCGGAGCCGCCCGTGCCACCGTTACCCCCGCGACCCCCGGTGCCTCCACCGCCGCATCCTCCACCACCGATTCCTCCAAGCCCGCCCGGGCCCCCGTTACCGCCCACACCTCCGGCGCCGCCGATACCTCCGTTGCCCGTGATGATCGTGTTGCGATCGATCACGATGCCGGTCGAGGCGCGAACGAAGATCGCGAACGAGCCTGGACCACCTTTCCCGCCCTGCCCGAGGTTGCCACCACCTCCGCTGGCACCACCGCCACCGCCGCCTCCACCGGCACCGGAGGCAGTGCCGCTGCCGCCGCCTCCACCGCCTCCACCGCTGCCGGACGTACCCGACGTTCCATTCGCACCGTCGGCGGGAACGTATCCCGCTGCCGAGATCGTGCCGATCTGCGCCCCCCCGGCACCATTCTGTCCCGGTATTCCATTCGAGCCAGCGACACCCTCCGCACCCGCCGGTGCGGTCGGCGTTCCACCCGTCCCGCCCGTGCCACCCGTTAGGCTGCCAGACGCGGCCCCAGAGGTTCCGTTCTCTCCACTGACATTCTGAGATCCACCGTCTCCCCCTTCACCGCCCGCGACACCAAGCTGCGAGCCGGCCGATGGAGGCCCTGGCTGCCCAGCCGCTCCACCAGCGCCACCGGTCGGCGTTCCCGTACACACCGCGTTCGTACCCGTGTCGCCCGGACGCCCCTGCACGCCGTTGAATCCGAACTGCCCCCCAGAGCCGCCAAGTGCATTGCCGGCAGTGATCTCGCTGTTCGTGATGGTGATGTTCTGCGTCTGGTTGAGAAACACGGTGTGAACGCTCAATCCGGTCGCGGTGGCCTCGTGCGGCGTGCGAATTCGCATGCCGTCGATGATGACGTTCGACGCATTGAGCCCCAGCACGGTGATCATCGACTGGCCGCCGGTGAGGAATGTCGGGAATGCGACCGGATCACGTAGCCAGGTCGCGCCCTGGAAGCCTCCGTAGATGCTCACGCCCGTCTGCAACCCGATCATTTCTTCGTACGAGCCATTGGCGACATACACGTCCGTGCCACCCCCGGCGGCCGTCGCCAGGCCGAGTCCGCGGACGATGGTTTGAACCGGACTGGCGCGCGTTCCCAAGTTCAGATCGTTGCCGAGGCGACTCACGAAAATCGCGCGGGTCTTGTCCTCCATCACGAAGACATCCGTCACGGACGCCTGGCTCTCCGATCCTCCCGGGTCCCTGACGCGGAGCTCGAAGCGGACCGTGCTGACTTCGCCAGGGGCCGTGAACGTTGGGGTTGGTCCAGTCAGAAAACCGGCGCCGCCCGTGACATCGGGTCCAGCGACCTGGGTCCATCGATAGGTGAGCGTGTGGCCCTCGGGATCCGTCCCGCTGCCGGTCAACGTGACGACCTCACCCCGATTCGCCTCCTGGTTCGGACCAGCATTGGCGGACGGAGTGGTGTTGGCGAGCGTCCGGAATGACCACGTGAACGTGCCCTCCATCGGATTCCCATCGACATCGACGATGTTGGAGAGGACGACGTTGTAAGTGGTGTCGGGAAGCAGCTGCGCCGTGGGTCTGAAGGTGACCGTGCTGCCGGCGCCGCCGAACGTTCCAGGGACGAGCGCGCCGTTGACTGGCGCAAGCTGAAACGACGTCATGTTCACCGATGCATGGTTCACCGGCTCGTTGAAGGTCACCTGGAGAACCACATTCCTTGGCACTCCCGACGCGCCAGAGCCGGGGATAGTCGAGGTGACCGTGGGGCCCGCGTCGGCGGTCGTGAACGACCAGGTGAGGGGCTGAGCCAGCCCATTTCCGCCCAGGTCGGTAACGCCATTCGTCAGTCGGGCGGTATACGTCGTCCCGAACGCCAAGGGACTCGACGGAATGAACGTGACGGTGCTTCCGTCCACGTCGACCGTGCCGGCGATCGCGCTTCCGCCCGAGGGTGTGACGGTGAAGGTGGTCGTCGTTACCGATGAGGTGGCAATCGCTTCGGAAAAGGTCGCACTGATCTCGGTATTCCTCGGGACGAGGGTCGCGCCATTCTCGGGCGTGGTTTCCGTGACCGTGGGCCGTGTATTGTCGACATTGGTGGGCTCATCACCACCGCAGGAGTTGAGTGCTACAAGGGCGAGCGAGAGCGCGCCAAGAAGGCGAGACGGGGCTTTCATCTAGATGTAAAGAGGAGGTTATGGCGGACACAAACAGATGTGTACGCTCACGGGGTCGCGAATGATAAAGTGGAACCAAGCGAAATCAATCGCTGTCCGGTAAAGACTTGTGGAGACCAGGAAATCCCGGACATCTATCCTGCCCTCGCGGTTGCTGTGACCGCCCTCTTGCCGGAGAACCGCATGACCCTCGACGAGCTGGAAACGCCCGCCCCCGTCGTCGACCTCGGCCGCATGGAGCGCAACCTCGACCAGATGGCCGCGTACTCGGCGTCACACGGGCTCGCGCTGCGACCCCACATCAAAACTCACAAGACACCGTGGCTCGCCGCCGAGCAGCTGCGACGGGGTGCCATTGGTGTGACGTGCGCGACGCCTCGTGAGGCGGAGGTCATGAGCGACGTGGCTGACGACGTGCTCGTGGCCTATCCCGCCGTCGGGTCGGCGAAGGCCCGCCGCATTGCCGGGCTCCCCGCCGATGTACGCCTAACGGTCGCCCTCGATTCCGTGCAGGCGGCCGATGATCTCGCCGACGCCGCTCGCGATGCGGGCCGTCGGGTGGGCGTTCTGGTGGAGTGCGACATGGGGATGCGACGCGTCGGCGTACAGACGCCGGAGGATGCACTGGCACTCGTGAGGCACGTCACCGGACGACGGGAGCTCGACTACGCGGGCATTGCCTTTTATCCCGGCCATATTCGGGAACCGGTGGACGAGCAGGACGACGCGCTGCGCGCGCTCGACGAGCGCCTGGGTCGGACGCTGGAGGCGCTGCGGCGGGCGAAGCTGGATCCTGCGATTGTCAGCGGCGGATCTACGCCGACCGCACTCCGCACCCACGAGGTCGCCGGAGTGACCGAGATGCGCCCGGGAACCTACATCTTCAACGACCGCACGACCGCCGCCATCGGCGCCTGCGCGATCGACGAGTGCGCCCTCACCGTCCTCGCTACCGTCGTGAGCACGGCCGTGCCCGGCCAGGCAGTGATCGACGCCGGCACGAAATCACTCGGCCGCGAGCCGATGCGTGGCGCTGAAGGCGAAGGATTCGGGGTCATCTACGGCCGTGAGGACGTGATCGTTCGTGCAATGTCGGAGGAGCATGGGCTGCTCGACCTCTCGCGCACCGACTGGCGCCCGGCGGTCGGCGATCGGGTGCGAGTGATCCCGAATCACGTGTGCATCGTGGTGCATCTCTTCGATGTCGTGCATGGGCTCCGCGGCGAGACCGTCGAGACGAGCTGGCAAGTGGCGGCGCGTGGCCGGGCGGCGCAAGTTGACGTGCTTGGCTGAATGACCCTAGGGAATGCGGCCTGCAAGGCTGGGGATTGCGACGCGGGAGCAGTTGGACACGGATGCCAGCGCTACCGGCCGGCAACTCCACTCATGGCGAAACCCAAGATGATGCGACTCATGCGACTGACGACTCTCCTGATCCTCGCCGTTCTCACCCTCGAGCCACTGAGCGCACAGGGCTCCGATCCACACCTCGCCCGCGCGCGCCGCATACTGCGTCAGACGCCGCTCATCGATGGGCATAACGATCTGCCCTGGGCGATTCGCGGCGATTCCGTCGCGCCGCACGACGTCGAGAAATACGATCTCCGCAAGACGACGCCGGGACACACGGACCTGGCGCGGCTCAAGGCCGGTATGGTGGGCGGGCAATTCTGGTCGGTCTATATCCCCGCCAACGTGCGCGATTCGGGCTACGCGCGCGTGCAGCTGGAGCAGATCGACATCGCGAGGCAAGTGATCGCGAAGTATCCGGAAATCGAATGGGCGCTCACCGCCGACGCCCTCCGCGCCAGCCACGCTCGCGGCCGCATCGGCTCCCTCCTTGGCCTCGAGGGTGGCCACGCAATCGAGAACTCGCTCGGCGCCTTGCGGACCTACTACGATCTGGGCGCGCGGTACATGACGTTGACTCACTCGGCGAACATCGATTGGGCGGATTCAGGAACCGACTCGGTGCGTCACGGCGGTCTCACGAAGTTCGGCGAAGAGGTCGTTCGCGAGATGAACCGGCTGGGCATGCTGGTCGATCTCTCGCATGTGTCGCCCGCCACGATGAGCGACGCCCTCAACGTCACCGAAGCGCCGGTGATCTTCTCGCATTCTTCGGCACGCGCGGTGACCGACGTTCCCCGCAACGTGCCGGACTCGATCCTCAAGCGACTGCCGCAGAACGGCGGGGTCGTGATGGTGACGTTCGTGCCCGGCTTCGTATCGCGTCAGGTCGCGGAGTACGGAACCGAGATGCAGCGCGTGAACGCGGAGCTCCGGCAGCGCTTCCCAAGTGATGATGCGGCGCGGCGTCGCGAGATTGCCGCATGGCGTGCGTCGCATCCTGCACCGAAGGCAACGATCAAGGATGTGGCGGACCACATCGATCACATCCGCCGCGTCGCGGGCGCCGACCACGTCGGCATCGGCGGGGACTTCGACGGCATCACCGAGACGCCGGTGGGATTGGAAGATGTGTCGACCTATCCGGCGCTGTTCGCCGAGCTTTCGCGGCGCGGGTGGTCGGACGCCAATCTCAGAAAGCTCGCCGGAGAGAATCTCCTGCGAGTCCTCAAGCGGGCCGAAGTCGTCTCTGCACGGCTCAAGCGTGAGCGGCAGCCATCGACGAAGACCATTCAGGAGATGGACGGCACGCGAACGTGACCGACGTTCCCATGTCGGGCGATGAGGTCGTACTGACCCTCCTCAGTGCGGTGGTCGGCGCCCTCCGCCGGGGCAACATGGGCGGATTCGGCGCGCAAATCCCCGAGGAATACGAGGGCGGCGGGGGCAGCGGCTTCGCATGATCGAGGTCCAGCGGTGCGATTGGGCGCGGTCGCCGCTCGACATCGCGTACCACGACACCGAGTGGGGCGTTCCCGTTCACGACGATCGAACGCACTTCGAGTTCATCATTCTGGAGGGCGCGCAGGCCGGCTTGAGCTGGTCGACGATCCTCAAGAAGCGTGAGCGCTATCGTGAGGTCCTCGATGGGTTCGATCCGGAGCGGGTTGCTCGCTACACGAAGCGAAAGCTCGACGCACTGCTTCGCGACCCCGGCATCGTGCGCAACAAGCTCAAGGTTGCGTCGCTCGTGCCGAACGCGCGCGGGTTTCTCGACGTCCAGGACGAGTTCGGCTCGTTCGACGCGTTCGTATGGCCCTTCGTCGGCGGTGCTCCGAGCCGCGCGATCCGGCGCTCCCTCGCGGACATACCCGCGAAGACGCGCGAGTCGGATGCGTTGAGCAAGGAGCTGCTTCGCCGCGGCTTCAAGTTCGTGGGGTCGACGATCTGCTACGCCTACATGCAGGCCTGTGGGCTCGTCGACGATCACGTGGTGGGGTGCTTTCGGCACGCCCGCAGGCCGTGAAAACAGCGCGGGCGGAGTCTTGCGACTCCGCCCGCGTCGTTCCCATCGATCTCGTACCGACTACTTCACGATCTGAATGGCGTCGGTTCCTACGATCTTGCGCGTGCCGCCGACCGTCATGCCTGTCAGCGTCAATCCGGTCGTCTCCGGCGTCAGATCACCTGCGCGGAGCATCTCCTTCCTGTCGAACAATACGAGCAGATCCCTATCACCGTCCCGATCGACGTCGAACAAGGTCGCGAGATAGGTGAGATTGCGGGTGCCCCTCTCGGAGGTCCTATGGACCTGGCGGATGCTCACGTTGCCGAGCTTCACAGTCGCGAGATCCACCGCGGCCGCGTCGAGGCGCTCGTCGGCGAGAATCGCGACCACAATGTGCTTGTCCCAGTGACCCTTCAGGTGGATGCGGTTTCCTGAATCCCAGGGTTTGACGTCGATATCGGTCTCGTCGAGCTTCACGACGACCTGGGCTTCGACGGATGTCGCCGCACCTTCGTCCTTGTCGCGCAGCGCCACGCGAACGGTGTACGTACCCGCCTCCACGTAGCTGTGACTGCCGCGGATCGGCTCGGAGAGGCTCGTCGCGTCAGCTTCGTCGACGGTACCGTCACCCCACTCGATCGTGTAGTGCCAGGGCGCATCGAGCACGCCCGCATCGCTGATGGTCAGCGAGACATCGTATGCTTCTCCGATGAAGCGGGTCGCCCCTTCCAGGGCAGACAGCGACGGGAGCGCATTCGAGACATCGACTCGCGTCGTGACGAGCGTGACGAGATCGCCGTCGCTCACCGCGAGTGTGGCGGGGTATGCGCCGTCATCGACGAAGGTATGCGACACGGGATTCCCGTTCAGGTTCGTGCCGTCGCCGAGCGCCCACGTGTACGTCAGCGCGTCACCATTCTCGTCGGTGGCCGAGCCGTTGAGCTCAACGGTCTGACCCTCCGTCGCGACGTACGGACCGCCCACCTCGACCACTGGCGGAACGTTGACCGGCTCGGGGGCGCAGCTGTTGGCCTCGCGATACCCCGCGCTGATCGGCGTGTAGGTAATCACGCACCCCTGGAGACCGAGCACCGCCGCGCCCGCGGCGACCCGCATGTGATTCGCGGCGGCGGCGATACCCGCGCTGGCGTTGGATACGATCATCTGCATCTCGCGATAGGCGAAGACCACTTCGCCCGTGCGCTCGAGCAGCTGGACCTGGAAGCTGCTGCCCGGATACGACAGGCTGCAGCAGGGCCGCATGTCGTTCCACGTGACGACGAAGCGCCGGTCACCCGGCTCGCCGACCGTGTTCACGAAGACGCGGCTGTTCTGAAGATTGGGGAAGCTGAAGCGCGATGCCGGCATCCAGTCGGCATACGCCGGAGCGGCGAGCACGAACGCGCCGTCCGGAATGTTCCACGTCCGCTTGAAATTGATCGGACTGCCGAAGCTGATGTGGCCATTCGCGCTCACGTACACGGACGAGAACGTCTGTCCGTAGAAGGAGAACGAGAACGGCAGCGCTTGGGGCGTCGTGTCGTCATCGATGTACTGCAGCCCCGTTCCCATCTCGGGAACCCATGCGGCCGGTGTCACCGACGCGAGATCGACGGCCAACGGCGACAGCGGCGCCGCCGACAGGCGAAGTCCGGCCATGGCATCCCCAGCGAAGCTTCCCGTCGACAGCGAGACGCCGACCGCGTTGGCGCGGGCGTACAGGTTGGGCGGGAGACCCGGGGCGTACTTGGCGAGCGCGTTCGGCACCTCGACGTACGACGAGTAACTGAAGTCGGGGGCGAACGGCTTCGTGGTGAAGAACTCACAGGCGCTCGTGGACAGCGTCATCACGAGGAGCGCCACCGCGGCGTTGCGGTTCGTAAGCATGGTTGAACCCGAGGTTGATGTCCGTGGTACTGCGTGCGATGCCCCTGCCAGGCAGGCGGAGGTATCCTATGAGATGACGGACATCCCGCAGCGCTCGTAATTACCGGAGACGGTCCCCGGTCGTTAGGCTTTTCCCATCACCGAAGCTTCGGGTTCCAAGTAGGCTTAACTCCTTGTCCTCTGAACGGTTCAGCTGTGTCCCCGAACCGTAGGAAGCGGTGGCCGTAGAGTTGCATTGGCGGCCGAAATTCTCAGCGCCGAAAGGACCCGAACCCGGGCGAAAAGACACCGGGAATGGGGCGACAATTTCAGGCCAAAAAGGCAGTCAAAAACCGCGAGAAATGAGGGACGAGGAACGAGGAAAGTGACTTCCTCACTCCTCGTTCCTCGTTCCATTTCGCCTTTGCAGGAGAATCACTGCGAGCGCGATGAGCGCTCCTCCGCCGAGCGTAGTTGGCGGGAGCGGCTGCGCAAGAACGAGCGCGCCGAGCAGCGTGGTGAAAAAGGGCTCGATCGTCGAGATGATCGCGGTGCGGACGGGGCCGAGCACGGCGAGCCCGCGCAAAAAGAAGAGGAAGGCCACCGCCGTTCCAATCACCGCGAATCCGGCGATGCTCGCCCACGCGGCGGGCGCGAGCTGCACGGTCAGGCTTCCGGTGGCGAGACCGTTGAGAACGTGAATGATGCCCGCGCCAAACGCAACGTAAGCGGACATCACGGGGGGAGCGATGTTCTCCTGCATGCGACCGATCGCCGGGATGTACAGACCGTAGCATGCCGCGGCCGAGATCGAGAGGAGCACCCCGACGATTGGCACATCGGTCGTATCGGACCAGGGGGTGCCGACCATCGTCGCAATGCCGATGAACGAGATCACGAGCGCCACCAGCCGCCGCGCATCGATGCGCTCCGTTCCGCTCATGAACGCGAAGACCGCAACCCAGGCCGGATACGTATAAAAGAGGAACGCGTTGGTGCCGGCGGGAAGATGATCGAGCGCGCGCAGCGCGAGAAATGAAATCAGGGCC
>DATFBS010000107.1:0-29525 GCA_035253695.1 Gemmatimonadaceae bacterium
GGCGAAGGAGCAACGGGAGCTCGCTCAGCAGGTCGACAAGCTTCGCGAAGACGCGCGAGCGCTGGAGAAACAGCTACGCGAAGCGGGGGCGCTCGACACATCGCTGACGCGTCAGCTTCGCGAAGCGCAGCAGCTGCTCAAGGATGCGCTCACACCCGAGCTGGCGGCACAGCTCGAGGAGCTGTCGCGGGCCGCGCAAAAGCTCTCACCCGACGACACCCGTCGTGCGCTGGAGAACCTCAAGGAACAGCAGGAGCGGTTGCGGAAGCAGCTCGAGCGAAGCGCCGAGATGCTGAAGCGCGCCGCGCTGGAAGGATCGATGCAAACGCTTCGCGATGAAGCCCGCGAGCTCGCGCAGCAGCAGCGCGCAACGGCCGACTCGATGGCCCGAGGAAAGGAGTCGGCTCAGCAAGGCAAGCAGCTCAGCGACCGCTCGAAAAAGCTCGCCGACGCCGTCGAGCAATTAGCCCGCAAGCTCGAGGAGGAGCGCGCCGAAGCTGGGCCACCCAAGCTCGACCGGGCGGCCGATGAAGCGCGCAAATCGGCGGAGGCGATGCGCGATGCCGCCCGCCAGCAGGCCGGCGCGCAGGGGCAACAGTCGCCACAGCGTCAGGAAGGCGCGCAAAAAGGCGCGGCGGGGGCCCGCACGGCGGCTGAGCACATGGAGCAGGCGGCGCAGCAGCTCTCGGAAGCGCGCGAGGGGCAGATCCAGGAATGGAAGAACGAGCTGACCGGCGAGCTCGATCGCGCGATCCAGGAGATGATCCAGATGGCCCGCGAGCAGGATGCGCTCGCGCAGAAGGCGCGCGAAGGTGCCGAGCAGAGCTCGCTCAGGGCGGAACAAGGCGCGCTCCAGCAAGGCGTCGAGCGTGTCGGCGAGAAAATCGAGAAGGCTGGCCAGAAATCGACGCACATCTCACCGCAGGCGCAGGGCGCCCTCGCGGAGGCTCGCCGTCGCGTTCAGCAAGCCACTGAGCGGACCGCCGAATCGCAGCGTGGTGCGAGCGATGCGGCGCCAGCGATGCAGGAAGCGGCGCAGGCCCTGAACCGCGCGGCCGCGGCTCTGGTGAAGGATCGCGAGCAGGTGGGCCAGGCCCAGACGGCGTCCGGGTTCGCCGAGATGCTCGAGCGGATGCGCGAGATGGCCAAACAGCAAGGCTCGCTAAACGCCCAGGCGCAGGGCCTTCTTCCGATACCCGGCCAACGCATGAACGCGCAAGGCCAGGCGCAGGCGCGTGGGATCGCCGAGCAGCAACGCAACCTCGCCGATCGGCTCGACGATGCGGGTAAGAACAGCAGCTCCGGGCGGGCATCCGAGCTCGCGCAGGAAATGCGGCAGATCGCCGAAGCACTCGACGCGGGCCGCGTCGATCAGGCGCTCGTCGAGCGCCAACAGCGACTCTTCCGCCGGCTGCTCGACGCCGGGCTCACGCTCGAAAAGGAAGAGCGCGACGACCGCGGCGACCGCGAGTCTCGCTCGGCGACGGGGGCGGAAGGCACGTTCACGCCGCCAGCCGATGTGCGCTCGCGTCCCACCGCGCGATATCGCGAGCCGACCTGGAGCGAGCTGCGCGGCCTAACGGCGGAAGAGCGGCGCGCCGTTCTCGAATACTTCAAGCGAATCAATGCGGAGTCGGGGCGCCCGTAGCGTCGCGCTCGCTGGCTTGCTGTTGCTTCTCGCGGTTGCTCGCGCTGGCGCGCAGCAGGTGAGCGGCGCGGAGCAGCGCGGCCTCCTCCTGGAGCAGGATGAGAAGTACCGCGAAGCCGCTGCCGCCTATCGAGAAGCGCTCGCCACCACGCCCGGCTCGGTGATGGCGCTTCTTGGCCTGGAGCGCGTCTATGCGCAGCTCGGGTGGCCGGACTCCTTGTTGCCCGTGATCGACCGCTCGATCGCGGCGGCGCCCCGCGAGCCCGCGCTTCGCGCTGCGCAGATTCGTACGCTGCGCTCCCTCGGGCTGACCGATCGCCTGCAGCAGGCATTCGAGCGATGGACGCGCGACATGCCAGGCGACGCGGGGCCCTATCGGGAGTACGCGCGGCTGCTCCTCCAGGACGGGCAACTCCGGACTGCCGACTCTGTGCTTCAGCGCGCGCGAGCGCGCCTTGGTACCGGTCGCGGGCTCGAGCTCGAGCAGGCGCAGCTCCGCGCGGCGATGGGCGAATGGGCGCTCAGCGCGACGTCATGGTACGAAGCGCTGGAACGGGCGCCGTATCTCGAGCAGGCGGCGATTCTCTCGCTCGTGGCGACGCCGCAGGAGATGCGACCTGCCGTTCGGCGCGACCTGCTTGCGGCGGGGCGCAACGTTCCCGCGCGACGAGTCCTCGCCGCCCTCGAGCTCCACTGGGGATCGCCGCAAGATGCGTGGATGGTGCTGCGTGACCTTCCGCGCGACACCGCCACCTTCGCGGCCTGGAGCGAGTTCGCTCGCCGCGCCGAAGACGCGGAAGCGTGGACAGTCGTCCGCGCGGCGCTGGAAGCGTTGTTGCGCGAGCGTCCGACGGCGGATCTCGCGTTGCGCGCGGCACGTGCAGCCCTGCACGGAGACGATGCGGAATCCGCGCTCGCACTCGTCAGGCAGGCGGAGCGTGGCCTCGACTCCGCCGAAGCGGTCGTCGTGACGGTTCCCCTCCGCCTCGAGGCGCTGGCTGCCCTCGGGCGGGCGGCGGAGGCGCAGCAAACCCTCGACGCGTACGCGGGCCACGCGAGTCCCGAGCTCCAGCGCCGGCAACGCGCGCTCGTCGCGTGGGCGTGGGTGCGCGCGGGCGACGTCGCGCGCGCCCGCGCCCTGCTCGGCAACGACGTGACTGCCGAGGCAGGCGAGGTGAGCGGCTGGCTGTCGCTGTACTCGGGGGATCTCGCGACGGCACGGCGAACCCTGCGGGTGCGCGGTCGCGCGACACCGGAGCTCGTCACGGCGCTGGCGCTTCTTGCGCGGACGAAGGCGGACACGTCTGCGGCAACCGGCGACGCCTTTCTGACACTCGCGCGCGGCGACACGCTGCGGGCCGCGACCGCGTTCGAGGAGGCGGCCGTGTCCCTTCGCGACGCGCGAACCCTTCTTCTCGCCGTGGCCGCGCGGCTGCACGCGGCCACGCGCGACGACGCACGCGCCGTGCTCCTCTGGAGCGAGCTCGCGACCAAAGACGCGGAAGCACCGGAGGCACCGGAAGCGAACCTCGAATGGGCGCGAGCCCTGCGACGGGCAGGAAAGCACGCCGACGCCGTCGAGCGGCTCGAGCACCTCATCCTTACGTATCCCAACAGCGCCCTCGTTCCGCAGGCACGCCGTGAGTTGGACCTCGCTCGCGGCGCGATCCCACGAGCGTCGTGAGGTTATCTTTCGCCATGGTCACTCCGCGTCTGCGGCTGTTCGCTGCTGCCTGCATGCTCCTTGGCGCGCTCGTACCGGCGCGGCTGTGGGCGCAGTTTCTTCTCGTCCCCATGGACGACGAGCAGCGCAACCATCTCAAGGCCTACGGGCTGACGTACAACGCGATCAAGGATGGTTTGCGCGCGGAGTGGTTCCTCAACTATCGCGGCGGGTCGTTTCTGCTGCCCGACGCGGCCGATGTGCGCCGGCGCGCCGGCCTCGACGGGGTGACGGTGGAGCCGATCTCGGCGTCGCGGCTCGGTGCCATCCGCGCGGAGATTGCGGGCGGCAACATGGACGCGATTCCGCTCGAGAAGGCGCCGCGCGTGGCGATCTACACGCCTCCGGATGCGCCACCCTGGGACGACGCCGTCACGCTCGCGCTCCGCTACGCGGGCATCGAGTACGCGACCGTGTTCGATGAGGAGGTCGTTCGCGGAGACTTGTCCAAATACGACTGGCTGCACCTGCATCACGAGGATTTCACCGGGCAGTTCTCCAAGTTCCACATCGCCTATCGAGGCGCTCCCTGGTTCATCCAGCAGGTGCAGGGCGCGCAGGCGATGGCGCAGCGGCTCGGCTTCCCGAACCCGCCCGCGCTCAAGAAGGCCGTCGCCGAGCGTATGCGGCAGTACGTCGAGAATGGGGGGTTCTTGTTCGCGATGTGCGGCGCGACGGAGACCCTCGAGCTGGCAATGGCGGGCTTCGACGTGGACATCGCCGGCAACTTCGCCGACGGGACGCCCGTCGACGGGAACGCCGATGCGAAGATGCGCTGGACGCGTTCCTTCGCGTTCGCGAACGCCCATCTCGAGCAATCACCTTTCGTCAATGCGCAAAGCGACATCGACGGCCACCAGGTGAACGTTCCCGGTCGCCGCCAGCCGCTCGGGACCTTCACACTCTTCAGCTTCAGCGCGAAGTTCGACCCGGTGGAGACGATTCTCGTGCAGAATCACCGCACGGTGATTCCGGACTTTTACGGAGTGACGACGAGCTTCATGCGTCGCGTGCTCAAGCCCGGTGTGAGCGTGCTCGCCGAGGAGGAGGGCGCGCCGTGGACGAAGTACCTCCATGGACACTACGGCAAGGGCAGCTGGACATACCTCGGCGGACATGATCCGGAAGACCCCCAGCACGGCATTGGGAATCCGCCAACCGACCTCGCGCTGCATCCGAATTCACCCGGATACCGGCTGATCCTCAACAACGTGCTGTTCCCGGCGGCGAAGAAGAAGCCGTTGAAGACGTAAGGGTGCTCAGGGTCGTCAGGGTCGTCCGGGTCCCCAGGGTGCGCGCGTGATGGGTAAGAAGCTTCGCGCAACGTCGAGCATGGTTGCGGAGCCGTCCCCGAAATCCGCAATCCGCAATCCGCATTCGCCTTCCCGTATCGGCAAGTCCGCGGGCGCCGCAATGCGCGCGGCCATCAAGCTGGCCGGCGGGCGCGAGGTGTGTTTCGTGGCGCAGCTCGACGATGAGGGCTGCGTGGTGGCAGCGCGGGTCGTGTCGCGTGGGGACGTCCGGAGTGTCATCGCCCTTCCGGGAGTGGCGCA
The DNA here is from genome assembly GCA_035253695.1 of Gemmatimonadaceae bacterium. Taxonomy (GTDB): domain Bacteria; phylum Gemmatimonadota; class Gemmatimonadetes; order Gemmatimonadales; family Gemmatimonadaceae; genus JAICNG01. The sequence continues at coordinate 4,925 of DATFBS010000107.1, forward strand.
GCGCGGTGAGATGCTGCTGCACAACCATCCCACCGGGGAGCTCGAGCCGTCGGATGCAGACCTCGAGGTCGCTGCGCGGTTGCACGACGGTGGGGTAGGGTTCGGGATCATCGACAACGACGCCCGGGCATTGTACGTGGTCGTTGAGGTCCCTCGGACAGCCGAGGTCACCCCGCTCGACGCGACGGCGGTGACGGCCGAGCTCGGGCCCGGTGGCCGCATCGCGCAGCGGCTCGAGCATTACGAGGACCGGCCTACCCAGCGTGACATGGCAGCTGCGGTCACCGCGCTCTACAACGATGGCGGCATCGGGATGCTCGAGGCCGGCACCGGCGTCGGCAAGTCGTTAGGCTATCTCCTGCCGGCGCTGCGCTGGGCCGCGGCGAACGGCGAACGGACGGTGGTCTCGACCAACACGATCAATCTTCAGGAGCAGCTCGTCGGAAAGGACTTGCCCTTTCTCGAGCGCGCGCTCGACGATCAACCCGTGCGCTACGTCCTGCTCAAGGGCTGGCGAAACTATTTGTGCCTGTGGAGGCTCGAAAACGCGAATGCGGCCGGTGGGCTCTTCGAGCCGGCATTGGCGCAGGAGCTCGAGGAGATACGCGCGTGGGCGGATCGGACGACGGATGGCTCCCTCGCGGACCTGGCGACGCCCCCGCGGCCGGAAGTGTGGGACGAGGTCGCCGCGGAACCGGATCTGTGCGGGAGGCTCAAGTGCGAGCACTTCGACGAATGCTTCCTCTTTCGAGCGCGCCGGGCAGCAGCTCAAGCGGACGTGATCGTAGTGAACCACCATCTGCTGATGTCGGATTTGGCGGTTCGGCGCGCCCAGCAGAACTGGAGCGATGCGGCTGTGCTGCCCGCATACCGCCGCCTCGTCATCGATGAGGCGCATCACGTCGAGGACGCGGCGCAGTCCCACCTTGGCACGACGGTCACTCGGCGCGGGCTCGTCAGGCTGCTGAATCGACTGGATCGGCGAGGGAAGGGGTTGCTGACCGCCCTCACGATGCGGCTGTCATCGCAGCGCGACCTGCTGAGCACGGCCAGCCTCGACCTGGTGAACGCGCGCCTGGCGCCGGCCGTCTACGGGGCGCGCGAGAAGGGGAGCCGAGTGTTCGACATCCTCGAAACGTTGTTGAGGCAGAGTGGCCAGACCGTCATGCGGCTCACCGACGATTTTGCGTCGCATCCGGTGTGGAAAGCCGGTCTGCGCACTGCGCTCGCCGACGCGCTGGGCGAAATCGCGCTGCTCGAGGATGGCCTGCGTCTGGTGCGCGAGCGCCTCGAGGCGGACTCGGCGAAACGCGACACGGTGGCGGCGTTGCTGGCGGAGATGCGCGGGGTAACCCGGCGGCTGGAAGCGTTAGGCGATGGGCTCCGGCGCACGCTCGACCCCCCGAAGGACGCGGCGCCGTCGGTGCGGTGGCTCGAGCTCAAGGGGCGTGAAGCGAATGTCGCGGCGGCGGTCGTGCCGCTCGATCTCGCGCCGATCCTGCGAGAGGATCTGTTCCGCCGCGTGGACACGGCCGTGCTCACCAGCGCCACGCTCGCCGACGACAACGGCTTCCGCTTCCTCGCCACCCGTCTTGGGCTCGACGATCCGACGCTCTCGCCCACGACGGGTGTCTACGACTCGCCCTTCCAATACCCTCGGCAGGCGGTGCTCGCGATCCCGACCGACATCGCGGCGCCGAACACCGACGCGCCGGCGCATCTGCAGGCGGTGGTGCGCATCGCGCTCGATGTCGCCGATGCGAGCGATGGTGGAATCTTCGTGCTGTTCACGAGTCATCGCGACGTACGGCTCGCCGCGACGGAGGTTCGCGCGCGTGGCATCGAGCGACGGTGGCCACTGCTCGTTCATGGCGATGACGGACGCGACGCGCTGCTGCGTCGTTTTCGGGAGTCGGGACGCGCGGTGCTCCTCGGCACGGCGTCGTTCTGGGAGGGCATCGACGTTCCGGGCCGCGCGCTCCGCGGACTCGTGCTCGCCAAGCTGCCGTTTCGCGTTCCGACGGAGCCGCTGACGGCCGCGCACTGCGAAGAGATCGAGAAGCGCGGGGGGAACTCCTTCCGGGAGTACATGCTTCCCAACGCCGCGCTTCGCCTCAAGCAGGGCTTCGGTCGCCTCATTCGAACCGCGACAGACCAGGGCGCGGTCGTCCTCTGCGACCCTCGTGTGCTCACCAAGTTCTACGGCAACGGGCTGCTGACGGGGTTGCCGCCAGCTCGCCGTGTTATTGGCGAGTGGAAGAACATTCTGCTCGAGCTGCGCGCGTTCTTTTCTGGGAGTCAGGAGTTAGGGATCGGGGGTGAGGGGGTGTCAGGGAAGAGGTTTCAGGAGGTGACAGCTCCGAGCTTTTCCTCTCCTGCAACCCGACCCCTCACTCCCCCTGGCCCCTGATCCCTGATCCCCGACTCCTAGCGTGTCCTCCCCGTCCAAGATCGTATGTGTCGGCCGCAACTATGTCGACCACGCCCGAGAGCTCGGGAACGAAGTTCCCCAGGTGCCGCTTCTCTTCATGAAGCCTCCGTCGAGCATCATCCCAAGCGGAGAGCCCATCGTTCTCCCGCGGGCGTCGGAGCGCGTCGAGTACGAGGGTGAGATCGGTGTCGTCATTGGCACGCGCGCCTATCGAGTGAGCGAAGGAGAGGCGGTCAGATGCGTGCGCGGTATCGTCGCCGTCAACGACGTCACGGCGCGAGACCTTCAAAAAACGGACGTTCAATGGACGCGCGCCAAGGGGTTCGATACGTTTTGTCCGCTCGGCGCTGAGAGCGCGGCTCCGGGGTCTCTCGAAGAGCTCGTCGTCATCACTCGCCTCAACGGCGTCGAGCGGCAGCGAGCGACGGCCGCGGAGATGGTGTTCAGCATCCCCCGTCTGATTGCGTACATCTCCGCCATCATGACGCTGCTCCCCGGCGACGTCATCGCCACGGGAACGCCGGCGGGCGTGGGACCGCTCGCGTCGGGCGATCTCGTGGAGGTGGAAGTACCTGGAATCAGTCTCGTCACCAACCCCGTCCGCTCCGACAGCTAGTGCCCAAGCCCGCCGCTCGCGTTCGTTCGCTCCCCGAGTATCCCCTCGCCGCTATTCCGCAACGCAAGCGCGACTTGCTTGCGCGAGGTGTCGACGTGATCGATCTGGGTGCCGGCGATGCCGATCTCGCCCCGCCCCCTGCCGTCGTCGACGCGCTGGATCGCGCCGCGCGCGATCCGCGGATGAGCCGATATGGATTCGGCTTGGGCTTGCCGGCGTTCCGTGACGCGATTTCGGGCTGGATGTCTCGCCGATTCGGGCTGGCGTTCGATCCCCTCCGGGAAATCGTGCCCCTCATTGGGTCGAAGGAAGGCATTGCGCACACGGCATTCGGGTTCGCCGAGCCCGGGGATGTCTGCGTGATTCCCGAGCCAGGATACCTCGCCTACCTCGGTGGGACCATGCTGGCCGATGCGCGCCCGCACATTGTGGCCCTTCGACAAGCCAATGGGTTTCTTCTCGAGCTCGACCACCTGCCTCGCGAGGTTCTCGCGAAGACACGGCTCGTGTACGTGAATTATCCCAACAATCCCACCGCGGCCACTGCACCTCGGGACTACCTGGAGCGGCTCGTGGCGCGGTGCAGGGAACTCGACATCCTGCTGGTGTATGACAACGCCTACTCCGAGCTCGCCTACGATGGGTATCGCCCCCCGAGTATCTTCGAGGTGGACGGGGCGCGAGACGTGGCGATCGAGTTCCACTCGCTGTCGAAAACGTACAACATGACCGGTTGGCGCTGCGGCTGGGCTGTGGCGCGCCCCGAGCTTGCCGGGGTCTTGGCAAAGGTGAAGTCGTTCATCGACACGGGGGCGTTCATGGCCGTGCAGGCCGCGGGAGTTGCCGCCCTGGAGAGTTGGAGCGACTTTCTCGCGGGCAACCTGGAGACGTTTCGGGCGCGACGCGATGCCGCCGTTTCGGCGTTTCGCGCGAACGGGTTCGCCTGCGACATCCCGCGCGCAACGATGTATCTTTGGGTTACCCTGCCGGACGGCATTGCCAGTGCGGCCTTCGCGGAGCGTCTGATGAGCGAGGAGGGTGTGATCGTGCTTCCAGGCTCCGCATTCGGCGCAGGGGGAGAAGGCTTTTTTCGTGTCTCCTTCATCGTGCCGCCCCATCGGCTCACTGAAGCCGCCACTCGTGCCGGGCGCGTTCTGGCTTCCTTCGGGGCCTCGGTCGCGTGAAGCTCCGCGTCGATGGCTCGGTCGCGGTCTCGATCGCGCTCCACATCGCCGCCGGCGCGTTCTTGCTGTGGGTGTTGTCGATTCCCTATCCGCTGCGTGAGCTCCTCGAGCGGAAACGCTCCCGCGCCCCGGTGGAGCGCGTCAGCTTCATCTCGATTCCGAATAGCGCCCCGCCCACGCAAGGTCGGAGCGGAGGGGATGGTTTGCCGGAGCGGCCCAACAGCCGGCCTGCTCCCGCACGGCCGCTGGTTGCGCCATCAGAAACTCCGTCGGCGATCCCGTCCGCGCCAAGCACGCCAGTCCGCGAGGAGGTTAGTGGAAGCGGCCCACTCGTCGGTCGCGGAGGACCGGTGCGCGGAATCGTTCCATCCTATTCCGATCCTCGGGTTTGGGCGGACCCGAACGCCGTCGTGCTCGCGCTTCCACGGAGCATTTCAGAGCAGCTCGATAGCATGCTGGTCAGTGGCACCCAGCGGGTGCGCGACTCGATCGCGCTCGCCAGTGGTCAGCGGAGGCCAGGCGACTGGAGCTGGACCAAGGACGGCAAGAAGTATGGGTGGGACTCGTTGGGGATCCACCTTGGCGGCATCACCATCCCACGGGAGGCGCTCTTACTCGCGGGGATGCTCACGAAGGTCAACGCGTCCTCCAATCCGTCAGTCGCCGAACGGGCCCGCGCGATTCGCGCGATGAGCGAGGATATCAACTACAACGCACCGCGCGCGATGAATGCCGAAGAATTCCGCACGGCGGTGAAGCGTATTCGCGAGCGGAAGGAGCGCGAGAGGCGCGAGGCGCGCGAAGCGGCTGAGAAAAAGGAGAAAGAGCAAAAACGCGCGGCGCCGTAGCGCCGCGCGTTCGTCAGGTGGGGCCGGCTCCGTTGCCGTTGCTCCCCTCGTCGACCACCTGCATCTCCGTGAAGGGCCGGAAGACGCCCGCCGCCACACCCAACACCGCGAAGTCGGTCCCTTTCGGGATCACGATCTCCTTTTCCGCCGGATTCGCCGGCTCGAGGACGATCTTCCCGTCGCGACGGCGGAGAGTCTTGATCGTTGCCTCCTCGCCGATGCGGGCGGCGACGATGTCGCCATCCTTGGCGTCTTTCTCCTGGATCAGCACGTAATCGCCGTCCAGGATGCCGCGGCCGATCATGCTGTCGCCCTCGACCTTCAGAAAGAAGACCTCGGGACCCGGCAAAAAGCGTCGGTCGAGCGTGATGAAGCCTTTTCGATTCTCGGGCAGTAGCGCCGGCTCGCCGGCCGCGATCTTCCCATAGTAGGGCACGGGCTGCGTGCGTCGCTTTGCCTCGTGTCCAAGGAGCTTCACGCCACGCGAGCGCGAAGGATCGCGCTCTATGTATCCCTTGTCAGCGAGCGACTGGAGCAGCTCGGAAACCGTCTTCGTGGACTTGATCTGGAACTGCTTCCCGATCTCGCGCACGCTCGGCTGATACGTATTGTCGCAGAGAAAATCGAGCAGATAGTGATACACCCGCTGCTCGATCGGGGTTAGCGGGTCGGGCATGACGGCCTCGGGCGAAAGGGGAGAAGCCACAGAGTGTCCCCTGGAAGCGTGCATTCAGGGCAACCTACAACAGCCTGTGCGTCTCGGTCAACACTATGGCGTGTTCGTGACGTAACGCTCACGCGGCCTCCGGGCGCTCCCCCAGCCACCGCACTGCGTTGTCGAGTCGCCGCAACGCCAACGCGCGTCCCATCGCCACGAGCACCTCGAAGATCCCCGGACTCACGCTCGTGCCGGTCAGCGCGACGCGCAGCGGCTGAAAGATCTTCCCCGCAGCGACCCCCCGCTGGTCCGCAAGCTCGCGAAGCGCCCGCTCCATCGGTTCGGGCGTCCACGGCTCCACAGTCGCCAGGCGCTCACGTATCGCACGCAGGAGGTCGGCGGTCGCGCGTGGATCCTTCCAGTGCTGTCGAGCGGCCTGGTCCTCGTACGGGATGTCCGGCACGAAGTACGGCGCTGCCTGGCCCACGATGTCGTCGATCGCTCGCGCGCGGATCTTCAGGAGGTCGATCAGAGAGAGGTACCAGTCACGCCGCTCCGCCAGCTCGACGGCGGTGGCCAGCTTCGCGTCGAGCATCAGCGGGGTGACGAGGGGCTCGAGATCGCTCGCGGGCGTGCGGCTGAGATGCTGTCCGTTCATCCACTCCAGCTTCTTCGGATCGAAGATGGCGGCTTTCTTCTGAAGCCCATCAGTCTCAAAGAGCTGGATCATCTCCTCGAGCGTCATCACCTCGCGGTCGCCGCCGGGTGACCACCCCAGCAGAGCCAGGAAGTTCACCATTGCGCTTGGCAAGATGCCCTGGTGGCGATAGTCCCCAACGGCAGTGGCCCCATGGCGCTTGCTGAGCTTCTTGCCATCGAGTCCGTGAATCATCGGCACGTGGGCGAACCGTGGGACGTCGGCATCCAGCGCGCGGTACAGCAGGATCTGCTTCGGCGTGTTGGAGATGTGGTCGTCGCCTCGCATAACGAGGGTGATGCGCATGGCGATGTCGTCCGACACCACCGCCATGTTGTAGATGGGCGTCCCATCGGAGCGCAGGACGACGAAGTCATCGATGTCCTTGTTGGGAAACGCGATCAGACCATGGACGAGGTCGGTCCAGCTGGTCTCGCCGTCGGGAACGCGGAAGCGCACTGCGAAGGCAACGCCGGCGCTTACGCGACGGGCAACCTCATCGGCCGGGAGCCGATCACACCGCCGGTCGTACCTGAAGCTCTCGCCGCGCGCCTCGGTCGCCCGCCGCCGCTCCTCCAACTCGGCCGCGGTGCAGAAGCACCGATAGGCGGCGTTTCGCGCCAGCAGGCGTTCGACGTCCTGCTGGTGCCGCTCGAGGTTCGCGCCCTGGTGCACGACGTCTTCATCCCAGTCGAGCCCGAGCCATTCGAGTCCCTCGAAGATCGCGCGCGTGCTCTCCTCGGTGCTTCGCGCCTTGTCGGTGTCCTCGATGCGCAACAGAAACTGGCCCCCGTGCTTGCGCACGAAGAGCCAGTTGAAGAGCGCCGTGCGCGCGCCACCGACATGCAGGTATCCGGTGGGGGATGGCGCGAATCGTAATCGAGGGGGCAACATTGCAGGAGTCAGGGGTCAGGGCTCAGGGATCAGGGGGTGTCAGGGTGAGAGGTGTCAGGGTCTGGGCGCGCCATTACCTTCACACCTTTCACCTAACACCCCCTGATCCCGGAGCCCTGACCCCTAGCTCCTGAAGTTCTCACGGAGAGGGAGGGATTCGAACCCTCGATAGGGCTTTTCAACCCTATAACGGTTTAGCAAACCGCCGCCTTCAGCCTCTCGGCCACCTCTCCAGATCCACGACGAAGAGCAGGAAATCTAACGGCGGCGGAGATGGTCAGTCAACGCAATGACATCATCGTGCTGTGACTGGCGTTCGCCTCGATGGCTTGACCCCTCGTCGCGTGCATGGCAGTATGGTCCCAGCGCGAACGCCCACCTGCGTCACCCCATTCCCCCCGCGGTACCATCCGTTCGACGCCGCGGCGACATGGAACCGCCGCGCCAGCACGGCGCGTTGCACGTTCGACTCCACTCCGCACAATCCCGCCACTGGAGGCAGATAGCATGTCCGCACACGTCGTCTTATCGAAGACCGGGTTCCGAGCCGCGCGACGCCGCGCTGCGACGTCCGTCGGGCTTCTGGTGGCGCTATCGGCCACCGCGGCCGCTCAGAGCATGGGAACCGTCACTGGCAGGGTCACCGATGCGTCGTCAGGCGCGCCAGTTCCTGACGCTGCCGTCCGCGTCATCGGATCCATTACCGGCGTCCTAACGCGAAACGACGGCACCTATCGTCTGTCTTTGGCTCCGGGGCGCTACGAGATTCGCGTGTCCCGGATCGGATACGCCGCCGCTCGCGATTCTGTGCTGGTGGACGCAGCGGTGACGGTGACGAAGGACTTTCGCCTCGAGCAGACAGGGCTGTCGCTCGACCAGATCGTCGTGACCGGTACGCGTCGACCCGAGCGCACGGCAGTAGAGGCACCCGTCCCGGTCGATGTGCTGTCCGCGGAGGATTTGCAGAACACCGGATTGACGGAGACGAGCCAGGTGATTCAGATGCTCGCTCCGTCCTTCAATTTTCCGCGTCCGTCGGTTAACGATGGCACGGATCACGTGCGTCCTGCGACACTGCGCGGGCTCGGTCCCGATCAGGTGCTGGTGCTCGTCAACGGGAAGCGGCGGCATACGACGGCGCTGGTGCACGTGAACGGATCGGTGGGCCGCGGATCGACGAGCGTCGATCTCAACGCCATTCCGGTGAGCGCGATCGAGCGCATCGAGATTCTCCGCGACGGCGCCGCGGCGCAGTATGGCTCCGATGCGATCGCCGGTGTCATCAACGTCGTTCTGCGCGCCGATGCCAATCGCTCGATCTCGGCCAGTCTCGGACAGACGACCGAGGGCGATGGTCGCGTCTCGCAGGTGCAGGCGAACTATGGCGTGGGTTTCGCCAACAACGGTGTGCTGCACTTCAGCGCGGAGTTCCGCGACCGGGACAGCACCAACCGCACGCGCCCGGACGTGACGCCGCAGTGCACCACGGGCACCCCACCCAACCAGTACACGGTTCCCGGCTGCGTCGAGGGCCCACGTGTCAGCTGGTCGGGGGATGCATCGACACGCGACTGGGGCGCCTTCATGAATACGGCGCTCCCGTTCAGCAATGGCATGGAGCTCTACGCGTTCGGCGGGTATAGCCAGCGCGAGGGCATCGCCGCCGGGTTCTTCCGCCGTGCGTTCGACGACCGCACGGTACGCGCGGTGTATCCGAACGGCTTCCTTCCGCTGATCAGCAGTGACATCGCCGATGCGTCGCTCTCGGCGGGGGTGCGCGGCATCGTCGCGGGATGGAGCTGGGACCTTGGTGGAGTGTACGGCCAGAACGGCTTCGAGTTCGGGGTTCACAACAGCATCAACACCTCGATGGGGGTGAATAGCCCACGCGACTTCTATGCGGGGGCGCTGCGCTTCAACCAGATGACGTTCAACGGCGACATTACCCGGCAATTCGGCACGATGATTGGCCCGGTGAACCTCGCCGTCGGCGCGGAATTCCGCCGCGACAACTTCAAGCTCGAGCGCGGCGATGAGAATTCCTATCGCGTAGGCACGTTCAACATTCTCGACGGCCCGAATGCTGGACGACCGGCGGCGCCCTTCGCGCAGGTCTTTCCGGGATTCCGTCCGGAAGATGAGACCGACGCGTCGCGGAACAACGTGGCGGGATACATCGATCTCGAGCTCTCTCCCACCGAAGCGCTCCTGATTGGAATCGCGGGACGTGCGGAGCGATACAGTGACTTCGGCAGCACGACGGATGCGAAAGTTGCGATTCGCTACGAGCTGCTTCCCGGTTTGGCGGCCCGCGGCGCAATGCAGACCGGCTTCCGCGCGCCCTCGCTCGGGCAATCGTACTTCTCGGCGGTGTCGACGAATTTCATCATCGTCAACGGCATCAGCACGCCGTTCGAGATCCGCACGTTCGCGGTGGGAAGCCGGGGTGGCGAGCTTCTCGGCGCGGTGCCGTTGAAGCCGGAGGAGTCGGAGAATCTCAGCGCCGGCATCACGTTCAACCCGGTTCGCTTCTTCTCGCTGACGGCGGACTGGTATCGCGTGAACATCGACGACCGCATCGTGCTGTCGGGAAACTTCGTCGACACCTCCGTGGCCAACCTGCTGGCGCGCAACGGGATTCCAGGCGTGAGCGGCGCGCGCTACTTCACGAACGCGGTGAACACGCGCACGACAGGGCTCGACATCGTGACCAGCTTCGCGGTCGACTTGAAGACGAGAGGGCTGGTACGCTTCACGGCCGGGTACAACGAGAATCGCACCAAGGTGCTTCACGTCGATCCGACCCCACCCCAGCTCGCGGCTGTGAGCTCCGCGTTGTTCGATCGTACCGAGCGGTCCCGTCTGGAGGAGGGGCAGCCGCGCAACCGGATCTCACTGACGTCGACGTACGACCTCAACCGGTTGGGGCTCATGCTCCACACGAGCCGGTATGGGAAAATCGTGAGCCGGCCCAGCCAAACGACCGCGGCGAACGACCAGGTCTTTCAGCCAAAGTGGATCACCGACATGTCGGTTTCGTACCGGATCACCGATCAGTTCTCGCTGGCGCTGAGCGGCGCGAACATCTTCGACGTCTATCCCGACACGAACATCACGCCTAACCAGACGCGCGGCATCTACCTCTACAGCGGGCTAACGCCGTTCGGGTTCAATGGAGCGTTCTGGTCGCTGCGGGCGACGTACGAGTATTCGCGCCTGCCGTTCTTGAATCGAAGGAAGGAGGCGGCGCGTAAGTCGGAAGAGTAGCGCGAAGGGTGATCGGGGGTGTCCGTGGTGTCCACGTGATCGAGGGAGCGCCGTTGTCGCACCTCGATCACGTGGACTCCCTGAACACCCTCGATCACTTCGTCTCTCTACTCCGCCGAGTCCCCCGTTTCGAGTAACGGCGTCACCGCCCCCTCATCGACCTCGCCCGTCCGAATACGGTGCACCCGCTCGACGGGCAGCACGAAAATCTTTCCGTCCCCCACCTCGCCGGTCCGCGCCGAGCTCATGATCGCGCGTACCGTCGGCTCCACGAAGTGATTCGAGACCCCAATCTCGAAGCGCACCTTGTCCTGGAGCTCCATCTTCACCGTCGTACCTCGGTATGTCTCGACGCGCTCGAGCTCGCCACCATGGCCCTGGACCCGAGAGACGGTGAGACCGCGCACCTCGGCCCGGAAGAGTGCCTCGAGGACCTCGTTGGCCTGCTCGGGACGCACGATCGCGACAATGAGCTTCATGGGTGGGTCTCCGATGCGGTCCCCTGCACGACGAGCACCGCGCCTTCGCCGTGCGTGTACGCTTCCTCGCCGTGTTGCGTAATGTCCATCCCGATCGCTTCATCGCGGCCCAGGCCACGAAGTGGCATTGCGAGGCCGATGATCTTGAGCAGGAGCGCGGTTGCGACTCCGCTATACAGCATCGCAGCGGCGATTCCGAGAGCCTGAACGAGCACTTGCCGTGGATTGCCGGCGAGCAGGCCGTCGGTTCCACCGGCGGCGGCGGTCGCGAACACGCCGGTGAGCAAGGCGCCCGTAGCGCCGCCCAGCCCGTGCGCCGCGACGACATCGAGCGAGTCATCGAGCCTGGTGCGCGAGCGCCAGAGAATGCCGAAGTAGGACGGCAGGGCCGCCAGCGCGCCGATCGCCATCGCCGCGAGCGGTGAGACGAATCCCGCCGCGGGCGTGATCGCGACGAGGCCGACGACGATGCCCGTCGCGGCACCGACCGCGGTCGTTCGCTTCGTGCGTGCCAGATCGATCACCATCCACGCCAGGAGCGTCGCTGCGGGGGCGAGCATCGTGTTCACGAAGGCGAGGACGGCACCCCGGTTCACGCCTAACGCGCTGCCGCCATTGAACCCGAACCACCCGAACCAGAGCAACGCGGCGCCCAGGATGGCGTAAGGAACGTTATGGGGAAGGATGGCCTGACGTGCGTAATCCTTTCGGGGCCGAATCAGAATCGCGGCGATCAGCGCGGCCGCCCCGGCGTTGACGTGCACCACCGTGCCGCCCGCATAGTCGAGGACACCAAGGCGGCCCAGCCAGCCGCCGCCCCACACCCAGTGGGCCACCGGCGCGTAGACGCCGAGCGTCCAGAGCGCGACGAACACGAGATACGGGCCGAAGCGTTTGCGCTCCACGATCGCGCCGGAGATGAGCGCCGCCGTGATGATGGCGAACGTGCCCTGGTATGCCATGAACAGCAAATGGGGGATCGTCCCCCGTGTCTCGAGCCCGACCCCGCGCAGCAACGCGTAGCCGGTGCCTCCGATGAACCCACTTCCTTCGGCGAACGCGAGCGAGTACCCGAGCAGCGCCCAGACGATCCCGGCGACACCTAACGCGGCGACGCTCATCATCATCGTGTTGAGCGCGTTCTTCGCTCGCACGAGCCCCCCGTAGAAGAAGCCGAGCGCCGGGGTCATGAGGAGCACGAGCGCCGTGGCGATGAGCATCCAGACGGTGTCGGGCGCGCTCATCTCGGCGGGCGCGCCCGCCTGCAGGAGCATCATCATCCGGGAAGAATGGTGGGAGTCAGGCGCCGCACCTTCTCAGTGGGATCGTTGACGAGGCGATCGTATTCCTCGCGCATCAGCGGCGACGACAGCATGAAGTCGGCCGATGCGCGGGTGCACGCGATGGGAATATTGTAGACGACGGCGATTCGGAGCAGCGCTTTCACGTCCACGTCGTGCGGGTGCGGCTCGAGTGGATCCCAGAAGAAGATCACGAAGTCGATGCGCCCCTCGGCGATCCCGGCACCCACCTGCTGGTCGCCGCCGAGCGGACCGCTGAAAAAGCGTGTGATCTCGAGATCGAGCTCGCTGGCAAGGATCTCTCCGGTCGTGCCGGTCGCGAACAGCTGATGACCGGCGAGCGTACCGCGATTGTATCGCGCCCAGTCGAGCAGGTCGTCCTTGCAGTTGTCGTGGGCGATGAGGGCGATGCGCTTCACATCGTGCATGCGAATCGATCGTCGTCGGGGAACGCGTCCGTCGTGCGCTGGCAATCGGCTGGACACCATGGCGACCTCTAAGGTTGACGGCACATAAAGCGACTCGCCCCCGCGTCGGTGAGGAGCGCGGGGGCGAGAGCGAGCAAGCGACCAACGTCGACCCGTTATCCGCGCGTGCGTGATCCCGTCCCCAGGAGATCGAGGACGACGAGCTGGTGCCGCGGATTGGTGCGGGTGAGAACGGTGGCCATGCGTGCAACGTAGAGTTGTCGTGAAACAGAGTCAAGCAACGAAGCGGTCACGGGGTGCGTAAGTCGCTGCCCGACAACGGAGGGCGTGGGACTCGAACCCACAAGGGCGGTGAAGCCCGCCGGTTTTCAAGACCGGTGCCTTACCAATTAGGTCTAGCCCTCCGCCACGAAATCTAGCGGCGCCCGAGGCCTCGCGGGAGGCCCAAACCCACCTCAGCGGCGGCCCGTATCGGTGCCTAACGGTATGGCCGGAGCGGTGTCGCCGCGGGGTGGTGCGGGTGCCTGCTGCGCGAAGAGATCTCCCAGGCCCGTCGCCCGTGCGATCGCCTCCGCCGTCACCATGACCTGTTCGGCGGCGGGGCGATTGCCGGCCATCATCTCCGCCTCGTACAGGTTGGCGGCCGTCGAGATGTACAGGTACGGAATGCCCACCGAGGCGCGGTCGACCCAGTTCCCCCGGTCGATGATCGACTTCGGCGCCTGGAAGACGTCCGTCCAGAGGGCGCGGGAGCGCGGGAGGTCGAACCAGCCCTCGCCCTGCAGCATCACGGTGTCACGATCGGCGGTGGGAATCGCGGGCAACAGCTTGCGTGCCAGCCCCTGTTGCATGAGATACGGGTCCAGGCCTAACGAACGCCCGTAGCTCCCCGATGTGCGGGCGAGATAGATGGGGCGCTCGGGGAACGCATCGGCGATCATGCGAAGGACGAGCACACTCGCCTTGTCGAGCACCTGCGGCTGTACCGTCGCGACCAGCGTTCCCTTGCGAAAGATCTGCGGCTCCCGGATCTCGACGTACGGGGGCAGCGCGTTTGCCTGCTCGATCGTCAGGCTCACCGGCGGACCGCTCGGCTTCGTCCAGTGCTTCCCGCGATACATCGCCGGGCCGCTGTCCATATCGTACTCGAAGACGGGCCGCCGAATGATCTGCCGTACGTACCAGTCGGTGTTGAGCAGTGAGGTGTTGGCGACGACCACGTCCTTGCGGATGCCCTCGACTTCCTGGGCGTACCAGAGCGGAAACGTGTCGTTGTCGCCGACGGTCACGAGCACGCCGTACGGCTCCACCGAATTGAGCATGTCGTGCGCGAAGTCGGCCGTGTCCGTATGGCCGGCCCGCGAGGCCGCCGTCCAATTCGTGAAGAGCGGAATCAACGCCAGCGCGAATATTGGACTCGCGATCAGCCACGACCGGCGACGTGGGAGCTCTACGACGTCGCGCCCGACCCTGGTGCGCTCCGCCCCGAGCAGGTGGGCAATCGCCTCCCAGATGTACACGATGCCGAGTGCTGCCCACACACCCCAGGCACTGAACGAGATGAGATAGAAATAGTCGCGGTCGCGAACCTCGCTCAGATCGGTCGATTGGTTCTGCGAGAACCCGTACTTGAAGTTCAGGTAGTAGATCAGCAGCACCGTCAGGGTGAACATGAAGGTGCCGAAATACCAGAACGAGCGGCGATCCCGCTTCCAGTGCACCCATGCACCCAAGAGCCCGAGCGCCATGAACAGCATGGCGAGGCCCTGCTGTGCGATGCGCCAGTTGCCGTCGAGATCGCGCAGCCACTGCCAGCGGAAGTACAACCAGTACATGCCGACCTGGCCCGCGAGCGGCGCTTGACGCTCGAGCACACTGGGCTTGCCGTATTGCTTGCGATTGAAGTTGTCCCAGAACGCCTGCCAGGACGTCGGCTCGCCCTCGTTGATCGGCGGATTGAACGCGGAGCGAATGGGCTGAGTGAGGAAGGGCGTCATCCCCAGAACCAGGGCGCCGGCGCAGAGCGCCAGGAGCTTCCAATCGAGCAGCAGCTGCGGACGGCGCATGATCACCGCCACCGCCACCGCTGGCGCGGCGAGAAAGCCCATCATGTGATTGGCGTAGCCCAACCCCAGGATGTACGCGATGAGAATGAGCAGCCGGTTTGCACCTGGCGCATCGGGGTCATCGGACCAGCGCACGGTAAGCCACGAGATCACCGCGAGGCCAACCAGCGAGATGGTATAGACCTTCTCGTTCACCACCGATTGGTTCCAAACCGTAAAGGCGGTGGCCCCAATGAGCGCGGCGGCGACGCCCGCGGCAATGCGCTGCCAGCGATCGGCGAGCCAGCTGACGAGCACACGCTCGGTGATCAGAAACCACATGCCGGCCGAGATGGCGCTGGTGAGCGCCGCGAGAATGTTGATCCGCTGCGCGACCGTGGGGGCGATTGGCAGAATCGCGAAAAACCGCCCGAGGATGACGAAGAGCGGATTGCCCGGCGGATGCGGCAGCCCCATCACGTACGCCGCGGCGATGTACTCGCTGGCATCCCACATCGCCGTCGAGGGCGACAGCGTGATGATGTACAGAATCAAGACCGCGGTCGCCGTGGCGGCGGCGGCGAGATAGGATGGGCGGTAGTCGAGCTCGGCGCGGGTCGTCGAAGCCATGGGTCGGGTTGGAGGTCGGGGAAAGATAAATGGTAGGCGCTGGAGGCGCTGGAGGCGCTGAGGGCGCTGGGTGGGCCGGCTCAGCGCCTTCAGCGCCTCTAGCGCCTTCAGCGCGTTCTGCCCACCTTCCCGCGCATGACTGACCGGCGATCCTTCCTCTCGACGTTCGGTGTAGCCCTTCTCGGCGCTGCGTGCTCGCGCATGGGCGGCAGCAGTGAATCCGCTCGACGACTCGATCGGATTGGAGTTCAGCTCTACACGGTGCGGCGCGATCTCGCGCGCGACTTCGAGGGCACGCTTTCGCGGATCGCAGAGCTCGGCTATCGCGAGCTCGAGTTCGCGGGCTACCACGGAAAGTCGCCTCGCGACGTGCGAGCGATCATCACGCGACTCGGACTCGCAGCGCCATCCTCGCACGTCCCGATCGATGCCTTCCGACGGGACACCGATGGCGCGATCGCGGCGGCGAAGGAGGTTGGGCATCAGTACCTCGTGGTACCGTGGCTCGACCCGTCCGAGCGTCGCTCGATCGACGACTATCGACGGATTGCCGACGAGCTGAATCGCTTTGGCGAGAAGGTGCGTGCCGCCGGGATGCAGCTCGGCTACCACAACCATGATTTCGAGCTCGCCCCGATCGCGGGAACAGTGCCACTCGATGTGCTGATCGAGCGTACCGATCCCAACCTCATGGTCCTGGAGCTCGATCTGTACTGGGTGACGAAGGGTGGCGCGGACCCGCTCACCTACATCTCGCGCCATCCCGGTCGCGTTCACATGGTTCATGTGAAGGACTCCGCAGGCGCGCCGGAGCATCGCCAGGTCGACGTTGGCCAGGGAACGATCGATTTCGCGAAGATCTTCGCGCGGCGCGAGCAGGCGGGAATTCGCCACGCCTTCGTGGAGATGGACGAGCCGGCGAATGCGCTCGAGATGCTGCGCGTGAGCTACGAGCATCTAGCGCAGCTTCGGTGGTAACGGGACAGGGTCCTCAGGGTCCTCAGGGTCCTCAGGGTCCTCAGGGTCCTCAGGGTCCTGGGTGTTCAGGGGTTCGCACCCCGAGGACCCTGAGGACCCTGAGGACCCTGAGGACCCTGAGGATCCCGAGGACCCTGAGGACCTTCAACTAGGACTTCACCGTGCTCCAAGTCGCTTCCCGGCAATTCGACGTCTGCATCATCGGCTCCGGTGCCGGAGGCGGGATGACGGCGTACGCCCTGACGCGTGCCGGCGCGCGCGTCGTTATGCTCGAGGCCGGTCCCGAGTGGTGGAGCACGAAGAACTCCACCATGCTGCTCCCAAACTCGGCGTCGCCGCGACGCGGTGGGGCAACACGGCTGCGGCCGTTCGGCGAGTTCGACGCCTGCGATGGAGGGTGGGAGGTCGAAGGCGAGCCATACACGCGCGCCGAGGGGACGACGTTCGACTGGTGGCGTGCACGCATGCTCGGGGGGCGCACGAACCACTGGGGGCGCATCTCGCTCCGATTCGGCCCTGACGACTTCAAGGGAAAGAGCATCGACGGACTCGGCGACGATTGGCCCATCGGCTACGACGACGTCAAGCCGTACTACGATCGCGTGGACGATCTCGTCGGCATCTTCGGGAGCGTCGAAGGGCTTCGCAATCATCCCGATGGGAACTTTCACCCGCCACCGAAGCCGCGCTGCTACGAGCTGCTGGTGAAGAAGGCGAGCGACAAGCTCGGCGTGACGTGCATACCCGCGCGTCTTTCGGTCATCACCAAGCCGCACCGCGGGCGACCGGCGTGTCACTACTGCGGACAGTGCAACCGTGGGTGTGCCGTCAACGCGAACTTCTCGAGCCCGGAAGTGCTCCTGCGTCCGGCGCTCGCGACCGGGCGTCTGCGACTCCTGACGAATGCGATGGCGCGCGAGGTGACGGTCGGTCCCAATGGCCTCGCCACGGGTGTGTCGTACGTCGACAAGGCGACGGGGGAGGATCGCCACGTGCGCGCCAGAATTGTGGTGCTCGCGGCGAGCGCTTGTGAGAGTGCCCGACTCCTCCTCAACTCGAAGTCGTCGAGCTTCCCACAGGGACTGGCCAATTCCAGTGGCGTCGTCGGGAAGTATCTCACCGATACGACCGGGACCGACGTGGCCGGATTCATCCCGGCGATGGTCGACCATGTACCGCATAACGAGGACGGCGTAGGCGGCGGCCACGTCTACATGCCGTGGTGGCTCGACAACAAGACGCTCGACTTTCCGCGGGGATATCACATCGAGGTGTGGGGGGGCCTCTCGCAGCCGTCGTATGGCTTCATGGGCGGGATTCACCGCTACCCCGGCGCCGGCGGCTATGGGAAGAAGCTGAAAGATGACTACCGCCGCTTTTACGGGGCGACGATCGGACTTTCGGGCCGCGGAGAGCAGATCCCGAACGACGACTGCTACTGCGACATCGATCCGAGAGTGGTCGACCAGTGGGGCATCCCCGTGCTTCGCTTTCACTGGAAGTGGACAGACCACGAGTACAACCAGGTGAAGCACATGCAGGAGACCTTCCGCGCGCTGATCGCGGAGATGGGCGGACAGGTATTCTCGCCGATGCCGACGCGCGAGCAGGGATACGGCATTGCTGCCGGCGGCCGAATCATTCACGAGCTCGGGTGCGTGCGGATGGGATCCGATCCGAAGACGTCCGCGCTCAACGCATGGTCCCAGGCGCACGACTGCAAGAACCTGTTCGTGACCGATGGCGGACCGTTCGTCTCCCAGTGTGACAAGAATCCCACCTGGACGATTCTCGCGCTCGCCTGGCGGACGAGTGACTACATCACCGAGCAGCGCAAGCAGGGGGCGCTATGAGCGACGAGCCGAAACCCGATGTCGAGGAGACGCCCGACCCTCGGCCGCCTGAGCTGAGCAGGCGCGCGGCGCTCAAAGTGCTCGGGGTGGTTCCCTTGGCCGGCGCTTTCGTCTGGCAACAGCAACAACAGCAGGGCCAGCAGGCGCCGCGGCAGACGCACGAGGCGCCCAATCAGCCGGCGGCGGACACGAAACGCCCGCCGCGCGCGCCGAGGCAGAACAGATTCTTCACCGCGCGCGAGAGTCGGACCGTGCGCGTCCTCGCCGACGACATTATTCCGCGCGATGCCCGCTCCGGCAGCGCCACCGATGCCGGTGTACCCGCGTTCCTCGATCACAACCTCGCCAGCCCCGAAACGTCGGTCGAGATGCGGACGCAATGGCACGGTGGCTTACGGTGGATCGACACGGAGAGCCGACGGCGCTTCGGCGTTGCGTATGCCGGCGCGACTGCGGCCCAGCGACATCAGATTCTCGATGACATCGCATATCCGGATCGCGTGCGTCCCGAGTTCCAGCACGGCGCCGCATTCTTCATGCGCTTCCGCGACCTGGTGGCGGCGGGCTTCTTCTCGAGCGCCATCGGCGTCAGGGACCTCCGGTACCAGGGGAATGCCGCGATGCCGACCTGGCCGGGCTGTCCCGAGCCGGCGCTTCGAAAGCTCGGCGTCAGCTACGACCTCATGAACAAGGCGGAGACACAATGAGCGGCGAGCGTCTCGGTGTCGGGTTCGTCGGCAGCGGATTCAATACGAAGTTCCATCTGCGCGGATGGACGACCGTTCGCGACGGCGACGTCCGGGGCATCTGGAGCCCGAATGCGAAGAACGCCGCCAGCGCCGCGAAGCTCGCGCGTGATCTCGATATCGGTGAAGCCAAGCCGTACAAGACGATCACCGACATGGTTGTGGATCCGGCGATCGACGCGATCTGGCTGTCGGGGCCGAACCACGCGCGCCTCGAGAACGTCGAGGAGATCGTGACCGCGGTCGAGAAGGGCAAGGGGAAGCTCAAGGGCATTGCCTGCGAAAAGCCGCTCGCGCGGAACGTCGCCGAAGCGAAGAAGGTGATGGAGCTGGTGAAGCGAATCGGCGTTCCGACGGGGTACCTCGAAAACCAGTTCTTCGCTCCGCAGGTCGAGACGGGCCACCAGCTGATCTGGGCGCGCGGCGCCGCGACGACCGGCCGGCCCTACCTCGCTCGGGCGGCCGAAGAGCACAGCGGACCGCATGCTCCCTGGTTCTGGCGCGGAACGCTGCAGGGTGGGGGCGTGCTCAACGACATGATGTGCCATTCGGCGCTCGTCGTGCGCCATCTGCTCACGAAGCCGGGTGCGCCGCGCAATTCCGTCAAGCCGGTTCGCGTGACCGGCCACATCGCCAGTCTGAAATGGAGTCGTCCCGAATACGCGAAGCTTCTGAAGGCGCGGATGGGGAAGGAGGTCGATTACACCTCGGCTCCGTCAGAGGATTTCGCGGCGGTGCACATCGAATTCGAGACGGACGACGGTCTCACCGTGCTTGGCGAGGCGACCACCTCGTGGAGCTTCGTCGGAGCGGGACTGCGCCTCTCCGCCGAGCTCCTCGGTCCGGAGTACTCGATGCAGTGGAACTCGCTCGATGCGGGACTCAGGCTCTTTTTCAGCCGCGAGGTGCGTGGAAAAGAGGGGGAAGATCTGGTCGAGAAGCAGAACGCCGAGATGGGTTTGATGCCGGTCGTGGCGAGCGAAGCGGCGGCCTACGGCTACGAGGCCGAGGACCGTCACTTCGTGCGCGTCTTCCTCGGCAAGGAGAAACCGCGCCTAACGTTCGAGGACGGGCTGGAGGTCGTGAAGATCCTGATGACGGCGTACGCGAGCGCGGAAGCAGGGAAGACGCTCGATTTCCCGCCGAAGGACATCGAGAAGTTCGTGCCGAAGGTGGCGAAGGGAGAGTGGAAGGGCAGGAGCTAGGGGTCAGGGATCAGGGTTCAGGGGCTCTCAGGGAATAGGTTGGAGGAGAGCGATGCCGTTCTCTCACCAAACCCATTCCCTGACACCCCTGACCCCTGATCCCTGACCCCTAGCTCCTGCCTTACGGTCCTGCCGGGGTCGCGCTTTCCGCGGCCGCCAGTCCGGCACGTCGCCTCGCCTCAACCTCGCGGTCGTAAAAGGCGAGGGCGAAGAACACGAGCACTACAGCCGCAAACGCCGCCGGGATCAGCCAAAAGCTCCGCCACTGATCGAGAGTGAGCGCGGACGCGCCAGCGAGGAATCGCTCGTAGACTTTCCCGGCCAGCTGCGCCCCGATCAGCATCCCGACGCCATATGTGACGAATACGAAAAACCCCTGCGCCTGCCCGCGAATCTTCGCCGTCGATTTCTTGTCGACGTAGATCATCCCCGTCACAAAGAAGAAATCGTAGCAGATGCCGTGGAGGAGGATGCCAGCGACAATCATCCAATAGGTCGCGGCCGGCGCTCCGAGGGCGAAGAGCACGTATCGGAGAACCCACGCCGCCATGCCGGCTGCGAGCATCCACTTGACGCCGAGCCGCGCGAAGAAGACGGGGATCAGGAACATGAACACCGTCTCGGACATCTGCCCGAGCGTCTGCGTCGCCGCGATCTTCTCGACGCCTGCCGATACGAGAAAGAGCTGTGTGTAGTTGTAGTAGACAGCGAGTGGGATGCACAGCAGGAGCGCGCTGACAATGAACACATAGAAGGGTCGACTGCCGAGCTGCTTGAACGCATCGAGCCCAATGACGCTTCGTGCCGACACCGCCTGACCTCGCGCGGGCGGTGGGGTGTGGGGAAGCGTCAGGCTGAACGCAGCCAACACGAGACTGGCGATCGCGGCAGTGTAGAGAGGCAGCGGCGTCTCCTCCGGCCTGCGGGCCATGAAGGCGCCGAGCGCGTAACTAATGAACAGTCCGGCAATGATCCAGCCGATCGTTCCCCAGACGCGAATCCGCGGAAACTGCTTCTCCTGATCTGCGAGGTTGTGAAACGCGAGCGAGTTCGAGAGCGCGATCGTCGGCATGTAGCAGAGGTTGTAGAGCAGAATCATGACAATGAACAGCGTCGGATTCCCTGCCGTCCGCGGGGTGGCGAGCAGAATCAGACCCCCCAGCAAGTGCAGGATGCCGAATACGCGCTCCGTGGCGAAGAACCTGTCTGCCACCAGGCCGACGAAGAACGGTGCGGCGATCGCCGCGACCGGATTCACCGTATACACCCAATGCGTGTCGGCCCCCATCCCTACGGTGGTCATGTAGACGCCGATCACCGTGTACCATGCTCCCCAGACGAAGAACTGCAGGAACATCATGATCGAGAGTCGCGTGTTCACACCCTTCATGGCAGCACCCTGATTTTGATGTTGCGGAAGGCTACGGTGTCTCCGTGATCCTGCAGTGCGATGTGGCCTCGCGTGGCGCGGCCGTATTTCGGCCACGCCGCGAATTTGCTCTCGCGGACGCGCTTCTCCCAGTCAGGACTCCACAGCTCGTACTCGACGACCTTCGTGCCGTTGAGCCAGTGCTCGACGTGCGCGCCGTCGGCGAGAACTCGGGCTTCGTTCCACTGGCCGGCGGGGCGAACGATACCGGTGGGACTCGGATACAGCCCGTAGTTGGCGCCGGCCGACGTTAGGCGTGACTTCCCATCGGGATGGGCGGCGTCATCGAGGACCTGCATCTCGGGCCCCGTGAAGTACGTCTGATCGCCCTCTTCCGTGACGCGATAGAACACGCCGCTGTTCCCGCCTGGCTGCACCTTCCACTCGAGCGCGAGCTCGAAATTCGCGAACTGGTCGGTCGTGATGATGTCGCCGCCTTCGCCCACGCGCGTGAGCGCGCCATCGATTACGCGCCACCCGGCGGGCATATCGGGACGCTTGTAGCCGCGCCACCCACCGGTCGTCGCGCCGTCGAACAGCGCCCGCCATCCACCGGTGCTCTCCTGAGACGTGCTCATGGCTGGCTCCTGCGTGCGCGCGGCCGTGTCGCCGCTCGAGGACTCTCTCGATGCGGCGGTGCATGCGGTGAGTGCTGCGAGGGTCAGCATCCAGGCTCGAGACATGGGGAATCTCCGATAAGAAGGGTCCTCAGGGTCCTCAGTGTGCTCAGAGTCCTCAGGGTGCGAGTGCTCAGGGTGTTCCACTCGAGGGACCCTGAGGACCCTGAGGACCCTGAGGACCCTGAGGACCCTGAGAACCCTGACGACCCTTAGTGTCTGAACTGCCTCTGCCCTGTAAACACCATCGCCATCCCGTGCTCGTCGGCGGCGGCGATCACTTCCGTATCGCGGACCGAGCCGCCCGGTTGTACGATCGCGCTGATGCCCGCTTCCGCCGCCTGATCGACGCCGTCGCGGAAGGGAAAGAACGCATCCGACCCCAGTACTGCGCCAGATGTCGCGTGGCTCGCCGTCCGAGCCTTGTGAACGGCTAGAAACGAGGCATCCACTCGAGACATCTGACCGGCACCGATGCCGATCGTTGCGCCGTCCCGCACGAGCACGATCGCGTTGGATTTCACCGTCGCCACCGCGCGCCACGCGAACTGCAAGTCATCGCGTTCGGCGTCCGTTGGCGCGCGTCGCGTCACCACCTGCCATGTCTCGTATGCGCCCGCCGCCGAAGGGCGCTCCTGCACGAGCAAACCACCGCGGACTCGCTTGAGATCTGCCGAGTCCCGCGGCCATGCCGCGGATCCCTGAAGGACGCGAAGGTTCTTTTTCCGTCCGAGAATCTCCACCGCCCCCTCGGAGAAACCCGGCGCGACGATGCATTCCACGAACAGGCTCGAGATCGCCTCCGCGGCGGCTTCATCCACCGGGACCGTCAGCGAGATCACCGATCCAAACGCCGACACGGGATCACATGCCAGTGCCTTGCGATACGCGTCGAGAGCATCGCGCCCGACCGCCAGGCCGCACGGCGTGGTGTGCTTGACGATCGCGCACGCCACCTGCTCGCCGAAGGGATCGGTAGCGAGCAGAGCGCCTTCGAGATCGAGGAGGTTGTTGAACGACAGCTCTTTCCCGCCACGCTGCTGCAGGGCGGCGAGGCCCGCGCCGGGACGTTCGACGTAGAACGCCGCGCGCTGATCGGGGTTCTCCCCGTATCGGAGCGTCTGCGCGCGCTCCAGCCCGAACGTCAGGCGCTCCGGGAACACTTCGCCGCGCTGCGTGGCAAACCAGGCGGAGATCGCCGCGTCGTAGGCGGCGGTGTGCGCGAAGACCTTCTCGGCCAGCAAACGCCGCAGATCGACATCGTCGTCGGCCGCCTCCAGCGCCGCGAGGACGCGCGCATAGTCGCGCGGATCCACGATGGCGTACACAGACGCGAAATTCTTCGCCGCCGAGCGCAACATCGATGGTCCGCCGATGTCGATCTGCTCGATGGCGTCCTCGGGAGTGATGTCGGCACGGGAGACGGTCTCGCGAAAAGGATACAGATTCACGGCCACCAGATCGATCGGGTCGATCTCATGCTCTTCCAGAGCGCGGACATGGCCGGGCATGTCCCGACGCGCCAGCAACGCCCCATGCACCTTGGGGTGCAGCGTCTTCACACGCCCATCGAGCATCTCGGGAAAGCCGGTAACGTGTGCGACGTCGGTGACGCTCAATCCCGCCTCACGAAGAGCGCGGGCCGTTCCGCCCGTCGAGACGAGCTCCCACCCGAGGCTCGCCAGGCCGCGCGCGAGCTCGATCAGGCCTTCCTTGTTCGAGACCGACAGCAATGCACGAGGCATGGGCAGCTAATTGCGCGCGAGCGCCGCGACCAATCGCGCCAGCGCATGCACGTCAGTGAGGTCGATGAGCTCGGCGGGCGAATGGCTGTAGCGCAGCGGCCACGAAATAGGGACGTCGACGACGCCGTAGCGGGTAAAGACCGAGCCGTCGTTGCCCCCGTTGGTCGTTCCGACCTGGAGTGGAATTCGCTGCTGTTGCGCGATGCGCACGACTCGCTCGATCTCATGCCGCGGGGCGACGCTCGAATTGTCCAGCGCACGCACGACGGCACCTCGGCCGATCGGGGCGACCGCGAAGCGCGCAGTCTCCAGCGGGGAATCCGCCGAGACGAACGTATCGACCGCGTGGACGCGCGTGACGCTCGGACCAAAGGTGGCGGCGGCCGCGGCGGCTCCAGCGAGTGCGGTCTCTTCGCGGACCGACCACACGAAGATCACTTTGCGTGGCAGACGCGCGTGGTCGAGACGCGACAATGCGAGAACGAGCGCTGCGGAGCCGGCGCGATCATCGATCGATCGCGCGGTAAACCGGGTGGCTCCGAGTCGTGCC
>DATFBS010000108.1:0-41504 GCA_035253695.1 Gemmatimonadaceae bacterium
CAACGAGCGCACCGACGTACGCGGCGCGCTCGATGCGGGCTTCCGCGCGATCCGGCTCGATATTGTACGGGATAGCGGGCCCAGTGCCGCCGAGCTCGTCGCTCGCAGCTTCGGTGAGCTGCGCGAGTATCTTCTCGAGGAATAGGGCGTTATAGGAGCTAGTGGTCAGGGGTCAGGGATCAGGCGTGGAAAGGCAAACGGCGGCGCCTTCGCGCCGCCGTTTGCTCATCTGATGAGCGCGGCAGCTGCAGCAGCCGCCGCGCCTTTCCATCCCTGATCCCTGACCCCTGACCACTAACTCCTACGTATCACCGCGTACGGCGCTGATGACCGAGAACGAACCACGCCAGCGCACCCACGATCGGCAGGGCGATGACGAGCACCGTCCAGATCACCTTCACGCGCGGCGCGTGATGCCGACCGAGCCAGATGGAGAGAAGGGCGGCGGCGCTGCCGATCGCCCACGCCGCAAAGAGCCAGAGCGGCCAGCTCCGCGAGCCGGCCAGCAGGGACTCTCCGGGCGGGACCTGCATCATCGCCGGCGAAGCACCGACTCTGCCGCGGTGATGATCGCGTCGGCCGTCATCCCGTACTTGCGGAGCAGATCGTCGGGCTTTCCCGATTCCGCATAACGATCGCCGAGGTCGACGAACTCGATCGGTGCCGGAACGGTTCGCGCCAGCGTGGACGCAACCACGCTTCCCAGCCCACCGTGGTGCAGGTGCTCCTCGGCGACGACGAACGCGCCCGTTTCGCGCGCGGCTCGTTCGAGCGCATCGACATCGATGGGCTTCACCGTGTGCATGTCGAGCACGCGTGCATTGATCCCGCGGTCGGCGAGCCGATCGGCGGCGACGAGAGCCTGTGCCACGAGCAGCCCATTCGCGACGATCGTCAATCCATCCCCCTCTCGCACCGTAATGGCACGCCCGAAGGCGAAGTCGAGCGGTGCTTCGTGTACGATGGCCGCCTTTGGACGACCCAGTCGGAGATACACCGGCCCGCGATGCGCCGCCGCGGCGTGAACCGCCGCGCTCATCGACACTTCGTCCGCGGGAATGCAGACGATGAACCCGGGAAGGGCGCACGCCAGCGCGACGTCCTCTACGGATTGCTGTGAGACCCCGTCCTCCCCAATGGAGATGCCCCCGTGAGAGCCAGCCACTTTCACGTTCAGGTGGGGATAGGCCGCTCCCATGCGCAGCTGATCGAATCCTTTGCACAGCGCGAACGCCGCAAAGCTCGAGATGAAGGGGATCTTGCCGCTCGAAGCGAGCCCCGAGGCGATCCCGACCATGTTCGCTTCCTGGATGCCGATGTTGAAGAATCGCTCCGGGAAGTGCTTGCCGAACGTCCAGCTGAAGGTGGATTTCGCGAGATCGGCGTCGATGGCCACGACGTCGCGATTGCTGCGGCCGAGCTCGAGCAGCGCGTCACCGTACGCCTCGCGAGTCGCGCGACCGATCTTGAGAGTGTATGGCACTGTGGAAAGAGTCATCGGAGGAGCTTGGGATCAGGGGGTCAGGGATCAGGGGTGTCAGGGAATAGGTTGTAGGAGAGGACTTCAGCGCGCCGTTCTACAACCCATTCCCTGACACCCCCTGATCCCTGACCCCTGATCCCACGCTCCCATTCAATTGCGCCAGCGCGACCGCGAGCTGCTCACTCGTCGGCGCCTTGCCATGGAACTCGTTGTTGTGCTCCATGAACGACACGCCCTTTCCTTTCACGGTGTGTGCGATGATGCAGGTCGGCCGGCCGCGATGCTCCTTGGCGGAATGCAGTGCCTCGAGCACGGCCTGCACGTCATGTCCGTCGACCTCCAGCACGTGCCACTTGAACGACGCGAACTTGTCGCGCATGGGCTCGAGGGATTGAATGTCCTCGACGGCGCCATCGAGCTGATAGCGGTTGTAGTCGACGATCGCGCATAGCGTGTCGAGCTCGTAGTTGCCGGCGCACATCGCCGCCTCCCACACCTGCCCCTCCTGACACTCGCCGTCGCCTAACAAGACGTAGGTGCGGAAGTGCTTGCCATCGAGACGGCCGGCAATGGCGTGGCCGATGCCGATCGAGAGTCCCTGGCCGAGCGACCCGGTGGATGCCTCGATCCCCGGCGTCATTCCCTGCACGGGATGTCCCTGCATGCGGGAGTTCACCTGCCGAAGCGTCATGATCTCGTCACCCGGGAAGTACCCGCGCTCGCCAAGCGCGGCATACAGGATGGGAACGCCATGCCCCTTCGAAAGGATGAAGCGGTCCCGATCGGGCCAGTCGGGCTTTCCAGGGTCGTGCTGAAGCACACCGCCGAAATAGAGAGCGGTCACAATCTCGGCCGCCGAGAGAGAGCCGCCCGGGTGGCCGCTATTCGCGGCTGCGATGGCGCGAAGCGCGTGCGTGCGCAGCGTTCGCGCAATCGATTCGAGCTGTTCGACAGGGGGCGAGGCGGTCGCGGCCATGCGTGATCCAGGCGAAGGGAAGATCTCCGCCCGAAAGATATTCAGGCTGGGGAAGGGATGCGACCAGTCGTTTTTTCGAGACTACAGACCCGCGAGGAACTCGCTCACCACCTGATTGAACGCCGCCGGCCGCTCGACGTTGCTGACATGACCAGCGCCGGGGATGATCTCCAGACGACTGCCCGAGATGGCGGCGTGCATCGCCCGCGATTCCTTTGGCGGCGTGAGTACATCCTCCTCGCCCGCGATGATGAGCGTTGGAACATCGATCGTCGCCAGCGCGCTGGTCGCATCGAGGCGATTCATCATTGCGTCCGATGCGCCGACGATGCTGTCCACACTCGCGCTTTCGAGCATCGCACGCATCATGGCGACGACCGACGGCTCTCGCTCGCGCGTCGATTTGCCCACCATCCCCGGAAGGAGCGCGCGGGCGACGGCGGTCGGGCCCTCACTCCGCGCGAGCTCGATCGTCTCACGGCGCTTCTGTTTCCCTTCGTCCGTGTCGGCGCCGGCGCGCGTGTCCGCGAGCACAAGCGCGAGCACGCGGTCGCGATGAAGGCGCCAGAAGGCCAGCGTGATGTAGCCTCCCATCGACAGCCCCGCGATGACGGCTTGCTCGATCTCGATCGCGTCGAGAAAGCGTGCGAGCCCGTCGGCCCAGCTGTCGATGGTGAAACGCTCGGGCATGTCGCTCTCGCCAAAGCCGGGGAGATCGAGGGCGATCGCTCGGCTATGGCCCGAGAGCGCGCGCAGCTGTGGTGCCCAGAGCTTTCGATGATGCGGAAAGCCGTGAACGAACACGATCGGGCGGCCCTCGCCCGCATCATCGTAGGCGACGCCGCGCGTCCCTAGATCGACTCGCATCGCGACAAACTGGAGACGCCGTGGCGCTCGCGGAAGACTAGCGCAGCCATCGCGCATCGAACGTGGACCAGAACACGGTTACGCCATCTTCCGCGCGAGCGACGCGCAGCGCGATCGCGAACGCCTTCGCGCTGTACGTGGCATCGAGTCGCATCCCGCTCGCGCGCTCCATGGCGGCCGCGGCTTCCCGCCCTAGCGGCGACACTCGCCCGTATGCGCCGGCATAGGCATCGTGGACGACGCGCACGGCATTCGAGCGGACGCGCGGAAGTACGACGCCGGTCTTCTTCCGCACCCATCGCGCGGTCGCGCGCGCCCGCAGGATCACGCGTGCGTGACCGGTCGCGATTCGCGGGACCACGCGTGCGCCGATGACTTGCGTTCGCATTCCTGCCGCCGCAAATCCGAGTGCGAGCCCGGCCGCGGTGCCACCGGTGCCAAGCGGTACCACGATGCGCGCGGGCGGGGGCAGCTCGCCCGCATCGACCTGATCCGCCAGTTCGAGCGCTCCGTTGACGTGTCCGAGAATCCCCAGCGGCGACGTGCCGCCAAAGGGGATCCATCGGGCGCGCAGCGTCATGCGGCGTGCGAGCGTGCGAAGAATTCCGCCGAGCGGCGTCGCCGACGTTTCGACGACCAGGCACTCGCTCCGCGAACGGCTGGCGACATCCTCCGATACGGCGTGCATCTCGTGCCGCCATCGAACCGCGTGCAGGCGCGCCTGCAGACGCGACGCATGCAGCGCCGTCGCCAGCACGTGCGTCGAGCCTTCTCCGCCGCCAGTGAGAAGCAGATCACCCGGCGCGACCCCTGCCAGCAGGTACTCGAGCGCTCGCACCTTGTTGCCGCCGAGTGTGCTCGAGGCGAGGTCGTCGCGCTTGATCCAGAGGGGCGAGTCCAGCCCCGGGAAGCGCAGCGACTCGACGGGCGTCGGGTACTCGCCAAGGGGCACTCGGGGGATGCTCGCCAGCGCCGGATATCGCCTGACGAGTGGGATCGGGCGATCGCGGGCCCCCTCGGTCACGTCGCGCTGGCCGGGGCCTCCTTCGCCTCGTGCTCCTCCTCCGGCAGCACGTCCATGTCGTCGCCCACCACGCCCTCCACGTACAGCATTTTCACCGGCACCAGAATCGCTGCCAGGAGCGGGACGGCCACCATCAGTCCCAGGAAGCCGAACAGCAACGCCATGAGCGCCTGCGACACGACGGTCAACGCGGGCGGAATGTTCACTCCGCCCTTCATCAGGAGCGGGATCAGAAGGTGATTCTCGAGGAATTGGATCGCCCCGTAGGCGATGGCGACCGCCAGTGCTTTGTCCGGAGAATCTAGGAAGCCCATCGCGACCGCCGGGATTGCGCTGAGCAGCGGGCCGATCGTCGGCACGAACTCCAGCAGCCCGGCGATCGCACCTAACGCGAACGCCGCCTTGACGTCCAGCAGGAGCAGGATGATGGTCGTGATCGTGCCGATGACGAGCATGGCGATGAGCTGCGTCACCAGCCACTTGCGCAGCACCGTCGCCATCGCGCTCAACACTTCGCCGGCTCGTTTTCGCGCGTGATGCGGAAAGAGATGCATCAGCCCGGCGTGATACACATCTGGCTCGGCGGCGATGTAGATGGCCAGGAAGACGATGAGAATGATCCCCGCGAAGACGGCGAAGGTCGACGAGAGGAATGGAAAGAGATATTTCGCGACGCCGCTGACCTGCCGGCCGAGGCGATCACTCAAGGGCCCATCAGCGCGCTGCGCGGCGGCGACAGCACCGGTATCGCCGCGAGCTTGCTCGGGCTGGGCTTGCGGCTGCGCAGGCCGCGCGACCGCGTTCGTATCGACGACGATGACGACGGTGTCCGTGCGGCCGCCGGTGGTTTCGCCGGCAGGTGTTTGAGGACCTTGCGCGACCTCGCTGCCACCGAGGATGAGCCCGAACATCCCCTGCCGCCGCTCGTTGAACCACGCTTCCACTTTGTCGATGGCCTGGGGGAGGCGGGTACGTAGCTCTCGCCCCTGCTCGCGGAGCGTCGGGGCCATCCACATCCCGAGCCCGAACAGGAATGCGAAGAACGCCACGACGATGAGCGCCGCCCCCACGCCGCGCGGGATGCGGAATCGCACCAGCCGGTCCACCCCGCCCTCGACCGCGAGTCCGAACAGGACCCCGAGGAATACGGTGAGCAGAAGCGGGTGAGCGAACCACACCAGCTTCATGAAGATCCAGAGCCCGGCCAGCAGCGCGCCCGTGCGAAGGATATCCCGGCTCTGCCATCCGGGAACGCGGCGTCTCCGCTCCGGTGCGATACCTTCGTCAGTCCTCTGGGTCATCTCGAGTCGCTCAGGGAAGGAGAATGCGTCGAGTCATCGCGAGCGGAAATACCAGTACGCGACGACGTCCTTGGCAATCGGCAGATCGATGTGCGGTTCTTCGGGCGCGTCCGGCAACATTTCGAGCACCATCGGGATGAGGCGCAGGGCGTCACGATCGCGACGCATGCGCTCCTCGCGCGGAATCCCACCTTGCGCGATGGACTGAAGCCGCTCCATCCACCGCCGAACCTCCCGCTCCACGTGCGGCCGCTCGTCCGCGGGGATGTCGCGCCAGCGCGCGATGGGGACGCCGTCGATGACGATCGCCCCGTCCCCCCGTGCCAGCGTACGCGGATTTAGTGCCTGATCATGCACGAGATGATCATGTTCCGCGCGGGCGCTCGCGCAAGAGACGCGCCCCTTCACTCGCGCGGGCGGGGCGGCGATACTTCGCGTCTCATGGCTCCGGATTCAACGCGCCAGAAGGCACCGGCAAAGCGATCGGGCTCCCATCATCCGCTCTGGATAGACAGACCGGAGGACCTCGAGCGGTTCCTGGAATCCGTCGCGCACGTTCGCGAGATAGCGCTCGATACCGAGGGCGCGAGCTTTCATCGGTTCGTCGATCGCATCTATCTGCTCCAGCTGTCCACGCGCGACGCCACCGCGGTCGTCGACCCGCTGGCCGTGGGACGGCCCGAGCGGCTCGGCGCCCTTCTCGAAGATCAGCGCGTCGAGAAGGTCCTCCACGACGCGGATTACGATCTGCGTCTTCTGCATCAGGACTACGGCTGGAACGCGCGCAACATCTTCGACACCCGCATCGCGGCACAGCTGCTCGGGCTCACCGCCTTCGGTCTCGCGGCGCTGCTGGACAAGTACTTCGGCGTGCGGCTCGACAAGAAGCATCAGCGAGCTGATTGGTCGATGCGCCCGCTCACGCAGGGCATGCTCGATTACGCGGCGCAAGACACAATGTATCTCCTCGAGCTGCGCGATCGCATGCGGGAAGCGCTCGACCGCGCGGGGCGATGGGAATGGGCTCTGGAAGAGTTTCAGCGGTTGGAAGGATTGCGATGGGAGGAAGAGGAGGCAGGCGCGGCGTTTTTCCGCGTGAAGGGCGCGCGCGACCTGTCGCGACGTGAGCTCGCTCGCCTGCGCGAGCTCGTGCAATGGCGAGACTCGGTGGCCGCGGAGATGGATCGCGCCACGTTCCGCGTCGCGGGAAACGAGGTGTTGCTGGAAGCCGCGCGCCGCGCTCCGCGCACGGTCCCCGAGCTGCTCGAGATCAAGGGCGTTCCGCGAGCGCTGGCCGAGCGAAGAGGACGCGAGCTGCTCGACGCGATCAAGCGCGGCGATGCGGTGCGCGATGCCGATCTGCCGAAGTTCCCGCGCGGTCAGCGATGGGAGCGCGACGCGGATTTCGAGGAGAACGTGGCGCGCCTCAAGCGCGTGCGTGATGAGGTCGCGAAGCAGCTCGCGATCGATCCGGGGTTCCTGTGCTCGCGCGATCGGCTCGAGGCGATCGTGCGTCGAAAGCCGCAGGCGGTCGCGGATCTGGCCGATTTGAAGGAGCTTCGCCGGTGGCAGATCGCGGTGCTGGGGGAGGAGGTCGTCGGAACGCTGAAGGGCAGGAGTTAGGAGTCAGGGGTCAGGGATCAGGGATGGAAAGGGGGCCGCCGCGCTTCGCGCGTGCGGCCCTCATCAGATGAGCGCGGCAGCTTCGCTGCGGCGCCTTACCATCCCTGATCCCTGAGCCCTGACCACTAGCTCCTCTTCAAATCCCCAGATACGCCCGAATCCTCGGCTCTATCCTGTCCGGTGTCCAGAACGGCGTCCACACCAGATTCACCTGCACATCTTCGACGCCCGGCACCGAGCGGACGGCTTCTTCCGCGCCCGTCATGATCTCGGGCCCGGAGGGGCATCCGGGGGATGTGAGACTCATATCGACGCTCACCTTCGAGCCGTCGACACGAACGCCGTAGACGAGGCCGAGGTCGACGATGTTCAGATTGAGCTCCGGATCCTTCACGCGCCGGAGCGCCATCTTCACTTGCTCTTCGTTCAACGGCTCGGCGACGGTGGGATCGATGTCGGTCATGGCTTCAACATAACACCGAGGATGTCGAGGTGGTCGAGGACATCAGGTGATCCAGGGGAGTTCACCTCCGCGACCTGGATATCCTGGACTACCCCGACGACTTAAAAAAAACCGAGCGGCCAGCTTGCGCCGGACCGCCCGTAGCCGCCGTCGAACCCGTCAGGGAGCGAGCGAGCGGTTCCTGATCCGCGCGCCTGCGCGGACGACCCTGCCTATGAGCCGGATTTCGCCGCTGGCTTCTTCGCTGGGGCCTTGACGACCTTCTTCGTCGTCACGCGCCGCGCACCGCGCCGGTTCTTCGATGACTTCGAGCGCTGAATGCGGGTTGGACGATTCCAGCCCGACGCCTTGTCGGCGCGAAACGCGCGCGGCATCGCCAGCACGTGCTGCGGATCGTCGGTCACCGAGAGCGCGGCGAGATCGGAGACGTCGGCACGCACATCGGAGATGACCTTCGCGGGGCGACGAGCCCGCGCGGCGTGCACGCGGTTCGTGAGAAGTACGACGAACATCTCGCGGTCCGGATCGATCCAGAGCGACGTGCCCGTATAGCCGGTGTGGCCGTAGGAGTTTCCGCTCAGGTAGCTCCCTGACCCACCGTCCCCGTCGGCCGTGTCCCAGCCGAGCGCGCGGGTGCCGGCGGTGCGACGCGTGAACAGCGCGATCGTCGAGTCCGACACGATCCGCACACCGTTGTACTCGCCGCCGTTGAGCATCATCTGCGCGAAGACGGAGATATCGGCCGCGGTGGAAAACAGCCCGGCGTGGCCAGCGATGCCGCCCAGCGCATAGGCGTTCTCGTCCGCCACCTCACCACGCAGCGGATAGCCGCGGGGAGGATTCACATCGGTCGGCGCAATGCGGCGACGCAGCGAGTCCGCAGGGCGGAAGAACGTCGACGTCATGCCGAGCGGGTCGAAGACGCGCTCGTGCAGAAAGCGGTCGAGTCCCACGCCGCTGACATTCTCGACGACCATGCCGAGCAGCACCATGCCGAGATCGGAGTACTCGAAGCAGACGCCCGGACGGCACTGGAGCGCAGCATCGACCACGCCGAGTCGCGCTTCCTGCGGATTGGTCGCCAGCTTCCAGAGATCGCGGCTCGCGGGAAGCCCCGAGCGATGCGTCAGCAGCTGACGAATCGTGATCGAGTCCTTCCAGCCGCCGCTGAAGGCGGGGAGATACTCGACAACGCGCGCGTCGAGCGACACACGGCCCTCGTCGAACAGAATCATGAGCGCGGTTGTCGTTCCGATGACCTTGGTCAGCGACGCGAGATCGTAGATCGTATTGTCCGCGTCGACGCGCGAGGCATCCTTCGTCCAGCCCAGTCGGCCGTAGCCCTTCGAGAACACCGCGGCGCCCCGTCGCCCGATGATCACCGACGCTCCTGGAAAACCGCCCGCGCGAATGCCGCGGCCCACCACGCGATCGATTCCCGCGAGGCGTTTGGCGGACATGCCAACGGCCGCCGGATGCTTTCCGGGAAGGCCGTCACCAAGTCCGAACGCGATTCCAACGAGCAGGGAAACCAGCACGTCGTGGCTCCGTAGGATACGGGACTCAGAGCGGTTCTTGGCGGCCTTGTCGGAGACCTGCCATCCGCTTGCTGTTACGTGAGATACAAGCGAAGCCCGCCTTATGTTCCGAGGCGGGCGCTCCGAGGCGAACCGGACGACCGAAGGGAAGCCGCTGCCTGTACAACTTGCTGCAGCCGGCTCATTTGAGAGACGAGTGACCTATGTTGTGGTCACCCCGCAACATGCCACAATATGAACGGCCGTTCCCCCCTTCCAGCCCCGCCAAATCCGTTCGTCGTTTGGAAAAAGCAACCCTCATACCAAGTCCTCGTGACTCATCCCGCAGAGAAGACGGCATGGAATCGGATCAGCTGCTGATCAGGCGCGCCATCGATGGCGACGAGCGAGCACTGCGACAACTGTGGTCGCAGTATGCGCCGCGCATCGACGCGGTCGTCAAGCGCCTCGCGGGTGACCCGGATCTGGCCGCCGACATCGCGCAAGATGTGTGGATTCAGATCTTCCGGGCGCTGAAGACGTATCGCGGCGACGCGCAGTTCGGCACCTGGGCCCACCGGATCGCCGTCAACCGAACACTCAACGCGCTGCGAAAGGTGCGGCGCCTGGCGAAAGTAGAAATGGATATCGAGGAGGACAGCGTGTCGGTCGAGATGGATTCGGACCGGGCGTTCGTCGCCGCCTCGATCGAGGAGGCGGCGCGCAAGCTCCCCCATGGAGCGCGCACGGTCTTCGTGTTACACGACGTCGAGGGGTACACGCACGAGGACATCGCACGAGAGCTCGGCATCACACCGGGCGCGTCGAAGTCCCAACTGTTCAAGGCACGCGCGAAGCTTCGCCGGCTGCTCGCGCACTTGGTCGATCACCTGCCGGCAACGAGTCGAGCCCATGTCGCACCTGCATCCTGAACGCCTTGCCGCACTCGCCGATGGCGAGCCGACGGCAGCCGAGGCGACGCACCTTTCGTCATGCTCCTCGTGCGCGCGCGAGGTCGCGGCCCATCGCCGCCTCCTCACGCTCGCGCGGCAGGAGCGTGATACCCTCTCCACTCCACTGGCGAGCTGGGAATCGCTGTCGGAATCACTGAGAGGCGAGGGACTCCTTCGCGAAACGGTCACACGCGCGGGCGGGGGCGGAGCCTCGCGCGGTGGCGGGCTTCGCTCGCCCTGGTGGGTGCAGGCCGCGGCGGCCGTGGTGATCCTCGCCGGCGGAATGCACATCGGTCGGATGACGATGGCCATCTCTGGCGACACCACGGCGGCGTCGCAGGAACCGGCGAACACCAGCTTCGTCTCGAATGCGGACACGACAGTGGCCTTTAGCTCGCGAGCCGAAGCCATTTCCGTCTTGCAGCGCGCGGAGCGTGACTATCGCCAGGCGATGATCTACCTGGCCGGACAGGATACCGTCTCGCGCGTGGCCGACGATCCGGACATCTACCGCGCGCGGCTCGCCGCACTCGATGAGATGGCCGGCGTGGCGCTCGATGCGGTGCAGCAGACGCCGCAGGATCCGCTCATGAACCGCTACTACCTCACCACGCTCGGCGCGCGGGACGCGACACTTCGGCAGCTCGGAGAGAAGCTCCCCCAAAACGCTCAGCTCGGTGGCTTCTGAGGAATACGCAGCGATGACACGAAACAGGCTGGGCCTCATCGGGCTCACGCTACTGACCGGAGCGTTCTTCGCTCCGGTCGGAGCCGCGGCACAGGAGGGGAAGTGCAGTCCCTGTGAGGCGGAAGACCGGGATCGCGCCGTCCGCCGATATCAACAAGAGATCGAGCGCGTGCGGCGCGAGATCGCGATGATCGAACGACAGCTCGATTCATCGCGGTCGGCTCTCGACTCCGCGAAGATGCGTCGTCTCAACGAGCGCATGCAGCGCGCGATCGAGCAGCTCTCTCGCGCGCATGCTCGCCAGGCGGCACAGCTGCAGGTGTTCGCGGGTCGGGCGCGAAGCCCCATCGTCGCGACTGTGCCACCGGCGAACCAGTGGCTCAACCAGGCCATGGATGGCTACATCGGCGTGCTGTGGTCCGCGAACGTCAACGTGGAGACTCCGAAGCATGGTGACGCGCTTTGGACGTTCCACGACTATCCGCACGTCGAGGCGGTCGAGCGCGCGTCACCCGCCGAGCGTGCGGGAATTCAGGTCGGCGACATGATTCTGGCGTTCGACGGAAAGGACCTGCGCGCCGGGAAGATCCCGATGAACACCCTGCTGCGACCGGGCAACACCGTGACCGTCCGGCTGAACCGCGAGAATCGCACGCGGTCGGTAAGTGTGACGGTCGAGCCACGGCCGCAGGTCGCCGTCCGTGGACGCACGCCCCGACCCAACGCGACGGTATTGCGGCCGGGCACGATCGTGATCGAGCCGCCGGAGCCGGGAGATGTGTCACCCACACCCCCGACCGCGGCGACGCCGACCATCGCCCCGCTTCCGCCGTTAGGCGTGTTCGGCGGCGCCGGCCCGGCGACGGCAACCGCCGGTGCCGACATGATCGTGCTCGACGAGACGCTTGGCGAGCCATACGGCACTGACTATGGCCTGCTCATCATCCGCGTCGGTCCGCGGACGCCAGCGGCACGCGCCGGGCTTCTGAAAGGGGACGTGCTCCTTTCCGCCGATGGCCGCGAGCTCCGCTCGGCGACCACTCTCATTCGCGCCGTCGAGCGCGCCGAGGATGGCCAGGTGCGGCTGGAGCTGTTGCGGAAGCGCGAGCGGAAAGTGGTGGTCTTGCAGTGGTGACTTAGGAGCTAGGGGTCAGGGATCAGGGATCAGGGGGTGTGAGGGGGTAGGTTCGAGGAGTGAACTGCAGCGCCTCTCCTGTAACCACCACCTGACACCCCCTGATCCCTGATCCCTGACCCCTAACTCCTGCATCATCCCTCCAGCTTCCTCTCGTCGGGTACGAGGGAGGCATGAATCGCCAGCGCGGCCACCGCGCCACCGCCGGCGGCCGCGATCGCGAGGTGCGGGCCCGGCGTGATGTCTCCCGCCGCGAACACGTTTCGGACCGACGTCCGATACTTGTCGTCCACGACGATGAGGCCCTCGTCATCTCGCTTGCATCCGAGCTGCACCCCGAGGTCGTCGGCGGGGTAGTGGCCGATGGCGAAGAAGATGCGATCGCACTCGACGACCGTATCGTCCTCGAGCACGAGGGCGCGCACCTCCGCCTCGTCGGATTCGAGTCTGATGAGCGCCTGTTCGACCACCGCGATGTTCAGCGCGTCGAGCTTCGCGCGGATCTTCGGCTCGATGCCCGCTGGTTTCCCATTGGTGCAGATGGTAATGGCGCGCGTCCAGGTCGTCAGCGAAAGCGCCATCCCGGCTGCGCTTCGCCCGGAGGCGATGACGACGGTGCGTTTGCCTCGCGCCTCGTGCCCATCGCAATCGGGGCAGTGGTGAACCGTCTGGCCGTAGCATCGGTCGAGTCCGGGGACCTTCGGCCACACATCCTTGATACCGATCGCGAGAAGGAGGCGCTGCGAGGCGAAGGTACGCCCGCCCTCGAGCGTCGTCACGAAGCGGTCTTCTCCGTCCTCGCGAACGGTGCTCACACATCCATCGACGAGGATCGCTCCGGAACGCGCCGCTTCCGCTCGCCCGCGCTCCCGTAGCTCCGGAGGCGTGATGCCGTGGAGTCCCAGATAGCCGTTGATTCCTCGCGCTTCCCAGTTCCTCGGGTCGTGGGAATCGATCAGGACGACGGAGTGGAGGTAGCGCGCGAGGAAGAGTGCTGCTGTGAGCCCGGCCGGCCCGCCGCCCACGATGGCGATTTCATATGAGGCTGACATGGACGCGCCACCGTGCAAGAAAGGCGCTGAAGGCGCTGGAAGCGCTGAGGGCGCTGGGGGATCAACACCCTCAGCGCCCCCCAAGGTTTTCAGCGCCTTCAGCGCTTCCAGCGCCTTCAGCGCCTTCGCTACTTCAACGACCCAGGCGGCAGCGAGTAGAGTAGTCTCAACGTCGCCCGATCGGCTTCCGAGAGCGCCCGCACGCGGACCTTCGGCGTCATGATGTTCGTGGTGTCCATCGTATGGTCGAGCCCGAGGAGGTGGCCGACCTCGTGGAGGGCGATCGCCTTGATCGCACTCCCGTCGAGCACCTCGCCGCCGTTGTGATGCAGCGCGATCGTGATCGTGCCGTTCACGATCCACCAGTGGCGGTCACGCGCCCACAGCGTCTTGCCGCTGATGGCGTCGGTGAACTGCTCCGTCCAGGTCACGTGAATGTCCGCGTCGGCGGAATCGGTGACGAAGGTGAATCGCACCGGGATTCCTGCCGTGGACCATTCCGTGAACGCATCGCGGACTCGGCGCACGTGCGTCGAGTCCCAGTTCCGGAGACCGATTCCGCTGCCCACCCACACGCGAAGCGGGTTCACACGGCGCTCGGGCCACCGGGCGAGCGAGGAATCGCGTTCGACCAGGATCTCATGGATATAGGTGCCGGCCGCGTTCTCGCGGATGCGGCGCCAGATCTCTTCGTTGTCGCGCGCCGGTTCCGGTGCAACATCGCCGCTCACCACCGCCGCCAATCCATTTCTGCGCGCTGGACGGGTAACCCGCGCCGGCCGTTCGACCGTGGTGAGCTCGAGCTCCGCGCTATCGGTGGTCGCGGTGATCCGGGACGCGCTCACCGCCTGGGTGGCCACGAAGCCGATCATCGCGATCACGATCGAAAGTAGGACAAGCTCGAAGCGCTTCATGGCGGAATACCAGAGGCGGGAAAATTTGGCCTTTAGAGGCCAGCTTGGAACGTCTCGACCAGCGTGAAGAACTCCAGGAAGGGCAGGTCACCAGCGCCAGGGATCGGTGCCAGCGAGGCCCTCGGTAGGTTGGTCACGAGATCCCGCGCCGTAGTGACGGGGAGCGAGTCTCGCTCTGCGTGGATGACGAGCGTGGGACGGCTGAGGGCACGGAGGTATCGAACCAATCATACCCCGAAGTTCGCAAACGTGCCGGGACCTCGATCGGTTTCACCTCGGGAGATGCGGACTGGGGACGAGCGACGTCAGCCGGGCCGCCGTCCTATTGCATTTGGCGGAATGCGAGGAACGCCCTTCAGGGCACGTGACAGAGGAAGGTTACACGGAGCGTGGAGTCGCTCTCTGGAGCCACGGAGCAGAAGGCCGGCATCTCGAGGACGCGGCGGACCGCTCGAACTTCCGCCTCGCTCACCTGCGGCACACCGTGAAACACGAGCTCGACCGTCTGCTGATCGAGTGGAGTGATCGTGAGCGGTCGTCCAGCGATCCAGCCGTTCTGGTCGGCGACCGGGAGCTGTTCCGCCAGTCGCTGCTGGATGCCGACAATGACCTCGTTGAGAGATGTCGTGAGCACGGGTCGGAGGTGGGTTACTGCAACGTGGTGAGCTGGCCCGAAGGCGTCAACGGCACGAGATCGTGAAACGCCTGGCGCTTGGCCCGACAATGGCTGTGATACCGAGGTGAATCGTGATGGCCGGCGTTTGATCGTCACCCTGCATCCGGGAATCAACCATGTCGCTCCTCGGTCCCGCCAGCCCCCGCCAGCTCAGTGTTGGAATTGCCCTGGTTCGAATCATCGTCGGCGTGATTTTCATCGCGCATGGATACATGAAGTTCTTCGTCATGGGTATTCCCGGCACGACGGGGTTCTTCGCTCAGGTGGGTGTCCCCGCGGCAAGCCTCATGGCGCCATTCGTCGCCACGCTCGAGGTGGCTGGCGGAATCGCGCTCGTCCTCGGCCTGCTCACCCGCCTGGCTGCGCTGGGCCTCGCCATCAACATGCTCGTCGCGATCTTCCTCGTGCGCCTCGAAGGAGGCTTCTTCGCGCCTAACGGCGCCGAGTTCGAGATCCTGCTCTGCATTGCGTGTGTGGCCCTGGTGATTGCGGGCGCGGGCGCGTTCAGTGCCGACGAGGCGATCGCGCGACGGCGTGGCCCTGCCGTCGGCGACGCGTACGGACGTGTTCCATGACGGCCCCGACCGCTCGCGAAGGCGCGGCGGCATTCACGGTCGCGCCGCCGGGATACCAGCTTCCTGCCGATGTCAGACTGGGCCAGGTCCGACTCCAGGTCTCGAATCTGGATCGCTCGATTGCGTACTATGAGCGCATAATCGGTTTCCGTACGATCGAGAGGAGCGATTCCGTCGCGACGCTGGGCGCCCACGGCGAGGACACGCCGCTCCTGGAGCTGCGAGAGCGGCCCGACGCGACGCCCGTGCCGAGGCGCGGACGGCTCGGGCTCTATCATTTCGCGATCTTGCTCCCCGATCGTGCCGCGCTTGGCCGCTTCGTTGCGCACCTTGGCGGTGTCGGTGAATACGCGGGGATGGCCGATCATCTGGTCAGCGAGGCGCTCTACCTCAGCGATCCGGATGGACTCGGAATCGAGGTATATGCCGATCGCCCCCGCAGCACCTGGCAAATGCAGGGACGAGCCATCGCCATGGCGACGCTGCCGCTGGATGCTCAGGATCTCGCGCGCGCTGGCGCCGGAGCACCCTGGACCGGCGCGCCCAAAGGCACGCGAATGGGACACGTGCATTTGTTCGTGAGCGACCTCGACCAGGCGGCCGCGTTCTACCACGCCGGACTCGGCCTCGACAAAGTGGTGGTCGATTTTCCCGGCGCGCTCTTCATGTCGGCAGGTGGATATCATCACCATCTCGGAACCAACACCTGGGCGGCGACCGCGCCCACGGCAACCGATGCCGACGCGCGCCTGCTCGAGTGGACCATTGCGCTTCCGTCAGCCAAGGATGTCGCCGACGCAGGACGCTCGCTCACCAGCGCCGGCTTCAGCATCAGACATGAGGGAAACGATGTCGTGACCGTCGATCCGTGGGGAACGGGAGTTCGGCTCACGCTTTGAAGGGTCGTCAGGGACCCTGAGTGTGCAATCGGTCGAGGATCGGTCGCTCGAGGCGCGCATCGTTAGGCGGTGTCCCATGCGATATGCGGCCGGCGCTGATGTCGCGCAGGACCGGCCCGGGCACGTTCGGGCGGCGTCGGGACTCGCGTGGGTGGGCGAGCGGCTCGCCGTCATCCAGGACGATGCGAGCTTCCTCGCGCTGGTCGACCCCGCCACCGGACTCGCCGACGCGTTTGCCCTTCCTCCCGGAGCGGGTGGGCTGCGTCAGTTCGACGATGCTCGTGGCAACAAGGCCGGCAAGCTCGATCTCGAGGCGCTCGCAATCCTCCCGGCCTCTCGAGGAGTGCTGCTCGCTGCGTTCGGATCGGGGTCGATGGCGC
Source organism: Gemmatimonadaceae bacterium (assembly GCA_035253695.1). Classification (GTDB taxonomy): domain Bacteria; phylum Gemmatimonadota; class Gemmatimonadetes; order Gemmatimonadales; family Gemmatimonadaceae; genus JAICNG01. The sequence goes on from DATFBS010000108.1 coordinate 16,527, forward strand.
CGCGCGAGACGGTAGTGCTCATCTCATTCGAGACTGGTCGAGACGTGCGCATTACCGTTCGCGGCGCCGCGGAGCTCTACGCGCGTTTGCGCGAGGCAGCGGACTTCGCGGGCAGTGAGCTGAATGTCGAAGGGGCGGTCCACGGCGGCGGCGCGCTCACGCTCTTCGGCCGCGGCAATGGCGCCGTGCGCGGGAAGATTCGGCCCGTCAACGCGAGCTGCGAGGTACCCGTGCGCGAGTTGATGGCGTACCTCGAGGGCTCGACATCCGCGGCCGCGCCCACTCCCAATCGCGTGAGGCAATACGAGCTCGGCGAGCTCGACGACGTCTCGCTCGGATTCACAGACGTCGCGCCCGGACACGCGGGCGCCATACTCTACTCGGCGGCCGCAGAAGCCTCTCCGGATGCCACCCGGGACGGAGTAGTGATTGGCTCCGTCGTCGGGACGATCAGCCCGTACGGCAATGGGCGTTGGACGCGGCTGCGGGATGAACGCGGGCGGCCATTCGTCGGGAAGGTCGAAGGGGTGACGTTGGACCCGCGGCGCCCTGATCGACTCTTCGCGGCCGTCGACTCCGATGATCACCGAGAGCCCTCGGAGCTTCTCGAGGTTGAGTTGTCTGGCTCCTGGCGGAGCTAGCGCCGACCAGCGGCATTGACACATAGTGTTATAACACTTAATTTACCATCATGACGCCCGATCTTCGTGAGGACATTCGCCAGCGGAAGCCGTTCACCAGCCTCGAGCAGGAGGCTCAGCTGAACGTCGTCCGTACCGCATCGCTGCTGACCGATTCGTTCGAGCAGATGCTCAAACCACATGGGATCACGGCGACGCAGTACAACGTCCTCCGCATCCTGCGAGGTGCAGAGCCGGTCGGGCTATGCCGGAACGAGCTCCGCGACCGCATGCTCACGCGGATGCCCGACGTCACGCGCCTACTCGATCGGATGGAGGACGCGAAGCTCGTCGCGCGGGCGCGCGATTCGGAGGATCGGCGTCTCGTGTCCACCAGGATCACGCCCAGGGGGCTTCGTTTGCTCGATGAGCTCGATGACGCGGTGACGCAGGAGCACATGCGTCGCTTCCATCATCTGACGAAGGCGCAGCTGAAGACGCTCATCGACCTCCTGAACGCCGTGCGGGACAGGCTCGAGTAGAACGAGGAAACGAGGAACGAGGAAGCCGGCTACGCCGTTGACATAAGTGTTATCACACCGGATGCTACAACACTCAGGGGGATATTCATGTCGCTCTTTCAATCTGCTTCGCCACGACAGCTCAACATCGGCCTCACCATTCTTCGCGCCATCACCGGGCTGATCTTCGTCGCGCACGGCGGCCAGAAGCTCTTCGTCTTCGGCTTCGATGGCGTCGCCGCTGGATTCGGCCAGATGGGCGTACCGCTCGCTGCCGTGATGGGCCCGTTCGTCGCGCTGCTCGAGTTCTTCGGTGGCATCGCGCTCATCGGTGGCCTGCTGACCCGACTGGTGTCGGTTGGGCTGGCCTCCACGATGGTCGGCGCGATTCTGCTCGTTCACCTCGCCGGCGGCTTCTTCATGCCCACCGGCATCGAGTTCACGCTGTCGCTGCTCGGCTCCACGATTCTGCTGGCGCTCGTCGGCGCTGGCGCATATTCCCTGGATGCGGTGATCGCGCGTCGCCGAGGCTCGAGTGTTACACTGGCTGGGGCGACGCAGGATGGGACGCGTCGCGCTGCATGAAGACCTCTCGCACCGAGCCTGAGCCATGACATACATCCGCGGCCTCCATCACGTCACCGCGATCGCGAGCGACCCTCAACGGAATCTCGATTTCTACGCGGGCGTGTTGGGGCTCAGGCTCGTCAAGCGGACCGTCAACTTCGACGATCCGCAGACCTATCACTTCTACTACGGCGATGATGTCGGAAGCCCCGGCAGCATCATGACCTTCTTCCCCTGGCCCGGCGCGCGGCGCGGGCGCCAGGGGACGGGGCAGGTCGCAGTAACGTCGTTTGCCGTGCTGCCCACGGCGCTCGGCTTCTGGATCGAGCGTCTGCTGCGTCACGGCGTGAAGTACGAAGGCCCGACGAAGCGCGGGCCATCGGGGGCCCAGTCGGAGCAGGTCATTTCGTTCAAGGACCATGATGGCCTGCTCCTCGAGATCGTCGCGCACGCCGGCGCCGAGGCAAGATCGGCGTGGGGCGAGGCGCCCGGCATCTCGCGCGACAACGCCATCCACGGATTTCACGGCGTGACGCTCTGGGTCGGCGACGGCGCGCCGACCGAAAGAATCCTTACCGAAACGCTGGGATTTCGTCCCGTTCACGAGGAGCGAGGGACGCGCCGCTTCGAGGCGGGCGACGGCGGGCCAGGCACATTCGTGGATGTTCGCTCGATAGGCGGGTTCGTGCAGGGAGTGGGAGGAGCGGGCACCGTGCACCACGTGGCGTGGCGCGTCGCCGATGACGAAACGCAGCTGGCGGCTCGCGAGCGCGTCGTCAGCGTCGGACTCCACCCGACGCCAGTCATCGATCGCAATTATTTCCATTCGGTCTACTTCCGTGAGCCGGGCGGCGTCCTCTACGAGCTCGCCACCGAGCCGCCGGGGTTCGCCATCGATGAGCCCGTGGAGCGACTTGGCGAACGACTGATGCTGCCGGCGCAGTACGAGCCGTATCGCGCCGAGATCGAAGCGGTCCTCCCGCGCATTCACCTTCCGGTGCCTGCGTCGTCTGCCTCTGCCTTCGCCGAGATCACGGGTCCAGAGGACGTCAGCGGCGATGCGCTCGGATTCGTCCATCGCTACGTGCCGGCCGAAGCAGGCTCCGAGCTCGCTGGCGGGCCGACGCTTCTTCTTCTTCACGGCACCGGCGGCGACGAGAACGATCTGCTGCCGCTCGGTCGCAGCTTGCTACCGGGGGCCGCGATCCTGAGCCCGAGAGGCAAGGTGCTCGAGCGCGGGGCACCGCGATTCTTCCGTCGGCTCGCCGAAGGGGTATTCGATCAGGAGGATCTCGCGCGGCGCACCGAAGAGCTGGCGCAGTTCATCGAGGCCGCATCGACGACCTATGCGCTCGAGCGCGATGGCATCGTCGCAGTGGGCTTCTCGAACGGGGCGAACATCGCCAGCAGCCTGCTGCTGAGGCGTCCGGGTCTGCTTCGTGGAGCGGTGCTCCTCAGTCCCATGGTGCCTTACGAGCCGGAGGCGTTGCCGGACCTCGGCGGTTCCGTCGTCTTTCTCGGTGCAGGACGAAACGACCCGATCGCACCTGCCGAACAGGTCGAGCGACTGGCGGCGATGCTGCGGGAGGCTGGCGCGGATGTGACCGTGCACTGGCAGAACGGCGGGCATACGGTGACGAAGGATGAGCTCGACGCGGCACGGCGCTGGATAGCGGAGCACATAACGAGTCGGGTGGGGCACCGGGAGCGCTGAGCTCCATGCGCGCCGTCGACGGGCGCGTGCGCCGGTCACTCCTCATCGTCCTCGATCAATTCAACCGGCAGGTATGCCCAATCGTGGCAACCACGGGCAGGTGGTCGGATGGGAAGCGACCATCCCAGCTGTCGGGAAGAATCCCGTGAGTGAGCACACGAAGAGATGGCGATAAGAGGATGTAGTCGATGCGACGTCCGGGCTCGATCGCCTTGAACGCCGTCCAGGTCGATGTCGGGCCGTAGTGCCCGGACTGACTCGCCTCGAAGGCATCTCGAAGTGGAGCAGCGCCGCCGATCGTGTCCGCGGTGAACACCCGATACGCCACGCTTCTCGGGTCGGCGTTGAGATCGCCGGTGACGATGACCGGCCACCGGTCGGCGATTGAAACGAGTCGCCGGCGGATGAGCCGGGCGCTCTCCTGCCGCGCCTGCTCTCCAATGTGATCGAAGTGCGTGTTGAGGTGCACGTGTGTGCACCCATTGACCCGATCCTGGAAACGTGCCCATGTGGCCACACGCTCGATCGCTGCGTCCCAGCCTTTGCTTCCAGCGACCTCGGGTGTGGGCGACAGCCAGAACGTTCCGTTCTCGAGCATGTCCAATCGGTCGGTGCGGTAGAGAATCGCGCTGAACTCGCCAGCCTCTCGTCCGTCCGCCCGGCCAACCCCGACGCGTGCGTAGCCGGGGAGGCGCTCGTCGAGGTCGGTGAGCATGTGCGCGAGCGCCTCCTGCACGCCGACGGCATCCGGGGCGTGAAACCGAATCAACGAGGCCACCCAGTCACGACGATGCGGCCAGGCGTTGGGTCCGTCGCTGGCGAGATCGAGCCGGAGGTTGAAGCTCATGATCCGAAGCGAGTGCGCGTGCAGAAGACTGTGATCCTCGAACCTTCCTTGGTCCGAAGGGGCCGTCCGACATCCAGTGATGTGGAACCCGCAGACCAGTGCGACGATGGCGATGGGTAGGCGGTGTGATATGCCCCGCTGTTTCCTTGGCATGCTCTGCTCCGTCATCGCTGTATGCGAATTCGAGACTATGTCTGGGGCCGGCTTCTGGTCGCCGCCCATCTGGCGATATTGAGCGCCATCGCCGCCCCCGCCGCAAGCGGTCAGGCTCAGCAGACCCCTGCCCAGCTCGCGCGGTTTCTGAGTCAGGCCATCGGACTGGACGTCGGCCAGCTCGCCATGGTCGAACGAGGCGAGGCGGTGGTGAAGGTGCTCGAGACGGAGAACAAGCGGGATGTCGCGGTCTTCGGCATTGTCACCGCGCGTGGATCTCGCGACTCCTATGTCCGGCATCTGCGAGATTTTCGGCATTCCTTGCGCAGCCCTGCTCGTGCACGGCTGGGAATCTTCAGTGATCCGGTGACCGCGGGGGACGTTCAAGCGATCACGCTTGTGCCGGAGGACGTGGAAGATCTGAAGAAATGCCAACCCGGCAAATGCGACTTCAAGCTGCCGGCGACTGAGATGCAACGCCTCCGCGAGAGAATCGCGCAGGCCAATGGCGATCGCGAAGCGCACGTCGCGGTATACGCGCGCCAGCGCCTTCTCGACTATGCCTCGGACTACCGCGCGCGCGGCGACGCCGCCATGGTCGTGTACGATGATCGCGGGAACGTTCGCGCGAGCGACGCGTTCGCCGATCTGCTCGCGCAGTCGCCGTACGTCTACCAGTACGCGCCCTCGCTCGCCCGCTACCTGTCCGACTATCCGCGCGGCAAGCTCGAGGGCGTGAGCGATGTCCTCTTCTGGTCGGAGACCGCTGCGCCTCGGATGCGGCGGACACTCACGGTGACGCATATGGCGGTCTATTCGCCGCCCGAGCTTCCCGGAACGACGCTCGCCGCCGCGAAGCAGATCTACGCGAATCACTACTTCGAAGCCGGGTTCGACTTGACGACGGTCGTCGATCGGGCGATGACGGATGGGTCGGCCGGGATCTATCTCATCGCGCTGAGGCGCTTCCGCTTCGACAATCTTCCGAGTGGCGGACTGCTCAACATCAGAGGGAAGGTCGTCGGCAGCCTCCGCGATCAGCTGCTTGCCGATCTCGGACGTGAGAAAGCGGCCGCGGAGGGGCAGCGGGCCCGTTAGGCCGTCAACGCGCCGGGTCGCCGGCGACGGCCCCGACTCATCAGGTTCATGTCCGAAAATGGCTAGCCCCGGGCGTGTCGCTAGATAGATTGACGGCATGACACACGACCCGGCCGCACTGTACAGCGCCTTTGCTTCCCGTGATCCACGGTTCGATGGCGTGTTCTACGTCGGCGTGACATCCACCGGCATCTACTGCCGCCCCGTGTGCACGGCGAGAACGCCGAAAGCGTCGAATTGTCGCTTCTTCAACAGCGCGGAAGCGGCGGAGAAGGCGGCGTTTCGCCCTTGCCTTCGCTGCCGACCGGAGCTGGCTCCCGGCAACGCACCAGTCGACGATGCCCATCGCATCGCCAGTCTCCTCGCCAACCGCATTGACGAGGGGCTGGTCGACAACGGGACGAGTCTCGAGGACGTCGCGGCACGGTTTGGCTGGAGCTCTCGGCAGATTCGTCGCATGGTGCACAAGGAGCTTGGCGTCTCTCCGATCGAGCTGGTGTTGACGCGCCGCCTGCTGCTCGCGAAGCAGCTGCTCACCGAGACGACACTGCCAGTCGCCCATGTCGCATTCGCGAGCGGATTCTCCAGCCTTCGGCGGTTCAACGACGCGTTCAACTCGCGATACGGCATGCCGCCCACCCGACTCCGCAAGACGGTCAGGGCGAAGTCGGCAGACACGTCGCATGGGTCGTTGACGCTGCAGCTCGCGTATCGCCCGCCCTTCGACTGGGATGGCATCATGCAGTTCGTCGCCGCGCGGGCGCTGAGGGGCGTCGAGTGGATTCACGACGACGCGTATCACCGCACCGCGAAGCTCGGCGGTCACACTGGCTGGGTCGCGGTCCGCCACGCCGCCGAGAAGCGCGTATTGCTCGTCGAGGTGACCCACTCGCTCACGCCCGTTCTCCCCGCAGTCCTCGGAAGACTGCGCCACGCGTTCGACCTGAGCGCGCGGCCCGATGTCATCGCCGCGAAGCTCGGTGAAACGGCGCTCCTGGCCGATGCCGTCTCACGCAATCCTGGACTGCGCGTTCCCGGGGCATTCGATGGATTCGAGCTCGCGGTGCGGGCGATTCTCGGGCAACAGGTCAGCGTAAAGGCGGCGACGACCCTTGCCGGCCGTTACGTGGCTGCGTTCGGCGAGCCGCTCGAAACCCCGTACGCCGGCCTGACGCATGTGAGCCCGTCCGCGGAACGCGTGGCGCAGGCTCGTGTCGCTGAGCTCGCATCGCTGGGGCTCGTCGAGTCGCGCGCGCGCAGCATCATCGCGCTCGCGAAGGAAATCGTCGATGGCCGACTGCGGCTCGAGCCGGGCGCGCCTCCTCATGAAACGGTCGAGCGGCTCGTCGCGCTGCCCGGAATCGGGAGCTGGACCGCGCAATACATCGCGATGCGTGCGCTGCGGTGGCCAGACGCGTTTCCCAACGCGGATCTCGCGGTTCGAAAGAACCTTGGCGGGGTCACCGCCGCGCGCGCCGAGGCGATCTCGCAAGCATGGCGGCCGTGGCGGAGCTATGCGACGCTCCATCTGTGGGAGGCGATGCCTCACGACGCGAAAACCGTGAGGCGGTGAGTCGGGGTGTGTCGCGATTCGCGCGGCGGTTATGATCGAGGAAGGCAGTAGAGACGCCCTTCTCGATCATGTCCGGTGAGACCCGTTTCCCATCACGCGGCTGAGCTGCTCGCTCAACTCAATCCGGACCCGTCATGGCGTGAGCGACTGCGTGACCGCGACGCCTCGACGGTTCGTGCACTCACCGCGCTCGTCGAGCATGCGGGCGTGGCACTCGTCGCGCACGTCGCGCCGTTCGCGTTCGGACGCTCGGCCGCGGTCCGTCAGGCTGCCGCGAAAGTCCTGGATCGAGTGCTGGAGACATCGACGCCGGCCGAGTTGATCGAGCTCGACAAAGTGTGCCGCCAGCGCACGGGCCCCTACACCGCCCGCGCGATGAATGATTGGGATGCCCTGACTCCACGCCGACTTTCCCTACTGCACAAGCTCGGACGCTTGACGCCAAGCTCTCTCGGTCTCGCGAGCTTTCATGGAAACGGGTACCTGCGGGAGGCGGCGATTTCGCGACTCGACGCTTCCTCCGGGGGCAATGAGCTAGCCTTTCTCCTCGTGCGGTTGAACGACTGGGTCCCTTCCGTGGCGCAGCGAGCAAGGGTTGCGGTCGAGCGCCGGATCGTGCCGAGCTATGCCGCGGCGTGGCTGGCGTGGGCGCCTCTGTTGTTACGACTCGGTCCGTCCACGAGGCGGCCGGCGGCCGACCTCTCCGAGCGTGTCCTCGATCTTCTGCTCGCCGTGGAGCAGCGGCCGGTGCTCCTGGCAAGTCTTTCGTCCGGAAATCGCCTCACGAGGCGATTCGCGCTTCGGTTGCTTCATCGTGTGCAATCCTCTCCGCAGGACCGGGCGGGCATCGTGATGACCGCCGCTCGAAATCGCGATACTGTTCTTCGCCTGCAGGCGGTTGCGTACGCGCAGGAGCATCTCTCCACCGAGGAGCTGGCACACGCAATTCCACCCATGCTCGCTGACCGGTACTCGCCGGTTCGACGTGCCGCGGTCGACGCAGCTGCGGAAAGGCTCGGACACCTGGCGAGCGGCTGGCTGGTCAACGCCCTGGGCGATCGGGCATCGACCGTTCGCGAAGTCGCGCGATATCACCTGGAGCGCAGAGGAGAGCTCACCGATTTCGCGTCCCACTACCGCCATGAGCTCGGCGCGGCGAGTACCGCACCCGCGCTGTCGGTGGCGGTAGCGGGAGTGGGAGAGACCGGGACGCGTGCCGATGCCGTGTTGCTCGTTCCGTTTCTCGATCACAAGAGCGCTGGTGTGCGGCGATCGGTTGCACGGGCGCTGGCCATGCTCGATCTGGACGGCCAGGTCCACCGGCTGCTCCCACTCCTCGATGATGCATCTCCTCGTGTCTCGCGGATGGCTCGTGAGGCACTCCACCGACGAACGGGAGCTGTGGAGGCGGAACCCCTTCAGCGGTTGTTACGACAGGCGGTCCACCTGCACGGTCGGCTTGGCGCGCTCGCGCTCGCCGCGACGCTTTCCAAGTGGGACAGCATTCCCTTGTTTCTCGAAGCTGCGTCCGCACGTGAGGCGCGAATACGAGAGGAAGGCGCGGCACGCATCGCGACGTGGCTTGCGAAACAGAATGAAAGCTTCGCCCGACCTTCACCCCGGCAGCTGGCGGCGCTCCGCACCAGCCTTCACGCCCACGGCGACGTGCTCGTCGCTCGAATCCGCTCCGAGCTCGCGTCTGTGCTGGAGTATTGGGCGACGCACTGACGGGTGGGCGAGCCCGGCGATTGCAATAGCGATGGGTGATGCCGCCACAGCAGCTCAACATTGGGGGCCGCGTTCCGCTGCCGCCGCCGCGATCGCTTCGCGAGCGATTCGGCGCGCTTCGTAACATCCCGCCCTTCCTCAGGCTCGTCTGGCAGACGAGCCCCGCGCTCGCGACCGCAGCCCTTCTGCTGCGGTTGGTGCGGGCAGTCCTGCCCGTGCTCACGCTCTACATCGGGAAGCTGATCATCGATGAGGTGATCGCCCTCGCGTCGTCGACGGAAATACCCGCGACTCTCGGGGCATGGCTTTCCAGCGGTGTTCTCGATCGTCTCACCTGGCTCGTCGGCGCCGAGCTCGTGCTGGCGCTCCTCTTCGATGTGCTTGGGCGTATCGTCGCACTGCTGGATACGCTGGTCGCCGAGCAGTTCTCGAACATTACCAGCGTGCGGCTGATGGAGCACGCGGCGACGCTCGACCTCGAGGATTTCGAGGACAGCGAGCTGCAGGACCGCCTCGACCGGGCCCGGCGGCAGGCCTCGAGTCGCATGACCCTAACGAGCCAGCTGTTCGGGCAGGCGCAGGACATCGTCACGATCATCTCGTTCGCCGCCGGCCTGGCGGCGTATGCGCCCTGGCTGATTCCCCTTCTCCTGGTCGCGCTCGTCCCCGCGTTCGTCGGAGAGGCGCACTTCAACGCCCAGACCTACGCGCTCACCTACGCGCGCACTCCCGAGCAGCGCGAGCTCGACTACGTGCGGCAGACGGGCGCGAGCGTCGAGACGGCGAAGGAAGTGAAGATCTTCGGCCTCAACGCGTTCCTGATCGACCGGTATCGGGAGTTGGCGAATCGCTTCTATCAGGGGAATCGACGCCTCGCGATTCGTCGTGCGACCTGGGGAAGCGCGCTGACCGGCATCGGCACCGTCGGCTACTACGTCGCCTATGCGTACCTCGTCTGGCGAACGCTGGCCGGCCAGTTCACGATCGGCGATCTCACCTTTCTCGCCGGGTCCTTTCGCCGCCTTCGTACGTTGCTCGAAGGCTTACTCGCCGGATTCTCCCAGACGGCGGGGCAGGCACTCTATCTCGATGATCTCTTTTCGTTTTTCACGATCGAGCCGGAGATTCATTCGCCGCCCAACCCGCGACCTTTCCCCGTTCCGATCCGCGACGGCTTTCGCTTCGAGGACGTCGGCTTCATCTACCCGGGCGCGGAACGTTGGGCGGTGCGCCATCTCGACTTCACGTTGAACGCGGGCGAGGTCCTGGCCCTGGTCGGGGAAAACGGCGCCGGCAAGACCACGCTGGTGAAGCTCCTCGCGCGTCTGTACGACCCGGACGAAGGGCGGATTCTTCTCGATGGCCACGATCTCCGCGAATACGATCTGGAGGCGCTGCGCGCGAACATCGGCGTGATCTTTCAGGATTTCGTGCGCTACCACCTAACGGCTGCCGAGAACATCGCCGTCGGGCGGATCGAGGCGCGGGGGAATCGGGCGCGCATCGAGGAGGCCGCCGAGCGCAGCCTCGCCGACGAGGTCATTCGGCGCTTGCCCGCGGGCTACGATCAGGTCATCGGCAAGCGATTCAGGACGGGCGTCGAGCTGTCCGGGGGCGAATGGCAGAAGATCGCCATCGCGCGCGCGTACATGCGCGACGCGCAACTGCTCATCCTCGACGAGCCGACGGCCGCACTCGATGCGCGCGCGGAGTTCGAAGTCTTCCAGCGCTTCAAGGAGCTCAGTGCGGGAAAGACGGCCGTGCTCATCTCGCATCGATTCTCGAGCGTGCGCATGGCCGATCGCATTCTCGTCCTCGCCGAGGGCGAGGTCGAGGCGATGGGCACGCACGAAGAGCTGCTGACACAACGCGGGCGTTACGCCGAGCTGTTTGAGCTTCAGGCCGCGGGATACCGGTGAGTGACCCAGGAGCTTGGGGTCGGGGGTCAGGGATCAGGGGGTATCAGGGCGCAGGTTGTAGGAGAGAACGGCATTGCATCTCCTACCCCCTTCGCCCTGACACCCGCTGATCCCTGACCCCTGACCCCCTAGCTCCTCAACTTCGCCGTCTCCAGCGCCGGCGCCGGCGGCAGTCCCGTCACTTCCAGGATCGCGGCCTCATCGAGCGTCTCGCGAGCGAGCAGCGCTTCGGCGAGCGCGTCGAGGCGGCGACGATGTTCTGTCAGGAGGCGCCGCGCTTCCTCGTGGCTCTCGGCGATGATCCGATGCACTTCAGCGTCGATCGCCTGCGCCGTGTCCTCGCTGAAGGACTTGGTGGCGCCCCAGCCGCCGAGCGTGTTGAGATAGGGGTTCTCCGGAGGTGCAAGCTGCACCATGCCGAGACGTTCGCTCATGCCCCAGCGCGTCACCATCCCGCGTGCGAGGTTGGTCGCCTGCTCGATGTCGTTCTCGGCCCCCGTCGTCTTCGTGCCGTAGACGATCTCCTCGGCGGCGCGCCCTCCCAGCATCCCGACGATTCGCGCCCGCAGGTACGCCTCCGGGTAGTTGTACCGGTCGCTATCGGGTCGCTGATAGGTGACGCCTAACGCCTGACCGCGCGGAACGATCGTGACGCGATGAACCGGATCCGCGCCGGGGACGACCAGCCCCAGGATCGCGTGCCCACCCTCGTGGTAGGCGATGCGCTCGCGGTCCTGGCGGCTCATCAGCAACGGCCGCTCAGGGCCAAGCACGATTTTCTCGAGCGCGTCGAAGAAGTCGACCTGGCGCACCGTGTCCTGCTCCCGCCGCGCCGCGAGCAGCGCGGCCTCGTTGACGAGATTCTTCAGATCGGCACCGGACAGGCCGGGTGTCGCTCCGGCGAGCTCCTCGAGCGACACGTCGGTGCCGAGTGGAACGCGACGCGTGTGCACCTTGAGGATCTCCTCGCGTCCCTTTTTGTCGGGAAGATTCACCACGACGCGACGGTCGAAGCGACCCGGTCGAAGCAGCGCCTTGTCGAGCACGTCGGGCTGATTGGTCGCCGCGAGGACGATGATTCCCTCGCGGCTGGAGAAGCCGTCCATCTCGGTCAGGATCTGATTGAGCGTCTGTTCCTGCTCACTCGATCCGCCGATCGCCGTCGCACCGCGCGCGCGGCCGATGGAATCGAGCTCATCGATGAAGATGATCGCCGGCGCATGCTCGCGGGCCTGCTTGAAGAGATCGCGCACGCGTGCCGCGCCGACGCCGACGATCATCTCCACGAACTCGGAAGCGCTCATCGAGAAGAATGGCACCCCGGCCTCACCAGCGACGGCCCGCGCCAGCAGCGTTTTGCCGGTGCCCGGTGCCCCGATCAGCAGCACACCCTTGGGAGCCGTACCTCCGAGCCGCGTGTACTTCTGCGGATCGCGAAGGAAGTCGACGATCTCCACGAGCTCGTTCTCGGCTTCATCGATACCCGCCACGTCGTCGAACGTGACCTTGCCACTCTCCGTCTGGTCGAAGCGTCGGGCGCTGCTCTTGCCGAGTCCACCCAGCAAGCCTCCCATGCCGGCGCCTTGCTTGGCGGCGCGGCGATAGAGCCAGACGTAGAAGAGAATCAGGAGAAGCGCGGGCCCGAATCCGAAGAGAAAGGTCGTGATCGGATTGCCCCCGCCCTCGATCGGCTCGGCACTGATCTCCACGCCATTCTGGATGAGCAGCGCTTCCAGCCCCGGGTCGACGAAGGCGGGGAGCGTCGTCGCGAAGGTGGTGCCGGTGCGTGGCTTGGTGCGGGCCGCCGTGTCCGCCGCCAAGGGGTAGGTGACGGCCGTCCGGAATTTGCCCGTTAGGCTTTCTCCGCGGCTATAGATGCGCTCGATGTTTCGCTTGGTGATCTCCTGCTTGAACAGCGTGTACGGGACCGTGATCGGCGTTTCACCTCCCGGGAAGAGGAAGCGCACCAGAAAGAAGTTCACGGCCAGGATGATCAGGAACGTCAGCCAGGTGCGCCGCGGCGGCATTGGTGGCGTCACAGGTCCGTCGGGCGGCCTGGAGCTACTGCCGCTCGGTCGCTGCGGGGCCGGTGGGGTAGGGCCGCTGACGCGGCGGGGGAGGTCCGCTCGCTGTTTCGCCATCTGCACCTGGCTTGGTCTTCGTTGCTCGAACGACGTGACGACTCCGTCACGTTACGGGGGGCGAAAGATACGAGCAACGCCCGCGCTGCTATCCATCAAGGCGCGGATGTGCGTCGCCCGTCGTCTGGTCTCGGCAGCTACGCCCTCAGCCTCGCGTTGACCGGCTGCACAAGGGGTCGCCGGTGTCTTGACAAAGGATGTTATAACACTTATTATTCCATCAGCCCTTCGCCGGCCGGATACACCAGGCCGTATAGGTGTTATCACACTTACACGTATAATACGCACTTCACAGGGAGCGACCAGATGAGCGCCACCATCACCCGAGAAACCGCGCCGACCACGCAAACGACCTGGACCATCGACCCCGCCCACACCGAGGTTGGCTTTTCCGTGAAGCACTTGATGATCGCGACCGTCCGCGGACGTTTCGCCGACGTGCGTGGCACAATCCAGCTCGAGGGGAACGACCTTACCCGCGCCTCCGTCGAAGCTGAGATCGCCAGCGCCAGCATCGATACTCGACAGGAGCAGCGCGACGCGCACCTGCGCTCCGCCGATTTCTTCGAGGTCGACAAATACCCGACCATCACGTTCCGGAGCACCCGCGTGGAGCGGATCACCGGTGACCGCTATCGCATCGTCGGCCAGCTGACGATCCGCGACGTGACCCGCGAAGTTGTTCTCGAAGCGACGGATGAAGGTCGCGGACGCGATCCGTGGGGTGGAGAGCGGCTCGGGTTCAGCGCGACGACGACGATCGACCGCCGCGACTTCGGGCTCATGTGGAACCAGGCGCTCGAGACGGGGGGAGTTCTCGTGAGCAACGAGATCAAGATCTCGATCGACGTCGAGGCAGTGAAAGGCTAAGCGCGACGAAGGATCGAGGGAATCGAGGGTGGGACTGGAGGGAACGCACCTCTCGTCCCACCCTCTTGTGGCTCCCGGCGCGGGATTCCCACCCCTGCGCGAACGGCGTCCCTGAGGTACCATCAGATAACGGTTGCCCGCGAGGTTGGGTCAGATGAGCGACCGCCCCGGTATGTGCTCCGCACTCTTTCTCACCACTCCTATGACGCTGACAAGAGTTCTTCTCGCGGTGGTTGCGCTGACGGCATGCGTCCAGCGTTCGGACATCGTTCCCCAGGGAGCGCACGATGGGGCGATCGACGCGGCGACGATATCTGCACCACCGGCGGTGTCGGTGGTACAACCGGGAATCGAAGTCTTTGTCGCAGATGTACCGGCCTCGCTCAAGGGAAAACGCGTCGGGCTCATCACCAATCACTCCGCCATCGACCGGGCGAGAAACCTCGACATCGATCTGATCGCGAAGCACAAGGATCTCAAGCTCGTCGCGCTGTTCGCGCCCGAGCATGGCATTCGGGGTAACGCGCCCGCCGGCGAAAAGATCGTCGACGAAAAGGATGCCAAGACGGGGGTGCCCGTCTACTCGCTGTACCAGTCCGAGGATCGCGGCCCCTCGCAGGAGATGCTGAAGGACGTAGACGTGATCGTTTACGACCTTCAGGAAGTCGGTGGCCGCACGTGGACGTACGTGTCGACGATGGCCCTCTCGATGGAAGCGGCCAAGAAAAAGGGAATTCCCTTCGTCGTCCTCGACCGACCCAACCCGATTGGCGGAGAGATCGTCGAAGGCGCGATGCTCGACCCCAAATTCAAGTCGTTCGTGGGGTGGTACCCGATCCCCGCGCGTCACGGAATGACGGTGGGCGAGCTGGCGACGCTCTTCAATCAGAAGCATGGGATCGGCGCGAACTTGATCGTCGTGCGCGCAACGAACTGGCGCCGTTCGCAATGGCAAGACCAGACCGGACTGCCATGGACCAACCCGTCACCCAACCTGCGCTCGCTCGCTGCGCTCAACAGCTACCCGGGGTCAGTCTACTTCGAGGGCACCACCCTCACCGAGGGCAGGGGAACGGATCGTCCCTTCGAACAGATTGGCGCCTCCTGGCTGAATGCGGCCGAGGTGGCGAGAGTCATGAACGCGCGCGGCCTTCCCGGGATTCGCTTCGAGCCGGTTACGCTGCAGGTCGAGCCGACCGCGGCAAAGTTCAAGGGTCAGACGATTCCCGGCATTCGCTTCGTGATCACCGATCGGCAGGCGTATCGTCCCGTTCGCACCGCGCTCCTGCTGATCGACGAGATTCGCCGTCAGCATCCGGCCGACTTCGCGTGGAGGCCGTCGATCGATCGCCTCACCGGTTCGGACAAGGTGAGACTCGCCATCGAGGCGGGAACGCTTCCCTCGCTGCTGGAGGAATGGGATCGGGAGGCCGCCGAGTTCGCCGAGAGCCGGAAGCCCTTCCTTCTTTACCCCTGAGGCGTCTCACCCCGGTCTGAGGCTTGCGTTAGACGCGGGACGTTCGCGACACCTTTTTGCTCTGGCTGCGCGTGCGGAGCTCGGGGGACCGCCTGGGCCCACGCGCGGTCGTATTCACTGTTTTGGTGCGATTGTCCTGCAGATGACCGACACGATTGACGCCGCCGTCTCCACCGACGGGCGGGCCCTCGCGCGCTTGGGTATCCCCGGACTCGATGAGATTCTGCGCGGGGGCCTGCCGCGAAACCGCATCTTCCTCATCGATGGGATACCTGGGACCGGTAAGACGACACTCGCACTGCAGTTCCTCCTCGAGGGAGTGGCTCAGGGAGAGCGCGGCCTCTACGTGACGCTGTCGGAGACGAAAGAGGAGCTGCGAGCAGCCGCACATTCGCACGGCTGGTCGCTGGAGGGGATCGAAATTGTGGAGCTCTCGGCCCTCACTGGCGAAGCCTCGGATGAGGCGTACACGCTGTTCCACCCCGCCGAGGTCGAGCTCCAGCACACGGTAGAACTCGTACTGTCGGAGATCGAGCGCCATCGCCCGCAGCGCGTGGCCTTCGATTCGCTCAGCGAGATGCGCATGCTGGCGCGCGATGCGCTTCGCTTCCGCCGCCAGATTCTGGCGCTCAAGCAGTTCTTTGTCGGACGCGAATGCACGGTGCTCCTGCTCGATGACCGCGCCCATCCGGACGGTGACCTCCAGCTGCATAGCCTGGCGCACGGCGTGATCGTGCTGGAGCATCTATCCATGGATTACGGAGCGGAACGCAGGCGGATGCAGGTCATGAAGCTTCGGGGATCGAGGTTCGCCGGCGGATACCACGACTTTCGCATAAAAACCGGAGGGATCGAGGTCTATCCGCGAATCCAGCGCGGGGCGTCGATCCCGCCAGCCACGACCACCCCGATTCAGAGCGGATCCCGCGAGCTGGACGCGCTTCTCGGCGGAGGTCTCGAGCGCGGTACCAGTACTCTATTGACCGGTGCGGCTGGCACTGGGAAATCGGTGCTGGCGATGCAGTTCGCGCTTACCGCCGTCGCGCGTGGCGAGCATGCGCGGATTTTCATGTTCGACGAGCGCGCGTCGACGGCGATGATTCGCGCGGAGGGCCTGGGTCTCGACATCAAGCCTCCGATTGCGGATGGGCGCCTGGAGCTCTGCCAGATCGAGCCCACTGAGATGTCGCCGGGAGAATTCGCGAACCAGGTGGTGCGCGCTGTCGAGGACGAAGGGGGCTCGCTCATCATTCTCGACTCGATCAACGGATTCTTGCAGGCCATGCCGACCGAGCGGCTGCTGGCGGTTCAGTTGCACGAGATGTTGAGCTATCTCTCGACACGCGGCGTCAGCGTGATCATGACGCTCGTTCAGCGTGGAATATTCGGCGCGCCCGTCGACGAGGCCGCTGAGGTCAGCTACCTCGCGGACACCGTGGTGCTGCTCCGCTATTTCGAGCACGCCGGAATGGTCCGGCGCGCCATTTCGGTCGTGAAGAAGCGGAGCGGCGCGCATGAGCCGACCATTCGTGAGTTCCGCGTCGAGCCGGGAGGGCTGCGAGTTGGCGAGCCGTTGACGGAATTCCGGGGCGTGCTCACGGGCAATCCCGAATACCTGGGACAGCTCGGACCGCTCATGGCGGACAAAGCTTGAGTCGGACCCCGTGATCGTCGAGGCGGCACCCGTCACCTCGGGCGAAGTGGCGGTCCTCGCGCCCACCGGCCGGGACGGCTCGTTGTCGGAACGTGTCCTCGGGAGGTGGGGGCTTCACGCGGTAGCGTATCGCGACATCGACGCCCTGTGCACCGCGGTTCGTCGCGGGGTGGGTGTCGTTGTTCTCTCGGAGGAGGCGCTCGCGCCGCAGTCGCGCGAGCAGCTCCTGGCCGAGCTCGAGGATCAACCCTCGTGGTCCGACGTTCCGGTCATCATTCTCACGGCCGAAGGCGAGCTGTCGAGGATCATCGCCGAGGGTATCGAGGCGATCGCCGCGCGTGGAAACGTGACGCTGCTCGAGCGGCCGGTCCGCGTCGCCACGCTCGTTACCGCACTTCGATCGGCGCTCCGCGCGCGGGAGCGACAGTACGAAGTGCGCGATTCCCTGCGAGAGCTTCAGGCCGCGCGCGAGGCGGCGGAGCAGGCCAACCGCTCCAAGTCCGAGTTCCTGGCCGTGATGAGCCACGAGCTGCGGACGCCGCTCAACGCGATCGGCGGCTATGTGGCGCTGCTGGAGTTAGGCGTGCGCGGCCCGGTGACCGACGAGCAGCGCATCGACCTCGAACGCATTCAGCGCAGTCAGCGTCACCTGCTCGGGCTCATCAACGAAGTCTTGAACTATGCCCGCATCGAGACGGGTAACGTCCACTTCGACATCGTCGATGTTCCGGTCGAGGAGGTCCTCGGCACGGCGGAGTCGCTCGTCGCGCCGCAGGCGGCCGCGCGAGGGCTGCACCTCGATCGCGATCGATGCGATCCGGATATCACGGTGTCGTGCGACCGCGACAAGCTTCAGCAGGTGATTTTGAACCTGCTCAGCAACGCCATCAAGTTCACCCCGCCGGGCGGGCACATCATGCTGGGCTGTGAGGTTCGTCCGGACACGGTGGCCATTCATGTGAAGGACACCGGGGCGGGCATCGCTGCGGAAAAGCTGGACGAGATTTTCGAGCCCTTCGTTCAGGTGGACACGCGCCTGACGCGCGTCCACGACGGCGTAGGGCTGGGGCTGGCGATCAGCCGCGATCTGGCCCGCGGGATGGGCGGCGAGCTCTCGGTGCAGAGCGCGCTCAGTCGAGGGTCCACATTCACGCTCACCGTGCCCCGCGGCGGCACTGATCACCCGCACCGGGTGGAGCACGCGGCGTCTAGTTAGGTCGTACCGGCTTCGAGCGGAAGTCGTACCGCGAACGAGGATCCGACGCCGGGCTCGCTCTGGACGACGAGCACGCCCCCCATTTGGGCGACGAGCGCCTGAGAAATCGCCAGGCCCAGTCCAACCCCAGGAAGCGAGGCCGTTCCTTCGCTGCGGTAATACGGCTCGAAGATCGCCGCCTGCTCTCCGGCCGCGATTCCGGGACCGGTGTCCGTCACGGAGATCTCGCCCCAGGCCGCTCCGTCGATCCTGAGGAGCCGGGTGGCGAGTGTGATCGAGCCACCTTCGGGTGTGAACTTCACGGCATTGCCGACGAGGTTCACCAGCACCTGTCGGACGCGCGACTGGTTGGCGATGAGGACCAGATCGGCCCCGGTGTCGAGCTGAAGGGTCTGACGCTTGGCGAGGGCCGCGGGGGCGAGCATGTCGACCGCGTCGCGAGCCACGAGCAGGGAATGCACGGGCTCGAGCGACACCGGCATCGCGCCGGCCGTTAGGCGGGCCATGTCCATGACGCTGTCCAGCAACGACAGCAAGTGCTGGCCGCTCATGCGCACACGTCCGAGCGCATGACGCTGGCGGTCGGTGACACTCCCGTAGATGCCGTCCTCGAGATTCCAGCAGTACGCGTCGATCGCGCCGAGCGGACTGCGGATATCGTGGGCGAGGGTCGCCAGTGCGCGGTCCTTGGCGTTGGTCGCCCCTTCACTCGCGGAGAGGCGCCCTTCCATCTCCAGCCGAACCTCCCCACTCAGGCGTGCGCCCTCGAGCGCGACCGCCGCCTGGTCCGCGAGCGCGGAGAGCACCCACTCATCGGACTCCGTCGCGAACCGGGACAACGCCACGGCCAGCAGACCGGTTACGGCGCCCCGGACGACGAGCGGCACTGCCAGGAGCCTGTCATCGGGAACGTCCAACAGGCCCTGCAGTCGCCCGAACACCTCATCGCTGTGCGGCGCGACAAAGTGGGCAACGCGCTCGTCGCCGATGCCATGCGAGGCGCGCACCTGCATCTCCCCGCCCCGGTCCGCCAACATGAGCACGGCGGCGGATGCCTCGAGCAGCCCGGCTCCCTGCTCGACCGTTAGGCGCGCGATCTGCTCGAGCGACGTGGCATACGTCAGCGCGCGCCCGATGTCCGTCAGGCGGCGCAGCTGCACCGTTTCGGTTGTGGGCTCGAGCACCCTCGACTCCGTACCCGTCACAGAACGCGCAATCCCGTCGAGCGGATCTCCACTTCACGGACACGCGAATCGTGTGCGCTGCCGCGCGTCTTGAGAATCCGGAGCGCGCGCCGTGTACGTTCCTCGCCTTCCACGGTCAGTAGCAGGACGTTGTCGGAGAGGTAGCTGACCGCGTTCTGCACGCCATTCCCAACGATGGAATTGCCGGTGGTTTCGAAGTTCAGGATGCTGGTAATCCCACTGACGGCGAAATGCTGCACGAGAGCATACAGATAGTCATGCAGCCGTTGCGGATCGGTTGCGGCGCTCGCGAGATCCCCCAGGGCATCGATGACCAGGCGTCGGACGCGTCGTTGCTGAATGCGGCGGAACATGTCGACGATGATGCTGTCGATCTGCAGCTCCACGGGAGACGCGTACACGAGATCGAGGCCGTTCGCCTGCGCCTCCTCGAGGTCCACCCCGAGATTCCGAATCGTGCGCATGAGCTGTGACGGATTCTCCTGGAAGTTCATGTACAGCGTCGACTCTCCCAGACGAGCTCCTTCCAGCGCGAACTGCAGCGCGATCGTTGTCTTGCCCGCCCCCGACGGTCCACCCAGCAGGGTCGTTGTGCCACGCCAGACACCGCCATCGAGCATGTCGTCCAGACCGGCAATGCCCATCGAGACGCGCTCCGAGGCGGGCTCGTAGCCCTCGGGCATCCGCGGACTCACCAGCCGCGGAAAAATGTCGAGCCCCGAATCGGTGATGCGGAACGCGTGCGCGCCCTCGAGGTAGCGACTACCGCGCAGCTTGTAGACTCGAAAGTAACGCTCGTCGCGGTTGCCGAGCCGGCGTCGCGACATCTCGACGATGCCATCGGCGACCGCGAACTCGGGATACCGGAGAATGTCCTCCTCGTTGTACTCGCCGAGGAGGAACGCCGTCGTCCCATAGGCGGTGAGCAGCGCGGTCATCTCGTACACCATGCGCCGGCGCTCGGCGACCGACGGCAGGAGGTCGTGCACGGCCTTGAACGAGTCGATGACGATGACCTTCGGCGACAGCTCGCGAATAGCGGTTTGCAGCATCGGGATCAGCGCCGCGCTTCCGTCCTTCGCGAGCCTTGGGCCGACGTCCTCGTAGATGACCTGCGTTCCGAGCTTGCTCTCGTCGAAAAACCGGAATCCCTGCAGATATCGAACGACTTTCGGCAGCGGTTCCGAGAGCGTGGTGAAATAGAGGATCGGCCGGTCGCCGCTCGCGTTGGCGAAGATGAGCTGTTCGGCGAAGATGGTTTTCCCCGAGCCCGGGTGGCCCATGATGATGTTGATCGAGTCCTTGGGGAAGCCGCCGCCAAGGATGTGATCGGCTTCGGGATTCCCAGAGCTCATCCGCTCGGCGGCCTCTTCGAACTCCGGCACGCTGACGCGGCGGTCCCTCACTACATCGAGGCCCATTGGTGCTCCATTTGTGCAGGTGACGGCGGGACGAGCGCGCCGCGAATCGTCGCGAGAAACGCGGCTTCGACGAAGGGCTTCCGGAGATAGGCGGACGCGCCTGCGTCAGCGGCACGTGCCGCGGCCGCGAGGATACTGAAGACCACCACCGGGATGTGGCTCGTGCCGGCCGTTGCGCGCAGTTGCCGGCAGAGCGTGAGCCCGTCGAGTTTTGGGATGAGGATCTCGGTGACGATCAGCACCGGATGCATCGATTGCGCAGCAGTCAACGCCGCCGCGCCGTCATCGCAGAAGCTTACCGTGAACCCGGCATCTTCCAGGAAGTAACGCTGTAGCTGGCGGACGTTCTCGTCCCGCTCGGCGATGAGGATGAACCCGCGGGACGGGAGCTCAGCCATCTATCGGCCTGAGCACGTCGAGCGTGGACGGAGCGCATGTGATCTTGGCCATGGCGCGACCACCTCAGGAGGGGAGGCGTCGCCAGCAGCGCCACGGTTTGCGGGGGTCTACACACCCGCCTGCGCTGGTGAAGTCGTCGCAGATCACGAATCTAGCGCAATGGCGAGGTGGCGACAATGAGTTCTGCGCGACTTAACAGTTCCGAGGAGTCGTTTCACACGTCAGCGAGGCCGCGCCGATCGAGCCGATCTCGTCGAACGTAAAGGTCGACCGACGAGTCATGTGACTTCGGCGGACTTGTCACCGTCTACTTTGTACTATAGAGTACTCTGCATCACGTCCCAAATCGAGGTCTCCTCTTGGATCTGCGTATCAGCAACATCTCAAAGACGTACCCCAATGGCGTGCGCGCCCTCGACAACGTCAGCCTCGCCATCCCCGCGGGCATGTTCGGGCTCCTCGGGCCTAACGGTGCGGGGAAGTCGACGCTGATGCGCATGATCGCCACCCTCCAGGATCCGGATGAGGGCTCGATCCACCTTGGCGAGCTCGACGTGCTGCGCCAGAAGGACGCGGTCCGCAAGACGCTCGGCTATCTCCCGCAGGAATTCGGCGTCTATCCTAAGGTGAGCGCGGAGGAGCTGCTCGATCACTTCGCGCTGCTCAAAGGCATTGCCCAGCGCCGGGACCGCAAGGAGGTCGTCGAAGCGCTGCTTCGCCAAACGAACCTCTGGGAGGTCCGCAGACGGAAGCTCGGCGGTTACTCGGGAGGCATGAAGCAACGCTTCGGCGTTGCCGTTGCGTTGTTGGGCAATCCGAAGCTGTTGATCGTGGACGAGCCAACGGCCGGCCTCGACCCCGCCGAGCGGGTGCGATTCCTCAATCTGCTGAGTGAGATCGGGGAGAACAGCGTCGTGCTGCTCTCGACACACATCGTCGAAGACGTCAGCGAGCTGTGCACACGCATGGCCATCATCGATCGAGGCAAGATCCTGCTGGAGGCCGAGCCGCTGCGGGCGATGAAGGATCTCGATGGGCAGATCTGGCGTCGCGTGCTGTCGAAGGCCGACCTCCCCGCAGTGGAGCGCGAGCATGCGGTGATCTCGACGAAGCTCCTCGCGGGGCGCACGGTTGCACGCGTCCACAGCGACACGGCCCCTGGCGCGGGCTTCGAGCCAGTGGAGGCGGACCTCGAGGATGTGTACTTCGCCGCCATGGCTGGGAGAATCGGACGCCGGCGCGAGCAGCCAGAACCGGCGGCGGCATCATGAAGCTCCTTGGAGTCTTCCGTTTCGAGCTCGCCTACCAGCTGCGCCGTCCCTGGCCGTGGCTCAGCATGGCGGTCCTCCTCGTGTTCGCCTTCGTGAATACGAGAGTGGCCGTCGTGCCGGTCACGCTTCCGCAGGATTTCATCCTCAACTCGCCGTTCATCATTGCGGTCGTCTCGGTGTTCAGCTGTCAGATCTGGCTGCTGATCGCGCCCGCGATCGCCGGTGAGGCGGCTGCGCGGGACGTTCACACGGGGATGCACCCCCTCGTCTACGCGAGTCCGGTCAGCAAGACCGAGTACCTGGGTGGGCGCTTTCTCGCGGCCTTCGTCCTCAACGCCTTGATTCTGCTCGCGGTGCAGATCGGCAGCCTGCTCGCCGCTCACGCGCCCGGGGTGAATCCCGAGATCATCGGACCATTCCGGCCGGCGGCGTATCTCGCGGCGTACGGCCTCATTGCGCTGCCTAACGCGTTCATCGCTACCGCGATCCAGTTCTCGGTCGCCCTGCTGAGCGGGCGACCGATGGCGAGCTATGCCGGGAGCCTGGGCCTGTTCTTCTTCTCCTACCCGGTGACGTTCGTCCTGTATTTCTCCACTCTCCAGAAGCTGGCGCTCCTGGCGGACCCCATTGGCGTCATGGCCATCATGAACGAGATGATGAGCGACTGGACCATCGTCGAGAAGAACGTTCGCATGTTCACGCTCGAGGGTCCGATGCTCCTGAATCGGGCCATTTGGGTCGGCATCGCGCTCCTGACGCTCGCGATGATCTACATTCGCTTCCGCTTTGCGCATCGAGCTGCCAGCGATGTGTGGAGCCGGCTCATGCGCCGCTTCGCCCTAAAGGCCCCGAAGCCGGACACGGCCCGCGCCCGGATCGCGATCTCCGTCCCGGACGTGCGTCGATCGTTCGGTCTCATCACCAATGTGCGCCAAGCGATCTCGATCGCCCGGTCCTCTTTCTGGATGATCGCCAAGAGTCCACCCGGGCTCTTCCTGCTGGCAGTCTTCCCGATGTTCGTCGTGCTGGTGCTGCACGTGGAATCGGAGATGTGGGGCATCCGGATGCTTCCTCGCACGGGGTACATCCTTGCGAAGCACGTCACGGCCGCCCTGACGTATTTCGCGGATTACCGAGTGATCGTACCGCTCCTGATCGTGTACTTCGCGGGCGAGCTCGTCTGGCGGGAGCGCGATGCCGGGCTCAGCGAGAACGTCGACGCTACGCCGGTTCCGCACTGGGTCCTCTTCCTGGGCAAGTTTCTCGGACTCGGTCTGGTGCTCGCCGCTTTCATGGTGAGCCTCACCGTGGCAGGCATGCTCGCTCAGACGCTCATGGGCTACCGCGACTTCCAGGTCGGTCTGTACCTCCAGATCCTTTTCGGGCTTCAGCTGCCGGAATACCTGCTGTTCGCCGTGCTCGTGCTCCTGGTGCACGCGCTGGTGGATCAGAAGCATGTCGCGATGCTGATCGCACTGGTGGTGTACTTCCTCATCGTCTTCTCCTCAGTGCTCGGCGTCGAGCACAAGCTGCTCGTGTACGGTTCCAGCCCTGGGTGGACCTTCACCGACATGCGCGGCTTCGGTCAGTCCGTTGGTCCGTGGTTGGCGTTCAAGCTCTATTGGGCAGCCTGGGCGTTGCTGCTGGCGGTCGTGGCGGCCCTGCTCTGGGTGCGCGGCCGGGAGCCCGCTTTCCGGAGACGGATGCACACCGCTCGGCTTCGTTTCACCGGCAGGACCGTGGGAGCCGCGGCAGTGGCGGTGGCGCTCATCCTCACGCTTGGCGGCTTCATCTTCTACAACACCAATGTGCTCAACGAGTACATCACGGACGCTGAATTGGTTGAGCTTCGTGCCGACTACGAGCGCAGGTACGGCAGATTCGACGGGATTCCGCAGCCGGTGCGCGTCGGTACGAATCTGCGCATCGAGATCCATCCCGACCGGAGAGCGGCAACGATTCACGGCAGCTACCGACTGGTGAATCGGAGCGCCGTTGCCATCGACTCCGTGCATTTGGAGCCGGCGTTTTATGTCGAGACACGCGTGAAGTTCGATCGCGCTTTCCGTCAGGTGGTCTCGGACGACAAGCTCGGTCACGACATCTACGCCCTCGAGGAGGCACTCCAGCCGGGCGATTCGCTGACGCTGAGCTTCGACGTGGAACTCGAGCGACGCGGCTTCACCAACAGTGGACTCGGCAGCAGCGGAGCGGGAATAGCGATTCTCGAGAACGGCACTTACTTCACGAGCGGTGCACTACCGGTCATTGGCTACCAGCCGCTTCGCGAGCTCTGGAGCGCTGACGACCGCCGCAAGCATGGCCTTCCGCGGCAAGTCACTCTCCCTCCGCCGGGCGACATCGATCCGAGTGTGGCTGCGAGCCCGCCAGCAACCTTCGAAGCCGTGATCGGTACGGCCGGGGATCAGGTAGCGGTTGCTCCGGGCGAGCTGCGCCGCACGTGGAACGAAGCGGGACGCCGCTACTTCCACTATGTCAGCGACGTTCCGATCAGCGGTACGGAGGTGTTCTTCTCTGCGGACTACACGCTGCATCGCGAACGATGGAAGGACGTCGACCTCCA
>DATFBS010000109.1:0-8203 GCA_035253695.1 Gemmatimonadaceae bacterium
CTGCTGCGTTGGGTCGACGGAAGGACGCCAGCGTTTCTGAGGCCGGCGCACATCATTGGGAAGGTGCCGCTCTTCTACTTCATCGTGCACTTCTTCCTGATCCACGTGCTGGCGGTCATCGTCTGCTACGTGCGGTACGGCGAGGTCCACTGGATGTTCGAGTCGCCGACGCTTGGCCAGTTTCCGATCACGCAGCCTCCCGGCTGGCCGTCCGGCCTTCCGATCGTGTACCTCGTGTGGATCAGCGTGGTCGTGGCGATGTACCCGTTATGCAGGTGGTTCGCGGGGGTGAAGCAGCGCAGGGCCGAGGCGTGGCTGAGCTACCTGTGAGACCGCATCGCAAAGACGACGCAGAATACCGAATTTTTGCATTGAGCATCCAATTTCATAGGGGGACGCGGATTTGCGCGGATGCAGCGGATTCGGCGGATCGCTCCTGCGCTGAGAGCTCTCCTCTCGCGCAGAAAAAAAGCAAATGCTGTTTGTTCCTATAGAGTAGAGATCGGGACGCATGGAGCAATCCGCGAAGATCCGCGTACATCCGCCAAATCCGCGTCCCTCATGAACGTGGCTGCTTGAATGCAAACTCTGAGTTCTGACTGCAAAAGAAACGGGGAGCCACTGGTGGCTCCCCGTTGCATTCTAGGAATTCGAGAATCCGAATTCTGTCGTTCCTGTCGTCGGCGTTATGGCAACACCGCGATCGACGTCCCTCCATCCCGGACGAAAATCTTCCCCTCTTCGAGGTCTTCGACCGGGAGCAACGGCCTTGCCTGACAGGTTTCGCCGGCCGCTGTGACGATGAGAAGGCTCGCCTGGTCGGGAGGGTCGCCATGGCCTCGCTCGACTACGCGAAAGAGCCGCGGTGTGCCTTCCCTCCCCTCGATGGTGCTGTGGGTAATCACTCCGCCTATCCACGCCAGATTGCCATCGACGGCCAGGCAGGTCACTATTCCGCGTTCCCGCGAGCCGGAAACGCTCTGGTTGTCGACCTGGTACTCGCCGGTGGTGGTCCCATCTGCATTGGTCCTCGCAACGAACGCGAAGATGCGGAGGGCCGTACCGAACTCGACGTGGAACTGGCCTCTGCCGCGTGCGGACTCGACCGCTCCCTCGTCGTCGAATGCGAACGGATCGAGGACGGGCACCCCTGGGAAGAACTCGACGGGGGGAATGGGTGGCTTTTCGATCGGCGGTTCTTCGATCGGTGGAACCGTGCCGCCCAACAGTCTGGGCTCCGTGCCGGTCGGCCCGGTCACGGAATCGGCCGCATCGCACGCCACGAGCGCGGCAGCGCAAAGGACCGCGAGGGTGGTTCGTTTCGAGAGCATTGCAGCCTCCTCAGGCGTTTGGAAGGCCCTTGGATCGGTGCAATGGACATGCCGATGGTGTGTCGCCGCGCAAGCTTTGGCCGTGATGCATTGCCCTCCCATACAATTGTATTGGAGTCCAATGTGTTTATATGGGAGTTCAAACGATCGTTCGCGAGCGACGCTGGGCGGGGTTGGTCGTCGAGGTGGTCGAGCGGGCTCACCTCGACCACCTCGATCACCTCGAACAGTGCGACCTTGGCGCTACGCGCCGTCCCGGACCTGAATGTTGCCCCCCTCGAGGTCTTGCGGCGGCAGCGCCGTCCTCAAGCGGCATTCCTCGGTGGTGGCTGTCACCCCGAGCATGCTCGCCTGGTCTGGGGCATCGCCAGATCCTTCGCCGCGATCGACGACGTAAAACAGGCGCCGCGTGCCTTCGCGAGCGGGGATGCTGCTGTGGGTGATGACGCCGCCGATCCACGCCTCGTTTCCAACGACCTCGAGACAGGTCACCGTCCCGTGCTCCTTCGAACCGGAGACGTCACGGTTGTTGACCTGATACTGACCCTGCACGGTGCCGTCCGCCCGGTTCTTGGCGGTGAACGCGAACGTCCGCAGCCCGGTCGCGACCTGCCAATGGCCGCCGCCTCGCGCCGACTCGGTGACGCCCGCGTCGTCGTTCCAAATGGACGCGAAGGGGTCGAGCACCGGCACGCCCGGCAGGAACTCTTCCGGAATTTCGATCGTCGGAACGAGGCTGGCGGACACCTCGGGGCTCGGACTCGGGCCGGTCAGCGAATCGGCCGCATCGCACGCCACGAGCGCGGCAGCGCAGAGGACCGCGAGGGTGGTTCGTTTCGAGAGCATTGCAGCCTCCTCAGGCGTCGGGAAGGCCCCTGACCCCGTGCAATCGACATGCCGACGATGGGTCGCGACGCCGCCTTCGGCGGCGACATTTTCTATTGTTGTCCCATACAATTGTATTGGTGTCCCATATGTTTCTATGGGTTTTCCATGCATCGCCCCGGTTGTGGCACGCGGACCAGTTCGCTATGCTTTCGGGCGTGGCCGTGGTGACTCCCTCGATCCCCGTACGATGAGCGTCCAACCCGCCCGATCCGCCGGCTCTTCCAGAGTCGCGAGCCCTGATCGCGATCTCGCCGCCGCCCTCGCCGCGCTCAACGCGCTCGTCGACGCGCTGCGCGTGGGGTCGCGCGGCATCGAGCGACGCCTCGGGATCAGCGGCGCGCAGCTCTTCGTGCTCCAGAAGCTGGCGGAGGGTCCGGTCGGCTCGCTCAACGAGCTCGCCGCGCGGACGTTCACGCACCAGAGCTCGGTGTCGGTCGTCGTGACTCGGCTGGTCGCGCGGGGCCTCGTCGCCCGCACCGCATTCCCCGACGATGCGCGACGCGTCACGCTGGCCCTGACGCCGCGGGGCCGCGCGCTGCTGCGAAAAGCGCCGGAGACGCTCCAAAGTCGGCTCCTCGCCAGCTTCGAGCGGCTCTCGCGCAGTGAACGGAAAACGCTGGTGGAGGGGCTGCAGCGACTGGTGCGTGAGGCGGGAATCAGTGGCGGGACGCCGACCACCTTCTTCGGGGACGAGGCGCTCAGGCCCCGACTGGCTCGAAGCGACCGTCGAAAAAGACCCAGGTAGACGAGGGTGTCCAGGTTGTCCAGGTCATCGAGGAAACAGCAACGACGTTCCCTCGATCACCTGGATTCCCTGGACACCCTCGAGTACCTCGCGCCTTACGGCATTACTGCCGAGAGATCCTTCACGGCCGTCTGCAGCTTCTGCACCTTCCTGGCATCGCACCCGGGGGCGCTCGCCAGCTGCGCGCCCACTTGCGTCAGTGCCTCGCGACGCTGGGCGCCCGACGCACGCTCGGCGTTCGCCAAGCCCTGCCTAACGCTCGCGATGCGAGAGGCGCCGAGGCATCCCGACCGCTCCAGCTGGTCGACGTAGGCGCGCGCCAGCGCGAAGCTGGGCGGCCAGACGAACTTCGGCTGGCCCTGCGCGTTGAAGTAATCCAGGTGCACCGTCTTCGCCGCGTCGATCTCGTTCTGCGAAATGAACTCGCTCGGCGTGAGCTCGGCGACATCGAGGCCACGGGAGATCTCGGAGCTGACGATCGCGCCGTTGTACCAGTACGCCGACCACGACCCGCCGCCGGCCATTCTCGTCGAATCCACCGGGCCGCGATCGAAGTACGCGATCTCCTTGGGATTTGCCGGATCGCTCCAGTCGAAGATCGAGATGCCGCCCTGATACCACGCCTGCACCATGACATCACGACCCGGAATCGGAATCAGCGAGCCGTTGTGTGCGACGCAGTTCTCCTTGTCGGTCTGCGCCGCCGGGATCTTGTAGTAGCTCTTGAACACCATCTTCCCGTTCTCGAGCGCGTAGATCGCGTTCGCGCCCCACTCCTTCTTGTCGGTCGCGCGACACTTCGGCGCGCCGCCACCACCCCACTCGTCGGAGAAGAGAATCGCCGTCCCGTCGTTGTTGAAGGTCGCCGAGTGCCAGTAGGCGAAGTTCGAATCGGCGACGGCGCCGATGCGAACGGGGTTCGTCGGGTCCTTGATGTCGAGCAGCAGTCCATAGCCACCGCACGCGCCCCCGGCGAGACCAATGCCCGGATAGACGGTGATGTCGTGGCATTGGCTGGGCCCGGGCTGCGGACCTTCCTTGTCGGCTCCAACCAGCCTGTCGACGATCGTCTGCAGATTGGCGCGCAATGTCGCGGTGTCGGCAGCCGTCGGCGCACCAGTTCCACCGCGTGCCTTCACGATGCTGTCGAGCTGCGGCGTGATGAAATTCGGGCCGAGCACGTATTCCATGTCGCCAACCCTGGCGGTGTATCCACCGGCCGCGCGTGCGGCGGCGGCGCGCTGCCTGGCAGCCGCGATGTCCTCGGGCGCCTCGCCGTGCTCGGGCGGCTTGGTGAGATCATTGAAGATGCGGGGCCGGCTCACGATCGCCGCCGCGGCGGGATTGGCGAGCGGAACCTTGATCACCTCGATGCGGAAGAGCGACGACTCGGGATTCTTGTCCGGAGTCTCGCGCACGCATCCCGGCAGCTCGCTCGGCGACCGCACCGGTGCGGAGCCGGAGATGTAGACGTAGACGTTCTCCGCGTCCTTCGGATCGACGAGCACCGTGTGCGTATGCGAGCCGCGGCACGTCTGCACGTTCCCGACGTACTTGGGATTGGCGATGTCGCTGATGTCGAAGATCCGAAGGCCGCGCAGGCGCTCGGCGCTCACCGTGTCCTTCACGCCCTGACCGCCGCAATCGAGGCGACCGCCGAATCCCTCACCCGAGACGAACAGCAGGTTCTTGTAGACAGAGACGTCGCTCTGCGATGCCGGGCAGTAATACGACGTCTTCAGCACGGGACTGCTGGGGTTCGAGATGTCCCACACCTGGAACCCGTTGTAATTGCCCTGTATCGCGTAGTTGCCGGTGAAGGCGAGGTCGGAGTTCGTGCTTCCGACGAACTGCCCTGTCGGCGGAGCCTTCGCCACCACTTTCAGGTTCCAGGTGGCCTCGGCCGCATCCGCCGCTCCGGCGCGAAGCCCGACGCGTGGATCGACGGTCGGCGCGGGAACGTCGAGAGCGCCTGAGCGTGATGAGGTGGTCGCCGGCGCGCACGCCGCGGCAGCGAACACTCCAAGGGTGAGCGACAACTTCTTCAATGTCATTGATCGACTCCTCGTGGGATCAGGGAGATGGGGGGCCGAACATCAGCTCGGCGAGCATTTGCTGCATTCGGTCGATTTCGCTCGTTTGGTCGGCGCTGATATCCGACGCGAGCTTGAACACGGTATCATCGAGGCCGGCACCGGGAGAGCTCGCGAGCTCTTTCACCATGGTGACGGCGCCCTGATGATGCTGGATCATGAAGGTCAGAAAGAGCCGGTCGAACTCTTTGCCGCGAGCCTGATCGAGCTGCTGCAGCTGCTCGGGCGTGAGCATCCCCGGCATATGGTGGTGGGCATGCCCCGCGCCGCCCATCGCCATGGGCGCGCTCGGATCCGGCACCGGGAGCTGACGCTCTCTCAACCACTGCTGCATCAGGGCGATCTCGTCGCGCTGGGCGTTGATCACGCGCTCAGAGAGAATCTGCAGGGGGCGGCTGGCGCCATGGGTCGGCGCCCAGCGGGCAATGTCGATCGCCTGCGCATGATGGGCGATCATGGCGGACATGAAGCGAATGTCCGCCTCGGTGTATGGCTTCCGGGCGCTATCGGCTCTCGCTGCCGCGATCGCCGCGTCGCGGCCGGTCGGCGAAGCGACGGGCTTGCTCGTTGTGGCGCAGGCCGACGTCGCAACGGCGACAATGACGGCGGTAACCGCGCGACAATGTGATGATGTCATTCCGCTAATTGCTGGGGAAACGGCTGGGCCGCGTCCCCGCAAGTTCTCCTGGAACCTGGGGTTTTGCCAGAGCTTTGTGTGGGTGCTGCCCGGACGACCAAATCCGGGGTTACCTTAGGGCCGGTTCGGGCCCTCGCCTTGTACCACCGTACACGCACGCAGGTCCATTGAGCTCAGCCTCGACGACTCCAACCCCAGCCGCGGTCAGTGCGCCCCTTCCGCCCGCACCCGCGGCGGCCCGGCGATACGACCGTTCGATCATCGAGGGTCCGCTCCGTCCGGTCGTCTGGAAGCTCGCCTGGCCGACGATGCTGACGAACATCATCGGCGGGCTCCAGGGCATCGTCGATCATGCGCTCGTCGGACACCTCGTAGGGTACACCGGGAATGCGGCGATCGGAGTAGCTCTACAGATTTTTATCGTCGTAATCGTCTTTATTAACTCGCTCTTTACAGGAATGAGCGTCCTCGTCGCGCGATTCGCCGGTGCCGGCGAGGAGGAGAAGGTCGACCGCACGGTCTATCAGGCGTTCCTGACGGCGAGTGGTCTTTCGCTGCTCGTCATGGCCCCGCTTGGCTATGTCTTCGCTCCCTCGCTCCTCGATCTCGTCAACGCGACGCCGGCGGTAAAGGCGGAAGCGCTCCCGTTCCTGCGCATCATGTTCCTGTTCAGCATCGGGATGATGATCTTCTACATGTTGAGCGGAGCGCTTCGGGCGGCGGGTGATGCCCGCACGCCGATGATCATGGGCGTGGTGATGACGGTGCTCAACCTCGTGCTCAACATCGTGCTCATTCGCGGGCTCGGGCCGATCCCCGCGTTCGGGACGGCCGGCTCGGCGATGGGGACGTGCATTGCATCCGGCCTCGTCGCGCTGTATGCGCTCGTGAAGCTGTGGCGAGGCGGGTGGGTGGTCTCGTTCCCCCGCCACCACGGGTTCGGTCCGGACTGGGCGATCATCCGCGCGCTCTTCCGATTTGGTCTGCCGACCGGCATCCAGGGTATTGCGATGAACATCGGCGGGGTGCTGATGCTCGCCTTCATCGGTTCGCTGGCCCAGAGCGCGGCGGCGCAGGCAGCGTTCGCGGTCGGGTACTCGCAGCTCTTCTCGCTCATCACGTGGACGTCCATTGGTCTCATGGGCGCCGCGGCGGCGGTCGCCGGCCAGAATCTCGGCGCCGGCAAGCCCGATCGCGCCGATCGGGCGGTGCACGTCGCCGCGCACATCGCGATCGTGGGCGCGGCAGTCATCGGAGCGTTCTTCCTTTTCCTGCCCGGGCAGCTCCTGGCGGTTTTCGGAATGAACGAGCCCGTCGTCGTCCAGATCGGCACGCAGCTGCTTCGTATCCTCAGTCTGTCGGGCATCTTCATCGCGGTGGCGCTCACGTATACCGGCGGGCTCCAGGGCACCGGAGACACGAAGAGTCCCCTCTACATCTCGGTGATCTCACAGATCATCGTGCCGTTAGGCATCTGCTTCGTGATCCAACAGACCGGTACCCTGCAACCGCTGCACATCTGGATCGCCATCCTGATCGGTCACGCCACTCGCTGCGCCCTGAGCGTGGCGCGGTTCCGTCAGGGGAAGTGGCGCGGAATCGCCGTGGACATCGCTTCGAGGGCGAGCTGACGCCATGCGACTCGAGACGATTGTCGCTGGCCTCGACGGATCGCCGAGTGTATCGGTATCGGGTCATCGATTTTGGTCCGCATCTCTTTCCACATCCTGCCCACGTCGTCCGGGGCGCCATGGAGGGCGAGAAGCGGCTTACGAAGTCGGACGAGGTCGTCATTTGGGATTTGGTGCTGGCGACTCCAAATCGCTATCACTGGCATCGAACTGACTGGGAGACCGGCGCCGTGACCAGGCCGCTCGTCCGATGCCTGAATGACCGTCCGGTGGAGACAGCCGGTGATGGCTCTAGCTCGAGTTCTTGAGCTCAGGGATGCGACCGGCTGGCATCAAGAACGGAGGGCTTAAAACGGATGAGACAGATTGAACGGACGGGGCCTGATCGCTCCTCGCGCCAGTAACTCTCCTTCCGCGTCGAAAGCATCATTGGCTGCTTTTTTCTGTCGAGGAGAGCTCCCCGCGCATTGAGCGGATTCGGCAGCTTCCGTTCAATCCGTTTCATCCGTTTTAAACCCTCCGTTCTTGATGCCAGTCGGGCATAGTGGCAGAGGTCAACGCGCCGAAGCCGATGCAGAAGCCGCCGTCGCCGCACGAAGGCATCGGTCCAGCAGGCGATCGTTGCCGATACGCTGGGTAAACTCGGCGAACCCGCTCGTCGGCCCTCGCCATCGCAGCTCCTCCACCGTGACGAAGAGGGGCGCATCGGTTCTCAGCGTCGCGAGCTGCTTGAACAGCAAGGCAAGCTCGTGCCGAGCGCCGAGAATGCCCGGGGGAAAGCCCTCGATCGAGCCGTGGCGGTTGAGGAGTTGGGCGGCGGTGGTGGGACCGATGCCGGGAATCCCCGGATATCCGTCGGCCGAGTCACCGACGAGCGC
>DATFBS010000110.1:0-47898 GCA_035253695.1 Gemmatimonadaceae bacterium
CGGTCCGTGGAGGTTTCCATGAAGCGAGTCACTGGCATTGGCGGCATCTTCTTCAAAGCCAAAGACGCTCCGGCGCTGCAGGCCTGGTACAAGCGCCACCTCGGCATCGATGTTCAAGTATGGGGAGGCACGGCTTTTACCTGGACCGACGGGGATGGTAAGCCCGTTGCCGGAACAACCGTCTGGTCCATTGCCCCGGCGCAAAGTGACCAGTTTGCGCCCAGCACTGCGACGTTCATGGTCAACTACCGCGTTGAGAATCTCGACGCGCTCGTCAACGCCTTACGAGAAGAAGGCTGCAACGTTCTCCCGAAGATTGACGATTCCGAGTACGGGAAGTTCGCCTGGGTCATGGACCCGGAAGGAAACAAGGTAGAACTGTGGCAACCGCCTGCCGGCCAATAAATAACGGACGGCGTCCGCGCATCAGACGCCGTCCGTTGGGTTCGTCGAGCTCCACCGTGATGTCGATTCCGTCTATGGGAGGAAGATCGTGGTCGTACCGGCGATCGACCTGTTGCCGGCCTCGTCGATCGCGATGACGGTGACCACGTTGTCTCCGAACACGCCATACGCGCTCGGAGTCATGTTCTGACCGATGGCAGTGTTCTCGTGCACGCCGTTCACGTAAACCTGGTAGACGATCGCATTCTGAGGCGTCACGTCGTCCGTGGACGGCGACCACCACACCTGCATCTCGAGATCGCCATAGCCGAAAGCCTGTACGTTCGAGGGCTGCGTCGGCGCCGTCACGTCACTCCCGTCGTTCGCATTCGTCGTGACGGTGAATGGTGCGCTCACCGCCGACACGTTG
This sequence comes from Gemmatimonadaceae bacterium, assembly GCA_035253695.1. Taxonomy (GTDB): domain Bacteria; phylum Gemmatimonadota; class Gemmatimonadetes; order Gemmatimonadales; family Gemmatimonadaceae; genus JAICNG01. Next base: position 815 of record DATFBS010000110.1, read on the forward strand.
CCGCCCTCTACATTTTCGAAGTAATCCCGTGCCTGCGCCGTGAACGTGTACGTGGTACCGGGCTGTAGTAGCGAGAACATCCTCGAGGTCTCGGATATCCACCCGGTGTGAACCTTGACGCCGTCCTTGAACACCTGATAGGACATATACGGGCTGTCGTCGGTCGACGACCACGCGAGCGTGATGTGCCTCGTGCCCACGCTCGTGACCGAGAACGTGGGTACCGTCGGCGCTTCCTTGTCGAGCGGAAGAGCCACTGTCACACTGTTGCTGCTCGCCGACCTGTTTCCGCCCGCGTCCACGGCGTACACCGAGAACGAGTACGTGGCTCCGTTATGGAGGGGCGGATGTGCGGGGTACTTCCACGTGACGCTCGTCTGTGTCCCCGGCACCGAGATTTCCCGCCCCCAATTGTCGCGGACGCGATACGAAGCGCTCCCCGTCAATGCGTCCCAGGCTAGCGAGACACTCCACGATGTGTTGCCAGTCGAGCGAAGATTCAACGGCCCCGCCGAAGGCTTCTTCGATCCAGACCGCGCCAATTCGGGTGAGTCTGTCGAGCTTATCGAGGGTGTCTCGGGCTTAGTGACCTCTCCACACGCAGCTGCCACGACGAGAATCGATCCGGCCAGGGCACACGAACGTGACCACCGCGGTGCGGACATGGAACGCCCTCCTGGGATCCTGGGTTCTGGCTGGTCGCCACCATCTCGATCCGGGCGCTACGCTAGCGACGTCCGAGGGTCTTCGACAACGAGTTTGGGGGTGAGCGTACTACCGGCGTCGGTGAACCGTCCTGGGGATGAGCCAGGAGCAGTGGATGAGGCGCGCCGACAGCTGCCCGTGGCAGCCGTGCCCTCACCGGCAGACCACCGACCCCCGAGTGGTGCAGCGGCGTCGTCACCGATTATCTCTTGACAATCGAGAGGAGGCGCATGATACCGTCTGGATAATCGAGAGGTAACCATGACGCCACTTGGTCTCCGCGCCCTCGCGCGCGCCTGCTGTACCGTGCTCGCCTTTGTCGCGCCCGCGATGCATGCCCAGACGGCGGGGGACACCCTGACCGGTATCTGGGTCAGCCACTCACGATTCCGGCCGGCGTCACCGGGCGAGCTGTTTGTCGAGCGCCGAGGAGACTCCTGGCAGGCTTCTCTGGCGGATGCACGAGCGCGTCCCGTGGTTCGGGGCGACAGTGTCCACATCGCCTTCGGCACAGGCCGGTTTCGCGGCGTGCTGAGCAAGAACGGCGACCTCTCCGGTTACTGGCTCCAACCATCCAGCGCGACCCCCGAACGTCCCAGCCGCGTAGGCTACCGTCAACCATTTGCGACGAAGCTGGTGCTGCCTGCGGTGGGGCCGGGCAGGTGGCGCGGTACAGTGCGACAAGTCCCCGAGAGCTTCACGCTGTACCTCAAGATCTACCGCGACACGGCCGGACAGCTCGTTGGCGCGTTCCGCAATCACGATTTCAATTCGATCGGCGGCGCTTCGCTGTATAACGTCTCACAGCGCGCCGATTCCGTTTTCCTCACGTTGAAGTACGACGAGAATCAGCCGGAGATACGGCATGCGGCGCTGCGCCTCCGCTCGCCCGATGCGCTGCGCTTGTTCTGGGAGGACGTGGGGACCGTGCTCACGCTGGAGCGCAAGCCGCCGGTAGAGGCGGCGAGCTTCTTTCCGCGCCCGCCCGGACGTTCTCGGTATGTGTACCGCCAGCCCGCCGCGCTCGCCGACGGTTGGAGGACGGCGCGCGCGCGCGACGTGAGCATCGATGAGGCTGCGCTGACACGCATGGTCCAGCAGATCATCGACACCAACCCTGCTGCACGCGGCGCGCCCCTGATCCATTCCCTGCTCGTAGCGCACAAGGGCAAGCTGGTTCTCGAGGAATACTTCTACGGTTACGACCGCGACACCCCACACGACCTGCGCTCCGCGGGAAAGACCTTCGCGTCGGTCATGCTGGGCGGAGCGATGCGAAACGGCGCGCCATTGTCGCCGGAAACGAAGGTGTATGAGTTGCTCGCCGGGCTGGGACCTTTCGCCAATCCAGATCCGAGAAAGGCCGAGATCACGCTCGCGCACCTGATGACGCACACCTCGGGGCTGGCCTGCAACGATTACGACGAGAACTCACCCGGCAATGAGGACAAGCTGGAGAATGTGAAAGGTGACTGGTGGAAGTACACGCTCGATCTGCCGATGGCGCATCCACCGGGCACTCGCTACGCGTACTGCTCGGCGACCATGAGCCTCGTGGGGGCGGCACTGACGCATGGCACACGCACCTGGCTTCCAGAGCTCTTCGACCGCACGGTCGCGCGACCGCTTCAGTTCGGGCTGTACCACTGGAACCTTACGCCGACGGACGAGGGCTACCTCGCCGGCGGCTCGCGGCTCCGTTCCCGCGATCTTCTCAAGATCGGGCAGGCATACCTCGATGGGGGCGTCTGGAATGGACGCCGCATCGTCGATTCATCGTGGGTAAAGGAATCCACGCGGCCACAGATTCACATCTCCGAGAAAACCACCGGTCTCAGCGGGGAGGATTTCGGCAACAGCTACGGTGGTGGCGGCGCCGACGGTTACGCCTGGCATCTCGGCGACAACCGGTACTCCGCGGGCGGCAATGGCGGTCAGCTCCTGATCGTGGTCCCGAAACACCAGCTCGTCGTGGTCTTCACCGGCGCCAATTTCCGGCAGGGCTGGATCTGGACGCGCTGGGAAGACGCGTTCGTTGACCGTCAGATCATCCCGGCAATCGCTCAGCCCCCGCGGTAGACGTTGGATCGGGGTGCCGATCCAAGACACACGCGCGGCTACCTCTTGACAATCGAGAGGTGGCGTATAATACCTCTCGGTAATCGAGAGGTAACCATGACGCCACTAGATCGCAGCCGCGACGTCGTCCAGGGCACGCTCGACATGCTCGTGCTCAAGGCATTGTCCCTCGCGCCGATGCACGGGTGGGGGATCACCAACCGCATCCAGCAAATCAGCAAGGGCGTCCTGACGGTCAATCCGGGGTCGCTCTATCCAGCGCTCGAGCGTCTCCAGGATCGCGGCTGGATCACGGGCGCCTGGGAGACCACGGAGAGCGGCCGGAAGGCCAAGTACTACACGCTCTCCGCCGCGGGTCGTCGCCGCCTCGGTACGGAGACAGAAGCCTGGCGACGCATGGTCGCGGCCATCGAGGCCGTACTCCGGACGAGCTGAATCCGATGAACCTCCCATCCGTGGCCCGACGCCGCCTGCGCGCGCTGTTCCGCCGCTCGATTGTCGATCGCGAGATGAACGACGAGCTCGCATTCCACTTCGAGCTCGAAAAACAGGAACGCATGCGTGCGGGGGCAAGCTCCGCCGAGGCACACCGTGCCGCGGTACATGCCTTTGGCGGCGTGGATCAGGTGAAGGAAGAGTATCGCGACGCTCTCGGGATACGACCGCTGGAGAACCTCATCCAGGATCTCCGATACGGCGTTCGCATGCTGCGCCGCAACCCGCTCTTCGCCACGGCGGCAGTGACGACGTTGGGACTTGGCCTCGGCGCCACGCTCGCTGTGTTCAACGTCGTCAACGGCGTCCTGTTGCGACCTCTCCCGTACCGGGAGCCGGAGCGCATCAACATCATCTGGGCTGCCTTACGCGGCGACGATGGCAATTTCTGGACGCTGCCCTTGAGCAGCGGCTCCTACTCGGACATCGAGCGCGATTCGCGCAGCTTCGAGGCGATGGCAGCCTTTCGCGCGTGGCCCTACGCGATTGCCGAGTCCCCGGACGCGGAGCGAGAGGCGGTTGCCGGCGCGCGCGTCTCACCGGCGCTCTTCGACGTGCTGGGTGTCGCGCCAGCGGTTGGCCGCGCGTTCACACGAGAGGAGGCTGTGCCGGGCGGACCGAACGTCGCACTGATCAGTCATGGCCTGTGGCAACGCAAGTTCGGCGGCAGTCGCGACATTATCGGAAAGCGGATTTACCTCGGCGACGCTCCCTTCACCCTCACCGGCGTGATGCCGCCCGGTTTCGCTTTTCCGCGTGGAGCGGAGCTTCCCGCGCCATTCCAGTTCGGCCTTCGCACCGATGTGTGGACTCCGCTCGTGTTCGCCGCGTCGGACGTGAGCAACTACGACGTCCAGAACCTCGTTGCCGTCGGCAAACTGAAGGACCGGTGTGGGGCTGGTGAGTGCTCGGCATCCGCGGCGCAAGCCGAGCTCACCGAGCTGCTCAGACGCAACCTTCCCGTAAGCGATCAGCCAAACTCCGCCTATAAGCTGGTGTCGATGGCGGATCAGGCGGCCGACCGCGTCCGGCGGCCCCTCGTCATGCTTCTGGGCGCGGTCGCCTTCGTGCTCGCGATCGCGGGAGCGAACGTCACCACTCTCCTGATCGGAAGAGTTCACGCACGCGAGCGCGAGCTTGCGGTGCGATCGGCGTTGGGAGCGGCGCGCGGCCGGCTCGCTCGACAGCTCGTGACCGAGAACCTCGTGCTGTGCGTTTTGGGCATGGCGGTCGGGTTGACGCTCGCGTTCTGGGGGACGAAGGTCATGCTGTCGCTGGTGCCGGGCTCGCTGCCGAGAGCCGATGACATCGGGTTCGACTGGCGAGTGCTGTCGGTGGCGGGCCTGCTGGCGTTGATCGCGGCGCTCGCCTTCGGAGTGGCGACGGCATATGCAGCGCGTTTGCGCTTCACTCGCGCTCAGGTGTCGGTGTCGAGAACAAGGCGCGTTCTCGTCATGACCGAAGTGGCGCTCTCGCTCATTCTCCTCATCGGCGCCGCGCTGTTGACCCGCAGCTTCCTCCGCCTTCAGCAGGTGCGGCCTGGTTTCGATCCCTCGCAGACACTGACCGCCCGCGTGTCCCTCCCCGTCGCAGGGCCATTTCAGCCACTCGTCGACGGACCGCGTTGGGGCGCGACGTTCGATCAGCTCATGGCACGTCTCGCATCAGTGCCGGCTATCGCCGCAGCGGGTGGAACAGTCACGCTGCCGATGAGCGGAGCGTACGAAGCCGGCGGTGTCCGTCCCGTCGGCAAGGCGTACGAGGAGGGAGAGAATCCCATCGCGCAGGTCCAGGTTGTCGCCGGCGACTACTTCACAGCGACGCGCATTCGTCTTATCGCCGGCCGCGTGTTCAACGTATCCGATGACGGGCCGGTGCGTGCGTCCATGATCGTCAATCGGAGGTTTGCGCGTGAGCACTATGGCAGTGAGGCGGACGCCCTCGGACGGGAAGTCAGGGCGCTGTTCGAATTCGACCCGAATCGGCCGCCCCGAGTCATCGTCGGCGTCGTGGATGACGTGAAGACGGTGTCGCTGGATGCGGACGCTCCTCCCCAGGTGTACGTCCCGTTTTCGCAGCATCCCGTGTACGAGCTGACGCTGGTGTTACGAGTGCGTGGCGCTGACCCACTCGCTGCGGTACCGGCGGTCCGCCAGGCCGTGCGCGAGGTGAGCTCGTCGGCGACAGTGAAGGAGATACGCACGTTCGAGAGCGTCGTCGCCGATTCACTGGCGCGGCAGCGATTCATCATGACCCTCATCGCAACGTTCGCCGTCGTCGCGCTGGTACTGGCGTTCGTCGGCTTGTACGGCGTACTGGCGCTCATTGTGGGACACCGACGTCGCGAAATCGGTGTGCGCCTCGCGCTCGGCGCCAGTCCCGGCAATGTCGTCAGAGGCATGCTGGGCGAGGGCGCGCGTGTCGTCGCGGTGGGAGTGGCAATAGGACTCGCCGGCGCCTTCGCGTTGACGCGAGTGCTGTCGTCGATGCTGTACGGCGTCAGCACGACTGATGGCTCTACGTTTGTGGGCGCTGCCGCATTCGTGGGCCTGGTTGCCATCCTCGCAACGTGGCTTCCGGCCCGTCGCGCGTCGCAGGTGGATCCTCGAACGGCTTTGGCCCTCGAATGACGCGGGGAGGGGGGGCTTCGAGTCGATGAGCCGTTCTGGCTCGAGATTCCGTTTTGGAAGGGGAGAGGCAAGACCAGTCGCCCATTCCCGAGTCGGAGGCGTATGTGTCGCGAGATCCCGTGTGTACAGCGCGCCGCGCCGTCGCCATTGTTGCCTGCGCGACTTCCGTCGTGATCCTGAATGGCTGTGTCCAGAGGTCACCCGTAGGTGCTGAAACGGCCGTCATAACACGGCGCTTTCCCGGTGTAGACGTTGTTCCCACTGCCACTGGTGGATTTTATGTCCGCGTTCACAGCGGGCTGGTCGGCAGTGGAGATCCGCTCTACGTGATCGACGGAAACCCCATGACGATCGACCCACGCCGTGGTATCGAGTGGTTCGAGCCAGAGGACATTCTGCGCATCAGCGTCCTGAAGAGTCCCAGCGATCTCGCGGTCTACGGGGCACGCGGCGTGAACGGCGTCATACTGATCACGACCAGGCAAGGCACAGCGCCGAGGCTCTGACGGTTCTGGGAGGCGAGGGATTGTTCGCCCTGGTGGACGGGACAACCGGACCTCCCCATTGTTCCGCTCATGCATCTTCTCGTGTCCATGCTGCTCGCCACCCTCGTCACGGAGCTTGCCTCCGGTCAAACCCCCGGGGCGAGCCAACCTACTCGGTCGACGCTCATCATTGGTTTTCTCGATGGCGGGTGGCCTGGGCCGAGTGGTGAGGGGTCGCCCTCCGAGCGGTTCGTCATCTCGGCCGCCGCCGCACCGTTGTGTCAGCCGAGCGTCGACAGCGCGCGCACCGATTCTGGTGGGCGCTTTCGCATTGTCGTACCGGCCACTGTAAAACCCCCGTGGAAGCTTTGCATCGCCATTACGCCACGCTCGGATCCCATCTATCCGGTTTTCATCTACCGGGGTCGAGGTGTCGATAGCCTTCACCTCTACTGTCGTGGCCATGGGCCAGCGAGCGGGCCTATTTGCCAGTACGTGCCATGGGGAAGTGCGTTCCGTTGGCGCGGTGGCGAAACGTTTGACTCCTTGCTGGAGCCGCCTAACTAATCGCTTCGAGGCGCGACTAGTCTTTTCGAGTTGGAAGTGAATATGGCGCGCTGGACGTGGGAGACCGTTGCGCAGCTGTGGATCCGGGGCTCTGACAGGCTGACGCCTTACGAGATAACAGCAGAGGGCGGATCGAGCCGTCGCAACTGACGAGCCGCGAGATGGGAGGACGTCTTCAAGAGTAGAACCCAAGCATGTCCCTGGTTCGCATTCTCGTCGTCACTGGCGCCTCCGGTGCAGGAAAGACCGCGACGGTCGAGGCGCTCGAGGCGCGCGGCATCGCTGGCGTACGGTGTTTTTACTTCGATTCGATCGGCGTGCCGAGCGCCGAGGTGATGGAGCGCGACTACGGCGGCGGTGAGCGGTGGCAGGCGTCGGCGACAAGGGACTGGCTCACTCGGCTCAGCCGTCTCTCCCAAGAGATCCGCGTTGCCGTCCTGGACGGGCAGGTGAGGCCCAGCGTCGCTTTGGAGGCCGCCGCGCAGGCAGGGAACCGAGGGGTGCATGTCGCCCTGATCGATTGCTCGTCCGATGTCCGTGCCGCTCGGCTGCGCGGTTCGCGACATCAACCCGAGCTCGCCAACGCCCGGATGGATCAATGGGCAGCGTATCTTCGGGGGCAGGCGGACGCGTTGAATCTCGTCATCATCGATACGACCGCGTTGAGCGTCCGGGAGGCGGCGGATCAACTCGAAAAGCTCGTGCGGCGCTTGAACGAGCCCGATTCAGCCGTTCCGCTTCACACGCCCGCTGCGTAACTAGTTGCTGCAACCGACTAGCGTGAGTGTGATCGCAGGCGTCATGTTTGCCCGCTCTACTCCAGTGCCACGGACACCGACGAAACAGCGAGAGTGGGATACCCGGCCAAACGTGACTGTCTATGATCTCAAGCAGCTCGCGTTTGCCGTTCTCCTCTTCGCGGGCGCCTGCGCTCGGCCCTCGAATTCCGCGCAGGGAGACTTCGATCCGCGCGTGCTCGACACGCTCCAAGCCACCTCCATCGATCCGGCCGCCGTCGGGACGCGCGCGGCGGCGGTCGCCCACTTCCGCAGCGGACGAGGTGAAGTGCGGCTGACGCACACGCTAAGCACCATCGAAGGCGACCCGATTCGTCAATGGCTTCTCGTTCGGCAAGGCAGCGCATCGTGGATTTACGACTCCCGCGCCGACAAGTTCCGCGGGCAAGGGCCCGCGGTGCGCCAGTGTCCGGTTACCGGCCTTCGCCTCGTCGCCATGGTGGACCAGGACGGGCCTCCGGTGGAAATCTCGCCCGCCGATTCCGCGCGGTTTCGCGATAAGCCCGTGTATGTGATGGGCCGCGCCGAGTGCGCCGGCGAGGAGCCGTTTGAGATCCGCTTCTAGCGCGCACCTTTGAGAACACCGCGTAGGGTTGTGCGCGGCGTCCGCGCTTCGATGGCGGCGCTCGTACTGTCGGCTACGCTGGGTTGTCCGCCAGGCACAGCGGATCGTGAACGGAATGGCGACGGCCGCCCGACCTCCGCTGCTGAGTCGGTGGCGAGCGCGACACCGTCGTGGTATCAGCGCGCTCGGGCGCTCGATCTCACTGGCGACGGCGAGCCAGATACCGTGCGTCTCGACGCGGTGGGCACGCGGCCCGAGAGTCTGCGGATCACGCTAAGCCTGATCGTGGGGGCGGCCGTAAAGCATCGAGAAGAGTGGGGTAGCAGCTATGAGCTGGCTCTCGTGGATAGCTCACGACTCCGTCCTTCGCGCATAGCCGGGATACTCCGCGCCCAGCTGGACACCGTCCTGTCGAGCGTGCGGGTCCAGCGGCTCGATGCGTCGGGCGTCCGACTTCTGGCGGAGGACAGCGCCATCCTCAGTGGCCTCGAGCGGTGGCCTGTCCACCGGATCTCGTTTGCTTACGGATATGAGACCACGGTACGTCTCGTGTGGGATGCGCCGCGCCAGCGTTTCGTGCGGTTGTGGAGCTGCTGCTAGGCGGCGCGGGCCATCGCGCGTTGGGCATACAATTCTATCGGCCTAGCGGCTGACTTCGCTCGTGACCATAGACCTTCGAAACGCATCCTACGAAGAGTTCGTCACCTTCGTCTTCGATCACTATCCCACCCCAGAAGACGACGTCGACGAGTTGTGGTATTGGAACCTCGAGCGCCACTTCAATAACATCGCGACTTCATGGCAGTCTCTCTGCGGCAGGTCGGTCGCAGACCATCTGTTGCCATTCGCGGGTGCGACGTCTAAGCTAGCCTTTCGCGTGCGTTTACGAAGGCTGGCCTGTAGCTGAAGGCTGGCGTTAGGCACCGCTGACCCTTTCCCCCATGGTGTGATGTTGTCACCCTGTCGATACCGCGCGGTCACCGCGATGTGCTGTCTTTTCTGGCCGACCATCGCCTCGCCAGCGAAGCCGTTGGATGTGTGGGGTATCGTACTTCGCCGGCCCATTGACCCGAGCGCCGTCGAGATCGACCGTTGTGTCAATGGCCGCGCGTTCGCTCTGCGCGACGGTCCGTACCGCATTACCACAGACGACGTTCTCCTCAGCGTACCACACGAGCATCAAGACACGACGGCGGTTCTCGCAGCGCTCGATTCCGTTACCGCCTGCGTCGTCGTCTCTCGAACCCGTCACTTTTCGGCAGTGCTGACGCTTCGGGATAGCGTCGTGATCAACGCGTCGATCTTCTGGCCCAACACGACGGGGAGGCCTACGGTCGCGGGCGTGATCGCGGAGATCACCGCCAAGCACGGCCCGCCGCGTCTCAATGAACACGATGGCGCGCACTGGGAAGCTGATAGCTCGAGCATTTACGTCACGGAACGTGGGCCCTTCCTGGCGAGCGTAGCCGTCACGCTCTCCTACGCTCCCGCCTGTGAGTGGTTCGAAAGCCTCGTCCATCGACGCGATCGACGGCCCCGCTACACGGATCCACGAGCCAACCACTGCTAGATATAGCGTGCGCGCCCGTCACGTCCTCGTTGCCGCCCAGCTCGTGGCTCTCTGTGCGTGTGTGTCGCGCCCCAGTGCAGAGACCACGGTGGGTGACGATTTGGCAGACTCGCCAGAGCTGGCAACGCTTGCCGCGCTTCGCCTCGACTTCCCCGAGCCACATGTCAACGTCGCGCTCGTAGATACGCTTGTCCGTGCACTGCCGGAGGTGGGCCCGTTCAATCCGCGGCGCTTTCCATCGCCCACTCGGTTGTCGCCTCACGCGGTTGCCGCCGTGTCTGGACAATGGCGCTTCATTCCGAGCGGGTTCACCGATACGACGGCCAACACGGACACCACACGCATCGTGCTTGGACGCGTAGCGACGTGCGCACGAGGCGAACGGGGCAACTGTGCACAGGTCATCGCGTTCGTGGCTGGCCGGCCGTTTAGCCGGAACAGCTACGCCCTCGCGGAGCTTCGACGAAGTGGCGGCAGGTGGATAGTCACTCGTGTTACGTACCACCACGAGTGAGCTCGGCTGTTATCGCATGCGGCAAGAGCGGCGGCCGGCCGTTGACCGCTGGCGTTAGACCGCTGCGACCATCGCGGTAGGGGGATTGGCGTGGACGCGATTTTCACAGCGCTCGAGGCATACTGGGACCAATGCGGAATCCGGCCGAATGCCGGCGCGACCGAGGCCGAGCTGGAGGCGCACGAGGCGAAATACGGTGTCTCATTGCCGGATGAGATGCGCGCCTACTTCCGCGCGATCAACGGAATGTTCAGCGGGCCGAAATGGCGTTCCAGTATGGACGATGACCTGATCCGCTTTTATCCGCTGGCGGAGTGTCGCCCGCTGGATGTGGAGTGGCCAGACAGTGGGGCGCCGGACGCCGGGTCGATCCTGTGTTTCGCCGACTACAGCATTTGGTGCTGGGGCTATGGCGCACGACTGAGCCGCGAGGCAGGGCGGGGACCAGTGCATGTCCTCTATGGTCCCGAGACCGTGCAAGTGGCTGACTCCTTCCGGGAATTCCTCGAGAGTTACTTGCGGCGGGACTACACGGTAACCTTCCCGCGCTAAAGTACGCTGAAGGTCGGGAAGGCAGCGGACGTGCTGCGCGTCGTCGAACGGGAAGGGGTAACCGGTCGTGAGAGTACTCTGCGCGATTGTGATTCTTGTAGCGTGTTCGGGAACGCAGCCTGCCCCGGCCGGCCCCGACGCGCCATATCTCGTCGTACCGCAAATCGAGCACACAGCTCGGCTCGTCGATGGCTTTTACGTTGGCAAAGTCCCGTATCAGTACACCAACCATGGAGCTGATACCGTCGTAATGACCGGGTGTGGTCCACCTGAGAGCCCGATCCTCGAATGGTGGACCGGAAATGAGTGGCGTCCCGCATATGAGCAGATGTCCCTGATGTGCCTGAGTCCACCGTTCGTGGTTCCCCCCGGCACCATTCTCAACCGCACGTACGACATTCACGTCTATAACGATTCCATAAGCCCGTCTGGCCGGCCCTTTGTTGGATACTGGCAGGCAAGTCGCACAATCGGAGAGTATCGACTCGTCTGGCGGGTGCAGGACCAAGGATCCTCGGCTCAACGCGACAAATGGGAAGGCGGCGCCCTGCGGCCCTTCGCCGAGCGAGTGTCCAATACCTTTCGCATCAGGATGGTGCCGCGTTAGCGGCCACGCTCGACAGCTCGGTCAGAATATGACTCCAGCCGTCGTGATGCTTGTCTCGAATCTCGGCGTCGGCCAGCCCGACGTGTTCGAGCGTCAGCATGGTCTGCCCGCGTGGTGCTTCGGCGAAGCGTAGCGTGACGCGGCTGCCTTCGCCCGCGAGGTGCGAGTGCCAGGTGAAGACGATGCGGCTGTAGCGCTCGATCTCGAGGTATTTCCCGCGGTGCGGCAGGTCGTGGCCTTCCACGTTCATCACGATCAGGAATTCGCCGCCGACGCGTGGATCGCATTCGGCGCGCGTCACTCGAACGCCCGGGCCGCCGCACATGAACCGCTCGAGCGCCTCGCGATCCAGCCACGCTTCGAAGACCACTCGCGGCGGGGCTGGAATGAGCCGCTCGATCACGACCGACCATGCAGAGTCATTCATGGTGCATTCCCCTTCTTCGAGCGCTCCCTCGTTCCCGCGTAGTCAACCAGCGCATCCAGGCGCGTGCTCCAGAAGTGGTGATGCGCGTGCAGGAACTCGTAGGCAACCTGCAATGCGCTCCAATCGACCGAAATCCAGTGCACGCGACCCTCGATGCGACGCCGTACGACACCGGCGCGCTCGAGCACTTTGACATGCTTCGACACGCCGTTGAGCGTCATCGAGAACGCTTCCGCCACCACCCCCACGGGCAGCTCGCCCGACTCGCGAAGCAGCGCGATGATCCGGCGTCGAGCGGGATCGGCCAGGGCGTGAAAGACGCGGCTGAGCCGCTGCTCTTCGCCGGCCTTGCCGCGCCGAGGGCTCAAACGGATGCCCCGGCATCATCCCGCAGCGCGTACTGTCTAGTTCCAGTTGTCGATCTTGACATCATGTGGCGACGGTCTACCTCGGCCGGTTTCGACAAGCTCCTTGAGGCTGAACATGAACGACGCCCACTTCATGCTGCAATGGGCCATGAACTCGACGGGCTCGCGCCAGTTCCTGTGCCCGAACAGGACGATGGTGTAATCGCCGTCCTGCGATAACTCGAAGGTCGCATCCGTTCCGATCCATTCCTCGGGTCCTTTTCTGAAGCGCCACTGCACTTTCTTGTTGGGCTCCAGCGCGAGCACCTCCATCGTCATGCCCCCGATTTCCTCGCCAGTCGGTCTGCGAAATCGCACGTCGATCTCCCCGCCCGGCTGTGAGAGTCCCGTCGTTTCTTTCGTCCACCACCCTGCAACACCTTCGACGGTCGATACCGCCGCATAGACCTTCGAAATGGGTGCCTTGATGCCGACGCGATGAATGATGTCCACCATTGCCGTCTCCTCCGAAATAATTCAACCGTATGGTTGATAAACCAAGTGGTTGAACATTATGCCGGTGGCCGGAGCGTTGTCAAGGGTTCGAAGGGGCCTATGGCGGCCCCGGCCGGTCAGGCAGTGACGTAGCATGATTGCCGCTGGGTCTTTCGGTGGAAGACCTCGAACCACTCGACATCCACTCGCGCGCTGGTCTCATCGCGCAGCCGGGGGGCTCGCATGACTCGATGCACACTACTGGGAATTGTCGCCTTGCTCTCCATCGGCGTTGGCTGCGGCCATCGCAGCACCGCACCCTATGGCGATATCGACACGCGGCTCGAGGTTGACCGCACTCAGGCCGCGGTGGGAGAGGTTGTCGGCCTCCGAGCGATCGCCACGAATCACGGTGCCGACACCGTCACGCTCATGGCGGGCTGCGGCGCCGGGCTCGATTTCGAAATCCAGCGCCCCAATGGTGAGCGGTACTTTCTGTTGCGCGACCGGCCCAGCATCTGCCCGATCTTCGACTCGAACATCCTGGAGCCGGGTGAGACCGACACGGTGTCCTATGCGTGGACGGTGCCGGCGCCGACAGGTACCTATCGGCTGTGGGCCGGCGGGCGTGTGCGTGAAGGTCTCGCGGCGCGGTCTCGCCCGAAAGAGCTGATCGTCCGCTGAGGGCGGTTCGCGTTTGGTCTACTGCGTAAATGGCGCCGCAGCGTAGACCACACGCCCGCCGACGACCGTGAGCAGCACCTTCGCATCCTTGATCTGGGCTGGCGGAATCCCGAAGAGATCGCGGTCAATGATGACGAAATCGGCCAGCTTCCCCGGCGTGAGCGATCCCTTGTTCGCTTCTTCACCCTCCGCCCACGCATTGTTGGTCGTGTAGCTGCGCAGGCTCGTCTCCAGATCGAGGCGCTCCTGCGGAAACCATCCCCCTTCGGGCTTTCCATCCACTGTCTGTCGCGTGACGGCGGCGTAGAGGATGATCATCGGATTCGCCGTGTACCAGCTCGCGTTGGTGCCTGGCCAGTCGGATCCGAAGAGCAGCGGAACGCCAGCGTCCCTGAAGGTGCGAAAGGCGTACGCCCAGCGAGCCCGCGGGCCGATGCGCTCCTCCATCCACCGCATGTCGTCGATCGCGTGGTAGGGCTGCACCTCGGCGATGATGCCGAGGCGCTTGTAGCGCTGCGCGACGGCAGCGTTGCGGAGAACCTGCGAATGAATGATTCGCCACCGCCGCTCCTTCGACCCGTTGGTCCTCATCACCTTCTCCATGATGGTGAGCACGGTATCGATGGCTTCGTCGCCGATCGCGTGCACGTTGGCCCACCAGCCCGCCGAGTCGAGCCCGAAGAGCAGTCGCTCCATGTTGCCGGGCGGCATCATGCCCGAGCCCGGGCCATCGGTGGCACCGGTGTTGGTGCTATCGCGCCATTCTCCGCGTTTTCCCGAGTGCAGCTGCGGTTCGTAGAAGCGGGCCGTCGAGTTGCCCTGGATGCCGTCGACGAATCCCTTGAGCGCCCGAATGCGGATCCAGTCGTCGCCGAAGCCCGGTGAGATGCCCGCGTAAGTGAGCGAACGATGCTTGTCGAGTGTCGGCCGTGCGAACACACGAACGGTCAATTCGCCGCGGTCCTTCAAGGCGGTATAGACGGGAAGCTGAAAAGGGGGCGTGATGTCGTGGATGGTCGTGACGCCCAGCTCCGCAAGGTGGTGCTGCGCGGCACGGGCCTCACGCAGCCGCTGATCGAATGTCTTGGGCGCGATCGCCGCGCGGACCCTCATCAGTGCGGAGTCGGAAACTCTCCCGGTCGGCCGGCCATCCACGCATTCCAGGCCCCGAGTGGGGCGGCCGCACGACAGAGCCGCGCGCTCGAGCGCGTTCGCGTTCGCGAGCCATGCACTACGATCCCAGCGATTGAGGAGGATTGGGGTCGTCCCGCTCACTGAATCGATCATCGTCCGATCGGGAGAAAAGCGCTTCGGCGCCGAGTCGGCGCGAGCGCGCGCGCCCGTGCTGTTCGCTGCCCAGTCCTCATAAGCGCCCCAATCGCCACCGGTGAGCCATGCGCCGCGACTCATCCGTGCCACCGCGGCTTTCACGCGCATCGCGAACGGCGCCGGAGTGCTCACGTCGAGCAGATTTGCGCCGATGAGAAGGGCGCCCGCCTGGCTGAAATGCGTGTGGTCGTCGATGAACCCCGGTATAATGAAACGCCCACCGGCGTCGATCACGCGCGTGCGTGTCGAGCGATGTCGCGCGACCTCGGCCCCGCTTGCCACGGCGATGAGGCGCTCGCCGCGAACCGCTAGTGCCTCCGCGCGAGGGCGAGCCGAGTCACCGGTCCAGATGCGGGCGTTGCGGACGATGAGGTCGGCATCCTGCGCGCTCAGCCGCGAAAGCGGCCAGACGGCGAGGACAACGGCAAGCGCGGACGATTGAAGAATCCCGGGAATCGCCACGCTGCGGAACGTGACTGATTCGTGATTACCGGGGCACGGCATGCGGTCGAATCCCGATCGCAACCAGGAAGCAAGGCACGTCGAGGGGGGCGAGGATCTCCTCCAGATGTGCTCGAGTCGGCTCGTCGACGACACCGTACTCGATCCAGTTGCGTGCCTCCTGGATGTCGATGTAACTGACCCCCTCTATCGCCACCGTGTGGCGAGCCAGGTAGCGGAACCAGTCGTAAAGCTGCGCGAAGTCCCAGCGGCCCTTCTTGACACGCGGTGAAGTGAGCGCGAATCCCTCCGCCGCCAATGCGGCGATGGCCGCCTCTCTCTGCGCGGGGTCGACCAGGTAGATGGTCGGAATTCCATTCTCGAGGAAGACGCCGCCCCATCCACCAGGCACCCGCCTCGCGATGGCGGCCCACTGTGCATTGACATCCCACCCGAGCGGTAATGCCTCTCCTTTGTCGGCGCTCAAGCTGGGAGCAGGGGCATCGTCCCCGCAGGCCTTTCCCAGCGATGCCCACCGCGGCTCCGAGCGCAGATCGGCGGTGGGCGCCATGGGACTGCTGCAACTGCCAACGATGGTGACGCCGAGGATTCCGATGAGGCGCTTCACGGGGACCTCCTGACGAATCGTCCCATGGCAGACCCAGCGGTGGCTTGCTCGGTCACCCGCGTGGGCTTTCGCCCGTTAGGCCGACGGCGCCGGCCGCTTGCCGTCCCTGGCGAGGATCCAACTCTGAGCTCCCGAGACGAGAGAGCCCGCTCCGAGAGACAGCGCAACGGCGCTCGACGCGGACCAGAGGAACAACAGCGTGGCCCCGGCGCCGACTACCGCAAGCACCAGAGCGTTGGAGTGCCCCACCGCCCCCTGAGGGCGCAGACTCAGGATCATCGTGCCCGCGGTCAGCAGGCTAACCACAACCGTGAGCAACGGATCTGGAAGCGCCAAGTTGCCGATCCAGAGGAATCGCACCCGGGCGCCCAGACCTGCGCGCGTGGCCGCGAAGAGCCCGCTCAGAAGGGGCATCTGCACCAGCAAACTGACGAACGCTCCCGGCGTCAGCAGGCGGATGCCCTTGGCGGCATATAGCGCACGGGTTTCACGCATCAGACGCGCTGGATCATGGGCGTAGCGCCGCTGCAGGCGCTCGATCTCGGGTTTGAGAGCGAGCAGGCGCGCGTGCTGCTCGCGGGCCTGTCGCGCAACACGCAGGGTGAGCGGTAACAGCGCGATTCGCACGGCCACGGAAACCGCCATGACTCCTGCACCGAGACTGCCGCCGCACACGTGGGCGACAGCGACAATCGTGACCCGTATGAGCTCGACGAAGCCGTCCCACATACGCCGTTCCTCCGACCATGAAAGTCGTGCTGGCCAACAGCCAACGCGTCTCCCGGCTTCTTCAGGAGCGCGGGGCGTTCCCGTAAGCTAACGCCCTTCCGGAAAGGTCTCGACGACCCGCTGCTCCAACGTTGCCACATCTCGCTCCGCTTTCCGTAACTCCTCGAGGCCGGTCTCCAGCTTCGCCCGCTCCGTCTCGAGAAATCGCTCGTACGGCGCCACGACCTCGAGCAGCTGCCGCTCGTACCGTGTGAGCTGCTCCTCGAACTTGGCGCTGAGAAGCGCGGCGAGATCCTCGTTCAGCTTCTCGATCTTCGTCTCGAACTCGGCGATGAGCTTTCGGCGCCGCGCGGGGATGATCAGCCAACCGGCGATGGCGAATATCGTTGCGGTGAGCACACCGGTAACATCGAGCGCCGCGGTCGTGAAGGCGGCCACGAGAATTCCCCCGAGCCCAAGCGCCAGCACGTTCACGCCGAGCGCAGTCGTGACCGCTTCTTTCACGGAATCGACGATCTGGCGCGCTTCCCGCTCGGTATCGAATTCGCCGAGACGCCGTTCGACCGGCTCCCGCAGTCGCGCGAACAGCTCTTCGCGATTGTACTGAAACTCGGTATCGCCGTGGGGCGCGAGTGCCCCGGACTCGCGCAGTCGCGCCGTGTGTGCATCCAGCTCGGCGAAGACGCTGCTCCAGAGCTTGAGGTTTCGCTGCACGGTCCAGTCCACCATCCGGTGCACGACGCTCTCGATCGCCTGTGGCGAATCCTGGACAACCTCGGCGCGGAACCGATTCTCGACCGCGTCCCGATTGCGGAGGAAGTTGGCGTTTCCAATCCGTATGGTGCGCTCGAACCACGAGCGACCGCGGCGCTCCATTTCATAGAGAACGTTGCGCACTTCCAGGAGATATCGCTCGGAGTCCGTACGCATCTCCCGGGAGTACGCCTCGAGCTGTTCGCGAATCGAACGCAGGACGCGACCATCCTCGTGGACGACCTGGAGGCGGCCGTCGAGCCCCGTGACATTGCGTTTCAGCACGTTGCGGAGAACGCCCAACGGGGTGAGCAGCTTCAGACGCACGCGCTCGGTCTCGCGAAGGGTCTTCAGGACGTAGCGCTCGAGCGCGGGATACTCGTTGCGCGGATCGGATTCGACGGTCGCGACGGCGGATGTCGTCGACGCACCTTGGCCCGAGGCCACGCGGCGAGCGTTCACCTTGGCGCGGAGCGACTGGAGCGCGCTGATGAAGTACAGGGTCGGTGTAGCGGCGCCGAGCCGGCCCTGAATCTCGCGGGTGAGGTACTCCCGAACGCGATCGATCTGCTCGTCGGAGTTCCGGCGATCGACGCCGTTGACCACGAACACCACCTTCTTTCCCCACTCCCGAATGTGCGCGAGAAAGTCGAGCTCGCTCGCCGTCAGCGGCTGAAGCAGGCTGGTGACGAAGAGCACCAGGTCGGCGCGCGGGACGAACTCGCGAGTGAGCGCTTCCTCCATCCGCTCGATGGAGTTGGTTCCCGGTGTGTCGACGATGTGGAGGTCCCGAAGCAGGTCGAGCGGATAGTGGTAGAGGTACATGTTCTCGGCGAGCGCTTCGGGGGGCGCGGCGTCGCCGAACCGCAGTATGGAGATCGCGCGCGTAGTCGGGAGGTCGCCCATGGCGAATACTTCGTCCCCGAGCAACGCATTGATGAAGGTGCTCTTTCCGCTGTTGTATTCCCCGACGACGACGAGAAGGAACAGCTCGTCCATCTCGCCAAGGAGCGAGATCAGCCGCTCGAGGTCGGCCCGTGACCCGTCCGCTCGCGCGAGCGCATCGCGAACGCGGATGACCAGCTGACGCTCGAGGGCAACCAGCTCGCCCTGCTGTCGAGTGAGGACTTGTTCCATGTATGCAGAGGTAGTCCAGGGTGTCCAGGGTGTCCAGGTGATCGAGGTGAGGCAACGACGTTCCCTCGATCACATGGACACCCTGGACACCCTGGACTACCTGGACCCTAGATCGGCTCCACGGGACCGTGCTCCACTGGCTCCACCGGATGCCGCATCAGGACCCACTCGTAGATCTGTGCCGCGACGATGGCACCCACGATCGGGCCGATCCAGTAGATCAGGTGTCCCTCCCAGATATTCGTCGCGATCGCCGGACCGAAGGAGCGTGCCGGATTCATCGATGCGCCCGTGAGCGGCCCGATCGCGAGGATGTCGGCGGCGATCGTAAGGCCGATCGCGAATCCGCCAACGCGCGGGGCTTTGGGATCGACGGCGGTACCGAAGATGACAAAGACGAGAAAGAAGGTCGCGATCGCCTCGAGCATGAACGCCTGGCCGGTGTTGATGTCGAGCGATACCGCCTGTCCACCGCCGCGCGCCGCCTCGAACAGCTCCGACGGCGTGCCAGCTTTTAGCGCGTAGGCCGCGATCATCGCGCCGAGCAGCTGCGCCAGAACGTAGACCCCGGCCATGAATGGGCCAATTCGCCGGGTCGTGAGAAAGGCGATCGTGACTGCCGGGTTGAAATGTCCGGAGATGCGCATCAGCGCCGTCACCATCACCGCCAGGATGATGCCGTGCGCAAGCGCGACCTCTACCAGACCCACGTTCGTGCCCTGCATCTTCGAGAGAACGATCGCCCCGCCGCCAATGAAGACGAGCGCGAAGGTACCCACGAACTCGGCGACGAAGTGGCGGATCGAGTCTTTCATGCTGATCTTCCTCGATAGATTGGGTCGGCGGCCAAGCTAGGTCTCACCGTTTCACTCGGCAAGGCGCGCACATGGCGGTTCGAGGTCCCGTTCTGCTCATCTCGGATCAACCCGCACGCTTCCTCGCGTTGCGGCGGAGCGCGCTCGCGGGGCGTCGGGTTCACCTGTGGCTCACCAACGGTGCATCGGCGCCGCGATGGTGCGTGGGGGTGCGTGGCGATCCCACCGTGCCCGCGACCTATGACGCCGTTCGCTCGCGCGATGTGACCGTCGTCGTCGATCTGGGCGACGAGCAGCACGCGAAGCGCGTCGCGAGTGCCGTGCGTCGCCAGCTTCCCAAGGCCCCGGTGCTCGTCATCGACCGCGTTCGGGGACGTCGTCGCGCCGGCGTGCGCAGGGGTATCGCGTGGATCGACGAGGGAGAGCTTCTCGCCGACGCGGTGGAGAACGTGCTCGAACGCGTCATCGCGCGTCGAAAGGCGGAGCGCTTTCGGCGCGCGATGCGTGGAGCACGTTCATGCGCGTTTCTCCTGCAGCACGATCCCGACCCCGACGCGATCGCCTCCGCGCTCGCCCTGCGCACGGTACTCGGTGCAGGCGCGGCCGAGGCACCCATCATGACCTGCGGTCGCGTCACACGTCCCGAGAATCGGCGCCTCATCGATGAGCTCGGGATTCGCATCGAACACGTGTCCGGGCGCTCACTCGAGAAGCACGAGAACCTCATCCTCGTCGATGTGCAGCCTCCCTACTTCGGCGGAAGTGTGGGGGAAGTGGCGGCCGTCATCGATCACCATCCACCGTCGGGTCCATTTCGCGCCCGGTTCAAGGATGTGCGGCCATGGTACGGCGCGAGCGCGACCATCGCCGCCGAGTATCTCCTCGCCGATGGCGATGAGCTCCTCACGCGAGAGCTCGCCACCGCGCTCCTCTACGGAATCATCACCGACACCAAGTCGCTGTCCCGCTCCGCCAGCGACGATGATCTGGAAATGTTCGCGTATCTCTTCCCGCGCGCCGATCATTCGTTGCTGCGGCGCATTCAGCACCCCTCTTACTCGGCGGCGACACTGCGCCGCTTCGGTCTGGCTCTTCAGCATGCGCACGTGACTCGCGGTCTCGCGCACGTTCACCTCGGCCGCCTTCCGGAGGACCAGGAGCACATCGTCGCGCAGCTCGCCGAGTTCTGTCTCGGGATGGAGGGGGCGGACATCGCCGTCGTCTCAGGTGTCTTTCGGGACCGTGTCGTAATGAGCGCCCGCGCGCTCTGGCCCGGCGCGAAGCTCGGCGAGCGCCTGCGTGAGTCGTTCCATCGGTATGGGAGCGCCGGAGGGCACGCCGTGATGGCGAAAGCGGTGATCCGACTCGAGGACTGGCGACGCACCCACGAGGCGCACGGCGACCGCGGGCTGGAGATGAGCATCGCGCGCGCGGTTCGACGCGCCCTCGTGGCTCCGTCGCGTCGTCGTCGGTCGCGCATGCGCAGGTGACGCCTGACGATCGCCGTACCCTCGATGCGGCGAATGCAGAGTACGTACGGCGCCATCCCGGCGAGCGGGCGGAGCGTCAGCCGGTGCAATCCTTCATCGAGGGCGCCCAGTATTTTCGCGCCGAGACGATTCCGTCGCTGCAACGCCGCGCCCTGGATGCCCTGGCGCGCTTTGCGCCGGATAGCGAGGCGCTTGCGCGGGCGATGGTCTTCAGTGGCCGCGAGCGCGCGTTTGCGGACGATGTACATCAGCGCGTCACTCGAAAGCTGGAGACCGAGCCGGTCGAGGACTATCGCATCGACTTCGAGGATGGCTTCGGCACGCACCCCGATGCGGTGGAAGACGCCGAAGTCCAGCGATGCGGGGAGGCGACCGCGGCCGCTATGCGCTCGGGCCACCTCCCACCCTCGTTCGGCATCCGCGTCAAGCCGCTGACACGTGAGCTCGCCGCGCGCTCGCTGCAGACAACGGACCTCTTCATCGAGAGCGTTCGATTCGGATCGGGCGGCGCGCTTCCCGACAACTTCATCGTGACGCTGGCGAAGGTGACCGTCGTGGAGCAGGTGGCCTACTTCGCGCAGCACCTCGAGGGTCTGGAGAAGCGGCTCGGGCTCGACGATGGAACGCTTCGCATGGAGATCATGGTGGAGACCCCTCGCTCCATCATGGATTGGGATGGGCGCTGTCCGCTCCAGAGATACGTGGATGCCGCGCGCGGCCGGCTCGTTGCCGCGTCGCTCGGGACCTACGACTACACCGCTGCCCTTGGCATCACCGCGGCGCAGCAGCGGCAGCGTCACCCCGCCTGCGAGCACGCACGCCTCGTCATGCAGGTTGCGCTCGCGGGCACGGGGGTGCGCGTGAGCGACGGCTCGACGGCGATCCTTCCCGTCGAGCCGGTCGAGCGCGTGCACGATGCGTGGCGGCTGCATCACGGCGATGTGAAGCACGCGCTCAAGCTGGGGATTTACTCGGGATGGGATCTTCACCCCGCGCAACTGGTGAGCCGGTACTCTGCCGTATACGCGTTCTATCTGGCGGGCCTCGAAGCAGCGGCGCAACGGCTGCTGAGGTTTCTCGAGACCGCGGCGCGCGGTGGGGCGCCTCGCGACATCGCCGACGACGTGGCCACGGGGCAGGCGCTGCTCAACTTTCTTCTGCGCGCGATCGCGTGCGGGGCGGGGGAGAAGGCGGCCATCGCCTCGCAGACGGGGATTGCGGAGGAGCTGCTTGATGGTCGGCCGTTTGAGAGAATCTTGAGGCGCTGAAGGCGCTGAAGGCGCTGAAGGCGCTGAAGGCGCTGAAGGCGCTGGAGGCGCTGGAGGCGCTGGAGGCGCTGCCGCCGGTTAGCGCGGTGCGAGACTGCGCCGTAGACGATTGAGTAGATAGGCCGTTCGTCCCGCAACCTCCGCTGCTGCCTCAATCGCCTGCTTGGGTAAATACTCTAGCAAGGTGACCGCCTCTAGGTGTGTCTCGATCTCGCGCAAGGATCCCGACGCAATCGACAAGTGGCGAAGGTAGTCTCCGCGAGCCGAGCGTCCGAAGCCTTCAGCAATGTTTGCCGGAACGGAGACTGCCGCGCGGCGCAATTGGGCAGCTAAGCCATACCGTTCTTCGTCAGGAAGCTGGCGAGCGACTCGATAGGCCTCGACGAGTAGGTGCATGCTGTTCCGCCACACGATGAGGTCGCGATGGGTCTTGTGTGACGAACGAGAGGGCGCACGTTCCTGTTGAGTGAGCACGCGTGAGTATCAACGCATCAGTCTCGCTCACCTCATCGTCCCACCTCCAACGCCATCACTTCAGCGCCCTCAGCGCCCTCAGCGCCCTCAGCGCCCTCAGCGCCCTCAGCGCCTCCAGCGCCTCCAGCGCCTCAGCCCCTTCAGCGCCTCACCACTGCCTCAATCAGCCCGTATGGCTCCTCGGTCGCCACGAAGATCTCGTTCGGATTGTCCAGCCCGAAGGGCGCGAGATCGACGATCAGATGGTGCTTGTTGGGGAGCGAAAACGCGATGGCGTCGATCTCCGGGCACCGCTCGAGGACCGCCTCGCCCATCGCGTACGCGGTGTGCTGTACACTGCGGCTCTCGTGCTCGGCAAACGTCTCGAGCATCGTCTCACGCGCCCTGGCACGAACCTCGGCGTGCGAGATCTCCGTCAGGCCGTACGTCCACCGCACGCGCATCGCGGTAGCGAGAACGCGATCGGACGTCTCCCGCAACGTCGTATAGCGGTCACGTGGGTAGCCTTCGAATCCCGATCCGGTCGTCTTGAGCACGCGCAGCTCGTCGATGCCGCTCTCGGTGTGCACCTGGTTGGCTTCGGCGGTCACATTGGCCACATCGACTTCATCGGACCCTCGAACGAACGCGTGCGGGTGTGGGCGGCCGCCCACCGGGATGCGATTCCACGTTTGCTCCCGAATCGTCACTCGCGCCCGATGGACGACGGGATTCTCCGGCAGGAAGTGGGTGGCCAGGGCACGCGCGAACTCTTCGATCGCGTCGATCTCGACCTGACGTGCCATCGCGTACACGGTGTTCTTCATCGTATCGGTCGGAAGCACGTCACGGTTGTCGCCGCGCACGTGCGCGTCCTCGAACTCGCCCTCGAGTCGGATGGAGACGGTGAGATCGCGCAGTTGGTGACGCCCCTCGCGGCGGCTCACCTTGACGAGCCGCACGCGCGATTTCCCGTAGCCGTTCTCGCCGAGTCGGGTCACGGTCAGCTCCCGCGGTAGGTGGAGTAGCCGAACGGGCTGAGCAAAAGCGGAACGTGATAGTGTTGCGCTGGGTCCCGGACGTCGAACTCGACGATCACTCGCGGATAGAAGGCCTCGACGCCCGCTGCCGCCAAATAGGGGCCGACCTCGAATGTGAGGCGATACGTGCCGGCCTGCAGCGCCGGCGCCGGGGTGAACGCCTTCACGCGTCCATCGGTGTCGGTGGTCGCGCGCGCGAGGGTCGACGACGCCGGGGCGCCAACGCGCTCCAGCACCACCGCGACGCCGCGAGCGGGGCGCCCGCGCGAGACGTCGAGCACGTGGGTCGTTATGGCGCTCATATGTCGAGGAGCTTTCGCAGTCGAAGATGAGTGATGCGCCGCTGTTCCTCGGCGGCGATGCGGAGCTCCGTCTCCGGATCGTTGTTGATGCGCTCTCGTGCCGCGTCGAGAATCTGATCGGCCGTCTTTCCGGTTGCACAGACGAGAAAGACGTGGCCGAATCGTTCCTCGTATTCGGCGTTGAGCTCGGCCAGCTCGGCGAGCGTCGCGGCACTTCCGCTGCGCGCACGCGCCTGCTCCCGCTCCGACCAGTGCTCGGCGGTATTGCGCGCGGAGGAGCCTCCATCGCCGATACGCGGATGTCGCGAGAATGCCTCACGCCAGTCGTCAGGCGTCAGCCGAACCCAGACGCGGTCGGATGTGGCAAGCAGCTCGTCGAAGGTGTAGTAGGGACGACCCGCGGCAACGCCGCGCGCCCATTCCCTCGAGCCACAGCAGGCGAGGAGACGGCGCTCCGCCTGCAGCTCGGGAAGGAGGTTGAGCTGCTCCAGTGTGAGCCTCATGGCCCCGTCTCGGGGCGCCCGAATACGCGAAGGCGGGCAACGCCACCGTCGGGATAGATGTCCAGGCGGACGTGCGTTGCACGCTCCACTTGCTTCAGGTCACGGTCGAAGTGGTGGCGCGCGTGCGGCTGGAGATCCGTTCGAGCCAGGAGCTCGCGCCACTCCACGACCGCCGACGCCGCCAGCGCCTCGGGACTTGCGTCGGGCGCGTAGCACCACGCCATCGAGCAGGCACCGGGTGCATTGCCCTTGAAGTGATCGGTGTCGAGCTCGACGCGGCGAATCGAGCCGGGGCGACCCAGCCTCACGATCGTCCAGTCGTTGCCCGGGCCGCGACGGCGCCGCGTTTCCCAGCCGTCCCCCATGTGCGTCGAGCGTCCGGGAAGGATGAGGTGTTGTCGATGGCCGAAGAACATGTCGCTGCACACGACAACCCACCCGCCATGCTCCATGGCCGCCAGATCGACGTCGCCGCCACGAACGAGCGACGTCCAATCAGGCGTGACCTCGCCGTGAACGCGCAGTCGTGCGACGCCCCCGTCCGGAAAGATGTTGAAGCGCAAATGCGTCACCGGGGAATCGTCGTCCACCTCGATGGTATTGCGCGTGTCGCCCTGCAGCGGTGTGCTCGGAAGAATCTCCCGCCATCGCGCCTCGCGGGCGAGCGACTCGGCCGAGGGCATGCCTTCCACGTTACACCCCTCGAGCGAGCAGTGCTCGGGGTAGTTTCCGCGAAAGAAGCTCGTGTCGACCACGACTCCCCGCACGATCCCGGGCGCGCCGAGCCGTACGATGCACCAGTCGTGGCCGGGTGAGCGACGTCGTCGCGTCTCCCATCCGTCCATCCACTTCCCGCGCTCGGTATAGACCCCCTCTCGCCACTCGGCGGGTGCCGCGCGAAGCAGGTTCTCCTTGGGCGCGAAGAATTCGTCATTGGCGAGAATGACGGCAGCGCCTAACCGCTCCGAGGCGAGGTCGACCAGGTCGGTGAACTCGGTCATGCGGCATTGCGGCGCAGGAGCTCGCCGCGCGGCTCGTGGATGAAATGGCCACGGTCGTAGACCCGCCCCCCGCGCACCCACGTCTCGCGAACGACACCGCGGAGCCGCATTCCCTCGTACGGCGTAACCTTATGGCGGTGTTGCAGGGTGCTGGCGGCGACCGTGAACTCCTCCTCTGGATCCCACACGACGAAGTCGGCGTCCCGTCCAGGCGCAATGGTACCTTTCCGGTCGCCGAGCCCAACGAGGTGCGCGGGCCGCTCACTCATCCACCGAGCGACGTCGGCCACGGCGGCCCCATGTCCCGGAGCACCGGACCACACCGCGGCCAGCGACAGCTGAAGCGATGCGATTCCGCCCCACGCGCGCAGGCAGTCCCCTTCGGCGGGCAGCTTGAGCGACGGTGGGCAGGGGGAGTGGTCGGACGCGATCATGTCGAGGTCCCCACTTCGAAGCGCGCTCCATAATGCCTCGCGGTGCTCGCGCTCGCGGATGGGCGGGGCACACTTGAAGCGCGTCGCGCCATCGGGGATCGATTCCGCGTTGAACACGAGATAGTGAGGGCACGTTTCGGCGGAGAGCGAAAGCCCCTCGGCGCGCGCACGTCGAAGAATGGGGATCGCTCCGGCCGCCGCGACGTGAACGATGTGCACGTGCGCGCTCGTCTCGCGAGCCAGCACGACGAGCAGCGTGACTGCCTGCTCTTCGGCTTCGGGTGGACGTGTCCGGAGCCACGTGGCATGACAGCGAGGATCAGCGGCCGGATCGAGCTCGGCGGCGGCACGGGCGATGGGGCCGGGAAGCTCGGCATGGGCCATGAGGACCATTCCTAACGAGGCGAGCACCGGCATCGCGTCGCGCAGCTGGCGCTCATCGACGTGCGGGAACTCCTTCACCCCCGAATCGATGAGGAAGCACTTGAAGGCGAGCACGCCGGCTTCAGCCAGCCCGGGCAGATCATCAACGTTTCCGGGAACGACGCCGCCGATGAATCCCACATCGACGTGACAGCGACCGCGCGCGATCGAGCGCTTCTGCTCGAGCGCATCGACGGTCGTCGTTGCAGGAATGCTGTTGAGCGGCATGTCGAGGATCGTTGTCACCCCTCCCGCCGCCGCGGCGCGGGTCGCGGTCTCGAAGCCCTCCCACTCCGCCCGTCCAGGCTCGTTGACGTGCACGTGGGTGTCGACGAGCCCCGCCATGAGCACGGAGCTGCCCACGTCGTGCGTCTGAATTCCCGTTCCAACATCACCCGGCTGGCCAACGGCAGCGATCCGTCCATCGCGAACGTGAATGGCGGCTGGACGCAGCGCACCGCCCACGAGCACGCGCTCGCCACGCAGGACGAGCTCGCTCACCGCCCCGTGTCCGCGCCGAAGCGGCGCAGGAGGTTGCCGCAAACACGCCTGCGGTATGTCGCGGTCGAGCGGATGTCGTCGATCGGCTGCACCTCCTTTTCGAGGATCTGTGAAGCCTCCTCGATGGTTGCGCCATTCGCGAGCGCTTCCTCCGTTCGCGTGCAGCGAATTACCGTCGGTCCGACACTTCCGACGGCGATGCGCGGCCGCGCTCCGCCCACGACAGCCATGACGACCTTCGAGATGGCCTGTGCGGCGCGCGTACCCACCTTCCGAAACCACTGCACGTCGGTAACAGGCGGGAGCTCGAAGGCCACGATCAGCTCGTCAGGTCGACGCACGGTCTTTCGGTAGCCGGTGAAAAATGACGTGAAGGGCACGCGCCGCTCACCCTCGGAGCTTCGCAGAACGACAACGGCCTCGGCGACCGCGAGCACGGGCAGCGTATCCCCAGCCGGTGATCCATTGGCGACGTTCCCGCCGAGCGTGCCTCGATTCTGAATCTGAATGCCGCCGATCTCGCGGCACGCAGCGCCGAGCATGGGAATCCGGCCCGTGACTGCCCGAGACTGCTGGATCATCGCGTGCGTCGCGAGGGCTCCGATCGAGATCGCGCCATTGCGAATCCCGATCTCTCGCAACTCCTCCAGGGGCCACAGGTCGACAAACCGTGTGCCCGCAAACGTACCCGCGTTCAAACCCACGAACACATCCGTGCATCCGGCGATCGGAATCAGTGTCGGATCATCCGCCATCGATCGCAGCGCCCGCTCGACCGACCCTGGTCGCACGAGATCGAGCGAGGCGGCGGCTGTCCTCATGCCTGCAGAATGGCGCGGTAGATTGCGTGATAGCCGGTGCAGCGGCAGATGTTGCCCGCCAGTGCGAAGCGGATGTCATCGAGCGTGGGCGACGGCGGAAGGGCGAGCGCCGCCATGATCATCCCCGGTGTGCAAATCCCGCATTGCGCCGCCCCATGCTCGGCGAACGCGCGCTGCAGCGGATGATCGCCGCCGAGTCCTTCGATCGTGGTGACCTCCGCCGCTTCTGCGTGGGCGGCGGGGACGAGACAGGAGCATACGGGCTCACCATCGAGCAGGACGGTGCATGCGCCACACTCGCCTTCGCCGCACCCTTCCTTCGTTCCGGGAAGCTCGCACTGCAGTCGCAGCACATCGAGGAGACGAGCCATCGGTGGCGCGTCCACCTCGACATCGCGCCCATTTATACGGAGACGCACGCCGCCTCCGCGATGCGTTCCGGTGTCGCCGGAATCTGCCGGATGTCGAGGCCCAGGTGGCGGATCGCGTTGACGATCGCCGGGGCCGGACCGTCGATCGGCATCTCACCCACCCCTTTTGCTCCGAACGGCCCGTGATGGCTCGGCGTCTCGACGATGATCACATCCATGGGAGGCGTGTCGAGCGTCGTGGGAACGAGGTAGTTCGTCATCTGCGCGTTGGCCATCGCGCCGTCGCGCATCACGACTTCTTCGAGCAGCGCATAGCCGATGCCCTGCGCTGTGCCTCCCTCGATCTGCCCGGCGACGAGTGTGGGATGAATCGCCTTCCCGATGTCCTGCACCGCGGTGAAATGAACAGGACGAATCTCGTACGTGTCCGGATCCATTTCGACTTCCGCGACGTCGCACGCCCACGCGTAGGTCGCATAGGCATCGCCGCGATACGCGTCATCGTCCCATCGGATGCCGTGCGGAGGCTCATACTCCTTCGTCACGATCGTTGGCCCGTGCCGACGGAAGTGCTCGGCGGGATGCATGTCGCCAATGCGTTCGCGCATCTCGCGAGCGCAACGCTGAAGAATCCCCCCGACGACCATGCAGGTGCGTGACGCGACGGTGGGTCCGCTGTCCGGCACGTGAGACGTATCGGGGAGGCCGGTCTCCACGTCGTCGTAAGGCACTCCCAGTGAATCGGCGACGATCTGTGCGTGCATCGTCCGAGTGCCCTGACCAATCTCGGCGCTTCCCACGAGGACGCGCACTCCACGCTCTGTGGTGGACAGCGACGCCCGCGACGCGAGCTTGACTTCGCCGCTGCCGGTGAATCCTGCACCGTGGAAGAAGAGCGAGAGGCCGATCCCGCGATTCGTTCCGGCGTAGCGGCGCCGCTTGGCGTGAAAATCGGAACGGTTCACGGCCTGCCGCAGGACGTCGAGCGCCGAACAGTCGGCTTCGACGCGCTGTCCGGTGGCGGTGGTGTCTCCGGGGCGAAGCGCATTGATCTCACGAAGGCGAGCCGGGTCCATGGAAAGCGCTTCGGCGATCCGCTCCATGTGAACCTCGACAGCGAACTGCGTCTGCGGCGCGCCGAACCCACGAAAGGCGCCATTAGGTGGCGTGTTCGTCGCGACGGCGCGCGCGTCGATGCGCACGTGGTCGCATCGGTATGGGCCGGCGGCGTGAATCGCGCCGCGCGAGAGAACGACCGGACTGAGCGTGACGTACGCGCCGCCATCCATCAGGACGTCGATGTCCATCGCGACGAGACGCCCGTCGCGCGTCACGCCGGTGCGATGTCGCACGATCGAGGGATGCCGCTTCGTCGTCGCGAGCATGTCCTCGAGGCGATCGAAGACCAGCTTCACCGGACGCTTCGCCTTGAGGGCGAGAACCGCCGCGTGCGCCGCTACGACGGAGGGATACTCCTCCTTCCCGCCGAACCCGCCCCCGGTTTCGGTTTGAATGACGCGAATGCGGTCGTCAGGGAGGCCTAACGCGATGCGCAGCGCCTTGTGGACGTAGAACGGACACTGCAGTGAGCCGTAGACGGCGACGCCCCCATTCTCGGGGACGGCGATCACGCCATTGGGCTCGATGTAGAGCTGCTCCTGATGTCCCGTTCGATACTCTCCTTCGACGATGACCTCCGCATTGGCGAGAGCCCCGTCGACATCTCCCTTGTCGATACGCAGCGTCTTGAGGATCTGCGTCGACCGCAGCGGGTCGAGCTGCGCCTCGAGCGGCTCGTACTCGATGTCGACGCGCGCCTTGCGCAGCGTGTCGAGATCCTCATGAGCAAGCAGGAGAATCGGCTCGGCGACGTGGCGAATCTCGCGCTCGGCGAGCAGGGGTTGGTCCTCCTCGATCAAGGCCACGACGTTCCGGCCGGTGATGTCGCGGTGATCGACGACAGTGAATCCCGCGCGATCGAACCGGAGGTGGATGTCGCGAATCCGTCCGCGCGGGATCGTCGAGCGAATCGTGCGCGCGTGCAGCATGCCGGGGAAGGCGAGGTCGTCGATGTACCTCGCGGTGCCGGAGACTTTTTCGAGGGCGTCCTTGCGGGGGACGTTCGTGCCGACGACTGGCATCTGCAGAGGATGCCGGGTTTCTATGCCGAGGGCAAGTTGCCGAGAGGTGTGGTTACGAGGAGAACGTCCGAAGATGTCAGACCTCAGACCTCAGGTGTCAGACGTCAGAAACCAGCGCGATCTACACACGGCTGTGGGTGTCTGACATCTGACACCTGACGTCTGAGGTCTGACGTCGTCGGGTGTTGACGCCTAGCTCGCTCTCCGCATGACCAACGAAGCGTTCACCCCCCCAAAGCCGAACGAGTTCGTGAGAAGGTGCTCGACCCGCGACGTCCGCCCCGCCGCCGGGATGTAGTCGAGGTCGCATGCCGCATCCGGCGTAGCCAGATTGATCGTCGGCGGGAGCCAGTCGTTCGCGAGCGCGAGCGAGCAGATTGCTGCCTCGATAGCTCCCGAGGCGCCAAGGGCGTGACCGTAGTAGCCTTTTGTGCCGCTCACCTGCAACCGATAGGCGTGGTCGCCGAACACCTGCTTGATCGCGAGAGTCTCGGTGCTGTCGTTGAGCGGCGTCGAGCTGCCGTGGGCGTTCACGTACTGGATCTCCCCGGCATCGAGCCCCGCGTCCTCGAGGGCGCGGCGCATCGTGCGCGCAGCCTGCGAGCCGTCGGGTCGCGGCGCAGTCATGTGAAATGCGTCGTTCGACAGGCCGTATCCACACACCTCGCCGTAGATCTGCGCGCCGCGCGCAACGGCGCGCCCCCATTCTTCGAGGACGAGCACGGCCGCGCCCTCGCCCATGACGAAGCCGTCACGGTCCTTGTCGAATGGACGAGACGCACTCGCGGGATCGTCGTTGCGCGTCGACATCGCGCGAATGATCGCGAACGCGCCGTAGCACAGCGGCCACAGGGGCGCTTCCGAGCCGCCGCACAGCATGACATCGGCGTAGCCGTCGCGGATTTGCCGGAACCCCTCGCCGATGGCGATCGTGCCTGACGCGCAGCTCATCGCGTTGGTGTGGTTCGGACCCTGCACGCCGAACTCGATCGCGATGTTGCAGCTCGCGGCGCCACCGAACACCGTGAGGGCGAGCGATGCATCGACGTCCTTGAGCCCCCGCGTCAGATAGATCCCGAGCTGCTCTTCCGCGTTCCCGACGCCGCCGAGTGCCGTGCCCATCATCGAGCCGATGCGCTCGCGATCTTCGGTGGCGAGATCGATGCGCGCGTCTTCGAGCGCGAGCCGCGCGGTCGCGACGGAGAATTGGCCAAAGCGATCGAGGCGGCGAGCCCGCTTTCGCTCGATGAAATCGGCCGCATCGAACGCGTCCACCTCCGCGGCGATGTGGCTCCGGAAGGGACTGGGATCGAAACGCGAGATGGTTCGGACGGCGGAGCGCTGCTGTTGAAGCCCCTGCCAGAATCCGGTGGTGCCGGTCCCGATCGGCGTAACTGCCCCGATGCCGGTAACCGCGACGCGCCGCTGCTGCTTCACGACGACCTTCCTCCAGAAGATTGTACCGCTACCGGATGATGACCGGGGTGCACGGCTCCCGCTACCCGTTCCGCGGCGCGAGCCAATCCCGCGAGCGTGCGGGAGGCAATGCCGTGGATGAAAACAGGACCGATTACGGTCGTAGCAGCGAGGACGCCGATGAGCGGCCAGCGCGGACCGTCCCAAACGTGCAGCAGCTTCACGTGCGTACCGTCAGGCACCTCGTCGAACGACCACTCGACATCCATCGCCGTGGTGATGCCGCCGATGTGGCGAAAGCGAATCGCGGGCCGCGCCTCGTCGATGGCCATCTCCGACAACCACCACGTCGGCCAGCGAACGAGACCGAATGGCCGCCACGCGGCCATCTCGACGATTCCGCCGCCGTCAGGCGCGCGATCGCGAAACCGCACCCATCGATAATGAGCGAGGTGAGCGGGCCAGCGCTCGACGTCCCGCGCGATGCCGAACATCGTGCGCACCGGGGCTCGCACGATGAGCTCGTCGAGCGTTTCCATCGGTCGGCCGCGCGGCATGGGTGGCAGGGACAGCGGCTCTCTCACCTCTTCCCCCTCGATTAGAAGGACTACGGGTCGGCATCAAGGTTCAAGGGGGGACGCGGATTACGCGGATCTAGCGAATTCCGCGGATTGCTGCTGGAGTCGCCAACTCTCATCAAAGGAGCAAAAGCAGTTGTGTTTTTCCCGCGGCAGGAAAGCTCTCGACACCGGGACGAATCCGCGTCCCCCTTTGAACTTGGATGCTAGTCGCCCGTCAAGGCCGACGCACGGGAGCCCAGGAGGCCGTCACCCGAAAGCCCCGATGACGCCGAACCCGCGGCTGAGTGCTGACAGCTTCACCCACGAGATCAGCAAGCTCACCGGGAGTAAAGCCACGCAGAACCGAGACCACGCCGTCGTGCCGGCTAACTGGGTGAAATCGCAGCGGCCATGAGGCAAGCCAGATCCCGGCGGCAGCAAGCCAGCTGCGGCGAATGTCGCTGACGATGACGCGACGGCGCGCTACCCGGGTGAGCTCGCGTAGGAGCGTGATGCCGTCCTGCCGCTGGAAGTGATGCAATAGCTGGGAGCAGAGGACGACGTCGAACGCGGCGTCGGCGATCGGCAAATGCCGCGCGTCGGCACGCAGCATCGGCATCGTCGCATCGTGCGCCGCGAGCACGAGGGCCTCGCTGGTATCGAGTCCCATCGTGCACACGCTGACCCTGCGTTCCGCGGCGCGCGCGCGCACGCGGGCGGGAATGTCACCTAGTCCCGTGCCCACATCGAGGACCGAGAGCGGTCGAGCCCCGTCTGTCCGATGCTCAAAGAGATCGTCGAGCTCCGCAAGGACGGCGTGTGCACCGCCGAACAGCGCGTTCGACCGCGCGACGTCACCCATCGACCGCTGCGCGACGCGTGCACTCACGGCCGGGTCGTCGAGATACTCGTGGCCGTACCGACGGCGCGGCGTCAACAGCGCCACGTCACCTCGCGAGATGCGCGTAACCGCCGCGGTAGTACAGGAGGGGCTCGTCCATCGTCGCCGACGCGGCCATTACCTCCGCCACGAAAATCGTGTGATCGCCGCCCGGATGGCGGTGAATCACGCGACCTTCGATGGCCGCCAGCGCACCGTCGATGAGCGGGGCGCCCGTCACCCCACGCGTAAATCCGACGCCGTCGAACCGGTTGTCGAGCTTCTCGGCGAACCGGCGCGCGATCGCCTCCTGAGAGGCGGTGAGAATGCTCACCGCCAGCTCCTCCTGCGCGAGGAGCACCGGATGCAGCGTCGCATCGTGCGCGATGGAGATGAGCACGAGAGGCGGATCGAGACTCACCGAGCAGAAGGCGCTCGCCGTCATCCCATGGTCGATCCCCGCATCATCACGTGCGGTGACAATGGTGACGCCCGAGACGAAGCGCCCCAGAACGCTTCGGAACGTGGCGCTGTCGATCGGCATGACGGTCAGCTCTCGTGCGCGGGTACGTGAGATGCTTCAGCGCGGCCAGCGGCCATGGTGGGGAAAAGCAACGCCATCAGGTAGGAGGGGCGCAATACCTCGCGGGCCGGCACGAAGTCGCCGGTAACCCCGACGAACAGGTCGGCGAGGTCCTTCCGCCGCGAAAGCGTCCTGGCGGCGCGCTCGATCAGTGCAGGGAAGGCGACCGCCGTCCCGACGAGACGCTCGACCATCCACTTGCCCGTGAACTCGGCCCGCCGCGTCCGCTCGTACTCCCGCAAGGCATCGTCGCCCGGATGGGCAAGCGCGCGCAGCGCGGCCGCCGCGGCGAGCTCTCCGCCCCGCAGTGCCGCGTAGATCCCTTCACCCGTGAATGGATCGAAGAAATCGGCGGCATCACCCACGAGCAGAACGCCTGGCGCCCAGGCCCGACGCGCTCGCACGTTGAAGGGACCGGTCGCGACCACCGCGGATTCTCGCACCGCGCGCGCGAACCGCTTCACGAGATGCGGCCTGCGCGCGATCCAGGCCGTCACGAACTGACCGCGGTCCGCGCCGATCGCATTCGCTCGTGAGGCAGGAATCACGACCGCGACGTTGACGAGCCCGTCGTCGACTGGCGCCAGCCCAACGTACCCGTCGCGCTCGACGTGCATCTCGCCGTACTCGCCGATGTCCGCGATGCCGCGCCAGTGCGACACGAGCGCGATGCGTCGTGGAAATCGCCCGGCGCGAATGAGCCGCATCCGCCGGCCGACGACGCTGCGCAGCCCGTCGGCGCCAATGACGAGGGGTGCCGATAGCTCGCGTGCACCGTCGTCGTTCATGATCGCCACGCCTCGTGCCCGACCACGACTGTCGCGCCGCACATCGATCACGCGCGTCCCCTCGGCGACCCGCGCGCCAGCGCGGCGCGCCGCGTCCAGAAGAATCTCGTCCAGCACGCGCCGGCGGATGGCGAGTCCACGATCGCGAAATCCTCGGAAGCCATGTTTCGCGGCGAAATCACCGCGCAGCTGCCGGCCGGATGGGGCGCGCACGATCATCCCCGCCAGCTGAGACGCTCCGCGGGACTCGAGGTCGGCGAGAACGCCCATGTCGTGCAAGATCCGGGATGCTTGCGGACTGAGGTATTCCGCGCACGGCTTGTCCCGCGGAAATCGCTCGCGATCGAGGATCAGGACGTCGGCACCCGCTTGGCTGAGGGCGAATGCCGTCGACGCGCCCGCCGGTCCTCCGCCAACGACGATGACGTCGGCGTCGCTCACGCTGGAGCGCGCTCTGGACGCCAGATGCGACCGCTGGCGCGCGCAACCCGCTGGAACACTCCCATGTACCGCCAGTGCGGGCCAGGCAGGTGTAGCAGGGACGCGAGTCGCGTGAGATAGGGCAGGAGCGAGGAGCGTGAATCGGCGGAGAACATGAAGCGCGGGTGCCGTCGCGCGAACTCGCGAAGCCGCGCGATCGCGAGGTCGCGATCGAGCGCAGGAGAAAAATAGAACGCGGGCGCCAGCAGGAGGTCGTCGGCTGGGATCACGCCTTCTTCGACCGCGATGCGCTGCAGCGTCGTCCCGGGATAGATGCGCACGCCGACGGTGAGATACACGGCATCGCCCCGCGACAGGCGCCACTCGGCGAACCGCAGCGTCTCGTCGAGTGTCTCTCGCGTCTCGCCCGGTCCGCCGACCAGAAAAATCCAGAGGACCCTCATCCCGGCCCGCTCCACGCGCTCGGCGACGTTCCGGACCTGCTGCGCATCGAACCCCTTTTCGAGCCGCGCGAGGACGGGGTCGCTCGCACTCTCGGCGGTGATGCCCAGCCACCGAAAGCCGGCGGGGCCCATGGCCGCCAGCAGCTCCGGGGTTGCCGATGCCGGAGTGAAGTTCGTGGTGTCGAGCTGCACTCGCAGCCCTCGACGCACGATGGCCTCACAGACGGCGATTGCGTGTCGCGGCGGAGAATTGAACGTGGAGTCGACGAACTCGAACCGTCGAACGCCCCGCTCGCGTGCCAGCGACGCTATTTCATCGGCTACCGACTCGGGATGTCGCAGTCGATAGCCCCATCCCTCGACGTTGAGATAGGTACAGTACACGCACTTGAACACGCACCCGCGTTTCGTCTGAATCGGCACGGTCGCGCCGTGTCGCTCGTAGGCGCGGATGTCGATCCAGTCCTGCAAGCGTGTTTCGGGCAATGTGTCGAGCGCGGCCTCGCCTCCGGGGGGCACCAGGCGCGTGCCGTCGGCGTCGCGCCTCACGAGTCCCGGCACGGCTCCGGGGTCGCGCCCGGCCGAGAGCGCGTCGACGAGGGCGGCGGTAGCGCGCTCGCCATCCCCCGCCACCGCCCAGTCGACACCCAGTGCATCGGTGAGCGCCGCGGGCGCGACCCCGAACGCCGCTCCCCCCGCGATCACGCTGGCGCGCGGAGCCGCCTCGCGAAGGGTCTGCGTCACCGCCGCGGCTTCGGGTGTGTAGTGCCGAAGCGCGATGAGATCGCTGTTGTCGATGTTGCGGACGGAGATCCCGATCACGTCGGGGGCGAATGCCCGGGCGGTCTCGCGTGCCGCGCGCATGGGATCGCGCACGAAGCACAGGTCCAGCACGCGCACGTCATGGCCAGCCGCCGAAAGCGCCGAGGCGACGCACGCGACGCCGTTAGGCACGACGGGCTGCGGAGCATGCTCGCGATTGGTGCTGACGAGAAGGACCCGCGGCTTCGTCGACATCGCCGTCAGCCGATTCGCACGAAATCGCGTCCATCGAGCGACAGCACGTTCCCGAACACCGAGAATCCGAAGCGCGACGTTCCCGAGTCCGGCGACCGAAACGTGATGACGAGTGTCGCGCCCTCCGTGCGCCAGAACGCATTCGCCGTCAGGACGTCGGACATGCCCGCGCTCACGTTCTGGGTGATGAGGGTGCGCGTCGCGGTCCCGTCGGAGCGGAACTCCCACGTGGTCCGCGAGCTATGCGCGTCGCCGTGGTTATCAGTGATCACGACGACGCGGGTCCAGATGCCGACGATCGCGTTCTGGTGGGAGCCGGTGCCCGTTCCGATGTGTATTCCAGGGCCGATCCGCATGTCGACGCTGCACCCGGCCAGGGTCGCGACCGTCGCGAGAACCATCAGTCCTATTGAAGGACACGCGAGGCGACGAGCGCCGATGTTGCGCCGATTACGCTGCACAGCATGTTCACCGCATCGTTGGTCATCCATGATGCACCCCCCGCATGGGCCGTGTGCGCTCCGCATGAATGAATCGCGCGTTCGGTGAGCGCCTCGCACGAAGCACACCGCCGTCGCGCCTGCATCGTCGCTCCCGCGAGCGAGTCTGCGAGCGCTCCCAGCACACCGCCGACGAACGCGGCCACCAAAATGTGTCGAGGCCACACGGCGGCAGCCATTCCGAGTGTCAGAAACGCACTGCCCAACACCATCGCGATCGTGCCCGTGACGGTCACCGCGCCAGATGTCCCCGGAGGGGCCGGCCGCCATGTGGTGATGAGGCGTGGAATACCCTTGGCGAGCGTTCCAATCTCCGTCGCCCACGTGTCGGCGGTCACGGCGGCCAACGCGCCGGCGCCGATCGCCATCCAGCCGTGCGAGGGAAGGACGACATAGCCGACGGCAGCGGCAGCGAACACGCCTCCGTTCGCGAGCACCTGCGTTGCATCGCGCGCGCCGCCCTTCTCGAGGATCCCTGACGTGCGCCGATGCTTGATGTCTATGCCGATGCGCGAGAGCGCGCTAGACGACAGAAAAAACGCGAGCAGGAGGGCGCCCCACGACCAGCCGGCCGCGACACTGGCGGCGCCGACCAGCGTGGCAGCGATCGCGCCGTCAGTGGTGAGTGAGCGTGCCGCTCTCGCTCCAGCCGCGATGACCGCGGCGAGCGCGATCCCCGCGGCGACACGCTCCATCACGGCTCGTCGCGGCCGATCTCGTCTTCGAGAAGCTTCTTGAAGATGCGGCGACGCAGGGAAGGCGGAGCCATCTCGATCTGCGCGCGGCGCTCCAGAAAACGCAGGAACACCTCTTCGTGCCGGAAGTGCGGGTAGCACGTTCGGCACTTGCCGAGATGGTCGCGAATCTGCGCGTCCACGTCGCTCGTCAACTCGCCATCGAGAAACTCGTACATGCGCTCGATGACGGCGTCGCACGGCAGCTCGTCGCCGTGTTGCGGGCCAGTCATGGCTCGGTTGGTACGCTCACGCTCATAAAAGATTTGGCTCGGCGTCCGAGTTCCCGCCACGTCCGCTTGAAGCAGGAATCGGGCGAGACTAGCTTCCCACACCCTTCCTTCACCTCGCCGCACGTGCCTACGGTCGACCCGCTGCTGCCCCTGAGTCTGCTTCACGCGGTCCGAAACGTCGATACCCCAGATGATCTCGAAGCCGAGCTGGTCCACGAGCTCCGCAACAAGCGGCTGGGGCTGAGCGAGACCGTCTACACCCAGATCCGGCGATACACCGATGCGGCGAAGCGGAACCAGCGTCCCGACCAGGAGGAGGCGGTCGGCCTCGCGCGCCTCATCGGCCGGCGAACCGACGCCGAGGCCGTGTTCCGCGCGGCGGGTCAGTACCTGGCTCGTGAGGCGTATCTCACGATTCCGGGCATGACCCGCAAGCTGGCGCGCGTGCTTCCGTCGTTCATCGCCCGCCCGATCGTGCTCCGCCGCGTGCGCAAGATCGCCGATCGCTACCTCAACGCCGACGTGCGCCGCGTGGGCGGATTCATCCGTCTCGAAGTCGCCGATTCAGTGACGCTGAAGACTGCGCCGAACAGCGTCGGCTGCGCGTTCTACGAGGCGTCGCTCCGGGAGCTTCTGCGCTTGCTGGTTGGCAACGTGGGGGGGATCGAGCACGTGCAGTGCAAGGCGAGGGGGGAAGGCACGTGCGAGTGGCGAGCTGAATGGAGGTAGGACAACGTCCGAAGACGTCAGATGGCAGAC
The DNA here is from genome assembly GCA_035253695.1 of Gemmatimonadaceae bacterium. Classification (GTDB taxonomy): domain Bacteria; phylum Gemmatimonadota; class Gemmatimonadetes; order Gemmatimonadales; family Gemmatimonadaceae; genus JAICNG01. The sequence goes on from DATFBS010000110.1 coordinate 39,268, forward strand.
GTCAGGTGTCAGATGTCAGATACACCGACGGACACTACTCATCCGCTGGCCATTGTCATTTCTGACGTCTGACGTCTGATATCTGACGTCTTCGGACGTTGCCCCTACTGAATTGCGCTCCAAATCAATCGGAGACCGAGAAGCACGATTGCCAGTACCAGCAACCTTATGATCTTCGCCCCCTTCATGAAGTGAGATACTCGCGCTCCGATCTGCGCCCCGACCACCACCCCGACCCCAATCCCCGCCGCGAGCGGCCAGACCACGTGCCCACCCGAGGCATACTTCGCGACCCCCGCGGCGGCGGTGAAGGCGAGCACGAACTGCGACGTCGCCGTCGCGACGTGCACGGGGAATCCCATCAGGTGAATTAGCGCGGGCACGTGCACGATGCCGCCGCCGATCCCGAGCATACTCGAGAGAACACCCACGGCGAACGAGAGGATGACCGCGAGCACGACGTCGAACTCGTAATCGATGGCCGCACCCGAGCCGTCACGAAACGTTCGACGGATGCGCCACAGTCCCCGGCGCCGTGGACCGCGCTCGGCTGTCGAGCTCCGCTCCGGCCGAAAGAAAAGCAGCGTCGCCATCGCCAGCAGGAAGATCCCGAACCCGATCTTGAAGGCGCGCTCGGGAATGCGCTCGGCGAGCTCGGGGCCGATGAAGAACGCGCCCGGAACGGTCGCTGCCGCGAGCAGAAGCCCGGTGCGAACGTCGACGCGACCACGACGCACGTACGTCACTGAGCCGCTCGCAGCGTTCAGCAGCACGACGACCAGCGAGGTTGCGGCGGCGGCCGCCGGGGGCAACTTATAGATGATCAACAACAGCGGCACGACGAGAAACCCGCCGCCGACACCTACGAGCGTTCCGTAGGTACCAACGACGACGCCGAGCAGCGCGAGGAGGAGGATTTCGAGCGCGGAGATGGCGTCTCTGGAGTTACTTTGGACACGACCGCCGGTCGGTCAGACCGGGTGAGGCCGCCAAGGTACCACTTTCCTGAACACGATGCTCACCCCGGGCACCTTATCAACCGTACAGCGCACGCTCGCCGATGCAGGGCTCGACGGCTGGCTACTCTTCGATTTCCGCGGAACGAACCCGATCGCCTCCACCATGCTCGGCTTGAAGGGGATGCTGACGCGGCGAGTGTTCGCGTGGATTCCGCGGGAGGGCACGCCGGTGGGCGTCATTCATGCGATCGAGCAAGGGCCCTGGCGAGACTGGCCGCCCACCTGGGGACGTGAGGTGTACGCATCGTGGCGCGTGCTCGAGGCGACGATCGCGCGACTCGTCGGCGGCAAGCGCATCGCGATGGAGTACTCTCCCGGCGACGCCGTCCCGTACCTCGATCGCGTGCCGGCGGGCGTGCTCGACCTCGTGCGCGCCACCGGCGCCACGGTCGTTCCCTCGGGCGAGCTCGTCACGCGATTCTATGCGGTGTGGAGCGATGAGCAGCTCGCATCACATCTTCGGGCGGCTGAGATCGTTGCGCAGGTCGCACGCGACGCGATGGGGGAGGCGAAGTCGGCACGCGCACGTGGCGTCAAGCTTCACGAGCACGAGCTGCGCGACTGGATCGTCGCTCGCTTCGAGCGCGCGGGACTGGAGACGCACGACGCACCGATCGTCGCCTCGGGTGCCAACGCCGCGAACCCGCACTACGAGCCATCCCCCAAGCGACCGCGTGTGATCCAGGAGGGTGAGCTGCTGCTGATCGATCTCTGGGCGCGCGAGCACGGCGGCGTCTGGGCCGATCAGACCTGGATGGGCAGTGTCGGTACGCCGTCAGCCCGTGCGGTGGAGGTTTGGGAAGCGGTTCGTGACGCGCGTGACGCGGCGATCGCGCTGCTTCGCGAGAAGGGAACGAACGGCCGCCTGCGCGGCGGTGACCTCGACGTCGCCGCGCGTCGAGTGATCACTGATCGCGGGCTCGGCGACTACTTCGTGCATCGCACGGGGCACTCGATCGATCCGCGCGATCTCCACGGCTCGGGTCCGCACATCGACGATTTCGAGACGCGAGAAGAACGTCTCCTGCTCCCCGGGGTCGGGTTTTCGATCGAGCCAGGCGTCTACCTTCCCGGGGAGCTGGGCGTGCGAAGCGAGGTCAATGCGTTCGTGGGCGAGCGGGGGATTACCATCACCCCGGAGAAATATCAACGCGAGCTCGCGGTTCTGTGACGGCGCGAGGGCTCGTCGTCACTGCACTCGTTGCCGCTCTCGTCGCATGCGGAGAAGGAGGAAGCGACCGCGGTGGGCGTGGCGCGGGCGCGGACACGATCGCGGAGGCGGCATACACATCGCGGCCCGGCATGTCACCGTATCGTGAAGTCGAGCTCACCGGGATGGGCCGCCTCGAGGGCGAAGTGCGACTCGAGAGCTCGGCGCGCGACACGCTGATCCTCGTCACCCGCAATGCGGACCTCTGCGGCGAGCGCGTTGCGGAGGGCGCCATCGTGGCGCCACAGGGCGGCCTGATGAATGTCGTGGTCTGGCTCACCGATGCGAGGGAAGGCAAGCCATTTCCCGATAGCCGGCGCTTCGAGGTCACGAACCTGCGGTGCCGGCTCGATCCGCGCGTGCAGGGTGTGATCGTCGGCGGAACGCTGAACGTGAAGAGCGCCGATCCGGTCGTCCACGAGACGGTGATCCGCGTCAGCGGCGTGTCCGAAGTTCTCGAGACGGTCACGCAGAACGGCGACGGTCAGGTGGTACCGCTCGAGAAGGTGCTTGCGCGCCCGGTGCGCCTCGAGCTGAGCTGCCGGACCCACCCCTGGACCCAGGGCTGGATCCACGTCTTCGATCATCCCTATTTCGTCATCTCGGCGCCTAACGGGCGATTCGTGCTCGACTCCATTCCGCCAGGTGAGTACACGATGCAAACCTGGCATGAAAGGCTGGGCCGGACGACGAGGGAGATCAAAGTGGAGAATGGGGGGATCACGCGCGTCGAAGTGAAGTATTAGGCGAACGAGGAACGAGGAAAGAGGAACGAGGAACGAGGAATTAACTGACTTGCGTCCGGGCGGCAAATCTCCTCATTCCTCAGTCCTCGTTCCTCGTTCGCCCTACACCATTTCGAAGTACTGCCCCTTATACAGCTTCGCGTACACCCCGCCACCCGCCAGCAGATCGGCGTGCCGCCCTTCCTCCACGACGCGGCCGCGATCGAGCACGACCACCCGGTCCGCGCGCCGCACGGTGCTCAGCCGGTGCGCGATGATCAGCGTCGAGCGCCCGCGCAGCAGCTCCTCCATCGCTTCGCCGACGAGGCGCTCACTCTCGCTGTCCAGACTGGAGGTCGCCTCGTCCAGAATCACGATCGCCGGATCCTTGAGAAAGACGCGCGCGATGGCGAGCCGCTGGCGCTGACCGCCTGACAGCTTCACGCCGCGCTCGCCGACGCGCGTGTCGAAACCGTGGGGCAACCGCTCGATGAACTCGATCGCGTGCGCCGCACGCGCGGCCGCAACGATCTCGGCCTCCGTCGCCTGGGGCCGAGCGTAGGCGATGTTTTCGCGAACGGTCCCGCTGAAGAGCGTCGGCTCCTGGGGTACGATGCCGATGGCGCCGCGAAGCTCTTCCAGCGCGAGGTCACGGACGTCGATGCCCTCGATGAGAATTCGACCGGCGCTCACATCCCAGAAGCGCGGGAGCAGCGCGGCGACCGTCGTCTTCCCCGCGCCCGAGGGGCCGACGAGCGCGACGGTCTCTCCCGGTGCGATGCGGAGGGAGACGTCATGGAGGGCTTCGGCGTGCTCTGGTGCGTAGCGAAAGCTCACCCGCTCGATCCGCACGTCCGCGCCAGTCGCTCGCCGCGACTGCTCTCGTGGAAGGCGCTTCGGATGGTCTGGCTCGGCGACCGTCGACCGCTCGTTGAGCAGCTCGAATACGCGCTTCGCGGCGCCAACGGCGTCCTGGTAGCTGCCGAACAGCGATGCGAGCGCGCCCACCGCGGCAGCGACGGTGATCGCGTAGAGCAGAAACGAGACGAGCGCCCCGGGCGTCAGGGCGCCGCCCAGGACGAGGCGGCCGCCTTGCCAGAGCACGGCGACGATGCCGCCGAACGAGAAGAACGTGATGACCCCGAAGAATGCGCCGCGAATCCGGGCGCGACGAATGGCCGCCGTCACCACATCGACGAGATGGGCGTGGTAGCGATCGGTCTCCAGCCCTTCACGCGTGAACCCCTGGACCGTGCGGATTTGCGAGAACGCCTCCTCGGCGCTGGCGGTCGCTTCGGCAACGCGGTCCTGCACGCCCGTGCTCGCCTTTCGAAGCCGTCGTCCGAAGAGCCACGCCACCCCGACCACGATCGGCACGACCGCGAGCGTCGTCGCCGTGAGCCGCGTGTGCGTCAGCATCAGCATCGCGATGCCCCCGACCAGGAACAACGACTGCCGTGCGAACTCGCTCACCTGATGGCTCATCACCGACTGCAGCATCGCCACATCGGCGCTCAGCCTGCTGATCAGCTCTCCCGTCCTGCGCTCGGTGAAGAAACCGGGCGAAAGCCTCACGAGATGGGCGAAGAGATCCTGGCGCAACTTCGCGACCACGCGCTCGCCCGTCGCGCTCAGGAGATACACTTGCGCCGCGTTCAGCACGCCCTGGATGGCGAAGAGCACGAGCAGGCCGATCGCGATGCGATCGAGCCCGCGCGCATTGCCCGAGATGAAAGCGGCGTCGAGGAGGTACTGGACGATGCGCGGAAACGCGAGACCCACCGCCGCGCTGAGGACGAGGCACACGGCGGCAAGCGAGAGCGTACCCGCGTGCGGCCGCAGGCGCGGGAGCAGCGGGCCGAACACCTTCGGTGACGGTGGGCGCCGCGTGCGATTCTTCGGTTCGATAGCCGGTACCGCCGGCGGCGTGGGACGGGGAGCAGGAAGCGTCACGCTCGGCCCTCGAGCCACGCGCGAATGCGCAGGCTGTCCTCGCTCACATGGCGACCTTCGGCGCGTGCGCGCTCGAATCGCGACAGCAGCTCCTCGCACGAAGGTTCGCTCTCTCGTGCCGGAACGGTCCATGCCCCGTCAGCCCACTCGCGGGTGTGCACGCGGCCGCCCTGCGGCCGCTCGAGCTCGATGATCGAAGGCGGTTGCCCATCCTTGCCGGCAATTTGCACGACGAGCGTATCTCGCCACTCCGCGCGCGTCATCAGAGCGTCACGCGGCGGTCCACGACCATCGCCACGAAGAGGAGCGCCAGGTAGAGGAGCGAGAAGCGATAGGACCACCAGGCGGGCGCCGTCCAGGCCGCGGCACGCACGGTCCGTACGATGCTCCACAGCATAACGACGCCGAGCGCCGCCGCCGACACGAGATAAACGATGCCGAAGGCGCCGAACGTGACGGGCAGCAAGGTGAGCGGGATGAGAATCGCCATGTACCACAGCATGAGGTGCATGGTCTCTCGCTCGCCCCACACGAGCGGCGCCATCGGGACGCCGGCGCGGCCGTAGTCGGCCTGCTTGAGGAGCGCGAGTGCCCAGAAGTGCGGCGGCGTCCAGTAGAAGACGATCAGGAAAAGATAGAGCGCGGTCAGATCGAGCGACCCGGTGACCGCCGCCCACCCAACGAGCGGGGGAAAGGCGCCCGCCGCGCCACCGATCACGATGTTCTGCGGCGTGCGTCGCTTGAGCCAGCGTGAATACACGAACACGTAGAAGTAAAAGCCCGCGAGCGCCAGCGCCGCCGCGAGCAAGTTCACGAACACCGCGAGCAGCGCGGTGGCCGCCGTCGCCAGCGCGACCCCGAACGCAAGCACCGCGGCTGCGTCCATGCGGCCGCTGGGAATCGGACGCAGGCGCGTGCGCGCCATGCGATCGTCGATGTCGCGGTCGATGTACATGTTGACCGCATTCGCGCCCCCGGCCATCAGATATCCCCCGATGGCCACCGCGATGACCAGTGCCAGGCTCGGCGTCCCCGCCACGAACATCGGAGCGATCGTCGTCACGAGCAGCAGCGAGATGATCCGCGGCTTCGTGAGCATCACGAGATCCCGGACGAGGGACGGTGCGTGCGCGCGTGCGGCGGTGGTGGTACTCACCAGGTGCTCGAGGTGCTCGACGCGCTCGAGGGAGAGGTGGTCGAGGTCGTGAAGTCCCTTCGGACACCTCGGACACCCAATGCGGCTAGCACTACCGCACTCAGCCATACCACCGTTCCCACCGCCTGATGGAGTGACTGCAAGGCGGGCGGCAGGTGTGTCGTCACGAGCACCGCGGCGATGACGATCTGGAGTGCGATCACAGCAAGCAGTGTCGTCGTCGCGCGTCGCATGATACCGGGCGCGCGCTTCCACGCCGCGATCGTCATTCCCACCACGTGGAGCGTCAGCAAGAACGCGAAGACGCGGTGCACCCAATGGAGCGTCTGGGCGCCGCCAGTCGTTACGACCGATCCGTTGCAGAGCGGAAAGCCCTGGCAAGCGGGAGCAGCGCCGGGAATGTTCGCGGTAAAGCCGCCGAGAATCACTACGACGAATGTGATCGCCGCGGCGGCGACGCCGGCGCGCATCGCGCGCGGAGCGGCGCGTTCGCGCTCGACGGCGTACGCTCCGAATCCGCCCGCCCGTATCGCTGTCACCGCGAGCACCGCCAGCAACGCCATCGCGAGCGCGAGATGAATCACGACGACGAGCGGGGGAAGCTCGAGCCACACCGTGATGGCGCCGAGGATGGCCGGAGCGAGCCATAGCCCTGCGGCGAGCGAGGCCGCGCGCAGCACGCCCCCGCGGCCTCCGATGCGTGGCTGGTGCCGGTGCAGATACGCGGTGGCCACCAGCGCCAACGTCGCCATCAGGAGCCCCGCGGCGATCCACCGGTGCGTAATCTCGATAACCAGCTCGGTGTTCGTGAGCGATGGGAACCACTGGCCGTTGCACTTCGGCCAATGGTCACCACACCCCATGCCCGAGTCGGTAATGCGGACGACCGCGCCGAACACGATCTGCGCATACGCGAGGAAGAGTGCCAGGTACGCGAGGCGGCGTGTCACCGACATCGGCCGATCACGAAGCGTGCGAGCCATGCTCGCCGTGGTCGTGGATTTCGGGTGGCGCCGGCATCTGCGCTCGGCGCTCCTGCCACGTCATCCACAGCGCGAATCCGAGCGCGATCGCCGGAAGCACCGCCCACGCTACTTCCGCGGCCCGCCGGGGTCCGGGCACGCGGGCATCGCCTCGCGCGACGAGGACGGCGCTGAATGCGGAGCGAAGAATGAAGAGCTGCGCCACGATGATGCAGGCGACGCAGCTGACGAGCAGGACGGAAGAAAGCACGGCGGTAATCTAACGCGACCTTGCATCTGTTGAGTGGGGATGATCGTCCCTCGATAGCAGCTTCTTGACCCTGGGCCCTTGGCCCCTGGCCCCGGCACTCGTACTATCTGCCCCCATGCGCAACGAACTTCCCCGTCGACTCGGCCTTTTCAGCGCCGTCGCGGTGCTGGTCGGCTCCACGATCGGATCGGGGATCTTCCGATCGCCCGCCGTCATCGCCGATCGGCTACCCGGTCCAGTACCGTTGCTCTCGGTGTGGGTCGCCGGCGGCTTGCTCGCGCTCTGTGGAGCGCTCACGCTGGCCGAGATCGCGGGCGCGTACCCGCGAACCGGAGGACTGTATGTCTTCATCCGGGAAGGCTGGGGGCGCTTGCCCGCCTTTCTCTTTGGTTGGGCGGAGCTGGTGCTCATCCGGGCCGCCTCGTTAGGAGCCATCTCCACCACCTTCGCCGAGTATTTCTTTCGCGCGATTGGACGGGAGCCGAGCGTCGCGCCGTACAATGATTACGTGCACTACGTGGCCGCGGTCGCGATCATTGTGACCGCCGGCTTCAACTACGTGGGCGTGCGGTGGGGGGCGCTCGTCCAGAATCTGACGACGCTCGCGAAGTACGGAGGGCTCCTCTTCATCGTGCTGTTCGCGCTCGCGGTGGGGTTCCCCGAGGGGGCGAGCCATTTCACCCCCGCCGTTCCTCCAGGGAGCTTTACGATTTCGGCGTTCGGGCTCGCGCTGGTGTCTGTCCTCTGGGCGTTCGACGGCTGGGCCGACCTGAGCTTCGTCGCCGGCGAAGTGAAGGACCCGCGGCGCAACGTGCCGCGCGCGCTCATCCTCGGCGTCACGTCGGTGATCGTGATCTACCTGCTCGCCAACGTCGCGTATCTGGCGATCTTCCCCGTCGATCAACTGAGGCAGTCGCCCCGTATCGCGGCGGATGTCGCGATGCATCTGATCGGCACCGCCGGGGTGGTGTTCGTCGGCGTCACCGTCATGCTGTCGACGTTCGGCACGCTGAATGGAACGCTGCTCACGTCCCCGCGCATCTTCTTCGCGATGGCCGATGACGGGTTGTTCTTTCGCAAAGTGGCGGCGGTGCATCCGCGATACGAGACGCCCTACGTGGCGATCGCGATGACGGCCGCCCTCGGCGTCATCTTTGTCCTTTTCCGGACCTTCGAGCAGCTCGCGGACACCTTCGTGACCGCGATCGTGCCGTTCTACGCATTGGCGGTCGCTTCGGTGTTCACCCTGCGAAAGCGTGCCGACTACGATCCGCCCTTCCGCGCCCCGCTCTATCCCATCGTGCCGGTGCTGTTCGTGCTGGCGACGATCTTCAT